>NZ_CP020773.1:1266557-1899836 GCF_002101335.1 Staphylococcus lutrae | reverse complement strand
TCGTGGACTCCAACCAACACTCATCCATCGTTCAGATGCAGTTAATAAATTAATGGACCAAGATATGAATCGCGTTATTTTTGACCAACTCGATCAACATCACATTCCTTATCGATTAAATGAAGAAATCGTAGCCATCGAAGGGCATCAGGTGACCTTTACTTCTGGTCTAGTAGAGCACTATGATTTAATCATTGCGGGTGTAGGCGTAACGCCTAACTCTGAATTTATAGCAAAATCAAATATCCAACTAGATGACAAAGGCTATGTTCCTGTTGATGATTGCTTTAAAACAAACGTCCCAAATGTGTATGCTGTTGGAGATATCATTACAAGTTTTTATCGCCACGTTGACCTCCCTGCACACGTTCCACTTGCTTGGGGCGCGCATCGAGGGGCTAGTGTGATTGCTGAACAAATCAGCGGTAATCATGACATTAAATTTAAAGGTTTCATCGGTGCAAATATCGTTAAATTTTTCGATTACACGTTGGCTAGCACAGGGATTTCCCCACAAGAATTAAAACATTTTGACTATCAAATGGTCGAAGTAAAAAAATCAACACATGCCGGCTACTATCCAAATAATAGCGACGTACATTTAAGAGCTTATTTTGACAAAAAAACACGCCAAATTTTGCGTGTCGCAGCAGTAGGTGAAAAAGGGGTCGACAAACGGATCGACACCCTTTCTATGGCCTTGATGCATCAGGCAACAATTGATGAATTGACCGAATTCGAAGTGGCTTATGCCCCACCATTCAGTCATCCAAAAGATCTCATTAATTTATTAGGTTACCAAGCACGCCAATAAGATTGAATGTGATAACAGGGGGGGACGATTTATATTCCAGCCCTGTTCGTTTATCTCTTGGATGATATAAAGAAGAATGAAACACCTTTTTGTACTTTTCAAACAGCCTTTCTCTATTTTGGCATTCCATATCGGCTGCCCTTTATTAAAAAAAGACCTGATTTAATGTTTTTAGCAATAAATCAGGTCTTTTTTATGATGAGGATTAGGCGAATGCGATCTTAATCACTTGATTTTAAGACGACTCCGTCTACTTCAATTTGTTGATATATCAAAGGCAAGGTTATTTGAATAATCCTGTGATAGGTCCCCAAGGCAATATTGCACCTAAAACGATGGTTAACAATGCGACAATCCACGTTGCAATAAATAGACCTCGCGTCTCTAACTTTTTCTTTTTACGTGCAATTGTCACTTCCATCAGTCCAATGACTGCAATACCACCTACCATTTTTAGCGTCAATAACATATGACTAGCGCCAGCACTTGTGAACGCCTTCACCACGAGCCAAAAACCAGTCACAAGAACGAAAAGCATCAATACACGAGTTGCCATATGTAATGATTTAAATAATGGTGTTGGGCCTTGTTTGTTAGAGTAGTTTTCATAAGCCGCATAGAAAAGAATTAACAAGACAATCCAACTGACAATATGCAAGTTAATTAACAACATATTTAATAGCTCCTTTCTTTGTGAATCTTCCCCATCATAACATAATTGTAATATTCTATACATATAAATTACCTTTGTGTTATTTTATAAACATTTTGTATTTAGAACGACCATTAATTTTATTAAAAAATGGCGCACACGGCTTCCATGCCATAGGCTGTTCGTCAATACGCCTGATGTCGGGGCTGCTTTTTGGTCTCTTTCATCAAACTCAAAGAGACTGAGTGCAGTTCTCAACATACAACTCAGTCTCAATTGAATGGGTGTCTCCCAACACGCCCATTGATGTTATTCTTCTTTTGCAATAAAGTTCGTTAAAGTCCCAATATTATCAATTGTCACTTTCACTTCATCACCCGGTTGTAAAAACTTCGGTGGGTTCATACCGGCACCGACGCCAGCAGGTGTCCCCGTTGCAATAATGTCACCAGGATGTAAAGCTACATATTTTGAAATTTCTTCAATTAACTCATCAATTTTCAAAATCATTTGAGACGTATTACCGTCTTGGCGAATTTCATTGTTGACTTTTGTCACGATATTAACATTTTCAGGTGTTGGCAATTCATCTTTTGTGACAATGTAAGGCCCCATCGGACACGCGCCAGTTAAACTTTTTGACAAGAAAGCTTGCGCATGCGCCTTTTGTGCATTACGATCTGTAATGTCGTTAATAATCGTGTAACCATAAACATAATCCAAAGCTAAGCCTTTTGGAATCTTTTCTCCTGATTTACCAATCACGACACCTAATTCACCTTCATAATCTAACGCATCCGTCACATCACGGTGGTTCGGAATCGTACTTTCATCACCTGTCAATGAAGAAGCCGCTTTTGTAAATACATATAAGCGGTTCACTTCATGGTTAAGTTCTTCCGCGTGCGCTTTATAATTACGTCCGAAAGCAATCACGTTGTTTGTCGGTGTAACTGGTGGTAAAAATTCGATATCTTCAAACGGAACTTTATAGTCAGCGCCTTGGCCACTGTTTTCTGCCGCAACGACCGCTTTTCTTACTTGTTCTTGAAAATCTAGTGTTTGGTTTTGTTGTAAACCTTCGAGTAAAGTTTTGGGATGGAAATCTCCTTCTCCAAAATTAGCGAAAACGCGCTTTAAATCCCAAGCCGCTTCTTCTCTTTTCACCTTCACTCCATATGAAATTTCACCATTATGTTTGAATGATAGGAATTTCATTCATCATCAGCTCCTAACGTATATCTTAGTCATATTATAACGGAAATTTTAAACGAATCACAAATTTTTAAAGTTAAACGCTTAAATCTCTAATTCACCGTATTTAAAGAAGTATAAATAACCATTCACAGGTGTCTTCAATATCGTTTCTAATGCACGTTGATAATACTGCATTTGAACACGATATTTTTGTTTCAGCATCATTTCCATCTCTGCATCGGATATCCCTCGTCTTCGAATCAACGCATCAGTTTTATAATCTACAAAGTAATAATGACCGTTCTCTTTAAAAACTAAATCGATCATCCCCTGTATCATTGAAGCGTCCGTGGATACATTTGTCTCTTCAACTTCATGTTGATTCACGACGAAAGGTACTTCGGTATGCCGTTCTTCACTTTTAGCGATACGTGCATACAGTGGACTGTTAATGAAACGTTGAATTTCATCGACGGCAATCACTTGTAATGCTTCGGCCGGAATAATCGAGCGCTCGACTAATGATGTTAAAAACTGATTCAATGCTTGTTCTGTAAAACCATCTTCTACAAATGGTAAATGCTGCATGACGGTGTGCATCAGCGTCCCAATTTCCGCAGCGGTATACTTCACTTCTTGTAAAAATTGAGGACGATCATAAGTTGCAATGCCTAATCGATATTGCCGAACCCGTTCATAATTCGTGTCCGCTTGTTCTGTTTCAAGTTGACGTTTCAATTCTGATACAGATTGCTTTGATGCTTGCTGAACCGCTTGCTGATATGGATATTCAAACAAAAGTTGTTGCTCGATTTGTTTGGCAACCTGATCATCTATAGGGGTTGACGCTAATTTCGCTTCTAATGCTTCCAGTGAATGACTCTGATTATCAACTAAATCTTGCTCCGTCGGTAAGACCGTTTCCGCCTCGAGATGTTGCACTTGAATATGCGGCTTAACAACTGGGGCTAATGTCGTCGCATCGGATTCAAAACGTTGATGTGCTTGTAATGCACTATTTTGATATTTGCTGAAAACACTGTATAACAGTTGGAATGGATTTTTAGCATTAAAGCGATCCATCACTGTTAACTTTTGATTTGCAATCGGCGCTGACGCTAACACTTCAAGTTCTTTTTCTTGCTTAGCCGTTCCGATTAAAAAGAGTTGTTCCTTTGCTCGAGTAAAAGCCACATAGATTAAACGCATTTCTTCTGAAATCATCTCTTTTTGATTCACAAGATCAATACTCATCGAAATCAAAGAAGGATAAAATAATCCTTGTGCTTCATCATAGTATTGTAAGCCTAAACCTGCATGTTGATTGAGCACGACGGCTTTGCCCAAGTCACTTTTATTAAATTGACGCGTTAGACCAGAATAAATGACGAATGGGAATTCCAAACCTTTACTGCTGTGAATCGTCATCATACGCACAACATTATCATTGGGTCCGATGACATTTTCTTCTCCAAAATCTTTCCCACGCGCAATCATTTGATCGATAAAACGAATAAATTGGAATAATCCACGAAAACTTGAATTTTCAAAGTCAACAGCCTTATTAAACAAGCCGTACAAATTTGCGCGTCGCCCTCGTCCTCCGATTAACGCACTAAAATATTGAATGATATAGTGATCGTTAAACAATTGATCAATCAACTGATAAACAGGGTGATGTAAACTATAGTCTTGGTAAAATGCTAAATCGTTTAAAAATTTCTCCAATTTTGCAACGATCGCAGGTTCGGCTTCATCTGATGCGAGATAATGTTGAATGGACTGATAAAAGTAATTATCTTGTGGTGCAACAACACGAATTTTGGCAAGTTCATCTTCTGTAAATTGATATATCATCGATCGCATTAAACCGACCAAATAAATATCTTGGAGCGGGTTGTCAATCGTACGTAAAAACGATAACATCAAACGGATTTCAGTCTGTTCAAAATAACCTTGTTTACTATTCACAAATAAAGGAATATCTCGATCTTTGAAAGCTTGTTGAACAAGTCGCGCATTGCTATAACTTCTTTCAAGGATGACGATATCTTTATACTGCGCTGGACGATAAGTTTGCGTTTTTGAATCGTACACTTTTTTTGTTTCAAGAATGGTTTGAACCTGTTGAACAATCAAATGCGCCTCTTGCTCACTCGCCGTCATCTCTCGGTCTTGATCTACCATCAATACATTGAACTGGACCGGTAATTCGACTGCATCATAGGACGCACCATGATACAATTTTGCAGCGTCATCATATTCAATTTCACCGACTTCCGTATCCATCATATGCGTAAATAAATAATTCGTCGTTGATAATACTGCCGGACGTGATCGGAAATTTTGAGATAAATCGATTCTCCAGCCTCCTGGTTGTTCAGGCTGATTAAACCGTTGATATTTTTCGATAAATAAGCTAGGATCCGCTTGTCTAAATTTATAGATGGACTGCTTCACATCTCCAACCATGAACAGATTACCGTTCGATTCATCGCCGCGTTTAATGCTCGCGATGATGCTTTCTTGTACACGGTTTGTATCTTGATATTCATCCACCAAAATCTCTTTGAAATGTTCTCGATATGCTTGAGCAATCTCTGACGGGTTTCCGTCTCCATCCCTCAAAATTTGTAATGCAAAATGTTCATAATCCGAAAAATCCAAAATATTGCGCGCTCTTTTAGCTTGGCTAAACGTATGAAGAACATCTTTCGTTAATCTTGCTAAATAATTGACCCGTGGTGCGAGCTGATACAATTCTTCCAATAGCGTTTCATCATCGCGCCCTAAAAAATGCGTTTTGATTTGATTCATATTGTTTTTGAAACTTTCATAGTACATTTTGAAAACGTCATATGCTTCATCGAGCATCGGATCTTCTTTCACATCTTTGGGTTTCGTTGGCATTCGACCTAGTTGATATTCCGCTATACGATTTTTATCAATTTGAGGTTCAGCTAAAACACGACGCAAAAAATCGCGATGTTTGGAAATGAATGTCACATGCTTAGGAAAATCTCCAACCCATTCAAATTGGTGATAAGCTTCCTCTATCGCATCTTGTGCTGCCTCTAAATATAAACGAATATATTTATTCAAAGTGTCTAAATACTGTTGCTGAAGATGTCGTTCTAAGTAAGGTTGATCTAACGTATTCAACCACTCAATAGGGTCTGGATGCGCGACACTAAAATGATACAGCTGTTTAATGATTTGACGTAATGCCGAGTCATCTCTATCTGTAGAAATATGTTCAGTTAAAGTTACAAATGTTGGATCCAATTGTTCATAGTGCTTTTCGAGTACATCATCAATCACCTGTTCTAACAATAATATATTTTCAACTTCACTCGCCGTTCTAAAATTTGGATCAATCTCTAACACGTCATAATGTTGTTGAATGAGTCGCAAACAAAAACTATGTAAAGTCGAAATTTGTGCTTGATGTATTTTGGATCTTTGATTTTTTAAGTGTTGGTTAGAAGGGTCTGCCAAAGCAGCTTGTTGGATGCGAGCTTCAACACGATGCTTCATCTCACGTGCACTTAAATTCGTAAAAGTGACCACTAGTAAACGATCAACATCTATCTCATCACGCAAAATGCGTTGAATAATCCGTTCTACAAGTACAGCGGTTTTACCAGAACCCGCTGCCGCAGCAACAAGAATATCTTGATCTTTGGCGTAAATACTTTCCCATTGTGCATCCGTCCACTGAACGTGATCAGGTTTGGCTGGAATCATGCGCATCCACTCCTTCCTTGTCTACTGTCGCTATGAGTTCAAGCGGTTTTATTTTTTCATCAACATGACGATACTTCGGACTATCAATCATACTATCTACGTGACACACAGCTTGGTACTGACAGAACTGGCAAGGCAATTGCTTACGAAATTGTATTGGCGCCACTTCATTATGCCCATCCATAATATGCGTTGCGATATCCTGAAAATTACGGCGGTTATGTTGAATCAGTTTATGAATTGTCGCTTCATCTGTCACTTTACTTGTTGCATAAAAGCTACCGTCTTTTTTCAATCCAATAGGGACAATGTCAGATTGAAACCCTGTCGTTAAGCGTGAATCGTAAGCCTCTAAAACATCCACATCGTTGTTGAGCAATCCTTGTAGCTGATAAGACTTTAAAAAGTCAATCTCACGTTTGGCATCTTGAACGTCCTTCCAAGCACGCTTTTCATCTCTAAATTTATGAACAAACATGTATAAAAAGCCTCCTGGTTTTACCGCTTCACTCAACCCGAGCCTTTCCTTATTTTGTAATGCGATATCCATATAAGTCATCATCTGCATCTGTAAGCCATAGTAAACTTTGACTAAATCTAATGATGCACTTGAAGATGAAGACTTATAATCAATAATGTTAATAAAACTTTGATTGTTTTTTTGGAATGCATCAATACGGTCAATTTGTCCACGAATATAGATAGGAATCCCTTGTTTCGTGTATAATGGCGCTGCTTTCAGTTCAGAATCATTTTTCGGTGATTTACGAAACGCTTTTTCAAATGCAATCGGTCTGAACTGTGAATACGTCGTTTGATATTTCATCGCATATAAAGTCGCTTGAACTATTGCACCGATGCGCTGTGATAAGTAACGATAATACGCCGTAGAGTTCAATAAATTAAATTGAACAAGTGGCAAAACATACGCTAATGCTTCACGTGTATATGCATGAATTTGTTGTTCAGTTAACTGATTAAAACGCCCTTCTATTTTCTCCGCTATATACTTTAATGCATCATGAAAAATCGTCCCTAAATCAAAATTTTGTAGTTGATATTTCGTTCTTTCATTCAGTTTTAACCCGTGTGATGTATAGTGTTTAAATGGACATTGTTGATATCCTTCAAAACGTGATACGCTAGCATGAATGGCTTTTCCGTACAGTGCTGTCGTTAAATGGGCATCCAATTGAACTGTGGCATTCGTATATGTGAGCGCAGATTTCAAATGTTTGAGTCCATCATTTAATTGTCGATGCTGAGCCATCACAGCATAAGCTGAAAACCATGTATCGGCAATCAGCCCTTCATCAAGCCACGTTTTTAACGCTTCAAACAAATGCACTTTCGTTTGGTGAGGATGTTCGATAAGCGTTAATGTGTCGCGTGCATGTTGATGTGTCAAACGTGTGACTTGCAATTGATGAAACAGGGCAAGAATGTCATTTAGAAACGGACTTCTTTCGCGCTCGGCACCACTCGCATCCATTAAACTATATGAAAAAGTGATGGCTTCCTTCCCTCGTGTCATCGCATAATAACATACAAATGCTTCATCCATTTGTAAAATATCCGATGTCGGACTCAATTGGATTTCCGCATAACGCTCAAAATCTTTCTTTTCACTGTCAGAAATCAATCCTGAGCCGTTAATCGCTTGAGGCATGACACCATCATTCATTCCTATCATATAAATGTGCTTTTTGTTGTCTACTTTGGCCAAATCCATCGTCCCAATTGTAACCTGGTCTAACGTTTGCGGGATCATCGAAAATTCCAGTTCATTTAATCCGACATCTAAAATTTCCAAAAAGCGATCTAATGTCATCTCACGTTCATCAAAAACTGTGACGACATCATCTAACACGCGAATCAATCCATGCCATATTTGATCGATTTCCTCCGCCGCCTCATGTTTGCCTAGTTGGTCTAATCTATCCCGCTGCGTCATCAGTTGCGTTGGCAATTCAAAATCTTCCATCGCTTCATAAAAATAAGTCGCAAAACTTCTTGCATGGGTCCCCTGGGCTAACTTTTCCTCGAATTTCAATAACTTATTAAAAATATCGTTTTTCAAATCAATTACTTTTTGAAATGTTGCTGTTTCTTCTTCTGTCAATGGGTCATTCGGACGTAATCCCATTTTACGAAATTGATTTAATTCAAAGTAATGTGGGTCCAACCAACGTTTGCCATAAATCCCACGTTCAAGCGCAAAGTTTTCCAACAACTGAATCAAATACGCACTTTCAGTAAAGTATTGGGAAAGTATTTGTGTTTTTAATAGTCGCATCAATGGATCAAATTGCCACCCCGTTTGAAGCACTTCAATTAATGCACGTAACATTTCCATGATTGGGTGGTGCGTCATCGATTTTTTCACATCAAGATTGTATGGAATGTCATATTGAGGTAAAATCGCATCCAATAAATAGACGTAGGCAGAATCGCGATATAGAATCGCAATATCTTGAAAACGATACCCTTTTTCACGGACGTCTCTCAAAATTGCACGTGCGATTTCATTGACTTCCTCACGTGTCGTTGGCGCTTCCCATATTTGAATCCCCCCATCCGTGAGCGGTTGCACCTCGGGTTGTAATGCGTCAAATTGCTGTTCAAGCACCTGAATTGACGCCGATTGGAAACGCATAGATTGCTGAAAATACATCCGTTCCAATGGTTTTTTCACTTGTCGTGACATCTCTTCAAAATGGGATAAGGCTTCGGAAGGTTTACGAAACATACTGAATGGTGACTCATCCCCATTCGTAGTCAAGGCGACTGTCACAGATTGTGCATGCTTTACCAACGCCTCAATCATTTGATATTCTTGTGTCGAAAAGTTATGAAAACCATCAATAAAAATATCCGCTTGTTTTAACCAAGCTGATTGTGGAATCAATGAAATGATACGGTTCATCAAACCTTCACCTGTGATATACTCCGATGACAGACGCTGAACGAGTTTTTGATAGATCAAGGCGATATCGTGCAACTTATGACGTGTACGTGGCTCAAATTGCATATCTTGAGCCATTTGAGAAACCATTTCAGGCTGCACTGCATACTTTTCAAAGTCTTGAATTTGCTCACGCATTTTCGTACTAAATCCCATGTAACGCACTTGTGAGCGGTACAATTTCAGTTCTTTTTGCACCTCTTGTAAAATGTCGTAAATCATCATTTCTATTGCGATACTTGATAGCCGCTTTTCGTGAACACCGCCCAATTCTTGAATCACACGATGCCCGAGTCGTTCAAAGTGTAACACTTCTGCCCGAATACTCCCCAGCAACGCGTTATCATTGACCAACGCTTGTTCATATAAATACGTCCCTTGCATAGGTGTGATAATTACAATAGGACGTCCTAACGGTTGTGATTTCATCTTTTGCTTTATTTCGTTTAACATGAAAGTGCTCTTGCCGGTTCCAGCACGTCCTAACAATATTTTGAACATCGAATCCCCCTCTCTAACCCTTCTGGTGATATCTCATTTATTCATCATTATAGCATTAACGCCCCCTATTCCTCTATGAAAGATCGTTTAAACATGGGATGGATTCCCGACACATCGAGGCGCCTCAAATCAAACTTTCCATCTTGCGTCCACCATGAGATCATGATATTGCATTAAAAAAGCAGCCGAGCACAATCTCGACTGCTTTTTTAATCATTGAGGACGGATTGCCTTGGACTTGATTCGACTTTAAAGCATGTCGTTCAGTCCGTTCCGTCATCATGCATCATTTAATTTTATGACTCAGTGTGGTCTGGATTAAAGTTGATTTTAAATCGATTAAGTGGCCAGAATCTGAGAGAAACTTTACCAACAATTTGCTCTTTGTCAATCAGGCCAAATGCACGGCTATCTTTACTTACTTCTCGGTTATCTCCTAATACTAAATACTTGTCTTTAGGAATTTTTGTTTCCCCATTACTTCCTTGGAGATCTTTAGAGTCAAAAGAACCCGTAATTTGATCATACGTTTTATGTTTTAAATTATAGTTTAAATACGGTTCATCGACTTTTTTATCATTTAAATAAAGCTGGTCATCCTTATAAACCACGTGATCACCTGGTTTACCGATAATACGTTTCACATAATCATTATTTTCATCTGCATGAAATACAATCACGTTACCATTATCTAAATTGCCAAATGTTTTCCCTAATTTATTTACGATGACACGTTCTCCATCTTTTAAAGTGGGGTCCATAGAATCACCTTTGATGTTATAAGGCTTAATTACAAATGTATACAGCAAACCGACAATGAGTATCGCTACCCCTATAGAAATTAACCATTCGATTGTCTCTTTTTTCACAGTTTTACACCTCTTGTTTTAAAAATAAGTCTTTATGCTATCAAAAGGAAAATAACGGATTGCTATTGTCCCTTCAATATTAGATTTTTCAATTAAACCAAATTGTCTAGAATCTTGACGATCACGGCGTTGGTCATTTAAGACTAAATAGCGATTTGGCGGAATGATATCACTTTCCGAACCGGGGAGCGATTTCAGTGACCATGTTGCGCTATCATGCTTTAAAAGATAAGGTTCAGCAACAGGCGTATGATCAAGTTGCAACTGTCCATTTTGAAATTCAACAGATTGTCCTGGCTCGCCTATCACCCGTCCAACACGATATTGATGATCGACTTGATAAACCACGATATCCTCGTGATGCAAACCATAGCGTGGTGAGATTTTATTAACAATCAATCGGTCGTGCGGGTGAAGTGTCGGCGTCATGTTCGCTTCTTTCACTTCATACGGAATCACAACCCATATTACAAGAATCATCAATAAAATGATTGCGCTAATGGCCGCTATCATACTTTTTATTAGATACTTCAAATTTGCACTCCCAATCATACAAAATTATCCATAACAACGTTTATATTATCATAAAATGCATAAGAAACGTTAGTGATTCTATTTGCTGCGGATCACGTTTAAGCTTTTGTATTCGAACGATGACATTGGTCTGTGTATAAAATAAAAACCGGAAAAGTGAAACGAATCATCCACTCCACTTTTCCGATTGATCATAAAGACAAAGGATCTCTATATTATAAACGTGCTTCTAATTCTTTTTTCTTATCTTCAAAACCAGGTTTACCTAATAGCGCAAACATATTTTGTTTGTATGCTTCTACACCAGGTTGGTTGAATGGATTGACGCCTAATTGATATCCACTCATCGCGACTGCCAGTTCAAAGAAGTATACGACATATCCATAAGTTTCAGCATCTAAACGTGGTAATTGAATTACTAAATTCGGCACGCCTCCATCTGTATGGGCTAATAATGTCCCTTCAAATGCTTTAGTATTCACTTCATCCACTGTTTTACCTACTAAATAGTTCAAACCATCTAAATCTTCTTCATCTGCTTCAATTGTAATATCGTGCTCAGGCGTTTCGACTTTCAAAACTGTTTCAATCAAGAAGCGGCGACCTTCCTGCACATATTGTCCTAATGAGTGTAAATCCGTTGTAAAATTGGCACTTGAAGGATAGATCCCTTTCAAATCTTTACCTTCTGATTCGCCAAACAATTGTTTCCACCATTCATTGAAATATTGTAATGACGGTTCATAGTTAATCAACATTTCAGTCGTATAGCCTTTGTTGTAAAGAATATTACGAATCGATGCATATTGATAAGCAATGTTTGAAGCTAAGTCATCAGAAGAAAGTTCTTCACGTGCTTTCGCTGCTCCCCCCATCATCGCATCAATATCAATACCCGCGACTGCAATAGGCAATAAGCCCACCGCTGTTAAAACAGAAAAACGTCCGCCCACATCATCAGGCACAACAAAAGATTCATAACCTTCATTTGTCGCAAGTTGTTTCAGTGCACCTTTCGACTGATCTGTTGTTGCAAAAATACGTTTAACTGCTTCAGCTTTTCCATATTTTTCTTCCAATAATTTTTTGAAAATGCGGAAAGCCACAGCCGGTTCAGTTGTCGTTCCAGATTTTGAAATGACATTGACTGAGTAATCTTTGCCCTCTAAGTATTCAATTAATGAATGCAAATAAGATGACGACAAATGGTTACCAGCAAAGATGATTTCTGGATACGTTTGATCTTTTTTAAATGCAGGTGTCAACATTTCGATTGCTGAACGTGCACCTAGGTAAGAACCCCCTATGCCGATAACAACAAGTACATCTGAATGAGATTGAATTTGTTTTGCCGCTGCTTTAATACGTGAAAATTCTTCTTTATCGTAATGGACGGGTAAATCCACCCAACCTAAAAAGTCACTTCCCGCACCTGTACCGTCGTGAATAGTACGATGAATGGTTTTCACAGCTTCTTGTTGCTGCTCTAATTCGTGTTGACCAAAAAATTTTAAAGCTTTTTGAAAATCAAATTGGATATGCGTCATACACTTTTGCCTCCTAGTTTTTACTTAACCTGTTTTCATTTTACTAACTTGTCTTCACAAATTCAATGTTACGACCTTAAGTACACAATCTATTCAACCTTTTTATGTATATTTATATGACTATTTGCATATTAAAACATTTGTGTTATAGTATAGTCATACAAAACATATGATTTAAACAGAGGTGACCAGGATGAAAGAAAAAGTAGTTTTAGCCTATTCAGGTGGATTAGATACAAGTGTGGCGGTGCAGTGGTTGATTGACAATGGTTACGATGTCATTGCATGTTGCTTAGATGTTGGTGAAGGTAAAGATTTAGATCTTGTTTATCAAAAAGCGTTAGATATGGGCGCGATTGAGTCACACATTATCCATGCGACAAAAGAATTTGCTGAAACGTATGTCAGCTATGCGATTAAAGGGAATTTAAAATACGAACAAACCTACCCTCTTGTATCTGCGCTATCACGACCCCTTATCTCAAAAAAATTAGTAGAAATCGCACATCAAACCAATGCAAGTGCCATCGCACATGGTTGTACAGGTAAAGGGAATGACCAAGTGCGATTCGAAGTCGCAATTAAAGCATTGGATCCTGAACTTAAAGTGATTGCTCCCGTTCGTGAGTGGGGATGGAGTCGTGAAGAAGAAATTGATTATGCAAAAAAACATAACATCCCTGTTCCGATTGGTAAAGAATCACCTTATTCTATCGACCAAAATTTATGGGGACGTAGTAACGAGTGTGGCGTATTAGAAGACCCATATGTTGCACCACCAAAAGATGCTTACGGTTTGACAAATGAATTAGAAGATACGCCTGATACACCCGAAGAAATTTTACTCACTTTTAAAGAAGGGTTACCGACACACGTGAATGGTCAACCTTACGAATTAGATGCACTAATCCTGCATTTAAATGAATTAGCGGGACGTCATGGTATCGGTCGCATTGATCATATTGAAAACCGCCTTGTCGGAATCAAATCAAGAGAAGTTTATGAAACACCTGGGGCAGAAGTCATCCAAAAGGCTCATCTTAGCTTAGAAACAATCACATTAACAAAAGACGTGGCGCATTTTAAACCTATTATTGAAAAGCAACTCGCAGAACAAGTCTACAACGGGCTATGGTTTTCACCATTAACAGACGCACTCAAATCATTTATCGACCATACGCAACAGTTTGTGACGGGTGATGTCCGTGTCAAATTGTTTAAAGGACACGCAATTGTGAATGGTAGAAAATCAGACTACACGCTTTACAACGAAAAATTAGCGACTTATACAAAAGAAGATGCTTTCAATCAACAAGCAGCAGTTGGATTTATTGATATTTATGGGTTACCTACACAAGTGAATGCAATGTTGCATGGAGGTTATGCAAATGAGTAAAAAAGCTTGGGGCGGTCGATTTGAGGAAAAGCCAGAAGATTGGGTGGATGCTTTCAATGCGTCCATCCACTTTGACAAACAGTTAGTGGATGAAGATATACAAGGAAGTATCGCACACGCCACAATGCTCGCTCATTGTCAAATTATCACGGAAGCAGAAAGCCAACAAATCATTCAAGGTTTAAAAGCGATACAACAAGATATACATGCCGGAAAAGTTGAATTTCAAACTGCTTTAGAAGATATTCATCTCAATATCGAACATGAGTTGATTCAACGGATTGGTCCTGTAGGTGGAAAACTACACACTGGTCGTAGTCGAAATGACCAAGTTGCTACGGATATGCATTTATACACTAAAAAAGAAGTCCACATCATTATAGATTATATCCATGCCTTCCAAAGTACACTTTTACAAATCGCAGAACAACATGTCGATACATTGATGCCAGGTTATACACATTTACAACGTGCGCAGCCTATTTCATTCGCACATCATATTTTAACTTACTTTTGGATGTTAGAACGTGATCAGACCCGTTTTAAAGAAGCGCTTGCACGCATTGATGTCTCTCCATTAGGTGCGGCAGCTTTAAGTGGAACGACCTACCCTATCGATCGTCACGAAACGCAACAGCTCCTCGGATTCAATGCATTATACGAAAACAGTATCGATGCTGTCAGTGATCGTGATTATATTATTGAAACATTAAGCCATATTAATTTGACGATGATTCATTTGTCGCGTTTAGCAGAAGAAATCATCTTTTGGTCCTCTGAAGAAGCACAATTCATCACTTTATCTGATGGCTTTTCAACAGGTTCCTCTATTATGCCACAAAAGAAAAATCCTGATATGGCAGAATTAATTCGTGGTAAAGTCGGACGTACGACAGGCCATCTCGTCAGTATGTTGATGACGTTAAAAGGATTGCCACTCGCATACAATAAAGATATGCAAGAAGATAAAGAAGGACTGTTTGATGCCATCGATACCATTAAAGGGGCGCTGCGCATTTTTGATGGCATGCTCTCAACGATGACTGTGAATACCGATCGCTTACATGAGACGGTGCGTCAAGATTTCTCTAATGCAACAGAGTTAGCAGACTACTTGGTGACGAAAGGGATACCATTTAGAGATGCACATGAAATTGTAGGTCAAATTGTACTTTGGGCGATACAAAATAATACGTATTTATTAGATATCCCACTTGCGGTTTACCAAAAACATCATCCACACATCGACAATGATATTTATCAGTTCCTTCAACCTGATGAGGCTGTTAAACGTAGACAAAGTTATGGATCTACAGGCCAGCAAGCTGTGCGTCATCAGCTTCAAGTCGCTCGTACGTACTTAACACAACAACATTAAATGACATATTTTTAACGGTGAAACATTCTGTCGCATACAAGACATGAAGTCGTCTCACCGTTTTCTCATGACAAAAGTCTACCTTTTCATATTCGCGTCTATCTCGCATGGTAATCTTGAAAGTTTTAATTAAAGGTGATGAATCTTTTATATCTATAAAGAAAACGTAATTTTCACTCAAAAACTGTTGTTATTTTCTGAGATTTTGGTTAATTTGGAACTAGGCTATCAAATTAAGGGGGTTTCTAAATTGAGACGAACATACAAATTAATGACATCAACCGTTATCATCAGCACATTACTATGCGGAACGACATTTTTAACAGGCGTCGCTGAAGAAGGACCACAGAAAAACGCAGTGAAACATGCTCAAGCAACACCACTTTCAGCCAATATACATAACGTTTTAAACAAACCACATGTCAACATTGGACATCGCGGTGCAAGCGGCTATGCACCAGAGCACACATTCGTTTCATATGATTTAAGTCTTTGCAAAATGGGTGCAGATTACCTTGAAATCGACCTACAGATGACGAAAGATGGCCATTTAGTTGCGATGCATGATGAGACCGTTAATCGAACGACAAATGGCAAAGGACGTGTCAGAGATTATACGCTAGCTGAACTGAAACAACTCGATGCAGGGGCTTGGTTTAACAAAGCGCATCCTAAACAACAAAACGCACAATATGTCGGTCAACGCATTCCGACTTTAGATGAAATATTTGAGCGTTATGGCACGCGTGCGAATTATTATATCGAAACAAAATCGCCCGATGTTTATCCGGGTATGGAAGAAAAACTACTGAAAACATTACATCAGCACGGACTTGCTCATTCACAACAGTTACGTAATGGTAAAGTGGTGATTCAATCATTTTCACGAGAAAGTCTCAAAAAAGTCCATCGTCTCAATCCTGCTATTCCACTCGTTCAATTGTTAAATAAAGGCGAGCTTCAGCACCAGTCCCCGTCTGATTTGATTGCCATTCAGCGCTATGCAGTGGGTGTGGGGCCAGATTATCGAGATCTTACTAAGCATCGTACACAAGCGCTTCGCAAACAAGGATTTTATATTCATCCGTACACAGTCAATGATACAAAAACGATGAAACGTTTAAATGATTATGGTGTGACCGGTCTATTTACAAATTATCCTGATAAATATCGTGCAGTGAACGAAAAATAAAACGATGCAGTCGCCCTGCTCCGTTTTACGTATATCCATTAAAACAAGCCATTGAGATGCGGATATCGCATTTCAATGGCTTGCTTTTCAATCATTTCACATTGTACTTTATGCCCAACCGCGGTAACGTGCCGCTTCAGCAGTACGCTTAATGCCGACGATGTACGCCGCTAAACGCATATCAATTTTACGATTTTCTGCTAAGTTATAAATCGTATCGAACGCATTGACAAGTTTTTCACGTAATTTTTCATTTACTTCATCTTCTGTCCAATAATAACCTGTGTTATTTTGTACCCATTCAAAGTATGAAACTGTCACGCCTCCAGCGCTCGCAAGTACATCTGGTACAAGTAAGATACCGCGTTCTGTTAAAATCTTTGTTGCTTCTGGTGTCGTTGGTCCATTCGCTGCTTCTACTACGATTTCAGCTTTAATATCTGCTGCGTTATCAGCAGTAATTTGATTCGCAATTGCGGCAGGCACTAAAATGTCACAATCTAATTCAAATAATTCTTTGTTTGTAATAGTATCTTCAAACAGATTAGTGACTGTACCAAAACTGTCACGACGATCCAATAAATAGTCAATATCTAATCCTTCAGGGTCGTGCAGTGCACCATATGCATCTGAAATACCTACAATTTTCGCACCTCTATCGTACAAAAACTTCGCTAAGAAACTTCCTGCATTTCCAAAGCCTTGAATAACGATACGTGCACCTTCAATGGATTTACCACGACGTTTTGCTGCTTCTTCAATTGCAATCACGACACCTAAAGCTGTAGAACGATCACGGCCTTGAGATCCACCTAATACAATCGGTTTACCTGTAATAAATCCTGGAGAGTTGAATTCGTCCATTTGACTGTATTCATCCATCATCCACGCCATAATTTGTGAATTCGTGAATACGTCTGGTGCCGGAATATCTTTAGTCGGTCCAACAATCTGTGAAATCGCACGGACATAACCACGCGATAAACGTTCTACTTCATGAATACTCATTTGTCGTGGATCACAAACAATACCGCCTTTACCACCACCGTATGGTAAATCAACAATACCGCACTTTAATGTCATCCACATTGATAATGCTTTAACTTCTTCTTCATCGACATCCGGATGAAAACGCACGCCACCTTTTGTAGGCCCCACCGCATCATTATGTTGCGCACGATAACCTGTAAATGTTTTAACTGTCCCATCGTCCATTCTCACTGGAATGCGCACGGTTAAAAATCTCAAAGGTTCCTTGATAAGTTCATACATGCCATCATCAAAGCCTAATTTATGCATTGCTTCCTTAATGATGCCTTGCGTTGACGTCACTAAATTATTTTTTTCAGCCATGATCCTTTTCGCCTCTTTTTCATACTATTGTTTTCGTTTACATTCGTATTGTAACATAAGCCATACTATTTTAAAGTGTTTCACTCAAACGATTCGTATTACTTTTTTAGCTTTGTGCGAATACTTTTTTCACTTTGTCAATGGCAAAATCTAGTTCCTCTTTTGTAATGACTAAAGGCGGTGCAAATCGGATGACCGTATCATGCGTTTCTTTACATAACAAACCTTCATCTTTTAAACGTTCACAGTATGGACGTGCGTTTTCATGAAGTTCAACCCCAATAAATAAACCGCGACCACGCACTTCTTTTATCGCTGGATGGTCAATGTCTTCGAGCGCTTTTTTAAAGTACTCACCCAATTCAAGTGAGCGCCCCGGTAAATCCTCATCGACGATCACATCCAATGCTGCAATTGAAGCTGCACACGCTAATGGATTACCCCCAAATGTTGAGCCGTGCGATCCTGGTGTGAACACATCTAATACTTCTTTATCTGCAAGGACGACTGAAATTGGTAAGACACCGCCCCCAAGCGCTTTACCTAAAATGTATACATCTGCTTTTACATCATCCCAGTCTGTCGCAAACAACTTACCTGTACGGCCTAAACCGGCTTGAATTTCGTCTGCGATAAATAAAACATTGTGCTCATCACAAAGTTCACGAACAGCTTTTAAATAACCTTTAGGAGGAATGTTAATACCGGCTTCACCTTGAATCGGTTCAATTAATACAGCGGCTGTATTTTCGTTAATCGCTGCTTTTAAACTTTCAATATTGCCAAACTCAACATTTTGAAAGCCTTCTAGCAACGGACCATAACCACGTTGGTATTCTTTTTCTGAGGAGAGTGAGACGGGTGCCATCGTACGACCGTGGAAGTTACCAATCATCGCAATGACTTCGGCTTCATTCGGTTTGATACCTTTGACTTCATAAGCCCAACGACGTGCAGCTTTCAATGCTGTTTCTACTGCTTCTGCACCTGTATTCATTGGTAATGCTTTTTCTTTACCTGATAATTTACAAATTTTTTCGTACCATTCGCCTAGATTTTCACTGTGGAATGCACGAGAAACTAATGTGACACGATCAGCTTGTTCTTTAACAGCTTGAATAATTTTAGGGTGTCGGTGTCCTTGATTGACTGCGGAATATGCAGCCAACATATCCATGTAACGATTGCCTTCTGGGTCTTTTACCCACACGCCTTCCGCTTCTGAAATGACGATAGGAAGTGGCAGATAGTTGTGTGCGCCATAATGATTTGTTTTTTCAATGATTTCTTCAGATTTTGCTACCATGCAATCTCCTCCTTAAAAAAATACGCCTAGCGATTCACATGAAAGTGTAGGGTAAATCGATGAATACATCGCATCAATACTCGTCACTCAAGTCATGAACGTTGCTCATCAATGATTTACCCTACATCGATACAAAACACATTGTCTTGTAACCGTCGTTATTTAATTCATCATTTATAGATGTTCTGATACTGAACGACCTTGCATGTGTAACACTAAGTAGTCTGGTCCACCTGCTTTTGAATCTGTGCCTGACATTTTGAACCCGCCGAATGGTTGGTAACCTACCACCGCACCTGTACAGCCTCGATTAAAGTATAAATTACCGACCATGAAGTCACGACGTGCTTGTTCTAATTTTAAACGGTTATTCGAAATTACGCCACCCGTTAAACCATATTCAGTGTCATTTGCGACGTCAATGGCTTCATCAAAATCTTTAACTTTTGTAAAACCAACGACAGGTCCAAAAATTTCTTCTTGCATGATTCGTGAATGAGGATCTAAATCTGCAAAAATCGTTGGATACACAAAGTTACCTACCGATTCATCCGTCCGACCTCCTGTAATCAGGCGGCCTTCTTTTTTACCGATTTCAATATAGTTTTTAATTTTATCTAATGATTTTTGATCAATAACTGGTCCAACATACGTATCAGGTTCCGCTGCGTTACCCACTTTGATTTTTTCCGTTTCTGCTTTTACACGTTCTAACAATTCATCGTATATGTCTTGGTGTGCAATGACACGTGAACATGCCGAACATTTTTGTCCAGAAAAACCAAAAGCGGAGTAGACAATAGCATCAGTTGCCACTTGTAAATCTGCCTCGTTATCAACGATGATGGCATCTTTACCACCCATTTCAGCAATCACACGTTTGATATGATTTTGACCCTCTTGGATGACCGCTGCTTTTTGGATAATCTCTTGACCCACTTTTTTAGAACCAGTAAATGAAATCAAACCGACATCTTTGTTTTCAATTAAAAAGTCACCAATCTCACTTGAAGAACCCGGAATCCAGTTCACAACACCTTTAGGCAAGCCCGCTTCTTCTAACACCTCCATAAATTTATATGAAATAATCGGTGTATTAGAAGAAGGTTTCAACAATACTGTGTTCCCTGTTACTACGGGTGCTGCTGTTGTCCCCGCCATGATGGCATACGCGAAGTTCCATGGAGAAATCACAACACTCACACCGACCGGTAAATAATCGAATTGATTGTACTCACCAGGACGACTGTTGACACGTTTACCGTCTTTCAGTTCGAGCATTTGGCGACCGTAATATTCCATAAAGTCAATCGCTTCAGCTGTATCTGCATCTGCCTCTTTCCAAGGCTTGCCCCCTTCTTTTGAAAGCAATGCTGAAAATTCATGCTTACGTTTACGCGTTAAAGCAGCTGCTCTAAACAAAATGTTCGCACGCACTTTCGGATCTACATTTCTCCATGTTTTAAACGCTTCTTTCGCTGCTTCTAATGCCTGTTGCGCATGTGCTTTAGTCGCTTTTGAGACGTAACCAATTGTTTCTTCACGATTTGAAGGATTATACACGCGTGTTTTCTCCTCAGTAAAAACGCGTTCTCCTCCAATAATAAGCGGATATTCTTTTCCAAGCTCACTTTCTACTTTTTCTAATGCACGAAAATAAGCTTTTCGGTTCTCCTCTCGTGTAAAATCTGTAAATGGTTCATGCTCATATGGAATCATTTAAAAATCCTCCTTTGTTTTGTTTAAGAAAGCCCTTACATCTATCATGACATATCCACAGCTTATTTGTAAAAGAAAAAACTTTCATTATCCTTGTATTAGGCTACATCACATGCGGACGATATCACAGTTAGAGTTGAGAATAGGATTGAGACCTCATGCACGGTTCGTTGCGTCAAAATCTTGCAATCCATGCATTATGCTTGTCTATAAGATGGACATTAAGGGCGTATTCACTTCGTTTTTTCGACTAAAGTGGGCAATATGACATATCACAAAGGACCGGAAACCCACATGAATGCTCGACTGCGGCTCATCCCTTAGGTACCTGATCTCGATTGACAATGATCAAACTAAACCTTTCTACGTTCAGATGATAGATCGTGTCTGGTCTGTATTGTTTCACCCCTATATTAAGCGCTTTCATCCACTAGCATTATAGCCTTTTTAGCACAGCTTTTGCAACAGCGCTTCCATGTTCATTTATCATTTTACACTTACCAATCTCCTCCTATTTAATTGTTAGAACATTTCTTCTGTCATTGATACAATGTTCAAATGCTCGATCCCTCGCCTACATTTTTTAATTTCGTAGGCAGATAACTGATATCGAAAATACTTCCATGGCTTCATCACATCTGTTGCCATAAACTGGCTCATCATTAATTGTATGCGGTTAAAGAAATGAATGTTAGGATATTTTTTAGAGATGTGCTATGATAAAAATGTTAAATACAAATCGATAAGGGGTTATGAATGTTGAAAAAACAGTATCGTGTTGGCCAACATGTCAAAGTGCGCGTGACTGGTATTCAACCCTACGGCGCTTTCGTCGAGACCCCTGACAGTACTGAAGGACTCATTCATATTTCCGAAATCATGGATGATTATGTGCACAATTTAAAGAAGATTTTATCGCCGGGTCAAACCGTGAAAGCCAAAATCATCTCGATTGATCAAAACGGAAAATTAAATTTATCCCTCAAAGATAATGATTATTTTAAAAATTATGAGCGTAAAAAAGGTAAATATTCAGTATTGGATGAAATTCAGGAAACTGAGAAATTTGGGTTTCGAACATTAGAGGAACGTTTGCCATATTGGGTGAAACAGTCCAAAAAGAAAATGAAATATGAGTCTAAATAACGCTTGAAGTCAATGTACAAATTGTGCATTGGCTTTTTATGATTCAGGATTATATATACATACAAACGCCTTGTGCTAGAGGCTTTTCGATAATTTTTTTAAAATTTGTAAATAAAATCCTTTACTTTAATTAAATTAAGGTGTATAGTTAGATTATCGTAATAAAAGAACTTGAATTGAATTGTAGTGTATTTGTTTAGAATATCCTCTTTTTTAATCAATGAATTTATTGCAAATATTTGTGCAAAAGCACGTGGAGGTATTCTATATGAATAACGGTACTGTTAAATGGTTTAACGCAGAAAAAGGTTTTGGATTTATTGAAAGAGAAAATGGCGACGACGTATTCGTACATTTCTCAGCAATCGTTGGAGATGGCTATAAATCTTTAGAAGAAGGTCAAAATGTTGACTTTGATATCGTAGAAGGCGAACGTGGCGCGCAAGCAGCTAACGTTGTAAAAATGTAATTTACATTTTATAGATTGACGAGGCTTATACGCCTCGTTTTTTTTTGGTTCTTTACTTTTAACGGTTGGTGAGTTGATCACTGGCCGTTATTTTTGTTTTAAATACAAAAATAGCACAAATATCTCTATAATTGTAAGTGATGAAACCAACAAATTAAGGAGAGATATTCGTGCCTATGTATAATGATATATTAAAAATGATTGGAATAAAAGTATTAAACTTAAAAATCATTCAATGTTTAATGATTAAAATATTCAAAAGATGTAAATGCTGTCGAAAACGCCCTGATCATCAAATCATTGAACGGGATAAGCTTTAGGACGACCTTTCCCTACTTTGACAAAGCGCCTATATATTAAGAAAGCAGTCTAATGAACATTTCATCAGCCTGCTCTCCTCCTATATCCCCATCTTTTATTCTATACGATTCAAAATTTATGAAACGATGGTTATAAAAGGCATGACACTTGCGTCACCGTAGTAACTATAATGCACGATAAATATTATGATGACGTATGGCAATATGACTGCATATTCACCGCTACCGTTGCTCTCGATAGACATACCTCAAACGGTAAGGTTTCATCAAAAGAAAATTGATAAATCTTTTGAAATGCTTGTGCCACAGCTTCTGGTTCACCTAATTGATGTACCGCATCCATCATCTCGTAAACTTCTGCATCTCCCATCGTTGGATCATCAAATTGCATCGGATTCCAATCCGCTAAATATTGATACAGACGAATATTCAAATCATTATTTGCCATGCGATGTCCCCCATTTATGTCACATCATTATTCTTCAATTTCGATTGATTCAATCACAACATCGTACGTCGGTTTATCTTGTGCACCAACTTTTACACTTGCGATATCTTCTAAAGTTGCTTCACCTTCAATGAGTTGACCGAATACAGTATGTTTTTGATCTAACCAAGGTGTGCCCCCTTTTTCTTTATAAGCTTCAGCGATTTCTTCTGGCCAACCACCATCAACTAATTGATGAATCATTTGTGCCGGTACTTCCTTCATTTGAACGATAAAAAATTGTGAGCCATTCGTACCAGGACCCGCATTTGCCATAGATAATGCGCCATATAAATTGAAAGCATGCTCTGAAAATTCATCTTCAAATGGTCCACCGTAAATACTTTCGCCACCCATACCTGTACCAGTCGGATCTCCACCTTGAATCATAAAATCATTGATCACGCGGTGGAACGTAATTCCATCGTAGTAGCCTTTTTTAGAAAGTTCAACAAAGTTTTTAACTGTTTTTGGTGCAATTTCAGGGAATAATTTTAATGTCATGTCCCCTTTATTTGTATGCATGATTACTTTAATTTCATTTTCTTGAATTTCTTTTGTTAATTGTGGATATTTAGTCATTTTTTAATACTCCATTCATGATAAACTGTTGTATATCACTATTTTAACATATTTGGGAGAGGATGGTATTCACATGCTTTATCGTTTTGCACATAAAACAGGGGTTTATGTTGTAGAAGTTGTTGAAAATCAGGAAAACCAGTGTCTAGTTAAAGTTTTACAGGTCATTAAACATCCTAAACAAGGAGATCTTCATCATCCAAACGAAGTAGAAGGTGTCTTTTTTCATGAAAGAAAAGCACTCAGTTTATATGAAAAACGGTTGACATCGCAAAGTCGTCTCAGTCCTTTCGACGGTGAGATAGAAGATTATACAGTCACACTTCAACGTGCACTCACAGCGCTTGAAAATCAGCTAAAAGCAATGGATACGCCATATGCCCACGCATCTTTAGATTGTTTAGAACAATTGAAGAAAGATTACGCAAGTCAATATCGGACAAACTTTTTATAATACAATTGCGTTTCTTCTTATTTAAATGTCACTGGAAAACGGGCTCACCGTTGCAGTGGCATATTTTTCACAGGTTTCATAATCATGTATAATATGTGTATCGTAGTTTTTAAAGGAGGGCAATCTATGAGTTGGTTACATATAGCGGTCTTGCTACCGTTAATATTTGCAATACTCATTCCGATTTTGTATCGCTTTTACAAACGCATCCATCTCGGCTGGTTTGTATTACCGATACCGGTAGTATTGTTTGCTTATTTTACATCTTACATTAAACCAACAATGTCCGGGCAATTTACAGAACAATCCGCCGCTTGGATGCCACAAATTGGGATGAACTTTGATGTTTATGTTGATGGCCTAGGATTGTTATTTAGTTTACTGATTACAGGCGTTGGGAGTCTTGTCGTACTATATTCAATTAGTTATATCAGCCAATCAGAACAACTCGGTCATTTCTATTGTTACTTGTTAATGTTTATGAGTGCGATGTTAGGTGTAGTACTTTCAGACAATCTACTCGTACTTTACTTTTTCTGGGAATTAACATCATTTTCAAGTTTCTTACTCATATCATTTTGGCGGCATAAAGAAAAATCATTGTATGGTGCGATGAAATCAATGATGATTACCGTTTTTGGTGGATTATCTTTACTCGGTGGCTTCATCTTACTCTACCTGGCTTCTGGTACATGGCGTATTCGTGAAATCATCGAAAATGTATCTCAAGTTCAAACGTCACCCATTTTTATCATTGCCATGGTGCTCATCATTATTGGTGCAATGACAAAATCTGCACAGTTTCCATTTTATATTTGGTTACCGGATGCGATGGAGGCACCGACGCCTGTGAGTGCGTACCTTCATTCAGCAACCATGGTTAAAGCAGGGATTTACCTTATTGCACGTTTAACACCCATTTTCGCAGTATCTCAAGGATGGATTTGGACGGTGACGCTTTTTGGACTCGTCACACTCTTCTGGGGATCCCTAAATGCAACGAAGCAGCAAGATTTAAAAGGTATTCTCGCTTTTTCAACTGTATCTCAACTCGGTATGATTATGTCAATGCTAGGTGTCGGTGCAGTGAGCTATCATTTTGAAGGCGTAGAAAGCCAACTTTATCTTGCCGCATATAGTGCAGCGATTTTCCATCTTATTAACCATGCAACATTTAAAGGTGCACTTTTCATGATTACTGGTGCAGTCGATCATGCTACTGGAACACGTGATATTCGCAAACTTGGCGGTTTAATGACCATCATGCCGATTTCATTCACTCTGTCTGTCATTACATCTTTAAGTATGGCTGGTGTCCCGCCATTTAATGGATTCTTATCTAAAGAACAGTTTCTTGAGGCCATGCTTGAAGTAACTCATGCACCTATATTCAGCTTAAATACCGTTGGCTTGGCTATACCAGTCGTGGCAATCGTCGGCAGTATTTTTACATTTGTTTATGCGTTTAAATTCATATCTGAAATTTTCTTAGGTTCACATCAACCCGATGTATTACCAAATAAAGCGCATGAAGCACCTATGCTGATGAATATTTCACCAATCATTTTAGCGATATTCGTCATTGCGATTGGTTTATTTCCAAGTATTGTTGCGGTACCTTTTGTCGAGCCGGCCGTCAAATCGATTGCACATACGAATCAAGTTGAAGCATCATTCCAACTATGGCATGGCTTCACACCGGCATTCTTATCCACTTTGATGATTTACATTGTAGGTGTATTATTACTACTCACTTTCAAACGTTGGGTGCCGATTCTTAAAGCGATACCGAAACAACTGACATTAAATCATTGGTATAATCAAACGGGTCGTTATACCCCTTATTATGCAACACAAATTACAAGAACGTATATGACCGGATTTAATCGTAACAACTTGTTAATCATTTTCTTTATGATGATTGTGATTACTTTCGTCACATTGATTTTCGTACCTTTTAACGTCGATTTTGTGAAGGTGTCATCGATTCGATCTTATGAATTTATCTCAGTGATTACTATTACAATTGCGGCCGTGATGATTATCTTTGCCCGTTCACGCCTATTCAGCATTATTATGTTAAGTGCGGTCGGCTATTCAATGGCAATATTTTTCATTTTCTTTAATGCACCGGATCTCGCTTTAACACAATTCGTTGTTGAAACGATTTCTACAGCACTGTTTTTACTTTGTTTCTATCACTTACCCAACATGAGCCGTTACAACGAATCCATTCGTTATCGTGTCGTTAATGCACTCATTTCTATCGGTGTGGGGGCAGTTGTGGTTGTTTTAGGACTCATTGCATATGGAAATCGTCATTTCGAATCAATTAGTTCTTTCTATAAAGAACATGTTTTTGACCTCGCTGCAGGTAAAAATATGATCAATGTTATTCTTGTGGACTTCCGGGGTACCGATACTTTATTTGAATCCGCTGTACTCGGCATTGCAGGTATGGGGATTTATACGTTAATTAAATTACGTGCTAAACACAAAAATGGTTATGAAAGGATTGAGAAAGTTGAACAGACAGAAAAATGATTTAGTTGCGCAGTACTCGGCATTGATTATCTTTTTCTTAATAATGATGTTCGGATTCTCCCTTTTCTTAGCTGGACATTATACACCCGGAGGCGGCTTTATTGGTGGTTTACTCGTTTCAAGTGCACTTGTCATTATTGCAGTCGCATTTGACGTTAAAACATTGCGCAAAGTTTTCCCTTGGGATTTTAAGAAATTAATTGCTTTAGGTATGAGTTTCTGTGTCGGTGCGCCGATGCTCAGCTGGACATATGGTAAAAACTTCTTCACCCACACAGCGGTGGATATTCCTTTACCACTACTCCAACCTGTGCATCTACACACTGCTGTTATTTTTGATACAGGTGTGTTGTTCGTCGTTATTGGCACAGTACTGACAATTATTCTAACGATTGGAGAGAATGAGTAATGGAAATTGTATTGATCATCGTTTGTGGTTTACTTACATCTATCAGTGTCTACCTCATTCTTTCTAAAAGTTTGATAAGAATTATTATTGGTACGACATTACTTTCACATGCAGCAAATTTATTTATTCTAACGATGGGTGGTCTTAAAAATGGTAATGTCCCAATTTATGAGAAGGGCGTTACTAATTATGTTGATCCTATCCCACAAGCATTAATATTAACAGCGATTGTCATCTCATTTGCGGTCACTGCCTTTTTCTTAGTTCTCGCGTTTAGAAGTTATAAAGAACTAGGTACAGACAACGTTGAAAAAATGAAAGGGGTGCCACAAGAAGATGATGAATGAAAACTTAATTGTTATGGTCTTAGTTATCCCTATCATAACAGCGATTCTATTGATTTTTAGTGGCCATCGCCCTTTTATTAAACGTTATATCGCATTTACCGGTACGCTGTTGACCTTAACTTTCTCAGTTTGGAACTTAGTCAACGTCTGGCACAATGGCCGCCCTATTGTGTTAGAGCTCGGGTCATGGAAAGCACCTTATAGTATCGTTTTCGTGCTCGACTTATTCAGTGCACTTCTTGTTACGACAAGTGTGACGATTACCCTTTTAGTCATTTTGTTTTCGTATCAATCTATCGGATTGCATCGTGAAACGTATTACTACTATTTCACAGTCATGATGATGTTAACAGGGATTAACGGCGCATTTATTACAGGCGACATTTTCAACTTATTCGTCTTTTTCGAAGTCTTTTTAATGTCATCCTATGGTTTAATGGTGATCGGCGGAACAAAGATTCAACTCCAGGAGAGTGTAAAATATCTTTTAGTGAACGTGGTCTCCTCTGCTTTCTTCGTCATCGCAGTCGGGATATTATACTCTATTGTCGGAACACTGAATTTAGCTGATATTAGTCAAAAACTAAATACGGTCTCTGAAACGCATCCAGGACTATTAAGTATTGCGTTTATTTTATTCATTTTTGTATTTGCGACCAAGGCCGGGGTTTTCCCAATGTATGTATGGTTGCCTGGCGCCTATTACGCACCGCCGTTCGCAATTATTGCGTTTTTCGGTGCCTTACTGACTAAGGTAGGGGTATATGCGATTGCGCGTGTTATGAGTTTGTTTTTCCATCATACACTCACGTTTTCACACTATACGATTTTAGCGCTTGCGATGTTGACGATTATTTTTGGTTCCATCGGCGCAGTTGGCTTTAGAGACACAAAACGTATTATTTTATACAACATTATGATTGCAGTAGGTGTCATTTTAGTCGGTGTTGGTTTAATGAGTGAGGCTGGTATGATTGGTGCCATTTATTATACGCTTCACGACATGTTGATTAAAGCTGCCTTATTCTTCATCATTGGAATTATGTTTAAAATTACGAAAAGTACAGATTTACGTGATTTTGGTGGACTGATTCACCATTATCCTGTGCTCGGTTGGACCTTTTTTATTGCCGCGCTTAGTTTAGCCGGTATTCCACCATTGAGTGGGTTCTACGGCAAACTTTATATCGTTCAAGCCGCGTTTGAAGAAGGATTCTATGCGACGGGTATTATCGTTTTACTTTCTAGCCTTGCCGTACTGTATTCAGTCATCAACATTTTCTTACGTGGATTCTTTGGTAAGAGTTATGGCTATGTATACAATCCACGCCTTCATCACCGTGGTTTACTCGCTGTGAGTATATTATCTGTCGTTATTGCAGTTGTCTTTGGTCTTACCGCTGGATCACTTTATCCAATTGTGTCAGAAGCAGCGAAGTCATTCTATCAACCAGACACATATATTCAAAGCGTATTGGGGGTGAAGTAATATGGCAGTACAAATTGTCGTCAATATTATTTTAGCTATTTTTTGGCTCTTTCTATCAGACAGTTATACCATGAACGCTTTCGTTTTAGGCTACCTTTTTGCGCTATTACTCGTTTACTTAATGCGCAAAGTTTTACCTGGCCGATTTTATATCATTACTTTATATAGAGTCGTTCAATTGATGTTTGTCTTTTTATTCGAATTGATTAAAGCGAACATCGATGTATTGCGTATTATTCTTCAACCGCGTATTAAAAACGAATCCGCATTCTTCGTTTATGAAACGGATTTAGAACATAAGTGGCAAGTGGCATTACTATCCAACTTAATCACTTTAACACCAGGTACTGTCGTCATTGGTATTAATGATGATATGAAACGTTTGTATATCCACTGCCTCAATTTCTCAACTAAAGAGGAAGAAGTTGCGAGTATTAAAGGATCGCTTGAAAAAGCAGTGAAAGAAGTAGGTGAATCGTAATGAACTATGATATTTTCATCATTATTGCCTTAGTTATCGTTGTACTTTCCATTTTAGCTATACTCGTGCGCGTCATTATTGGCCCTACTTTACCTGATCGCGTCGTTGCTTTAGACGCAATTGGGATTCAACTCATGGCTGTCATCGGGTTGTTCTCTATCATACTAGGGACACATTATATGATTGTCGCTATTTTGTTAATCGGTATTCTTGCCTTTTTAGGGACTGCTGTTTTTGCTAAATTTATGGATAAAGGTCAGGTGATTGAGTATGACAGAAACGATCACGATTAGCATCGGGCTCATTCTTGTTTTTATCGGCGCATTATTTAGTGTCCTTGCTGCGATTGGCATGATACGTTTAGATGATGTCTATTCACGTGCACATGCGGCCGGGAAAGCGTCCACTTTGGGAACGATGCTCCTTCTAACCGGCACTTTTATCTACTTTATCGGCAAAGAAGGTTACATCAACTTTCAACTTTTAATCGGTATTGTTTTCGTTTTCATTACGGGACCATTAGCGAGTCACCTCGTGTTGAAAGCCGCATATAATCTGAAAACACCTGCGTCAAAAAGATTAAAATTAGACGAAGTAAAAGAAGATATTAAAGACACAAAATTGTAACTACCATAATAAAAACAATCGGGACACCCTCTTTAGTGGGGGCTGTCCCGATTGTTTTTATTCAGTACTATTTCGACCTGCGTGTTCAATCTCTTCTACTATGATTTCCTTCAATCTTATCTCTTGAAAGATTGAAGAAAAGGGTTCGCGTCTGAACTCGGCATCACCGTACATATTCGGTGGACTTATTTCAACGGCTTAATTGCTATCGTTCCACGCATGACAGAGATTAATACATTGGTGTCACTTTTTATATGAATATCCCACACATGCGTTGTACGCCCTTGATGTAAAAGACGTGCCTCTGCATAAACGATACCTTCGCGTACGGATTGAATATGATTCGCATTCATTTCCAAACCTAATGGAATATATTTTGAAGTATCTAACAAATGCGCAGAACCGATTGAACATGTCGTTTCACCGAGTGCCAATGTCGCACCACCATGTAAATATCCAAATGGTTGTTTGACTTTGTCTGTGACCGGCATCGCCATTTTAACATAGCCGTCTTTTTGATCGACTATTGTCATTTCTAACAATTCTATCAAATTTGTCATACAACCCACTCCTTTTCACTATTATAATACGAGTGCTGCAATCGTTCCCATTATAATCAAAGGAACATTATAAAACACAAAGTTTGGAATACATGTATCTCGGATATGATCATGTTGTCCATCGACATTGAGTCCTGCAGTCGGCCCTAACGTCGAATCACTTGCCGGAGAGCCTGAATCACCTAAAGCCCCCGCAGTTCCTATTAGTGCGATTAATGCCATCGTACTCATTCCCATCGCTTCACCAAAAGGAATAAATAACGCAGCCAAAATCGGTATCGTTGCAAAAGAAGACCCGATTCCTAGTGTGACGATAAGACCGATAAGATACATGAGAATAATACTAACAAATTGATGTTGTCCTGAAATGAACGTCAAACCGTCCACTAACTTTTTGATATCACCCGTCTGATTCATCACCCCTGCGAACCCATTTGCACTTAAAATGACACACCCAATATAGGCCATAATTTTTATACCGTCTACAAACTGATCATCCAGTTGACGCCATGAATAAAGACCTGATACAAAAAAGACGAGCACCCCTGCTAAAGCGCCAAAAATCATCGAATCAAATAATGTCTGTACGACAAAGGTCACAACGATGGCAACGAGCGTGACGATAATCGCCGCTGGTTTAATTCGCGTTGTGTCTTCTTCAGTTGCTGCTTCTATTTTACGGTAAGTTCTGGGCTTACGGTAATAAAACATGGCGATAATGAGTCCAATTATATAGCCAGAAGCAGGAATCAACATGGCTTTCCAAATCATATTAAATTCGATGGGGTGTCCGGCTTTATCAAATCCTTTTTGTATAATTTCATGGAATATATGACCAAAACCAAAAGGTAATAATACATATGGAAAACAAAGTCCAAAACCAATCACCATCGCAATCAATCGACGATCTATCTCCAACTCGTTAAACAGACTTAATAACGGTGGAATAACAATTGGAATAAACGCAATGTGTACAGGAATAACGTTTTGACTCATAATACTGAGCGCTAACAACGCCGTCACCATCAAAATTTTAACTTTTAAGCGTGACACCTTTGTATTCTCTGCACGGATAAAAAAGATAATTTTTCTGACGAGATAATCTGTAATACCACTATATGAAATCAACGCGGCAAATCCGCCTAATAAAGCATAACTGAGCGCAACTTCAGCACCATCCACGATATTATTTGTAAATGTAGAAATCGTTTTTTCAAATGGCAGGCCTGCAAGCCACCCACCAACGAGTGCACTGATAAACAAGCTAATAACGACATTGAGTCGACATAAACAGAGCACGATCATAATCACAACTGCTATTAATACTGAATTCATTTCTCAGTCTCCTTTAGTTCATTATCGAGTTAAAGCATCCGTGTACAATACTAACAGGTCATCGCCCATCCGTCAATGTCTCTTTATCCCCGATCTACATCCTTTGCTCATACATCATAAACACCTCTCTATACTATGACACACTGCATGAACTTGCGTATCAAACCGTATAGAGAAGTGTATGACGAATCTAGTGAACCTTTCACCTATCCTTTAATCAACAAACAATGAAATCAACGCGTTGCTTTACAACCATATTCCGACTTCAACCATGTCACAATTGTTGCAATCATAAAACCTGTAGGCCCTTTTGGCCCTTTATACGACGCCTTATTCATTGTCGCAGGGCCTGCAATGTCAAAATGCATATGCGGCGTTTGACCACTAAAATGCGTGATAAAGGCGGCAGCAAATAAGGCTTTACCATGTGCATTGACATGGTTTGTTAAATCTGCGACATCAGAAGCCTTAATATTTTGGCGTTCTGTCGCGGTGATAGGCAGTTCAAACACTGGTTCTTCATAAACTCGAGAATGTTTAAAAATCGCGTCTAATATGTCAGGCTGCACCCGCTCTTGAAAAACGGCTGCCTTATCTTCACCTAAAGCAACGATCGCGGCCCCCGTTAATGTAGCAAAATCCATAATCATCGTTGGTTGATACTGATTGGCATAATACACCGCGTCCGCTAAAACCAATCGCCCTTCCGCATCAGTATTAGGGACTTCGACGGTCTCACCACTCAATGCTGTAAATACATCATCAGGTTTCATCGCATTATTCGCAATCATATTTTCAGCCGCTGCAATCACCGCCACGATATTCACTTTAATTTTAAGTGCATGAATGGCTTCCACCATCCCTATCACATTTGCTGCACCACACATATCAAATTTCATTGTCGGAAGGCCCGTTTTAGACTTAATTGAGTACCCCCCGGAATCATATGTAATGCCCTTTCCGACGAGTGCAATCAAGGGCGCGTCTTGATCGGTATCTCCATGATATTCAAGCGTGATAATCCTTGGTGAGTGAATAGAGCCCTTTCCGACTGCTTGAACTAAACCAAATCCTTCTTGTTGAATTTGATCCGCATCTTTCACTTGAACTTTTACAGTTGTATCTTTAAAATAATGCGCCACTGTTTCAGCCAAATAACTTGGCGTCATAATATTAGGTGGCATATTGCTTAAATCTCGTGCCTTATTAATCGCGCGTCCCAACTTTTGTCCACCTTCAATGAATGGAGAATAGTCTGCCAATTGCGCACAATTGCCCCCCATTTGAAGACGAAAGGCTGGTTTTTTATGAGATTTATAATCATCAAATTGATAGAGGGCTTGCTCACTTTGAAGACCCATTAATTTAAAAATCACTTCTGATGAAACTGATTTCGTCAAAAATGTATGTACCTTGAAATTGATTTGTGTCACTGTTGTTTGCTGTAAAAATCGGAATAACGCCCCCCATATTTGCAAGTAGTCATGGTCTTGCAATTGATTGGTATTCCCAAGTCCTACTGTCACTATGCGATGCATTTGTCCCTCTAGCAAGATTGCTGTTGAAGAAACTGCACCTTTTTTAGCGTTGATGACTTGGTGTGCTTTTAATTCAGTGAGCGCTTCAAAAAACGTCGTATCATCTTTGACATCTTTAGAATACTGATTTAAATGTTCTGGTACCCCAGCCACAATGACTGCAGGTGTCTCTATTTGTTGTGAAGGCATGCCATTCACTCCTTTCAAAATATAAAAAGGAGCAGAAGCAAAACCTAAATGAATCATATAGGTTTCGTCATTCCACTCCCGATATCGCTGCTTAATCACTCATACATGAGGATACATCTAAACGTGTCAGACTGTAAATCGATTGCCCTTCATCGATGCCCCTAAACGTCGGCTGCCCATTCAGACGCCAGTGTTCTATCACAGTCTTGACAGTTCATGTATTAAGTGAAATACACCTTAAAACTTAAAATTTACCTTTTTTATAAGCTAAGCCTAAACCACCAATTTTAAAGATAGCACGTGTATCAATAACACGTTTCATAAATGCCGCTTTTTTACCTGTAATTTCACGGCCATAAACAACACCGACACCATCATGACGACCTAAAGAGCAGACTGTACCCCGATCATTGTATGAAAATGCTTCTGTCGGTGCCCCTTTTAAAATGTTTACAATATTAGAAGCTGTTTTCTCACCTTGTTGCATTGCGATTTGTGCTGTTGTCGGTAATGGACGTTCCTCACCTTCAGGGATAAAGGCTGAAACATCACCAATTACAAAGATATCATCGTAACCGTCAATTGTTAAATCTTGTTTTGTGACAATACGACCACGTTTAACCCCTTCGAATGATTTCTCCATTAATTGACTACCACGAACCCCTGCTGCCCAAACGACTGTGTTCGCTTCTAATTGTTGTTCTTCGTCATTGATTTTGACTACAAAACCTTTTTCATTTGCAGCAACAATTGGCGTACCGACTTTAAATTCCACACCACGCTGCTCTAAATAACTTACTGCATGACTGACTAATTCGTCTGAAAACATTGGCAACATTTTCGGTGCTGCTTCCACACATGTCACCTTCACTTTGCTTTGCTCTACACCATACTTATTCGCTAACTCAGGAATACGATCAGTGAGTTCTCCTAAAAATTCGATACCCGTGAAACCTGCACCACCCACGAGGATAGCTAAATCTTTATCATCTTTCGTTTTAGAAGCGGCATAATTAGCAAACTTGTCTTCAATATGACGCGCAATACGACGTGCTGTGTGTACGTTTTCAATTTGGAAAGCGTATTCTTTCATTCCATCGATGCCAAATGTTTCTGATTCGAATCCTAATGCGACAACTAAGATATCAAACTCAAAAATGCCGTTTGTTGTTTCTACTTTTTTCGCATTACGATCAATTTTTGTTACTTCTGCACATACGAAATCTACATGTTTTTTCAATACACTTTCAATCGGATACAATAAGTCTTCATAGCTAATTGTCCCTGCAGAAGCTTCATGTAACCAAGTTGATTCGTAGTGGTAATCATTTTTGTTAATTAAAGTAATGTGTGCATCCTCTGGAGCTAATTTTTTTTGAAGTTTTGTCACAGTTTGTAACCCAGCATAGCCCGCACCTAAAACGAGCACTTTTTTTCGTTCAGCCATTTGCATTCACCTATTCTTTCTTAAAAATAATTAATTTCTAATCATACTGTATACCCTCTTAATTTTTACAGTACACAAAATTGTAAAATGTTGTCATTAATAAGTGTATAGTTTTTTATAATTGAATTCAAGTTTATATCATAGAAGTTTACACTGCTTTTCACAAACATGATTTAAATATTAAGCATTTCAAAACAGCAACCTATCATTCTCATCATAAAAGAGGCTTGGACAATATTTTCGCCTAGCCTCATTTCAGTCATTATGCGTTTAAAATACGGCGTGACGTCCCGAATTAGCGATGTGTTTTAAACCGATTTTTTCACCTTTACCACACTCATGATGACTCAAACACGACTTTTTTAAAATAAGTTTCCGACATTTACACTTAAATCAGCAAGACTCAAGTTGACGCATACTCTCATCGATATTTCGATGCACGGCAATCCCTACTCAGCAATTCTCAGGTGTCCCTTTAACTGTCGCTGTTCTAAATGAGCTTCCACAACCACATGAAGCAATTGCGTTAGGGTTATCAATTTGGAAACCGCCGCCCATTAATGACTGTTTGAAATCAATCGTCGTTCCATTTAAAATCGGTGCATCTTCTTTATCTACAAGCACTTTTAAACCGTAGAATTCAAAAACGTCATCGTTGTCACCAGGTTCTGACTCTGCTGTCATACCGTAAGTTAATCCCGTACAACCGCCTCCATTCACTTTCACCTTTAGATAACCTTCTGCCATATCATTTTGTTTGAGCATATCTTTCACTTCATATGCCGCCGCTTCTGTCAAATTAATGACTGCCATTGTTTGACCTCCTTTAAAAAACCCAAGTTTCTTCTATGTGTCTGTATATATTTTGTAATAAATCGTCTGGTGTATCTCCTTCGACAATATCTCCATTAACTAATGCATAGAGCCCTGATGAACAAATTCCACAGTTTTGAAGACAACCATAATCGAGAACGTCCACTTCTGGATCATTGTCTAGCTTATGGTAGACTTCTTCTGCACCTCTTGCCATGTTAGAAATACAGAATTCGACAATTGGATTCATTTGACACCCTCTTCTATATTTTAATGATACTAGTATATCAAACTTTATATCGAACTGCTATGTGACTGCTTCATGCCTTTCATTCAGTCACGACCTTGTTTGAATCGCATGCTCAAAACTCTAATTCTAGGCCTATCCCTTTGTTTGTATGACTTTCAAAAAAAGGATATAATTATAAGTGGAGTTAAATTGATTTAAATTTACGTTCATTTGTTTCAACATGTCAACCTGCACGCTTGGAATAAACAACGTAGGATATATCGTTAAAAAGGGGTATTCAAAATGAAGAATCTAGTTTTGTTAGGCGGCGGTTATGGCAATATGCGCATAATGTCAAAAATTTTGCCAGATGCCCTTCCGGATGATTACAGTATTACATTAATTGACCGGATGCCGTACCACGGACTTAAGACAGAGTTTTACGCACTTGCTGCAGGAGCGAAGTCCGACAAAGAAGTTCGTGTCAAATTCCCGCAACATGATAGAACACATACCGTTTATGGGGAGATTACCGACATCGATTTAGACAATCAAATTATTTCTGTAGGTCAAACGAAAGTGGATTACGATGAACTTGTTATCGGCTTAGGTTGTGAAGATAAGTATCATAATGTCCCTGGTGCCCAAGAATACACGTACAGCATTCAAACATTACACGACGCACGTAAAACGTATCATGATATTTCTGACCTCCCTACGAATGCCAAAGTCGGCATTGTCGGAGCCGGTTTAAGTGGTATCGAATTGGCGAGCGCATTACGCGAGAGCCGCAGTGACCTTCGAATCCACTTGTATGATCGCGGTGATCGCATTTTAAATCAATTCCCCGAAAAATTAAGTAATTATGTTAAAAAATGGTTCGATAAACATGATGTAACAGTTGTTCCTAATTCTGATATCGTCAAAGTTGAACCAGGTATACTTTATAATAAAGAAACAAAAAGCGAGCATGATCTCATCGTTTGGACAGCCGGAATTCAACCCGTTGAAATTGTGCGCAATCTTCCTGTCGACCTAAGCCGTAGTCATCGTGTGATGGTCAATCAATATCATCAAATTCCAACGTATCCAAATGTGTATGTCGTTGGTGACTGTGCGAATTTACCACATGCGCCAAGTGCACAATTGGCAGAGGAACAGGCGGATCAAATTGCGATGGTCCTTAAAACACTTTGGGCGGGTAAAAATTTACCTGAAAAAATGCCTGAAATTAAAATTCAAGGCTTTCTCGGCTCTTTAGGTGAGAAAAAAGGGTTTGCTTACCTCATGGATACGACAGTGACCGGTCGTTTAGCCTCTATATTGAAGTCCGGTGTGCTCTGGTTGTATAAACATCATAACGGATAATATCAAACATTGAGATGTGTCTTTCAAAATGCCTATTGAAAAATGAAAGCTTAAAAGACGCATCTCTTTTTTTATTAAGTCAACGGCACGTGTGACATCTAACCACTTTTATTGACTGTATCACGTTTGGTGCACGTGTCTTTGGCTGAGACATGCATCTAAAGAACGCCCGCTTACACCGACATTACTACCACTTCAAACCTTTTAACTTAAAAAAGCTAGAACATAAACCTTACTCTCAAAATAAAAAACCGAGGCAAATCATCTTGAATTTTTATCGATTTTTATAAAATATTCATATTATTTTATAAAAACAAACCCCTCACGTATAATTAGAGAATACTCACAAAATAAACTATAGGAGAAACTTTATGAAGCTGGGAGCTTAGAGAAATGGTTTATTAATTATGAAAAAAATATATATTAACATTATTTATAATGTCTTGTTTTACGAAATATTGTTTATATTACTTATCCTTATTTCCTATATTTCTAAGAATGATACACTTATTCTTATTTCTAACCTTATTTTAATTGGCCTATTAGTTATTATAATTCATGAGTTAGGTCATTTTTTCATAGGTAAAATCCAGGGGATGTCACTATACATGATTTCATTAGTATCAGTGATATTCATCAAAAATAACTTTTACTTTTCATATCCTGTATTTTTAGCTGTTGGTGCAACAAATATGTATAAAGACAATTGGAAAGAAGGTTTAAAGGTAGAGAAATTAATATGGTATGCATTAGGAGGTCCTACCTTTAATGTTCTTACTATAGTAATCGTATGCTTATTTAAATTGATTTTTGAGAATTTTTACTTAGATATGTTTCTAATATTAAATATTGTGATTTTGGTTGTCACGTTGTTCCCCTTCATAAAAGGTAATGATGGTTATACTTTTCTAGAGTTATTAATAAAAAAAGAGAATAGCAACTTCTATAAGTCATATTTAAGTCATTCTATATACACGAGTGAGACATTAAACCTATATGATCATCAAGCATTATTTTTCGAGATAACTGATACGTTTAAATGGAATGTTGTTTATTTAAATGGTGTCGTAAATGGTAAAGTAATGCAAAAGTCTATGAAACAGACATATAATAATAAGTATGAACAAAATATTATAGATTTATATTTAGTAGGCTTAGGGATAAAATCGGAACAAGAGATAAATTTTGATTCTATTTCACCCATATATGGAAAGTGTCTTTACTATTTAAATATTTATCTGCAATATAAAGAAAAGAAATATTTGAATCTTGCAAGTGACCATACACATGAAATATTAGATGAATACCAAATCAACATAGCAGAAAATATAATAAAAAATCACAAAGCGCTTTATGATAAAAACTAAAATGCCTTTTATTCAACAAATGGAACATTCAGAATGTGCTTTAGCAATTTATGTCCATCATCAAAAATAGGATATTTTTATTTCAAACGAAATTTCAATATTTCGTATTATGCAGCGATAAAACGGAAAAGCTCACTTTAATGTAGTGAGCTTTTTTGTAAAGGTGTGTTAAGCATTTAAAGATGATTAAGATATTTTAGAAGACTTACTAACATGGGGAGTCATTTGCGTTTATCCCCTCCAAAACTTCATTCACTACAGATTGAATCGCTCTTCTATAAAACGTTTTATCGGTTTGAGTTGGATATAACCGTCTGCCACGTATTCATCATTCATCGTCACGAGCGGATAGAACAATTCATCATTTTGTATTTGTTCAATGTAGTGTTGATCATGATCTGTTAGCCCGTCATCTGCTCCCATAATATCAATATACGTATACTCAAAATGGATATTAGGATATTTTCTCGGCAATAATGTCTTTAACCAATCATACGTATTTTCCGAACTTGGTGCATTCACACAACTCGCACAGATGACTTCCGCCCCATATACCACTACACTTACTTTTTCCATAATTCTCCCCCTCAGTGATTCAATAGATTTTTTGTACCAATTCCATTATAATAAAAAAATAAGGATAAAATGAACCTTTTAATTTGAGAGGAGGCATCACTCATGCCAACTGAAAATGCGACAATGTACGATCAAGTTGCAGAAGTCATCGAAAAGTTACGTCCGTTCTTATTACGTGATGGCGGTGATTGTGAGCTTGTCGATGTTGAAGACGGTATTGTAAAACTACAATTACTCGGCGCTTGTGGCACATGTCCAAGCAGTACGATTACTTTAAAAGCTGGGATTGAGCGCGCATTAATCGAAGAAGTCCCTGGCGTTGTAGAGGTTGAACAAGTTTTCTAACAGCATGATGACTGTATCTTGTTCACCTCCATATGCATAAAGCGTTGAGATGACCACTACCCAAGGTACCATCTCAACGCTTTTAATCATGTCTTAGATTTCATAGGCTAAAACAAAACGTACGGCGATTTAGTCAATCGAAACGGCATTACGCGGCGATTGCCCTTCTAAAACATCTTTAATATTCAACAGGCAAGTTTGAATCATTTGGTCACGCGTTAATACGGTTGCACTTCCAATATGCGGTGTCACAATAACGTTAGGATATTGTAACAACGGATGATCCATACGAATCGGTTCATCCCGAACAACGTCTAATCCACAACCCGCAATTTCTCCTGTAGCAATTGCTTCAATTAAATCTTCTTCCACTACTAAATCACCACGTCCAATATTGACAAAAATGGCATCGTTGCGCATTTTTTTAAACACTTCTTTGTCGAACATATTTTGTGTTTCCGGTGTTGAAGGTGCCGTGCAAATGACAAAATCACTTTCCTTAATTAATTGCTCAAATGATGTGTAAAATGCACCCAATTCATTTTCAGCTTTCATATTTCTTGAACGATTATGATACAAAATATCAGCATGAAACCCTTTCAAACGACGTGCAAAAGCGCGCCCAATTTCACCCATACCAAAAATACCGACTTTAGAATTATAAATGTCTTTACCTGCTAATAAGTAAGGTCCCCAACTTTTCCACTGGCCATCTTGTACATATTTTTCTGCTTCAACGATACGTCGAGAAGCAGCCATCATCAATGCAAAACCTAACTCAGCTGTCGTTTCACTTAAGACATGCGGTGTATTTGAGATTTGTACATGGTGCTGTGCTGCGGCTTGTACATCAATATTGTCATATCCAACTGCCATATTTGCGACAATTTTCAAATGGGGTGCATGTTCAAAGAGGGTTTGATCTATTTTTTCACTTAGGGTTACAAGTAAAGCTGTTTTATCTTGAGCTGCTGCCAAAAACTTTTCACGTGGCATGGGGGTTAAGTCATCATCCCACATTTCTACTTCACCTAAAGTTTCCAAACGTGCTATAAATTTTTGTGGAATACGTCGGGTTACTAAAATTTTTTCCATGTTTGATCACTCACCTTTAATTAATTGCTCACGTAGTTCGTTTAAATCTTTAACACTATAAGTCGCAGGAATGTCCTGTTTCATGACTTCTTCTTTTGTCGTCACGCCCGTTTGTACGTGAATGGTATCTATACCGAACTGAATACCTGCCATAATATCAGTATCGTAGAGATCTCCAATCATCGCAACATCTTCTTTGTTAAGCTGCAGGACTTGCAATGCTTTTTCCATGATAGGCGTCTCAGGCTTTCCAATAAAAATTGGGGATTGCTTTGATGAAACCGTCACCACACTTGTAATAGAGCCATTGCCAGGTAAAAAGCCTTGCTCCTTAGGTATAGAAGGATCTGGATTCGTTGAAATAAAAGTCGCACCATTTTGCACTGCTAATGTCGCTGTTGCTAATTTGTTATAGGTAATCGCTTCATCTAATCCAACGACCACATAATCGACATGAACATCGTCCTTTAGCGTCAACCCGGCTTCTTCCAATGCTGTCGCTAACCCCGAACCCCCAATCATGTACACCGTCGCATCTGGGTGTTCACTCTGAATGTAATCTGCCGTTGCCATAGCTGAAGTAATCACTTCTTCTGGTTGTGCCGAAATCCCCATCGTCGCCAATTTTTCTACGACATCCACTGGAGCTTTAGTTGAGTTGTTTGTCACATACAGGTGCGGAATACCTTGCGCGTTGAGGTAATCAATAAATTCTGCCGCACCTTCAATTTTTTGCGTTCCTTTATACATCGTGCCGTCCAGATCGATTAAATAACCTTGATATGCTTTCATGACTTATTGCGCTCCTTTACCAAATGCAGTTACAGGGACCTGCTCATTCTCTAAAAATAGTAAAACTTCTTCAATAAACTTTTGATAATGTGGAAGAACCTCATCAAATAAAGGGACGAGAGATGATGGTTCTAAATGGTCGTAAAAATGGACGAACTGACGGCGTACATCTATTGTTCGGTGTAACGCTTGTTGTGTGTCTTTGGAAATGACGCCCTCGAGTTCCAAAATATCAATCACATCTTTATAATTACCAGGATCTCTCAAAATAAAAGCATCAATAATCATATTACCGATATCTACTGAAGATTCGATAAGCATTTGTGCAACCCGTTCGAATGCATATGTGTTCGATTTGACAACGGGATAATCTACCGTGAGCTGATGTAAATATTTTATCTTTGTTTCTAATTGGGATTTATCAACAAAATACACTTTCCTGTCACCTCAATTCCTTCTTATCATATCACAATTTTGCATACAACTTCATTTATCGCTATACTTGGCATAACATCATTTTTAAAGGAGTTACCGATATGATCGATATGTTTTTATACGATGATATTGAACCTTCACAAATTCGTTTCGTTGGCTTTGTCGGCGAAATCAGTCGTTACGACCTTGTGTTGATTCAAACCGATCGCCATTATGGAAAAACCCTCGTCCTGAATACACAAACAAACAAATTTGGAATCATTGGTTCAGATGATTTAGCGGAACCAGGCTATATCGCATATATTTTAGGTGTCAACGAAGATGAAGGCGATGAAATTACCGCTTATTTAAACGAAGTGATACAATAATACGTTTGATACAAGCCGCTATTGCATGCCCGACCATGTTGATGGCATTAAAAAGCCTTTCAATAGGGGCATCCCCAATCTATTGAAAGGCCTTTATATTAATCTTGTATTGTCGGTTTGATTTTAACGTTTTTTAATTTGTCTTTCTCCTCAATCCACGCATCCGATCCTAACCGCTTCTCAACTTCTGCTTTTGAAAGTCGACGTACAACAAAGTAGGCACATCCAAAATTACAATATTCATATAAATAATCCTGAATGGTTGAAAAACGTTTGTTGAATTCTGCTTTTTTATACGAATCTTCATAAAAACCCTTTAATCTCAGTTGATCATAACCATAATCCCCAACCACAAAGTCATATTTATCCAAAATCTCTGAATACCTTGCAATAAAATCATCTTCATTAAATCCATTTTTATATGAAGTTAACAATTCAAAATAATGATTTCCTACTTTTATCATACATAAATCACCTGGTTCTTATAATTTAAGTTGTTCGTCACCAAGTCGATGTTTTTCTTTTGCAGCTTCGTTCACTTGTTCATCTGCATGGTATGAACTACGTACTAATGGACCCGCTTGACAATGTTTAAAGCCTTTTTCCATTGCCACTTTACGCAATTTACCAAACTCTAATGGTGTATAATATTTTTGAACTTTTAAATGTTTACGCGAAGGTTGTAAATACTGCCCAATTGTTAAAATATCTACACCACTTGCACGTAAATCATCCATTGTTTCGTGAAGTTCTTCTATTGTTTCGCCTAACCCCACCATAATACTTGATTTTGTTGGAATATCAGGTTGTAGCTCTTTAGAACGACGTAAAAATTCTAAAGTTCGATCGTACGTCGCACGGGCACGAACTCTTGGTGTTAAACGACGCACTGTTTCGATATTATGGTTCAAAATATCGGGACGTGCTGCCATCAAAGTCGCCAAAGCTTCGTAATCGCCTCCCATGTCTGACGGTAAGATTTCAATCGTTGTAAACGGGTTGAGCTCACGTACTTTGCGAACTGTCTCGGCATATACATTGGAACCTGCGTCTTTTAAATCATCACGTGCAACAGCAGTAATCACGACATGCTTTAAGTTCATTTGTTTAACCGAATCCGCTACACGTGCAGGTTCCCCTAAATCTAATTCATTAGGTAAGCCTGTTTTAACTGCGCAAAAACGACACGCTCGTGTACAGACATCTCCTAAAATCATAAATGTTGCTGTACGACGGTCTCCCCAACATTCATGAATATTTGGACATTTCGCTTCTTCACATACAGTATGGAGCCCTTTTTTACGCATCATTTTTTTCAGACCAGTATAATTGTCGTTCGTATTCAACTTTATTTTAAGCCAATCTGGTTTGCGTAAAATTTCTTCATTTTTTGTAGCCATAACAGTGAAAACCCTCCCAAAATTTATAGATCTAACTTCATTATATCTAAATTTACAAAAAATTAAAATCTTCTGTTCCAGTCTATGAAATCGCTAACAATTTGTTTTTAAAAATATCTCTTAAGAATTCGGGCATTAAATAGGTGATGCGCGCACCTTTTAATGTTGGGAAATAACGTCCAAACGTGTACATATCCACAGTTCCTAATACGTACATCGCTTCATCTTCTATTTCTGTCCCATCGACAAAATAACGGTCACTCGAGCACACATAGCCCGCCTGAAACAAAATATATCCTCCAAAGATATCGCCCCTGAAACCTAAGCCTTGCGCATGCTCGTACATATACTCTTGCGCGCGTGCTTTCTTAATGACTTCTTTCAGCGCAGCACCCGTCAATTGAATACGTACAACATTAATGGGGTGCGGTAACATCTGGTGGATATCATATGCGGTTAATTTTTTCTTGTCATACCCTTTAACGAGTAGTCCTGCATTAATTAACGTACAATCGGCTTGGGTAAATTCATGCACACTTTCTGCTAATAAATAGCTCGCTTCAGTAATAAAATTCGTCGCCCGCTGTAATGTCATGGGTTGGTTCACAACAATATCGCTGAGTAACGCTTTCCCTTCCGATTCAAAATCAGTAGTCACTTGTGGTAATTCTTCAAGTTCATGCAATGTTGCCTTTTTCTCCACAACGACACCTTCATCAATTTCTAATGTCACCTCACCTAAATAATGACCATATTTTCCTGCCGCAGCCATTAATACACCATTTCTCACTTCACCTCGTTCGAAATAATGATGCGTATGTGCGCCGAAAATGACATCAATTTCTGGAATTTCCTCACATAGACGTTCATCAAAAAAGAGGCCCACATGACTTAATACAATGAGCACATCATATGCGCCTTGATGTACTGCAATCTCTTGCTTAATCGCATCAAGCGGGTCTGTCACCACCCAATCTAATGCACGATAAAAGGGTGTGAAAGGTGCCGTTGCAGCCACATACATCAAACGAACCCCTTCAATTTCCTCAATATATGAAGAAACCACATGTTGAGGTAATTGTCCCGATTCATCTAAGACATTCGCACAAATGACTTTGAATCGTGCCGCTTCGTACAATGCATTCAAAGCTTCATGAGAAATCGTCATCCCTTCATTATTTCCAAGCGTTGCGACATCACATCCTGCATCATTTAACAATTGTATATTGCGCTGCCCTAATGTGGCTTCTGTCACTGGTAAAGACAAATCAACATGATCACCGATATCAACATAACGAGAAGGATGGGACAATTGCTGACGTGCTGTCTTTAAATATGCCGTAATCCGTGAAAACGCATGTAAATGACTATGAATATCATTTGTATGATAAATGGTTAAACGCATCAACTCGCCTCGCTTTGTTCATTTATAATGATTGAATAATGAGATACAGTCCTAATCCCAACATAACTAAACGTAAGATTAAGACAATCGTATCTGACTTCACTGCTTTGTTTAACTTCACACCGAGTTGTGCCCCAACCCAACTTGATAAAATAAGTATGATACTGTATCCCCATACGACATGTCCTAAAACAATGTGCCCAATTGAACCTGCCACACTTGAAAAGAAAATCATCATCATGCTTGTGCCGACTGCGACATGCGGTGGAAAGCGAAACACAAGTAACATGAGTGGTGTCATTAATGCGCCCCCACCAATACCAAATAGGCCCGCAGTTAGCCCAATGACGAATGAAGCGACAATCGCAATGGACGGCACAACACCGTATCGATATTGTTCACCATGTGCATCTGTAAATGATTTCATATAACGTGGTTGTTGAAACGCTTTAATAGGCGGGATGCGGTGACGTACCATTAATAAAATTGATACGATGATGAGAAAAATACCAAAATAGAGATTAAATGAATGAATGGTTAAATATTGACTTAAATATGCCCCAATCAACGCCCCTGGAATAATACCAATTGTAAAAATAATCCCATTTTTAACATCTACTTGCTTTTGCTTTAAATATCCCATCGTTGATGATAAGCCTGTTGCAATTAAAATAATGGAAGACGTCCCAATTGCGGTTTGAGGTGTTATCCCCTCTAAAACATGGAGTGAAACGCCAAAATAGATGAGTGTTGGCACGATAATAATGCCGCCACCGATGCCTACTAAAGCACCAATAATCGCAGATAAAAACCCCACAAAAATCAAAATGATCACACTCAACATGGACAGCCCTCCCTTTAAAATAACTTCAGTTGTTGCGGTGCTAAACCTTCATAATCTATTCCTAATAGCTGCTGAAAATGTTTCGCATTCTCTGCTGCATGTCCCCCAGAGTTGTTATTAAATATCACATACACTTGTTGTGCTTTTTGATCTAATAATTTCACTTTATCAACAAGTTGTTGCAATTCCTCTGGCGAATAATTATATAGATAACGGACATCTCGCCATTCTTGATCCGTCATGTCTTTTTTAGTCCACCCGTGTCGATTACGCCCGTGCAAGCGGACGAGCGCTGTTTGATGCGTAATACGATTGACAAGTGGCACACATCCTTCTCCCACTTGAGGTTCATCACACACCGCATGAATCAATTCGTGTTCTGTCAAAAAAGCTAAAGTATGCTCTAGCATATTTGCACGAAACCAAGATTGATGTCGAAACTCTATACATACGGGGAGTTGTTGTAATTGTGCACGTACATATCGGATGTACTTAATATTTTTAGCATTACAATCAAACCATGGTGGAAACTGTACTAAGACCATCGCTAAACGTTGTGCATCAATCAACGGTTGTAACATAAGACGAAAATCATTAAAAAGTACTTCGATTGTCTCAGCATAGTCGTGATAATCAGCATGTAACGTTAAAGCTTGATGAATTTTTACGACAAATTTAAACCGTTCTGGTGTTTCATTCACCCATTTGATCATATTTCGTTCAGGTTGAATAGCATAGTACGAAGCATCTAATTCCACGACCGGAAAATGACTGGCATAGGTCTGTAACTTATCTGTTTTTCGTTGTAAATCTTCATACAGGGTGTCATGGTCGCCCCACCCTGTGAGACCAATTTCTATCATTATCATCACCGACTTCATTTTATCATATCCATCGCCAGATGTACGCGATGACAATTCTGTTTGTTTTCATATAACAGAGGGTATATGAGGATAACAAATATGTAAAAGAGGTGTTTACTTATGGTCCAACAAATCGCTTACGGCACGCATAGAGACCAACACTACGACGTCTATCATAATGAAACAAATACATTGAATTCATGGCTTGTTCTCGTACATGGTGGGTATTGGCGTCAAAAATATGATAAAACACTGATGGACCCGATGATTGACTTTTTGATTGAATCGGGATACTCCGTCGTGAATATTGAATACCGTCGGGGCACTTCCCATCCTTGGCCAATACCAAGTGAAGATGTGGCTGCCGCAGTGGAACATTTTAAAGTATCAGAATATCAACCTCAACACCTTGTAGGTATCGGACATTCCGTTGGTGGGCAACTCGTTCTACTGAATGCCACTTTATTTCAGCAAGTGATTGCATTTGCCCCTGTTACAGATGTACTTTACACACATCATCAACATTTAGGACAAGATGCCGTGGTAGAATATTTTGATACCGTGTCCACCCATACCTTATGTGCAGCCTCGCCACTGATGCAAGCGCCCACTCAATCAAAGATTGAGTTAAGACATGATTATATATTTTAGAAAATAAAAAATGTAGGAAAAAGAGCATTTTCATTCCGCCATTTTCCTACATCTTAAAGCCCCCAATTATATCTCAAATTAACTTTTAGTTTTTCTTATCTCTCGATTTATTACTCTACAAACAATATTTATACAAATATTCTCTTCATCAGAATTGGTCCCAAAAGTTCTTAGACACAACAGATGTATAATATTTCTTATAATAGAATGTTTGTCATTCTCAGCTAAGTTAATAAAACCTTGACAATTAAGCAAACGAGATAAATATGTGTTCCATTTTTTCAAGTCGCTATTGCTAATTAATTCATCAGTATCGTATAATGTGTAACTGTTTTTAAATATTTCTATATATTGTTTTTCATTATATCTAAAAATGGATGAATATTCTTTTTTGTTGTAATATTTACTCGCTACTCTGAATTGATCAGATAAAGAACTTGAGTAAGTAGATAAAATTTTAAATATTAAAGTGAGAACTATATTGCGTTTATTCTTTGAATTCATCTTACATATAGATATCGTTAATATACTATCTATATAAAAAAGTTCTTCAGCAAAATACAGTACCATTTTATTTTTATATTTGTGTAGATCCGGTTTATAAAAAGCGATTTCATATTCTATTAAAGTATTTCTTTTAGCATATTTAGAAAAAATATTGTTTATTTGAGTTAAATCAATTATTTCTTTGAATTTTAATCTAATCCTGATGTGGTGGTAATTATCGAAATATGGTATGAAAAAATAACTCTTTAATGGAGAAAAATCATTAATATCAGATATAAGGTTTTCAAGTGTATATGCAATAAAATCATTTTGAAATTCTTTAGGAAGAATAATGTTATATTGAAACCAGTTGCTATCAATAGGAGTGTATGTTTTAGAGATCCCATGACATTTAACCTCATCATAAATTTGTTCTGATAATGACGGTTCAGTTTTAATGAAATTAAACATAACTTCAGTTAAGTATTTATCATTTTGTTTATTAGAAACAATAGATTCATTAATATCATACGAAATATCTTCGAAATAAATATTGTATCTCTTTTTTAAATTGTATAATTTCCATATAAAGTTTAAATCATATTCATTATATAAATCTATAAATATCCTTCTATCAAATTGTCTCACATATACATATCTAGGTATATTAAATATTTTTATTTTTACAAGTAATTCTTTGATAAAAGGTTCTTTTTTAATTTATTCTCAATCATTAAATTTAAAATCCACGATTTTGGAAACAAAGTTATATTTTCATATTTAATTTCTGGGAACACTATGTGATTATTTCTTATACTTTGCAGATCATAAAACAATGAATAGGAGTCTGCAAAGTAATTATCACTCCAATATAATAAATCCTTAACTAACTCTGGTGCTAAATCTAGTGCATTAGCTACGTTATATTGATTGAAACTTACTATTTCTATATTTGAATTTTTTACTTCTAAAAGAAATATTTTCCCATCAATAACTTTTATATAAAGGTTTTCAATGTCAAATTCATCATTTTTTGCCCACGAGTTCATTGAAAATGAATACTCCGATTCACAAAAGTCTTTCATTATATTTATAAAATAAGGATTTTTAGGGAAATAATTTATAGAAATAGTCTTCAAATTATTCATTTTAAATATTGACTCATCAATATATCTTAAATTCGAATAAATGTTTTTATTTATATAAGACAGTCTTCCTTCTGATTTTGCAATTCCATTTTTACAAATATAATCAGATAAATTGTATTTTAAGGTCTTGCCATCTTTAGAAAAAATATTAACTGATAAGTGAAATGATGGTGAATATTTCTTGTTTTCGTCAAAATTATTTAACTTTAAATGTGATAAATCAATACTCTGACTACGTTGCAATTTGGATATTTCTGATAATATAGAAATTTCTTTCTTTAAATATAGAAAAATATCATCGTAATTATTTGCCATGTACAAATGTTTCTGTCTCACTTGTGTATAATCTGAATAAAAATCAGTGAATTTAACTATGCCATCACCAAACCGATCTAGTAAAAATAGAACATCTGCCCTATATCGTTTATCATAATCTTTTCTAGAAGCATATTTTTGAATAAATTTCACAAATGAATTGAAATCTTTCTTTATCCTATTCATATCAATATTGAAGTGATTAATATTAGACTCTGTATCAAAATTTAGATAAGAAGAACTTTCTGCTATGCTTTTTAAACATTTTTCAATTTCTTTTATAATATTTATATCAAGTTTATCAACTGTAGTATTTATTTTATTAATGTTTTTTATAATGATGTTATGAGTATGTTTATTATAATTTAATGATTCTTCCTTTAAAAACCTATCTAGAGCCTGAAAATTATGATAATAAATTTTTTGATCTAAATTTGTTAATAGTAGTTCAGTTTTAAGTAACTCAATGAGTATACATTCAACAACATTTTTAGAGATAGAAGCAAATAGATGATTTAAATGATTAGATATCTCTTTATAAGATTTAGGTGATTTAGTGAAATTTAAAATCTCTGTTATAATAATATTGTTAGATGTTTTTAAAATTTTTTTCGAACTATTCCATTCGTTATAAATATAAATCTCTGTTATATTTATAACATTCTCATTGCATTTAAATAACAAATGACCTAAGTTGTTTATTTTCAAACTACTGATATAGTTTTTTAACCATAAACTATCGATATTAGTATATACTTTGAAATTATTATTTATAGATATATAATTTTTGAGCATTGAGTTACTTGCTTTAATATCGAGAAATTTAAAAGAAGAAAGAAGTCTATAAGGAGTAGCACGATAGATGCTTCTTTTCATATAGTTTCTTAAAGCATGTTCCGCTTTATAATTCATCTCCCCTTTATTTTTACTGTATATTTGTTCATATAAACTCCTAGAGCTAGTAAATATTTGCTTTTCAAGATAACTATTAGTGGTACTCCTAGAGTTGTTTGCCATTCTTATGCACACAATATTTAAAAGGTCATACATAAGCCCCCCCTTTTTACCATCTGATTTTTTGAATTTTTTCAAATAAACTTTCAAACATATTTTTGTAATTATTAGCACCTATGCTATCACAAAACTTTATGTGTAGGACTATAGCATTTTCGATATTATTATTAGGACTTTTTAGATAGGTTTCGAAAAGTTTAAATAATTTAATCATATAAAGTTCAAAGAAATTATTTTCTTTTACGCTAATGTTATAAGCCATACTTAACCATTTATTAAAATGTATTCTATCGTTACGTTCAATTGCGATAACTAATGCATTTACTATTATTCTTACTTGATCATTCCCATAAGGCCTTAAATCTTCAAACTTGGTAAATCTTTTCAAACATTTTGATAGAAGTATATCAATTAATTCTATATCAAATATATACATACAATTAGAAAAAATTGTCAATTCATATTTTGTCCAATATTCTGCGTCTATTAGATAACGAGATATATTTTGACATTTAATAGAATTTTCAATATTAAGAATTTTATTAATCCTAGAATCAACTACTTCAAGTAAATGACTTCTTTTAGGTTCTGAAAATTGAATACTTATAATCTTAGTCATTGATTTTAAAGATGAAACATCCTTTTTTATTGTGAAATGATCAAGTGTTTCTAATACTTTCATTGCTTTATTAGAGCGTCCATTTTCATGTATTATTAAAAATTCTTCCGGTGTTATATTGAGCCTATCAAGTAAAGAAAAAAAATTAGTTATACTTGTATCCATTCTATTATTTACGTATTTGTAATAAGCACTCCTAGTGAAAATATTTTCACACAATGAAGTAACAGGAATGTTTTTGTTTTTACGAATTATTTCTATTGTAGCACCAAACATAATATCCCCCTAAAAATGTAAACTTTAGTTTACATTATAAAACATTATAGTTTAATTGCATATAACATAGTGTACAAGAACAGAAATGAGGTGATTAATATGTTTCACTTATTACTTAAAGGAGCAATAGGCTTTTTAATACTACGTACTGTATGGATAGGTATCTACTAATCTCAATATATGGTGATTTTTATGAAAAAAAGTTTAATAATGAGTGTTAGGAATAGATCGCTACTAGTTCTTTTAATAATACTACTTGCATCAACATTAACTGGCACTTTCATTCAGTTTTTAAAAGGGGACATATTCCAAAATGCAATTGAATTGAAATTCAGCCATATGAGTCTATTTATTATATTTTTGGGATTAACAATATTTTTTGAAGTGCTGCTATACTATATTGAATGGTTGTATGAAAATAATTTGATTAAAGAAGCTTTGGCTAAACAAAAAAATGATGTTGGAAAAACAATACTTAATTTAAAGCATTACAAAGACATAGAAAATATTAAGGAAAATAATTTGAATAAACTGACAAATATTATTGATAGTTTAGAATATAGTTACTATAAGGCATTTTTTGATGTACTGTACTTATTATTTAGAGTACTATTTGTATCGGTTGCGCTTCTATATATCAATATTTATGTAGGACTTATTGTGGTCCTAATGATGTTTCTTCCACTACTAATCACAAAATTATTTAAAAATAAACTTGCTCACTTAGAAGAGAAATTGTATGAACAAAAAGGTGTGAATTTAAAATTTTATAAAAACTTGATGGATAATTTGAAGTATATAAAAGTATTCGAATTAAGAAAGCATTATTATAGAAAATTCATAACTAATGTTGGAGTAGAAAAAAAGAGTTGGGCAACATCTAAGAATTATCAAGTTACTTTAAATGCTGCTTATTCATTAAGTTCGTACTTATCACACTTTATAGTATTAACTATTGCAATTTATTTAGTTTATAAAAATGCTATTAATCCAGGTACAGTAATCACATTATTAGGATTAGTGGATCAACTGAGCATGCCCATACTTAGCCTTTCAAGAAATATAAATAGTATTAATAGCACAAAGAAACTAAGAAGCCAATTATCTAACAATTATAATACAATAGATGATAGTGAATTGGTAACGATTGATTTTAAAGACAAAATACATGCTAGTGGTTTAGAACTTAATATCAAAAATTATAATTTAATTTATAAAGATGTAGAATTTTGCAAAAACAAAAAGCATTTAATTATTGGAAGAAGTGGCATAGGTAAATCTATTTTTATTGACGCGCTTCTAGGATTGAGCCCGATAGATGCGGGAGTTATTCAATATGACGATAAACAACTGAATGAACATGGGAATCCATTGAAAAAAACATCCTATATCATGACAGAAAATATATTATTTGATGAAACTGTGCTATACAACATCATATTCAATAATACCGCGACTGAGAAGCAATATTTCATTATTAATAAATTATTGCCAGACAATGTCATTTTCGAAAAAAGTATTGATAAATTGTCGAGTGGTGAAAAAAGAAGGGTGTTGCTGCTAAGGGGACTATTGTCAGATAAAGATACATTAGTTTTTGATGAACCTACATCAAATTTAGATGAAAGTACGAGTCAGGTATTTTGGGATTTACTCATGAATATTAATCATAAGACAGTCATCATCATCTCACATAACACACCTCAATATATTTCTGAAAAATTTGATTATATCATTGATTTTGCCAATTATGTAGAAAGGAATCGTGATATTTAATATGGAGGTTATATATTTTGGAGTTGATACTGTAGAGGAATATTTAAAGTCATTTGGATTGATAACTAAAAACAAAAAAAATCATCTGAAAATTCTTGATGCATATCCACCGTTACCGGACTATATCATAAATAAAATTATTGTAGAAGTTAATGAAAACTCTCCATTAATAATCGAAAACTGGAAAGCAGGAAAAAATAAGGTTTGATGTTAGACTCATTAACGGACACAGCGAATTGATAATAAATAGTTTATAATAATATTATTAATTTACGGGAGTGTCTGTCATGACTAAGAGAAGATATGAGCATAACTTTAAGATGGAAGCAATAAAACTGGTTGAATCAGGTAGAAAAGCGACTGAGGTCTCAAGAGACCTTGATATACCGATACAAACACTTACAAAATGGCTGAGTAAGTATCGTGAAGGTGGCGAAGCATCTTTTGTTGGTAGCGGTAAATTAACACCAGTAAAACAAACAGAAGTCGAATTACAAAAGCGACTTAAGGAACTTGAAGAAGAGAATCGAATATTAAAAAAGGCTATGCACATCTTTGCCAAAGACCAGAAATAATTTATGAATTTATATATCAACACCGGCACGAATTTCGTGTGACTAAGATGTGCAAAGTATTAGGTGTTTCAAAAAGTGGATATTATGATTGGAAAAAACGTCCAGCTTCATCACAACAAAAGAGACGTGATAGATTAAAAAAGGAAATCTATAAAGTTTATATTGGAAGTCAAAAAAGGTACGGCAGTCCAAAAATCACAAAGGAACTGATGAAAGAAGGAATAAAGGTTTCACAGCGTACAGTAACAAGATTGATGAAAGAAATGGGTATCAGATCAATCACAAAGAAGAAATATAAAGCAACAACAGATTCTAAACACAATCTACCAATATATCCGAATTTACTAAACCAACGATTTAAAGTTGAAAAGCCAGGTGTGGTATGGGTATCAGATATTACCTATATTTATACACGGGAAGGATGGGTGTATCTCGCAACAGTGATGGATTTATTCTCAAGAAGAATAATAGGTTGGTCAATGTCGAACAGAATGACGAAAGATTTAGTGATTTCAGCACTAGAAAGAGCATTTACTGCACAGAAGCCAACAGCAGGTTTAATACACCATTCTGATAGAGGAAGTCAATATGCCTCAATAGAATATCAAAATATATTAAGAGAAAACGAAATAATAACGAGTATGAGTCGGAAGGGAAATTGTTATGACAATGCGTGTATAGAGTCATTTCACAGTATAATAAAGAAAGAACTCATTCATCATTGTAATTTTCAAACGCGTAATGAGGCAATGTTTAGTATTATAGAATATATTGTGACATTCTATAATTCCAAAAGAATTCATTCAACACTAAATTATCTAAGTCCACTTGAATTTGAAAAAATGTTTTCATAAAATGACCTGTTTAAAAATGAACTTATATGATTTAATAAGTTTATTTTTGAATAGGAAACCGAGCAGAGCGAGGTAAAATTATAAATTCACTGTGTCCGATTTCTTGACACAAATCCAAAATTAGTTTATTAGTTTCTAATACTACATGCAGCTCTGCTGAGTTATTTGTTGAACAAATGGCAGATAGTTATAATACATTAATAATTGGAAGTAAAACATATGGCAAAAAATATATTTATAATAGACAATTCATTAACAATGTGGAAATCCTTATTCCTAAACATAAGTTGAGTTTGAGTTTCGATATTAATAAACATTTTGATTTTAATCAATATTATAAAATTAAATCTAAATTTAAAATTAAAAAGGAATATAATTTTCCGGTAATCAAAAGCTACAATGAATTGAAAGGGGGTGATTATAATGAAACAATGGAAGAAGCCTAAAATTAGTAAGTTAGAAGTAAAAAGTATTAAAACTAAAGGTTTGACGGTAGAATCTTCACTATATGCGAGTGGTGCGCATAGAGGCGAGCTTATAATAGGAGGACGCTAGCCACACCAAAAGAATAAAGAGTTTATCTCTTTATTCTTTTTTAATATTTATAAGATTGGATGATGTATATGAAAAAATACAATTTAATTTTAACAGATAACACAGCTATTTTAGATATCGAAGATGAAGATCCTATTTTTTTAAATGAAACTGCAACCTTAATTATAGATAATTACATCAATGGAAAAGATCAGGAATGGATATATAAATATATATTAGAATCATACAGTATTGTAGATGAACAAAAATCGGAAGTAAAAAAACAAATTTTCAATACAATACGTGAATTCAATGAAAGTGTAAATAAAGAGCATGATTTGTAAGTCTTATGAGAAAAATTTTAACTTTTATAATAATTTAATTAATATTGAGACTAATGACTTGAATGTGTTAAATCAAATTACCTATATCTATAGAGAATATATAGATGAATCCGGTTTAAAACCAATTTATTACGTTAAAATAGAGAACAATGGAAATAATAAATATTTATTGAGTGAGTTAATAGATAACAACAATATAAAGATAACCCATGGTAAATCAAAAAAAATGATGAAAAAGTGGACCGATAAAGTGACTTTTTTACCTCCTATTACTGTACCATTTTTTCAAAAACAGTTTTCTTTTTTTCATGGATGTGCAATTCGTATAAAAAATAAAACAGTTGTTATTTTGGGACCAAGTAAATCAGGTAAAACAACTTTAATAATGGAATTAATGGATTTAAAATGTAAACTTATCAGTGATGATTTGGTAGTGATAAATAATATAGATGGTTCCATTCTCCCTTTTAAAAAGCCAATAGGAATCAGAAATACTAATAAATTTCTTTTTGAAAAAAGAATTCAGAGATTACTTATAGATAAAGATAATTCCCCCCCTTTTTTTTCATTAGCAAATGGATTGCAAACCGCTCTAATTCACATAACTGATGTAAATGATTGGTCATTTTTCGAAAAAGCCAGTTATATCGATGAGATTTATTTTATAAGCGACAATTTTAAAGACGTCGATAGTCCAGAAGATTTTTTTAAATTATTTTTAAAACAAGCTTGTATTTCAATGGATATAGTAAATACTCTTATGAAAATATATTTACAATTAAAAAAAACACCAGCTAAAATTAACGTTAGAGATTTAAATGACGTCTTAAAGGTGTTAGACATCTAGGGGTGAGAGCATGAATAATTTAGCAATTAAATTGGAAAATGTGAAATTTACGTACGGCACAAAAGCGCTGATTACAATTAAAACGTTAGCGGCTTATAAAAATGAAAGGATAGCCATCGTAGGAAAGAATGGTTCTGGGAAAACAACACTTTTAAAGCTGATTCATGGTATTATCACTCCGCATGAAGGGACCATCAAAACATATATTAAAATGACATATATTCCTCAAATTGAATATGATCAACTGACAGTAGATACCAATACATTAGATTTTGAGTTGCTATCAAAATTTCATGTTCCAGATATTACAATGACACACTTAAGTGGGGGAGAAAAACGTAAGCTACTTTTAACAGAAGGTCTGTCTTATTATACTGAAGGTTTATTATTAGATGAACCTACTACTCATATGGATTATAAAGGGATAAATCAGTTGAAATCTATTCTAAATTACCATTATGGCTTAGTCATATTTGTGAGTCACGATAGAGATTTTATCAATGAAATTGCAACGCAAATATGGGAAATTGAAGATGGACAAATTAATGTATATTTAGGGAACTATGACGATTATATGCAACAGAAAAATGAAATGTTAGAAGCTGTTAAAAATGAAAATGATAAGAAGCAAAAAGAAAGGAAGAGGTTACAAAAATCTTTGGAAGAAAAAAGAAAGCAAGCAGAAAGTATTGAAAAAATAAGCAAAAAGCAGAGAAAGCGTCATATTAAACCGAATCGTTTAGCAGCCTCAAAACAAAAAGATACTGTACAGAAAAGTATTTTTAAAAATGCTAAAAATATTGAGAAAAGAATAGAAAATATAGGAGAGGATTTAACAATTGGAGAGCTTCCTCAAATTGAGTTTCCTACTGTAAAAAGTTTGGAAATGCATAAAAGGTTTCCTATTATGGGCGAGGACATCACACTCACAATTAACGATAAAACAATTTTTAATCGTCTTAGCTTTCAATTTGAAAAAGGCGAAAAAATAGCGATTATAGGTGATAATGGCACGGGTAAAACCTCTCTTCTCAATTATATAATTAGAAATGAAGAAGGAATGACTATTTCTAAAAATGCTAAAATTAAAGTTTATGAACAAATGGGTTATATTTTGGATGACGATCAAACATTGATTAAGTATCTTGAAGAGAAAAGTGATTATGAAAACAGCTTGATTAAAACGGTTCTTTTAAACCTTGGATTTAGCCAACTCGAAATCAATACGAAAAAAATGAATGAATTAAGTGGGGGAGAAGCGACTAAACTGAGTATCGCCAAATTGTTATTAGAACCCTCTAACGTATTAATTTTAGATGAACCTACGAATTTTATGGATGTTTACACAATAGAAGCGCTTGAAAATCTTTTGATGAGTTATAAAGGCACGGTTATCTTTACAACACATGATCAAGCCTTTGTAGACAAAGTTGCCACGCAAGTTTGGGAGATTAAAAATGCGCGTCTACAAAGAATATAAGTTCCAATCTGAGTAGAAAGTCACTTGTTCTTATGACAATGTATGAAGTTTAATGCTTTTGGTAGAGGAATAAATGATTTTTCCAATACATTAGAAGGATAAAACACACGCCATCAAGTGAGTACTTGAGTCTCTCTTATGGGGTGTATTCTAAAACGCAATTTCGAATGTTATTTTAATAATTGGAAATTTTTAGAAATAAATTGTTTTGGGAAGGGATGTTTATTTCTAATCGTATAGATTGCTATTACATTTAATAGGATGTTTCTCATGGGGCTTGTGTTGATGAGATTTAATGATCTTTCCGATCTATTTCAAAATTGAGATGAATGTTGCAGCTTTTTGATTTTTGAGCATCGCTAGGTTTATGTGACAAGACACTTAAAAATTCAAGATTAAAATTACCTTTTGCTTATATAAAGGTTTTGATGTTTTTTTATGCTTAATCCCTTTATCTGTATTATTTAGCGGAGCCATTTCATTGTATGTCGATTTAAAGAAGCGAAAAAATACCTTTAAAAATAAATGAAGGTGTTGTAAGAAAGAAGTGATTTCTTCTAGTGCGCTATTTTCGGATCTATCTTTCAATCATGGTGAAATACCTGTCAATAGCGGTTTGAAAATGTTGTTTTATGGCGGTTTGAAAATGTCGTTTTTTGGCGGTTTAAGAATGACGTATGTTTAAACTTTTTTCACTTTTATAGTCTTTAAGTCGGTATGAATCGCCTGTAATTTTAAATATTTTTGAATGGTGAATAAGTCTATCAATAATGGCTGCTGACGCTATCTTGTTACTAAATGAGTCTCCCCAACTAGAAAATGGGATATTCGTCGTTATGATTGTGGATTTCATTTCATACCTGAGTGACATCAATTGATAGAAGAGGTCTGCCTGTTCTTTTGAGATGGGGGTATAGCCTATTTCATCAATGATAAGCAGTTCAATTCTGTTTAATTGTTTTAAAGTTTTATTGGTGATTCCTTTCTCCTCTGAAGTGGTTAAGAGTTCAATTAACTCTTTAAAAGTATAGAATCGAGTTTTGATATTTTGTTTACAGGCTTCTACGCCTAGCGATATTGCTAGATGTGTCTTACCGACACCACTATTACCTAAGAAGCATATATTGATATTCTTCTCTAGAAAATGCATGGATTTTAATGTGAGTATTTCTTGTTTATTAATGCTTGGTTGAAACGTGAAATCAAAGTCACTTAAATATTTAACCTTAGGGAAACGTGCTAACTTAATAGCGCGTTTAAATTTTTGTTCAGCTTGATATTCTACTTCCTTTTCTGTCAACTCAAGTAAAATTTCAGTTAAAGATTTTTGATTCTTGGATAGTGATTCTAAATACTTCGGATAATAGTCTTTAATCATTTTTAGATTGAGCAGTTGAAAATTTTCTAATAGCTTTTGATGGTCTGTATACATATCTGTTCTCCTACACCTCGTCATATTTTAATAATGAATCTTCGATATAAGTAAGAATTTCTTGATCGTCTTTGTGCTTGAATGCATCAGACTTCAATATCTCACACATATCTTCGGTAACATAATTGAATTTCTTTTCCGATAAATGATGGGTTCTAATTAACTCGGCATCAAAGTAGATGGATAATTCGTCAGTCAATTCATTAAAGATTAATTGAACCTCCTCTCCAATAAACTTTGTAGGTACTGAATATTTACCTTTTCTAAAATTAACCATCGACTCTTTAGAAACGATTCGAATGCATTCATCTTCGACATAGGTGTCTAGTAACTGCACATTAAACGGGTTCAATAGATGTTTTTCTTCAGAATTGAATAAATCAATTGGATAGCAGTCAGTTGCTTGCGATATTTCGTTATGGTTCATTTCATGACAAAAGTGATTGACAAGACTGATAAGTTCAACAGCGTCATAAAATTCGTAATCGTAGGGCCTTAAACGTTGTTCCACAAATTTAGCTAAAGATTCCACAGAGCCCTTGGTTTGCGGCCTATAAGGCCTACACGCGATGGGTTCAAAGTTTGCATCTTTACTAAATTGATGAAAAAGGGCGTTAAATACCACTTTTCTATATTGTGTTCTAGGACGATCAACGACCGTTTTCATATTATCGAACCATATCTCCTTAGGAACACCTCCAGTGTACTCAAAAGATTCTTTCAAACATTGAAATAATGTATCTTGTTTTCTATCCCAAGTTAATGTGATATACTTCATTTTTGAATAGTGTAGAACGTAAAGAAAGATATTAAATTGATAACGTTTCCCAAATTTATCATGCATGACCATATCTTCTTTCCAGTCTACTTGAGCAGCTATACCGGGTCGTGCTTCTACCCGTATAGTTGCTTTTTTAATTTCCTTTCCTTTTTTATTCTTACAATATTCTCTTAGAATCGTATATTTGCCTTCATACCCTTTTTTAGTAATATATTTATAAATCGCCATAGCCGTACAACCTAGCTCTAATTTTTCGTCTATGAGCGTTTTATAGGGTTCTAATTTTGATACTCTCTTTGTCGTTTTTCTTGTTTTTAATTTTTTCAACTCATTGCCTTTCCCAGCCTCATAATATTTTTTTACTGTCCTTGGATCGCAATGATATTGTCTAGCCAGCTCAGCGTAATTTGGTTTTATGCCTTTCATAATGTAAAATGACACTCCTTCGTATATATCATGTCTCAATCAAACAACCTCCATTCAAAGATTGAGTTAAGACATGATTATATATTTTAGAAAATAAAAAATGTAGGAAAAACAGCATTTTCATTCCGCCATTTTCCTACATTTTATAACCGCCATTTACAATACCATTGTATATAAAATAATGACTAAATATTTTGGAAGCATTAATCTTAAAATTATTATAAATCTCACTAGGACAAGAGTTATCACATTCTAACATTAATGTTATATCATTATGATTAAAAAGGTCATCCCCTAACCAAAGAGCCCGAAAAAAAGGTGACAAAGTGGGTTTTCCACCTTGTCACCTTTTTAAATCTGCGTTGGCAACAATCAATTATCCGATGCTGCCCTCCATTTCGAATTTAATCAAACGGTTCATTTCGACAGCATATTCCATTGGTAATTCTTTTGTAAATGGTTCAATGAAGCCCATAACGATCATTTCAGTCGCTTCTTCTTCCGAAATACCACGAGACATCAAGTAGAAAAGTTGTTCTTCTGAAACTTTAGATACTTTTGCTTCATGTTCTAAAGAGATGTTGTCATTGAAAATTTCATTATATGGGATCGTATCAGATGTTGACTTGTTATCAAGAATTAACGTATCACATTCAATGTTTGAACGGGCACCTTTTGCTTTACGTCCAAAATGTACAATACCACGATAAACAACTTTACCGCCGTCTTTTGAAATTGACTTAGAGACGATGGTTGAAGAAGTATTCGGTGCTTTGTGAATCATTTTAGCCCCAGCATCTTGAACTTGACCTTTACCGGCAAATGCGATAGAAAGTGTGCTTCCTTTCGCACCTTCGCCAAGCAATACACATGATGGATATTTCATCGTTAACTTAGAGCCTAAGTTACCATCAACCCATTCCATATTTCCATTTTCATGGACAAACGTACGCTTCGTTACAAGATTATAGACGTTATTCGCCCAGTTTTGAATCGTTGTATAACGAACATGTGCATCTTTGTGAACAATGATTTCAACAACTGCTGAGTGTAGTGAATTCGTTGTGTATACCGGTGCTGTACAACCTTCAACATAATTTACAGATGCGCCTTCATCAGCAATAATCAACGTACGCTCAAATTGTCCCATGTTTTCTGAGTTAATACGGAAATACGCTTGAAGTGGTGTGTCTAATTTAATATTTTTCGGCACGTAAATGAAAGACCCCCCCGACCATACAGCCGAGTTTAAAGCCGCAAATTTATTGTCTGCAGCAGGGATGACCGATGCAAAATATTTTTTAAATAATTCTTCATTTTCTTTTAAAGCTGTGTCAGTATCTTTAAAGATAATCCCTTTTTCTTCAAGTTCTTTTTCCATATTATGGTAAACAACTTCAGATTCATATTGTGCAGAAACCCCAGCTAAATATTTTTGCTCTGCTTCTGGAATTCCTAATTTATCGAAAGTACGTTTAATTTCTTCAGGCACTTCATCCCAAGAACGTTCGGAACGTTCAGAAGGCTTGACATAATATGTGATGTCATCAAAATCTAACTCTGACAAATCGCCGCCCCATTGTGGCATTGGCATTTTGTAAAACTGTTTTAAAGATTTTAAACGGAAATCGAGCATCCATTCCGGTTCATCTTTTATTTTTGAAATTTCACGTACAATATTTTCTGTTAAGCCACGTTCTGATCTAAAAATCGATACGTCTTCATCATGGAAGCCATATTTATAATCGCCTACATCAGGTGCTTTCTTAGCCATCAATCATCACTCCTATTTCTAATTCATTCATGAGTGCCTTATGACAACTCATTTTCAACTCTATCGTTATCGCTGTGTAAAAAATTCTCACAAACGACTATTCTTCACTTTTACCTTCTTTTTCTACAGTACCCTTTTCAAGTGCTTTCCATGCAAGTGTGGCACATTTAATGCGGGCTGGGAATTGAGAAACACCTTGTAATGCTTCAATATCTCCCATTTCCTCAGTGATTTCATAATCTTCACCGAGCATCATTTTCGTAAATTCTTGGCTCATTTGCATGGCTTCTTTTAAACTATGCCCTTTAATCGCTTCAGTCATCATCGACGCACTCGACATCGAAATCGAACAACCTTCACCTTCAAATTTTGCATCACGAATGACACCGTCTTCAATATCAAATGTTAAGCGAATACGGTCACCACAAGTGGGATTGTTCATATCGACAGTCATCGTCCCGTCTTCAATGACACCTTTATTTCGCGGATTTTTATAATGATCCATAATCACCGAACGATATAATTGGTCTAGATTATTAAAATTCATATGAGAAAAACTCCTTCGTTTGTTTCAATCCTTCGACAAGTTGATCGATATCTTCTTTTGTATTATAGATATAAAAACTTGCACGCGCTGTTGAAGAAACGTTTAACCATTTCATTAATGGTTGTGCACAATGGTGACCTGCACGCACGGCAACACCTTCAGTATCCAAAGCAGTCGCAACGTCATGTGGATGTACATCTTTAAGATTGAACGTAATGATACCTGCACGTTTGTCTTTAGATGGTCCGTAAATGTCGATACCTTCAATTTGTGACATTTGTTCATAGGCATACGTTGTTAAAGCTTGTTCATGTTCATGAATCGCATCAAAACCAATAGACTCAATGTATTCAATAGCTGCTTGTAAACCAATCGCTTGAGCTATTAAAGGTGTGCCTGCTTCAAACTTCGTCGGTAAGTCTGTCCAAGTACTGTCATACAAGTCCACAAAATCAATCATATCGCCACCGAACTCAGTAGGCTCCATTTGATTCAAGTGTTCTCGTTTTCCATAAAGGACACCAATTCCTGTTGGTCCAAGCATTTTATGGCCACTAAAACTATAAAAATCAACATTCAAATCTTGAACATCTACTTTCATATGTGGAACAGACTGTGCACCATCAACTGAAATAATCGCACCATGTTCATGCGCAATTTCTGCAATCGCTTTAATATCATTAATTGTTCCTAATACGTTAGAAACATGCGCAATTGCTACAATTTTCGTACGTTCTGAAACTGTCTCACGCACAGCTTCTAATGTAATCGTACCATCTTCTGCCATCGGGATAAATTTTAATGTCGCACCTTGACGTTTCGCGAGTTGTTGCCAAGGGACAAGATTCGCATGGTGCTCCATTTGTGTGACAACAATTTCGTCACCTTCACCGACATTGGCATCTCCATAGCTATGCGCAATCATATTAATCGCTGCCGTTGTACCACGAGTAAAAATAATTTCTTCAAAATATTTCGCATGGATAAAACGACGGACTGTTTCACGTGCCCCTTCGTAACCATCTGTCGCAAGTGAACCGAGTGTATGCACCCCACGATGCACGTTCGAATTGTAACGCTCATAGTAATCTGACAAAGCGTCAATCACTTGCTTCGGTTTTTGACTTGTTGCTGTTGAATCCAAATATGCAAGACGTTTCCCATTGACTTGTTGTTCTAAAATGGGAAAGTCTTTGATAATTGCTTCTACATTTAGTTTTGTATCGGCCACTACAATCACAGACCTTTCTTGAATTGTATTATTTGCCTACTTTCAGCTCAATCACTTCACGTAATTGACGTTGAACATCTTCAATTGGTAATTCACGTACAACTGGATCTAAGAAACCGTGAATAACAAGACGTTCTGCTTCTGATTGCGAAATACCACGACTCATAAGGTAGTAAAGTTGTTCTGGATCTACACGACCTACTGATGCTGCGTGTCCTGCTTCTACATCGTCTTCATCGATTAATAGAATTGGGTTCGCATCACCACGTGCATTTTCAGAAAGCATGAGCACACGTGATTCTTGGTTAGCTGATGAACCTGAACCGCCATGTTTAATATGACCAATACCATTAAAGATAGAAGAAGCATTTTCTTTCATCACACCATGCTTCAAGATATAGCCATCTGTTTCTTTACCGTATTGCACAATACGAGATGTTAAGTTAATTGTTTGTGTACCACGTCCAACCACAACTGATTTAAGCTCAGAAGATGAACGGTCACCAATTAAGTTTGTTGTATTATCAATAATTTGGTCGCCTTCATTCATTAAACCTAATGACCAACGAATAGAGGCATCTGCTGCAGTCACACCACGACGAATGATATGACCTGTAAAACCTTGGTCTAAAAAGTCAACAGAACCATATGAAATGTTAGAGTTCGCGCCAGCAACCACTTCTGAAATAATATTCAATTGGTTTCCTTCGCCACTCGCTGTTGATAAATAGTTTTCTACGTACGTCACTTCAGCACTTTCTTCAGTCACTAATAAAACATGATTGAAGAAACTTGCATTGTCATCGTCATGAAGTACAACATATTGAATTGGATGTTCGACAACAACATTTTTCGGTACATAGACGAAAATACCACCGTTCATTAATGCCGTGTGTAAAGCCGTAAGACGATGTTCGTCCACAGATACAGCATCTTTCATAAAGTATTTTTCGACCAAGTCACTATGATTCACAAGCGCTTCTTGAATATGCTCAATGATTACGCCATCTTTTTTAGCTTGATCATTCACTTTCGTATAAGCAAGGGTATTGTTATGTTGAATCACTAAGTTTTCAGTGTTTTCGACGTTAATAATACGATCGATTTCTTTCGGTAATTCTTTTAAATCGTTGTATACAGCACCTTCTGTTTCATGCTGATTAAATGAGTCAAAATCCCATTTCGTTAATTTTGTTTTATCTGGTTTAGGCATTTCTAAAGATTCGACTTGTTTAAGTGCTTTTTTTCTTAATTCAGTCATCCACGAAGGTTCGTTATGGGCTTGTGAATAATCAACAAGTTGATCTTCAGAAATATTTAATGTTTCAGTCGTCATAATTATTTCCTCCTGTGATGATTATTGGTTTGCCGTTACTGATTCGTATTCTTCTTTAACCCATTCATAACCTTCTGCTTCAAGGCGTTTCGCTAACTCAGCACCACCTGATTTAACAACGATACCGTTATACATCACATGGACATAATCCGGCGTGATATAGTTTAAGAGACGTTGGTAATGCGTAATGATAAGTGAGCCAAAGTTGTCGCCACGCATTTCATTGATTCCTTTTGAAACCACTTTTAAAGCATCGATATCGAGACCAGAGTCAATTTCATCTAAAATTGCAAATTTAGGTTGTAACATCATTAACTGCAAAATTTCGTTACGTTTTTTCTCACCACCGGAGAATCCTTCGTTCAAGTAACGTTGCGCCATATCTTTATCCATATCTAAGAAGTCCATTTTTTGATCGAGTTGTTTGATAAATTGCATTAAGTTAATTTCGTTACCCTCTTCACGTTGTGCATTAATTGCTGAACGCATAAAATCTGCATTCGTCACACCGGTAATTTCTGATGGGTATTGCATAGCTAAAAAAAGACCCGCTTTGGCACGTTCATCAACTTCTAATTCTAAAACATTTACTCCATCTAATAACACTTCACCTTGTGTCACTTCATATGATGGGTGGCCCATAATTGCTGAAGATAGTGTTGATTTCCCTGTACCGTTTGGCCCCATGATGGCATGAATTTCCCCTGTGTTGATTGTCAAGTTAACACCTTTTAAGATCTCTTTATCGTCAATAGACACATGTAAGTCCTTAATTTCTAATGTTGATGGCATGATATATTCCCTCCAAAATAATGTTAGATTCCATAGATTAGTTTATAATAATTTTAAAGTAACGTCAAAAGGTTTTCTCCATTTGTCCGTAGCTTATTATATCGAAAACAGGGCGAATTACAAACCATTTCAAGTTATAAAGTTCGATAGCAAGTCAAACTTGATTCCATTATTTTAATAAAACAATAATGATAATCAACAGCCCTCTGTTCTCATTCAAATCAATATAAGATAATGATACATCGCTCTACGAAATAATATGTTATGATGTATGGATAAAAAAGAAAGGATTACAATTATGTCGAAATTTAAACTTTCTAATATTCCTCGTGGTTTCGCAATGGGGGTCAGTGATTTAATCCCAGGCGTAAGTGGCGGTACAATTGCGTTATTACTCGGAATATATGATGATTTTATTCAATCTGTAAGTGGTGTTTTCTCAAAGAATTTTAAAAAGAGTATTTTATTTTTATTACCGATCGTGATAGGTATGGGCTTAGCTATCGGCATTTTAAGTAGTGTCATTAATTATTTATTAGCGGAACATCCCGTCCCGACTATGTTCTTTTTCTTTGGACTGATATTAGGGATTATTCCATTTTTATTACGCATCTCAAGATATAGACAGACTTATCACATTCAGCATTGGCTCGTTATGCTTGTCTGCGTCATTATTTTAGCATCAATGGCGTTTTTCAAAGGCGATAGTAGTCATGCTGTACCTTCACACATCGATGTATCAGGACCGATGTTAATAAAATACTTAATAGCAGGGATTTGTGCATCAAGTGCGATGCTATTACCCGGTATTTCAGGTTCGTTCGTGTTATTATTATTCGGCGTTTACAGTACAGTGACGTTTTCTATTTCAGAAGCTGTTCGTTTTAACTTTGAAGGACTTCCTGTCATATTACTCGTCGGTGTCGGTGTCGTCATCGGTTTTGTTATTGCAAGTAAGATCATCACATTTTTACTCGAACATTATACCTATTTAACATATGCTGCGATATTAGGCCTTGTCATCGGCTCACTTTTTTCAGTATTCCCTGGCCTGCCAACGACTGGGCTGAGCTGGATGATCTCGATTGTGACACTGCTCGTAGGCTTCGCAATTAGCCATATTTTAGGTCGATTCACCGATGATACAGTCACACACACAACAAATGAATAAAGTTAAAAACCATGTACCCTCACCATTGCCATGTCACACTTTATAAAAATAAAAACAGCTGTCATTGGAATCCCGTTTCCAAGTTGACAGCTGCTTTTGTATTCACGTTGATCGACTGATACTATTTGGCTGGAATTACTGCGCCGCCAAATTCTTTTTTAATGTAGTCACGCACTTCATCAGATTGTAATGCTTTCAAATATTCTTGAAACTTTTTATCGTTTTTGTGTCCTTTTTGAACAGCTAAAATATTCGCAAATGGTGTCGATTCATCTTCAACAGCAATAGAATCTTCCAACGGCTTCAAACCATTGTCAATGGCATAGTTAGAATTCATAATTACCGCGTCACCTTCATTGTTGTTGTACGTTTTCGGTAAAAATTCTGCACCTTGTTGATTATCAAATTTTAAATGCTTTTTATTTTCTGTAATGTCATCTAACTTCGCATCTTCAATTTTAATACCGTCTTTTATTTTGATTAATCCTGCTTTTACAAAAAATGATAAGAAGCGCCCTTCTTCTGCGGGGTTGTTAGAAATATAGATTTTAGCGCCATCTGGCAAATCTTTTAAGCTTTTATGTTTTTTACTATACACAGCCATAGGTGTTGTCAATACTTTACCTACTTCTTCTATCTTATAGCCGTGCGACTTTTTCTCAGCTTCTAAATATGGAACGTGTTGGAATAAGTTGGCATCCACATCCCCTTTATCCAACAATTTATTTGGAATTTTGTAATCGTTGACTTCCCGAATCTCAACTTCATACCCTTTTTTCTTCAAAATCTCTCCAGCTTTTTTTGCTACCTGACCATGTGGTGTCGGTGTAGCCGCTACAACGATTTTTTTATCGTCACTCTTACTACTATTTTCGCTCTTCCCACATGCTGTTAAAACAAGTGCTAAAACAAGTAATCCTGTCACCAAAAATGATAATTTTCTCATATGACGTTTTCTCCCCTTTTATTTCATATTTATAGACGATTTAGGGTGTGGTCTCCTTTTCAAGGGCGCTATCACACCCGCTTTTTTGTCAAATTGACATACCATGCGGCTTATTCAGCCGGAATTACAGCACCATCATATTTTTTATTGATGAAATCTTTAATTTCTTTAGAATGTAAAACTTCCATTAATGCTTTGATTTTTTCATCATTTTTATGTCCATCTTTCACTGCGATTAAGTTTGCATAAGGGTTGTCTTCTGCTTTTTCAACTGCAATGGAATCTTTTTGTGGATTCAATTTTTGTTCAATTGCAAAGTTAGAATTAATGATGACTGCATCGCCTTCATTGTTTTGATATGTTTTTGGTAAAAATTCTGCTGATTGTTTGCTATTGAATTTGATGTTTTTGCTGTTTTCTACAATGTCATCAAATGTCGCATTTTGAATTTTTACACCATCTTTAATTTTGATTAAACCTGCATCAACGAAGAATTTCAAGAAACGACCTTGTTCTGCTGGATTGTTTGATACAAATATTTCTGCACCATTTGGTAAATCTTTTAAACTTTTATATTTGTTTGAATAGACTGCCATAGGTTCGATATGCACATCACCTGCTGATTCGATCTTATAGCCTTTCTCTTTTTTCTCTGTGTCTAAGTACGGTGTATGTTGGAAATAGTTTGCATCCAACTCTCCTGCATCAAGCAATTTATTCGGCGTTGTGTAATCGTTAATCGTTTTAATCTCTAAATCATAACCTTTTTCTTTCAATAACGGTTTTGCTTCTTCTAAAATTTCTGCGTGAGGCGCTGGAGATGCACCGACAACAATTTTCTTGTCGTTTCCTTTGCTTGTATCTGCTTTATTTCCACATGCTGCAAGTCCTACTGCCAATGCTAAAATAACAATAATCGATAAAATCCTCTTCATTCTACATTTCTCCCTTTTTATTAACGTTTATCTATTTTATTCGTCATCCAATCTCCTAGAAATTGAATTAAAAATACTAACACTAAAATAAAAATCGTTGAGACTAAGATGACATCATTTTGGTTCCGAGTAAAACCAGTTAAGTAAGCAAGGTTACCTAATCCACCGGCACCAATAACACCTGCCACCGCTGTCGAACCAACCAATGCAATTGCCGTCACTGTAATCCCTGAGATAAGTGCGGGTAATGATTCAGGAATTAACACCTTAAGCACAATGTTCCATGTTGTTGCCCCCATTGAACGTGCGGCTTCAATCACACCTTTATCAATTTCTTTTAAAGCAATTTCTACTAAGCGGCCATAAAACGGTGATGCGCCAATAATCAATGCAGGTAAAGCCCCTGTAGGTCCACTAATCGTACCGAGCAGTAAGCTGGTAAACGGAATTAAGAGTAAAATCAAAATAATGAACGGAATTGCTCTGAATAAGTTGACAACAAATGAGACAATGCTATAAAAAATACGTCCCGTTTTCGCTTCACTTTTTGAAGTCAGAAAAAGTATAACGCCTAGAATCAAGCCGAGTACAAATGAAAACGCCGTCGAAATGATCGTCATATACAATGTTTCGTATGTCGCTTCCCATACGGCAGGCCATTTTACATTCGGCATGGTTATCATTTCGTGTAAAATATCGCTCATACTCTTACCCATGTTTGATCACCTCAATGTCTACATTTTGTGCATCTAACGCTGCTTTAATTTCTTCAAAGTGTATCTTTGAAAAATCTTTAATATGCACGAGCAAATAACCGATAGCCCCCGTTTTAGAATGTTTAATGTTTCCTTCTAAAATATTCAATTGAAGGTGATGCGTTTCTGTCAAATATGACACGACCGGCTGTGTTGTATTTTCACCCGAAAAAGTCAGTCGCGCCAACACTTCATCAGCTTTTAAATCAAAGGTGTGCGTTAAATCTTCGCCTTGATCACTCGGTTTCAAGTCTTCTCGAACAAATCGACGTGTCACCTCATGCTGTGGATTCTCAAAAATGTCTGACACTTTTCCTTCCTCAATGACTTTACCGTTTTCCATCACAGCAACATCGTCACAAATGCGTCGAATGACATGCATTTCATGTGTGATCATAATAATCGTTAAATTATTCTCTTTTTTCAATTGAAGTAATAAGTCTAGTATTTCATCTGTTGTTTGTGGATCTAGCGCACTTGTCGCTTCGTCACACAACAATACTTCTGGATTGTTTGCTAAAGCACGCGCAATACCGACACGCTGCTTTTGTCCGCCTGATAACTCTGATGGATATGCGTGCTCACGCCCCTGTAACCCTACACGAGAGACGAGTTCCATCGCATGTTCTTTCGCTTCACCTTTAGGAACACCCGCAATTTCGAGTGGAAAAATGATATTATCCAACACCGTTCTAGACCACAATAAGTTAAAATGTTGGAAAATCATACTCACTTTTTGACGCTTTCGTCGTAACTCAGATGGACTTAATTGCCCGATATGATCGCCGCCGATGATGACTTCACCTGACGTGGGTTTCTCTAAATAATTAAATAATCGAATCAAAGTACTTTTACCTGCTCCTGAAAATCCGATAATCCCATAAATTTTACCTCTATCGATTTCGAGATTTACATTATTTACAGCAGTTACAGATTTTGATTTACTCTCGTACTTCTTCACTATATTTTTAAGTGTAATCATTCTACGCCTCCTCAGTCTTTCCTTTATAAATTAAAAAAATGCTTTCTCTTTTAAAGAAAAAAGAGAAAGCAATAACACGAGTCGCTTTTCTCTCATCTTCAAAAGTCGTCAATACTTTTTGTGAATTGGCACCATTTCTATAATATAGACGGTTGCCGGGCTTCGTAGGGCACATCCCTCCACCACTCTGGATAAGAGTTTTCTGATTATTTAATTGTTTACTATAATATCATTGTCCGCAACTTACGTCAATGGTTTTTTTATTTTTTCTAATAAATCAGTAACAGAATGAAACGCATAAATCCGTTCAACTTCTTGATCATATCGCATGATGAGTAGTACAGGAACGGATTGGATTTCATGTGTTTGACTCCACTCCGGGTAATAATTCAAATCCACTTTCACCAGAGGCCATGACACCATTTCATTCACAATATCTAACATTCGTTCCGCCACCTTACATGTCCCACACATCGGCGTATATCCAAAAATAAGATGGGCACTTTTATCGAAATGTTCAGATATATTGTTTGATTGTTTTGAAACATTCGGCATAAGAATACTTCCCTTTAACAAAAAAGTCTTGCTTTACTTTAAAACCAAAATTTTGTAAACGTTTAGCGAGATAATCACGTGGACAGCGTGCGACTTCACTATAAGTCGTGTCGATAACGATATCTATCCGCTCACTCAAATACGTGGAAAACCACTTGCGAATCCGTCTACCTTCTGCGTCTGCATCAACTAATATATAGACTTGTTTATCATACAAATATTCAATCATATTGTCTAGCTTTTCGATTCCCATTGTTCCATGTGTACAAATGATTTCTACAGGTTCTAGCAACACTTCTTGAAGACGTTTTTTATCAGATTTCCCTTCAACCACTATCACCTTATGGATCATCGTCATGTGCTTCACCTTCTAAAAAATATTTGTATATAAAAAACTCCTAGATAATGACATTACCGAGGAGTTCTCATGATGCGATTATTCACCAATCATTTTTTCATAGCTTGCTGCATCCATTAATGCATCTAGCTCGCTTGAATCATTCAATTCAACTTTAATCATCCATGCATTTTCATAGGGTGATTCGTTGACTGCTTCAGGTGTATCTTCTAAATCTTCGTTCACTTCAACGACTTGACCTGAAACTGGAGAATACAATTCAGAAACGGTTTTAACAGATTCTACACTACCAAAAGTTTCCCCTTCAGATACGTTGTCATTCACTTCCGGAAGTTCAACGAAAACGATATCCCCTAACTCACTTTGTGCAAAATCAGTGATACCAATAATCGCAGTATTTCCTTCAACTTTTACCCATTCATGTTCTTTGGAATATTTTAATTCACTTGGCACTGCCACTTGAATCCCCTCCTATTTTGTATGTACGTGTACGTTTACATTTCAATCATGACACATTGCGCTTATTCTATCAACTATTTTATGATAACCAAGTCTCACGATAAACGTCTTCTTTAAATCCTAATGTCACGACATCACCAGATATCGCAAGGGGTCTTTTCACCAACATACCATCAGAAGCAAGCAATTCTAATTTTTCTTCATCTGGCATCGTGTCCAATTGCGTTTTCAGATTCAGTTCTCTATACTTTGCGCCGTGTGTATTAAAAAATTTCTTAATATCGACACCTGATTTTTCAATAATCTCGCGGAATTCTTCTTTCGTTGGTGTATGTTGTGTAATGTCTATAGGTTCGTAACTCACACCATGCTCCGACAAAAACTTTGCCGCTTTTTTACATGTTGTACAGTTAGGATATTGATAAAATTTAATCATTCATAAACCTCCTCGTTAAAATACATTTTAAATATCTTGAATTATGATTGTTTATATCTACTTGTTAGAAAATCAAATTATGAGATATATAATTATTAACACTGCACTATTTATATAATGCAAAGATATATTCACAATGTAATAGTAACGCTTTAAGAAAAAGAAAACAATCTATTTCACCTTTCATTTGCACAGCATTTGAAAATCAATGTAAAGTGACTTCTTAGCCAAAATCCGATATAATATCGTTACTTAATTGATTTATAAGGAGAGGTCTAACATGCAAAGTATTACTGAAATGGAGACATTCAATCAAGTCATTCAAAGCAACGAACCCGTTATCATTAAATTTGAAGCGGGTTGGTGTCCAGATTGTAGAGCAATGGATATGTGGATTGACCCCATTATTGAAAAATATAACCAATATACATGGTATTCAGTGAATCGTGATGAATTGGAAGAAGCGGCTGTACAATATGAAGTGATGGGTATTCCAAGCCTTTTAATTTTCCAAAATGGTGAAAAACGTCATCATCTTCACTCTGCAAATGCAAAATCACCTGAACAAGTGGAACAGTACCTCGCTGAAAGTTTAGGCTAACTTTTAACACCCTACAATTAGCGAACAGGATAGCACTTCATGCCTGGTGCGTTAAAGTCTTATTGCTGATGACATTAAATCGCACTACATTGTCCTTCCTGTTTCTATAAAAAAGAACCGAGAGATTCTCTCGGTTCTTTTTTATAGATGTAACTTTATGTTAGCACAGAGTCTCATCGCTTCTGCCAAAATTTTGTTTTTCGTGCGTCTACGAAGTATCTTATGTTTAAAGCGTATTCATGTATACGCGACTTCCCTCAGCATCATCTCAACGCGCTCTAAGACACCGCTCTCGGAAAAATCCCTCGCAAATTCGTGGAGACACGCTCCCTCATGTTATTCACCTCTTAGATCTGCGTCGTTTACTTTAAAACTCTGAAATTAAACCTCTATTTTTACGTGGAACTTTCTTGTAGTTTTCCTCATCTATGAGGTCGGTAAGATAAATAAATCCTACAAGTTTTTCATCTGGCCCGACCCCGAATGCTGTACGCACTTTAGGGTTAAATATATAATCGGGCGTTTTCCAACAAGTTCCAATCCCTTTTTCATACAACAATAATAATAAATTCTGCGCGAACGCACCTACTGCTAAATAATTTTCATTATCTTCTCGTTGCCGCGCATCACATTTCATAACAATCGCTAAAAATCCACCTAGATGCGTCACAGCTTCATAATGATTTTGTTGTTTTTCATGATCTCTAGGAAATGCATATCGAGAAATTTCTCGGCTCATATCACCGAGCTTACGTTTGGGCACATAAACCACACGCCACGGTTCTCTCATCCCATGGTTCGGTGCGTCCGCCGCTTCAAAAATAGCTGTTTTTACTGCTTCTTCATCGATATACATCTCTCTATCGAACTTCTTTATACTTCTTCGTGATTGAATCGCTTCTCGAAGTTCCATCTCTATCGACCCCTTTTTATTGATAACCATTATCAATTATATACAACAGAGGTCTAACTTTCAAATATACTGTATAGCGGTAACACTTCTGCCAGCGTATGCACGTGCAGTTGTCCTGGTGCAACATTGTCGAACAACGCGCCATAAGACAAAGCGCCCCCAAATGCATTCTGTGCCGTTCTCGAAATGCGTCCGAGTTGCCCCATCGCTATCCCTGTCACCCATTGCGGCAAAGCCTCGCTCGCTTCGGTTAACGCTTGTAACAATGTTAATACATCTTGTTGCGAATGCGGCATCACTGCAATTTTCAAATGATTCGCACCTAATTGCGCCATATGGTAGTAAGTTTTTTTGAGCACTTCAATTTGAGGTGTTTCATTAAAATTATGATACGAAGCAATCGAAATCTTTCCACCTTGATGAATCGCTTCAACGATTTGACGTCTATTGTCTTGATATTGCGCCCATTCAATATCAATCATATCAATATGTTCCAGTGTGGCTAAATCACGCAATAACTGTAAATAATCATCTTGAGATAACCGCCCTTGTCCACCTTGATCCGATGTCCGGTAGGTCACAAGCAATTCAAACGCGGTTGAACATTCGATTAACTGCTGAACGATTTGTCGAACCGTAGCAATCTCGCAGTGAGTTAACGCATCAATACGTAATTCTAAAATATCAAAATCATCCACGTACCGTGTCACATGCTGCAACTCACTTTCTGTCAAAGATGAATGCGTTGGCATTAAACTGGCAACGATTTTTGTTTTCACTGATGTTTCCCCTTTTCTTTTTATGGATTCACAATATTTTCAGCTTGTCGTGTATGAATAAATGATAAAACATCATCTAATGGAATATCCACTAAATTTTTCACAGCTTCATCAGTATAAAATGCAACATGTGGCGAAAGCAATACATGGTCATGTTCTAATAATAATTGTAACGTGTCATCTTCTAATTGACGGTGTCCCCAATCATGACGGAAGTATGCCCCTTCATTTTCATACGTATCAATGGCCGCTCCAGCGATACGCCCTTCGTTCAAGCCACGGATGAGTGCCTGTGTATCTAGCACACTGCCTCTTGCAGCATTGATCAACAATAATCCTGGTTTCGCTTGTTTTAAAACCGACTCATTAACAACATGATAATTTTCTTTAGAACCCGGAATATGAAGCGTGAGCACGTCCACTTGTTGAATCAACGCTTCCAAGCTATCTACATAAGTCAAAATGTCTTTGAGTTGCTCATCAGGTGCGATATCATAAGCTAACACTTTCGCTCCAAATCCTTTAAAAATTTTTGCCGCTCTACGCCCAATTCTCCCTGTACCGAGCACACCAATTGTAAGTGACTCAATCGTTCGCCCTTGTAAATTGAGATTCCACGTAAAATCATGCTGTGCCATATTACGATCGATTTGTGCTGTATGACGTACCAATTCTAATGTACGTGTCACTGCAAACTCTGCAATCGATTGCGGTGAATAGCTCGGAACATTACTGATTTTAACATTTTCAAGATTCGCCGCCGCTAAATCGAATTGATCGTAGCCCGCAGAACGTTGGGCAATGTGAAAAATCCCCTTGTCAGCCAATAGGGCATAAAATTGGCTATTAAATGTAGTCGTTTGAGAAATCGTAATCCCGTCTACATCCGTAAATTGTGCAATTTGTTGTTCGTCTAAAGCACCTTCTATGCATTCGATTTCCACTTCACCTTGGTGTGCGAGTGCCCATTGTTCTAATGCAAGGCGTTCATCTTCTCTCACATCAAATACTTTAATTTTTTTCATAATTCGTTCCTCCTTTAAATATCAGTATATTCTGAATAAATCAACTATAGATCATTCTCGTTCATTTGAAAAGACATGATGATTAAAATCTGAGTCTATGGGTAAACAATATGAGACAAACAGAAACCAAAGGAGGCATTTCGAATGACTGTCATTTATCAAACCACTGCAACGAACACAGGTGGACGCAAAGGCCAAGTTGAAACAGAGGACCAAACTTTAAAATTAAACTTGGCACCACCCGATCATGCCAAAGAAGGCGAAACAAACCCTGAACAATTATTTGCTGCAGGTTATGCTTCTTGTTTTAATGGTGCATTCGATATGATTTTAAAACGTAACGGTTTCCGTCAAGCAGAACCCGTTGTTGCTTTAACTGTACAATTAATGGATGACCCCGATTCAGAAAGCCCTATGTTAGGTGTGGACATTCAAGCAACAGTTAAAAACATGTCTCAAGAAGACGCAGAACAATGCTTAAAAGAAACACACGAATTTTGTCCATACTCAAAAGCAACACGTGGAAACATTGCGTTTAATATGGCAGTTCGCGTCGTAGAATAAGCGATATTCTCATACGATTTTACGATTACAAACCACACCTTTCATTGTGTTGCGTTCACGCTCACTTTGAAAGGTGTGATTTATGATTCGATATGACAGATTAAATACACTTTTTCTATCCTGCTTTACATTTGTAAAATCATCATTTCTATTTAATCAATATCAATTAATTATAGTCAGATTTTAATTTGATAAAACAATTTATATTTAAAATCCATAAACATTATTGAATTTTCAAAAATTTTTGATTATCATTAGGAATGAACATGATGGCGCGCAGGAGGTTGTAATATGATAAAAGTTTTAACACATGAGGATTCAAATCAATTCAAACAGTTGATCAGCACGGCACATGAGGAAAAAACCTCCCCTTATTTCGACAAGGTTTATGCCCTTCCAACACATACATTGGAGAATAGTGATCAGTTACTCCATCCTGACTCACAAAACCAAGTCGTCATTTTAGGTGCTTTTCACCATGACGCTTTAATTGGCTTCATACAATTAAACTTCAATTTAGAGATAACCAAACGACATAAAGCATTACTCAAATCCCTCTATGTCGCTCCACCATATCGACATGAAGACATCGCACAACAACTCGTAGAGACGCTCATTTCATTTGCGAGAGACAAGGGAATCGAACATATCGTATTATCTGTCGCGTCTAACAATATTGCCGCAAAAAATTTTTTTAATCAACTCGGATTTGAATTTTTAGCAATTGAAGCACACGCACGTAAAATCGATGATCGCTACATTGAAGATCACTGGTTCATTTACTATACGTAGATGATTCTTCTTATGCCCTAATGTGACACCCATTGATATCACAATATTTGATTTCTGAATCTTCTTGCTAACAACATTTCTCCTTCTTTAAAATCCATTAAAACATGCCATCCGTATTATTGTGCGCCCTTAATCTGAACATGTCACATATATCAAAACAGGCACAATGAATCTATTGCCATCACATTCACCATGCCTGTTAATTAATATGACTCATTTAATTTTCCGGGCCAACCGTCACACCAGGTTGATTAATGATCGCGCGTTGATTTAAAATATTGTAATAAATATGCTTAATCTTCGCTTCATTGTTGTTCGGATTCGGTTGGTCATCATTCGTGGCCAATACGACAATATACTGGTCATTGAAATACGTTGTGAAAATATGACCGAAAAAAATACCATTGATTCGGTTTTTGTCATTGTATACATAAAAACCATAACGATATTTTTCAGGATAACGTTTGGTCATCAGTTCGTGTAAATACGGGTGCGTCACATCTTGAGGAAACATCTGATTCGTCTGTAAACTTCTCACTAAAACCCCCATATCATGTGCCGACATGTAAATGTTGCCTGCACCATAATACTGATCCAAATATTGAGGCGGTCTATAGTAAGGCGCATTGGTCTTCTTATCAATGCCATAACCTTTTGCAAAATGTTCATCATAACGTGTATCGTTAAAAAATGCGCTGTGCGTCAATTCCAGTGGGTTTCCTATAAAATGATAATAATTTTTCACATATGATTGGTGCGTCACATTTTCAATCACTTTCGCTAAAACAAGGTAATTGGCATCATTATAAAAATGCTTATGATAAAATTTAGGATCAATTCCTCTTTGATGTATCTCTTTAATGGCACCATTCAAATCCAAAATTTTATCTGAACCTTGGTATTTGTAAAAGCCACTGCGATGTCTTAATAAATCTTCAATAGTCAACTTTTGATGAAATTCAAAACCAGATATATACTTTGATACCGGATCGTTAACATTCACTTTGTTCTCAAGTTCTAACTTCTTGACCATCATTCCAGTCAGAAACTTTTGGGCTGACCCAATTAAATAAAGGGTATTAGGGTCATTTTTTTTACCACTTTCAAAGTCTTGGTAACCATATCCTTTGTTCATCATCAACTGACCATTTTCAAAAACAGCAATTGTACCATTGAATTTCGCGTGTTGTAAATATTGATCAATTTTTTGAGATGCAGGATTTTCAGAATTATACACGGTTTTTAACGGCGGGATTTCATCCGTTCCTTCAGCCGTCTGTTTGTTTTTCTGTTGTGATGTATCTTCAATTGAGACGTGCGTCATATCATTGATTGCCTTAATTTGATGATACAAATAAAAGCAACCTGCTAAAATAGCAACCACAATACCGCCGATAAGCAAGTAAGTCAGCAACGATTTTTTTCCTTTGTTCACTAGCTTTCTACTCCTCATTCATTCTCCCAACCTACATTCAGCTAAACTGTCCTTACAGCATAATAGAAATCGAATTAAGAAACTGAAATTTTAAGATAATAACCATGCTGTGACTCAATATTTGCCCCTATCAACATTGCACAACATACTGAATAACAACATTGTTTAAATTGTACCATGAAACTGGCCTAACTTAAAAATATTTTATAAAACTAACAAAACATACGACTTGATTTTCATCAAATGAAGTATATATTTTATACATGAGTTCACAACAATACAAAAACTGCTATTCTATCATCCTAAACAACCTTTAAGAAACGCATAAAATATTCGTAAAGTAATCTAATATTTAGCTGGACATCCAAAAAGAAAATAACATATCATGGCACATTTAATCGAATGGATAACCTCCGCGACGAGCGACTGCTAAAACAAAAACATACCCTCCAAAGTCACTACCGAGTCACTTTGAAGGGTCAACGTTCTATAAGGAGAAATTTATTTTGTTTTAAAGTTTATGGTTATCATTGGAATTTATAGTTTAATATCAATTGATTTGATTGTACGTGAATCAATGACATCACTCATGCGATGCGCTTGTAACTTTTTGTCTAACTCAAATGTATATTTATCTGAAGGGTTATCACCCGTTTTAATGACAATCGTTCCATGGCTTAATTCTTTTTGGTATAAACCATACTGTTTCACTAAGATTTGACGTAATTTGAAATCTAGCTCTTTTAATGAGATTTCTTCTTTAGCGATAGTAAAATTCGTCAATCGCGTTGAAATGACACCGGCCTGGAAATGTTGGTTAACAGTGATCATCGGTCGGCTCACATAATCGTAATATTGGTACTCGTTTTTCTTTGTAATACCACCAATCGAATTGAGCGTAGCTTGTTTGCCCGTACCTTCTGGGACAACAAATATATTTAAACCTTCATATGTTTTATTCTTTTCATGATACTTTTGCAGGTCTTGACCGACTAATTTGATGGACGCATGCGTATGGTGTTTCGTCACAAAATCAATACGGTCTGAATCGTAGCGATGACCTGAAAGATTTGAATAAGTAAAACTCGGCTTTAAATAGTATGCTCTCAATGACGCTGCTGTTTCAGGTGCTTGAACTGTTGCCTGTGCTGTAGACGTGAGTAACGTACTCGTGTAACCCCCTGTCGCTAAAATACCCGCTACCAAAGTTGCTTTGAATAATGTTGTTATTTTCATAGATGTGAACGCCTTCTTCCTTAAACTAATAGATGTGATTCCAAGTATTTTGGCTTACTTAATTTTCAGTGACATGCACTGATTCAGCCTTGTATATACAGTTAAATAGTCAGTAAAGTACATTGTCACCATTTCCCAAATATGTTCACTTTGTGATGTACTGTAAATACCATTCATCCTGATACACAACAGCGACATCTTGTTACACTTTTTAGCACTTTACAGGCACTGCCTTCAACAAGTCATTTGATCAAAAGCACATCACTTTTCTACAAAATACTCAAGTACTCTAAATTCAATTTAAATCTCTTTAATTTTTATTGCGTACTCTAAATCCAATTGAAATTTCTTTAATTTTTCTTGTATCAATCACATCACTCATACGATGTTCTTGTAATTTTTTATGCAATTCAAATGTATATCTATCTTTTTCATTATAATCTGTAAAAATAATGATTTCACCTTCAGTTGAACCATATTTATATAAACCATAGTCTTTGATTAACATTTGACGTAATCTAAAGTCTAATTCTTTTAAAGTCATTTCTTCTTTATATAAATCAAAACCTCTCAACGTTATCGCTTCTGATGCAAAACCAGCTTTTTTATAAATGAGAATTTCTGGACTTGAAACTACATCAAAATATTGTTGCTTGTTTTTCTTCGTCACACCACCAATTGAATTCGTTGTTGCTTGTTTACCTGTACCTTCTGGAACAACAAAGACGTCTAAACCATCATAAGTTTTCGTTTGCGCATTATATTTTTCTAAATCTTTGCCTACTAATTTTACAGACAACGCTGAAGCATTTGGTATTGGTAAATCTAATCTTCCATTTTCGTAATAGCCTGTTAAATTCTTATACTCAAAATATGGTTTAGAATAATAATCAATTAATTCTTTTGCTGTTTCACCTTTTTGTACTTCTGCATGCGCAGTTGTTGGCAATAAACCACCTGCGTAACTCCCTGTTGCTAAAATTCCTGCTGCTAATGTCGCTTTTAAAAATGTTGTCATTTTCATAGATGTAAACTCCTTTAAAATTGTATGATATTAATGTCATACAATCGCGGTCATTGTGGCAGTCATATTTATACTTGAATCATTTGCACTTAGCCACCATTGTATGCACGATTAATCTTTTTATTAAAATACTTTTGGTGTGCTTCACTTAACATGTTCACTTTTTGTTGTGCCGTTATTCTGTCTTGATACTTATGTGTATCGACATACTGGTTCACTTTTTCTTCAGCTTCACGAACATGATTACGACGAATCGCACGTTTATCACGTTCAGTGTAACCTGATGTATCACTTATACTCACACCTTGTAATGTTCCAGTTCGTGAATAATGTGATGTTTCTTCAATATCAATAAGATTAGATTCTGTAATCGTTTCTTGTACTCCATGCTTCTGCGCATCAACTGGGGAAATTGGTGCTGATGTAACATGCAGTCTTTCTGTCGAGCTAGGCATATTGGGCGCAGCATGTGTTTGAATTGGGGCTTCGTTTATCCCGTTCATGCTTGGCACTGTTGATTTAACATCTGCCTTATCTAATGATCGTTTGTGAGGCGATGGTTGTTCCACCTCAAAAGTCTCTGTATGTGACGCTTGTTGCAATGTAGGGATTGGCTTTTGTCCAACTTGCACTACATATGTAGGGACTTGTTTTGTCAACGGAAAATCTGTTTCAACCACCGTCTCGCGCACACGAGTTAAATCCTGTGTCTGCGTTTGTTTCGAAGGTGATAACATTGACTGAGTCTTATGCTTACCTGTTGTCAATTGCATTTCAGCTTTTTTCAATGCGCGTGGATGTCTATAACTTTTATCCTCTTTTGCTTTTTTAGCATCGTCTCTTAGCTTTTGTTTTACTTTATTATCTTTTTCGTTTTCTTTGGACAATGCTGGAATATCCATTGGTCGTGATAAATCAATTTCTTCAAAAAATTCATCAATAATTGCTTCTAGATCTTCTGTTTTTTCAAGTACCATTCTCTGATTTACAGGTCTCTTTGCATTGCGTTCTCCATCTGTGTATCCAATAATTAAATCAAGCTTAGTGTACAAATTTTGAACTGCCTCGTTTTGCCTTATAAAAGTACTTCCTAACATTAATACCTGATTTTCCAATCTATTTAGCTTTTCATCAACTTTCTCTTGTTCATTTTCATCAAATGTTTTCAAGTCCGGTTTTTTATTTGCTATTTCCTCAATTTCTTTTAAGAACTCATTTTTATTACTTTCTAACGCATTATATAAATGAATATACCTGTGATATGTCAGACCATAGATACTTTCTTTTGCTTGATAATTTTTGCTTTTCAGCATTTTTTCTTCTTTCAAAAATAAATTTATTGCCTCTGCTTCTGCCATAAATTTATTTTTGTATCTATCAACCACTTCTTTAAACTCAGGTTGATCATAACGTTCATAATTGTCTATTGTAAGTTTATCAACTAATCGCTCTAAACTCTTTCTATATTCTTCACTATAAACAACAGTGCTTCTATGTCCCTGAATATCTAAAGCTTTTGACCGATATGGATTCTCCTCTCCACTGACAATTGCACTTGCGTGCTCTGTTGTAGCAATATGTGATGCTAAAATCGCACTCGCTGATAATACAAATAACTTTTTCCTCACCTAGGTGTACTCCTTTTCATAACATCTTCAATCTTTTGTCTCATTCCCCATTAATAAGACATTTAAATTATATATTCCAACAGTTCTAATAAGAATTAACTACCTTTTAAAACAATTATAAATAATAATTACATTAATTAAGATTTTATTAATACTTATTTTCGATAGTTTTCTTCTTATTTTAATATATGATTTTTTGGTGAGGCTTCACCTTATTTCATCTTTTTTAACATTTAAAATAGCCATTAAGTATTATGAAAAGGGGTGTAAATGATTGGTGTGAATACGTGCATAAAATGATCAATATTATGGATACATATAGAACTATTATGCTTTTAAAATATATTTTAACTCGACATATCAAACGCGCTTATCTTAAATTCAATCCAGCTTTCTTCAAATAGAATCCTTCTGAAATTTATAGAGGTCGTCCAAGACATTGATACATCACGGCAATGAATTGTCGTGTTTTCTCAACTGACGACCTTTGATAAATCAATTTTTACTTTTATGACTTTCTTTCAGCTTTCCTTATATTGACCATACACCAAATTAACTGAATCATAACAGGTATCAAAAAAAACGCAGCTAACACTAGAATATTCAGTAATTTTATCTCTAGCGTTTGCAGTGCACCTGTGGCATCAACATTTCTATTCCAAAGTAGCATAGATAAAAATAAAAAAATGGCACCTTCTAAAATAGTAATCATCCACCAAAAAATCCATGAAGCTTTCATTCCAATCGCCCCCTTTAATTTGGTTAATACTATATTAAAATTTAACACATAAATATTAGATAAAACAATATATACCTTAAATGTTATAGAATTATTTTATTTGTTATATTATAAATATAAGTGTGATTTTGAATAGTTAATGAGATTTGGGGTGCTTTTATGCGCAAGGAAAATCGTTTTTCCTTTTACTTTTTGTGCAACCAAAAATAAAAAGCCCATAACCGCAATGGTTATAGGCTACATAGTGGAAGCGGCGGGATTTGATTTATCCGTTTACATAATGGTGTGCTATACTCTATAAACACTGTCATATCAACGTTTTAATTAAAATTACATATCAGTGTAAAATGTTAAAATTGATAAAACAACTAAAATTTGTGCACTCATTTTATCAGACGCCTCCAACGTTTCAATTGTCATATCAAACGTCTTCTTGTGTTCTGAAAAACTAGAATGACAAATTATTCAATGCCTCAAAGTCTGGGGGATAGATTTCTTCAATCGTAACTACATATTTTAAATTAACAGTGATTTTTGTTGGTTCCAATACTTCTATCAATTCGTTTTCTGAATTGTCTTCTTCAATTTTAGAAACTGATACTTCTTCACCAGTGATTAATGTTAATTTAATATGATCTAAACCATCTTTCTTTAATAACTCTGAAATGTATTCTTTATCCATTTATATCACCTCCTTATAATCACGTTTTATTTGCATTCAACTTACCCATTACCCACAAATCATAATTATAATGCATCTGAATGCGTTTCTCAGCGTCTTATTTATACGCTTTTGCATATATTGTTAAAGTCCTATTCAATCCATTATCATTTTGAACCGATTCAATATAGAAATCTAAATCTTTCCATTTGATACGTTGACTTGCTGTAATCCCCTCTCTATATCTTATAATAAACCTCACGGGTATTTCTGACGCTGTAAGTCCTGAACCTATAAACTCATTCCCACGTATTGTTTTTATATCCGACCAAGGTTTTGCAATTAACTTTTCTTTGTAGCTATCGGGCATTGGTCCACTGCTTACTCTTTCAACTATCTTAATTTTATTATTAAAATGATACGCCATTGTTACACCTCCTCTACATGCAGACAATTTTGTCCATTTGTTGTTAGTCAATTTAGAATAATAGTACGCGCCCTTTTTCGAGCATGTACTTTTACACTATTCAATTTGGGATTGTCATCCGTCGTGTTTCACGACGTCCTTACCCTAACAGAATAATTCGTTCTGCCAGCTATCACATAGCTCTTAAAAACTGTTCATAATTATCAAACAAACCAACATAAGCATCTAATAATGAAGCCGTGCCATCTATACGGCGTTTAGGTGATTGGTTTTTCACAGGTGCAATGTTGCCGTTACGATCTGTTTCAATACCTGTATTTGTTAAGCACCATTTTAATATAGGATTGTTATTATAATTCACTTTGTGTTTTTCAAGGTCTGCACCCATATTTTGCATAGGTAAGCTTAATGTCTTTGCCCCTTGTGGTGTACGTACCATTATAAAACCGTTTGCCTCCATCTCATCAACCCAGTAACGGGCAGAATAATTGTCGTAGTATATCCATAGTGGCGTGATATCATACTCATTCAACATTTCTAAGAACCAATCAGTGATGTCGCTGTAATCAATCGTATTACCCCTACACAAACGAAGTAATCCTTGCTCATGCCATTTGTCATAAGGTATTTTATCTTCGTCTACACGCTTTCTCAGATTATCCTCAGGCAACCAATACATCTGATGCACATAACGTATTTCTGTTTCAGGGTCGACGAATAATAACGTGGCGCAACTCAAATCGGTTGTGATACTTAAATCCGCACCACCTATCGCATAACTACCCGAGAAGTCATGTATATCAAAAGTATCTTCGTTATTAATCACATCAAATGTGAGCCATGCGCTATGTGTGACTTCACGTACATTAAAATCTTTAGTTAAAATTCCCGTTAAATCATTCACATTGTTTTTAGCACGTGCAACTTTGCGTTCTAAGTCCTCCACTTTTTTAGACACACCTAACGCAGGATTTGCCTTTTGCCAGCATTTAGGTATTTTATATTCAGCTTTATGATCTAACTCGTACATTATCGGCAAAAAGTTATCATCTTCAAATTTACCATCAACCACGTTGCAAGCATACTCATATAAATCATCAAATATCGTGCCTCTATGTGTTCCAGCCGTTGTAATCATAATCAATAACGGTTGTGTACGTGCTGACTGGGATTGTTTCATTACTTCATATAAATTGCGGTCTTGAATAGAATGTAATTCGTCAATCACAACAAGATGCGCATTCAATCCATCTAATGAATTGGAGTTTTTAGCTAAAGACTGCATCTTACTAAAATTATGTGCAAAGTATAAATCGCTTTTACGCTTACGGATATTTTTGTTTAAATCAGGGCTCTGTGCAATCATCTCATGTGCTTGGTCGAATAAGATATTAGCTTGGTCACGTTTCGATGCAACTGAATACACTTCTGAACCACTTTCCCCGTCTGCAATCATCATATATAATGCAATAGCGCTTAACATAGTTGTTTTACCGTTCTTACGCCCAACAAAGAAAAAGGACTCGGTATAACGTCGATACCCTGTTTCTTTATCGACAAAGCCGAATAGCGTCGAAATATAGGCTTTTTGAAACAAATCTAACTTTAGGGGCTTACCCGCTAGCTCACCTTTAGAATGACGACAGAAGCGCTCTATAAAACCGATAGGGCGTTCTGCTTTAGTTTCATCATAAATGTATTTGTCGTGATGCTCCATGTCATCTAAAAGCTTCTTATATTGTTTACGTACACGTTTTGAAGCTACAATATCGCCACTTTCAATTTTTTGGTAATACTGTTTAATGTAGTTAGCCATTGGTCACAAAGTCCATAAACGTATCTGATTCTTCTACACGTTGAGGCAGGAGTGACAATAATTGCTTATAAGTGGCGTTATACTTTGTTACAGTTGTATTGTATGACTTCATAGCTGGGTTCTCTTTAAGGTAGGATTGTTCTCCTTGAGTAAATACGTATGTCGCACCATGCTCACGTACAGTACGTTTTAGTTCGTCCAGTGTTTCTTTCATAAATGTTAGTTCTTCTAATAAATCGTATGCTATATGTTTGTTTTCTATATCATTTTTATCAATGTATGTTTTAAGTTTTTCCAAATTGATATATTTCATTTTTATATTCTCCTATCTTTTTTTAGCCACCCCTAAATGTTGAAAATATCAGGTAGAGGAAAAGAAAGCCCCTGCACCGTTTCCCAGACACTCTTTTACCTCCGACATTATAGGGGGGGTAATTAATTAATTTAATTTATACTTTTATTATATTTCCATCTTTATCGAATTGTAATCCTTCCCCAATTGCTGGTGTCCCGAAATGTTCCTGATTATGGCACGTCTGACATAATGCTTCTAAATGGTCGTGGTTCAATGATACATATGGATTCTTATAATTCTCAGCATTTAAATATATTTTATGATGACAAATAGAGGCTAAACCACCACATCTTTCACAAATATAATTCTGTTTAGACATATAGCTGTTTTTACACTTAGCCCATTTGCTACTTCTATAAAATGATGCTGGAATACTCCTACTCATTATAATCACGACCTAATGCAGTTAAAGATACCAATAAACTATCAATCGTACGCTTTAAACGCTCACTGTCTTGTGTCTGTGGGTCAAACCACAACTGCAATATAAACTTAGCTGTCGTTTGTGCTAATGGTTGTACTGGTTCATCTAACCAATCACGACCAGTAGTGATATACAGGTAGTTAGGTATCGCGTCGATAAGTGGTTTGATAATATCGTCATTGTAATCACCATCTATTCGTAAAGCATTACGTGCATCTTCAATTGTTATGATCATATAGTTCACTTCCTTATGAAAAAGGACACCAGCTATTAACTGATGCCCTAGTTATTTATTACGCTCCTACATCAGATGAAGCACTTGTTAACTTAACGAAAGCATCATCAACTAAAACGCGTGTATCTGCGACCGCCATTGCTCGATAGTCAATCAAGCCTGAACGGAATGAAGACTCACGAGAAGATTCAAGCATGATGCCTTGCGGTAAGTTGTAACCGATATAGTTAAAGTCTCCTAATAGAATTGTGCCGTCTTCGATATTGTCGTCAATAATGACTGGCTTACCGAAGATATATCCTACATTCTCACGTTGCGCATCTTGTACAAAGATAGGACGTTTATTACCATCTTGAACGCCATACACTGTGTTATATAACGTTGCATTGCTCATAGCGAATTTTGCATTTTGTGCATAGCCTCGCTTTAACATTCCTAACGCTTTTGTGAAGTCAGTATATTTGCCTGTAAGCTCTAAGCTGTTTTCATCATTCCATGTAATACCAGTTAAGATACCTTGACCTTGATTGTTACCCGTACCATTAATCAATGCGTATTCGATCGCTTCTACAACGCAGTTAGTCAATTCTTCAACAAGATATGATTCAAATGCTGAGATGCTCATCGTTTTAGCTTTCACTGAGATACTAAAGATTTTAATAATCTCATTCGCCTCAAAAGATACCGCTGTTGTAACTACTTTGTCTGCTTCTACTTTAGCACCCTCAGTATGCCATTCAGCGCGTTCTTGTGGTGTGCTAATTGGGATACGGATTTTTGTAGGCATATTGAATGAACGTACATTTGCAAGTAAGCCACCTTGTGTACGCGCACGACGAATGACTTCGTTTAATGTTTGCTCTGGGATGACTGCTGATGCATTTGAAGATGAAGTAAATTCATCTGCGCGGTGTTCTGATTTTTGAATATCCATTGCATGATTGAATGAACGTTGTTCCACATCTGATAATTCTTGTCCTAACATTTTCTTGAAGAATGCTGATCGGTATTCTTCTGTACCGAATACATTATTATTTTGAACTTCATTATTTTGTTTAAATTGTTGTCCTGTAATAGGGTTATATGAACGATTTTCCACTTGTTCTTGCTCCTTTTCTTTAATATTTTCTTTAGCTTGATTTAAGCCTTCAATTTCAATATTTAACTTTGTCACGTCTGCTTCTGGGTCATTTTCGATTGTGCCTCTAATTTCACCAGCGCGTGTTTCAATATCTTCAAGAGATGCATTGCGATAATGATTAAATGCTTCTTGTACTGTATTAAACATTTTATTTAATCTCCTTTGATTGTAATTTATTTAAACCGATTAAGGCTTGTTGTCTTGCTTGATATTTAAGTTCTGCTTCTTGAATTTGTTGTCGTGCCTCTACACTCGCCTCAGCATATGCGGGATAATTCACAACACTAAACTCAAGGACTTTGTCTATTTTGGTAATAGTTCGTGTGCGTGTATTCACATCATATTGACTACCGTCTGATACTGTGAAGCCGAAACTCATACCTGAGAGGTCGCCCCGTTTTACTGCCGTATAAACAGAGCGGGCTTCTTCCGTATCTGGTAAGGTAGCACGGAAATGCATACCTACATCATCAGTCCATATATCCATTGTCTTAGGTGACTTTGCTAATGGAATGCGATTCATATCATGTGACACTAATAAGCGTGTATCGTTGAGCTTCAATCCATCTAACGCATTACGTTTAATGATTTCGGTATATGAACCTGTCGGCGTATTAATTTGAGTAGGTTTATTAAAAACAATTGCTGTTCCCTCGAGTACCATTTCGGTACTTTGGGAATCTGTTTGTATTTCTGCACTTCTAATTTCCTTCATCTGCTTTAACCTCCTTATCTGCCATTTGATAATTCTTTGCTAGTGTTTTTTCAATGTAGTTTAGACTTTGAATTCTCTCGTCTCCATCTTCAACATGAGGCAAATTCATTAAGTCACGGGCTTCATTTATGGTTAGTAAACCGAGTGGCAACAATTCTTTGATAATGGTTGATTTCGATTGATTACTTGCATACTGTAATTTTGAAGATTCAAAAATGATGCGATTACTAAATGATTGTTCACGTTCTGTAAAAATCTTTTCAGTCAGTTCTGATGACAATTGAATAGCGAAAGGTTCAATCACAGACTCGAAAAATGCTTGCCATGTGTTCTCATCGTAACTACCTGTCACAATAGCTTCATTGATTCCTAAATACTCATATATCTTTTGTTTAATCACTTTTATTTGGTTCGTATCCACCTGAACATCTGATATATTCAGTTGCTGATAATCCATTGACGTGTCTAACGGAACAACACCACCGTTATTTGCCATTGACAGATAGTTATTCGTAAATTCTTCTTTTGCTTCTTTTAACTTACTAGGACTCAATGCCTGATTATATTTCAGAATACCTCTAATTTGAGCCGAGTTCTTAATTGCCTCAGTCATGCCCTCATTTTGTGTATACGCAAGTTGTAATGTATTCATGATCGCGTCGTTGTTATCACCTAGCAATTCATTAGAATTAAAGTGACGACGCAACACGGCTATTTCTGACAAATGAAAATGGATAACCTCACCATCGTTGAATAAAAATTTAAGGTACATTTCACCTACATCATCAACCACATATTCAACACTGCTCGGTGTTAACGGGTATAAATTTCTCAAGTTACCTTTATTGTCCTTTTGCACAAGAATAAATGCGTTATTGAATAAGTAGTATTGTGTCGCTACTTTATACAAAAAGTCATAACCACTCATATATGGATTAGGTCTATTTTGTAAGATTCTGTTGATTTTATAGTTATTAAAATCTTTCGTATTGTTTACATGCTTACCTGATAACTTCGCAATATGTCTTGCGATTGTATCAACTGCACTACGATATATGTCGTTTGAATATGCGTCACCTGAAAATTGAGATAATGACTTAAAGCCACCCGTAAGCATTTCAAATTGTTGTGCAGTGTTGCGCTCAATTGTTTCAAGTCCTAGCATCTTGTTTAACCACTTCGGCACTTTCTCACCTACTTTATAGAATGTTTGTTCCCTTTTAGTACATACGTTCGGTTTATTTGCTTAAATTATACCACACTAGGGTATGTAAGTCTAGTTGTGGCAAGGGTTTGAGGTTATACAGCTGTAAACGCTACGGGCAACCAGTGATCTGTTTTTATATTTTTACTTTTAACAATCGGAAGATTTAAAGACTTACCATCAATAAGATAGTACATAGGTGGGCAAATATTCATTTCAATTAATCCATCATGTTTTAGCTCTGCTACTATGTCAAAAGCCTCTTCATTCCAACCAAGCCAAAACACCACATTTTCATGATTACCACTTGTATATGCGCCATCTCCTTTATAGTCAAAGCCATTTTCTTCAAATATCCGTTCAATTTCCACAAACGATGTTTCTTTATGATTTTTGATATAATTTAATATTTCTTTTTTTAGTTTATGCTTGTTCATAATTTCCTCCAATTATTTAAAAGTTACTGAAATTCGTACAAAAGTTACTGAAATTTTTATTTTCGGTAACCTCATAAAACACAGTAAGAGCGGGGGATTATGCTACTTAAGTTACCGAGTTACCGAAATTTTAGAACTTAGTATTTATTTTTTATATAGTCACATATACAAACCTAATTTTTTTTGCAATAAGTTGAATATTTCTAGTAACTCAGTAACTTTTTGTTATCAAACGTTGTCATGACGCCCTCCATTGTGGTTACTGAAATTTTTATTTTCGGTAACTTTCGGTAACTTCGGTAACTTCGGTAACCACTAAACAGCTTTAATATTATTGTTTTCATATAAAGCATATGTTTTATTTTTTTCAGGGAAGTCTATACCATTATTCATAAGATCTAAGTCACCAGTGGACTCAATTAATCTATCCCACGTTACTTTTCCTTTACCGTCAGTTTTCCAATCATCACTGAGGTAACTCTTAAATTGCTTATGAAATTTCCTTTCTGAAATCGGAAAATATCCATTGTTTTTACAAAACTCTTTATAGAAGCCGTAAACAATGTATTTTGGTATTTTTCTTAACAACCACTCATCAAATACATTGATTTTAAATTCGTAAACTGGATCATTATCCTGTTTATAAAGGTCTAACATTTTGTGCGATGCGTCAGGGACATCAAAAGTATCAAAATCCATATTGATTGCTCTGTAAAGCACATACTCTAATACTTTTTGATTTTTAACATACTGCTCTTTTATATTGAAATTCTCAGATTGCCCATTGAAATTTGCATTAAACGGAACTATCAACAATCTTCTTAACGTTCCTGAAGTCTTATCTTTAAAGCTAGGCATGCCATTTGTTGATTGAATCACCGTGCATTTGAATGTGGCTCTATATAAAGGCTGATTCTTAAATTCAACAAGAACTGGATCACCAGTAACTACACTTTTGAAATTTGAAGAATCATCTATATAAACACCTACTGGCACATCATCACCAATTACAGCGGTTTTTCCTTCTAACACACTTAATTTAAATCTTTCATCAAATTCGTTCACTTTTAGGCTTGCAATATTTTCTTCACCTATAATCTGTGTTATTAATTCTTGAAATGTCCCTTTACCATTGTTGCCATCACCAACTAAAAATATGGCTTTTTTGCGAGTATAATTACCATTTAAAGAATCATTAATAACTTGCCAAAGCAACTTATCAATACCATGATCATTACAAGCTATTTCATTAATCCAATTGTCGACACTCCAACCCTCTATTACAGGCACCCCACTTTGTGTTTTATAAGCTGTATTAATTTTAGTGGTAAACACATATTCAGGTGTAAAAGGTTCTAGTTGTTTTGTTTTACGATTAAACACACCATTTTTAACAGGTATTAAATCGGGCGAATTCGTTTTACTTTTTATATCGACTCTATTCTTTAAGTGATAGATGACTTCGTCAGCTTTGTTGCTGTTAAGTTTAGGTTCTAACCACGAAATAACTCGTTTAATATAAGAAACATTTTGTGTGTAAATGCCTTCTTCAGCTCTATACATGGCTAATTTTGTATTTTCTTCAAGGTCAAATAAAATAAATTTCAAGTTTTCTTTCAAAAGATGAGCGCATCTATTAGGGCTTATAACTGTTGGTTTTCTGCCTTTCTCACCCTCTTCTATCCAAAGTTTTTCCATATATGAACGTTCATCATCCCCAACTTTACTTAACATTTTTCTTACACTTTCTTTGTCACTTAATATTACTTCAAAATCATTTATACCTTTTTGATATACTTCTTTTTGATTTGCAATAGCCTTTTCAAGCTCTAATTCTCCCCATGTGCTATTGCCACGCTTACTATTCCATTTATCGGTTAAATTGTTATAAGTTAAGAATATACGTTCCATTTGAGCTTTGTTTTTTCCTGTATAGAATGCTAAATAATGTAATAAGCTTTGTACGGCTTCACTAGGACTTGCAAAATATTGTTCGTAATCTCCTTGTAGTAAGTCACTAATTTTATCCTTTTGCTTGGATTTAAGCATGATATTTATAACTTCCTCATCAGAAAGTTGACTTTCACTATTATGGTTATTTGTCGTAGTTGCTTCAAAAGAGGCTTCTTCTTTAAAATACTGTTCAACTAAATTATTCAATATGGTTTGATCTTCGCTTATTTCGCTTTGTCCAATTGATTCGCCCGTAACCGTCATAAATCTAGCCGTATCATATAATTCAATATCTAAATCAGTACGTTTCTTCTTACGATTGCTTGGTAGCTTGCCTTTAAAGAAACAGTGTACACCTGTTCCACTCGGTGATTTTTCACAGTACGTCATTTTATTTAGTGTTTTAACCAAATCTGAATGTATTTCACCGTTGTCGCTAACAGCGTTATCTATATCTAAGCAAATGTATTCATTGTCACCACTTAAAACAAAACCAATACCACTGTATTTTTCATTCATCTCGTATTCTATATAAGCCGTATTAAAGTCAGTCCATGTATTCTTATTATTAGAACTTGCTCTATAACCTTTATCATTATAAGGAACCTTGCTATAATTCTGTTGTTTTTCATTCCATTTAGCACACCAAAGCACCCAATTAGGAATTTCTTTTAATTCTTTTGGAATATTATCTTCATTAACTCTTAATATATTATCTTTTACTTTTAGTGCCACAAAATACCTCCCAACCAATTACAATCAGAGCGAAAAATGCTATAATGTTAGTAGAGTGTTTCTTAATCGCTCTGATTATTTTTTATATTTTTTTCTGCTATGCGTTATCAGTTCTGTCGCCAAACTTCGCTGATGACGCTTTTTCTATTTCTTTAAACTCTTGAATTTGCTTGTCGAGTCGCTCAATATATATATGCATTAAGTCGCATAACTGCGCAATTTGAATACGGTGTTCATGATATTTATAGCCATGTATTTTCACTTCGTTCATACTCAACACGTGACTAGGTTCATGTATAAAATATTCATTTTCAAACCACTCAAAAGAAGTAACTGCATCATTGATTTTCTCTTTAACTATTTCAATTTCACTAAATAGATTTCTAATTTCCCAATTCATTATTCGTTCTCTCCTTTGTCATTTAGTAATACATAGAGTTCGTCCAAGTGTATTGTTGTGTTTTTCTCTTCAATTTCCAGATCGTCCCTAATCATCATTTGGAAATTCTCAAATGCTTCGATAACATTCTCATCTGATAATTGCGTTACAATATATGTTGCTAATGCGTTGATCATTTCATTATGTGCCACAGCACGACCAAGTGCATATTTTGTATCACCATATTTAAGCGCAACTTGTTTCATTTCCTTTATATTTTCTGAAATATCCATTTTAAATTTCCTCCACAATTTCAAAGTTATTTTCAATTTGCTGTACAGCCCACTGAATAATTGATTCTAAATGTTTCTCGCGGCTCACAGTTTCATACCATTCATTTTCGCCATCTTTAATCTTATGTTTGTACTCGGTTGCTACATCATCACTTACTGCAATCAATGTATTATAAATATCATCAAGCACCTGTATTTGTTGTTGGTTCATTTTAACTACCTACCTTTTTCTTATTTTTGATTTCTGTAATTCTTGATAGATCCATTTCTAACACTGCAATTTGAACATCATTATTGATTTCAGGAAAATACTGTTCAAATACTTGTGGCGATACATTCAAAAGCAAATTGTGTTTAGTGTCTTTGATGTTGTACCAACCGACAATTGTCTTTGTAATAATTACTTGTTGTTTCATCGTTATCCCTCCTTATTGTGTAATTGGAAATTCAGTTGAGAATAGTTGTTCAATTGGAATGCCATACATTTCGCTGAGTGTGCGTGCCTCCGGAAGTGTGAAATATGCTTTCCCAATTTCTTTTAACGAATAACGCTGTGGTGATAAACTTAATTTTCTAGCCACATAGTTTTGCGTGTGTCCGTGTTCCTTTCGTGTGATGTATAAAACTGGGTAATGAATTTTTGTCATGTTTATTCCTCCTTTTTTAAATAAATTTCTACATTTAGCGGGAAAATTTTTTCTATTGAAACATTTAAAGCCTTCGCAATTTTATAAGCACTAATCATTGATGGTGTTGACTTATTATTTTCAAACAATGAAATTGCCGATGTACTTAAACCTGTAATTCTAGCTAATTCTTTTTGTTTGAGATTTTTGTTAATTCTCAACTCTTTCATATTATTCATATTCACCCCTCCTTTTTAACCACAGCTAAATTTGCTATAGTTAAATTTAACCACAGCTAAAAAGAATTGTCAAACAAAAATTTACCACAGTTAAATTTAATGGTATTATTAAAGTACGAGAAAGAGGTGTAATAATGAATGTAGGGAAAAATATAAAAAAAATAAGAAAAGAAAAAAATATAACTTTAGAACAATTGAGTAAGAAAACCGGTTTTTCTGCCGGCTACATTTCGCAAATTGAAAATGGAAAAAGAGAAAAACCTTCACGTGAATTTTTGAAAAGTATCACTTATGGCCTTGATGTTTCCGAAACTTATTTAATTACAGGGAAAAAAACAATGGCTGATTTATCTGAGGATGAACTCAAAAAAAGTTGGGAAGAATCACAGAATAGTTTTAAAGAATCTAGGAAAAACTTCAGAACACGAATCGATAACGATTTAAAAGAAATTCTCACAATGGAATTAGGATATACAGAAGAATTATTTTTATCAGTAGCGTTAAAATTTCTAAAAAACTCCACAGTAAACGATCTCACCATGATAACTGCAATTTTAAAACAATATAATGATTATAATAATATTTATTACATCACAGAGGATAAAGAAGCGTTGCTTCAAGATATTGAAAATATAAAGGAACAAATTGAAATAATTTTTCAAACCCGTTATGGTATTGCTAGATATGATGAATCCGAAAAGAGTGATTAAAATTGCAACATGATTTAAGACTATCCCACAACATTTATAAAGATGATAAACGTGGTACATATTACTTCCGCATCACATACTATGACAAGACGAATAAACGCCAGTATATTACACGTAAAGGCTTCAAACAACGTAAAGAAGCTGTGAAAAAGTGTAATGAAATCATGGACGAATTGGAGGGTGCTGGTCAACTTAACCGCTTGCCGTTTGATGTGCTTGTTGAAGAATACACAGAATGGTATTCTGCACGCCGTAAAACTTCAAGTATCAAAGCATTAAAGACACATACAAATAATCACCTTGTACCTTATTTCGGTTCAATGGACGTATTTAAGATGACAACACATGATATTATGAAGTTTCAAAATAAGAAGATGAAAGAAAAATTCTCAGGAGATTATTTAAAAAGCATGCACATTTATCTTGTTGCTATTTTAAATCATGCTATGAAGTTTCATGATCTAAAGCAAAATGTGGCCTCATTAGTTGGTAACTTTGAAATTGAGAATTCTAAACGATTAAATTACTGGACGTTAGAAGAATACCAAAAGTTTTACGCTATCTTACCGAACATTGAACAACAAACCTTTTTTAAATTATTGTTTTATAGCGGTATGCGTAAAGGAGAAATTCGAGCATTGACATGGAAAAATGTTAATTTTGAGGAAAACTATATTCACGTTGACAAAGCCGACTATCATGGAGAGGTAACCACACCTAAAACGAAAGCAAGTATTCGTGACATTTATATGCCTCAACACATGATGGACACATTACGTGATTTTCAAGAGTGGTATAAAGAAAATAAAATGTACAAAGATAATTATGTATTGTTTGGTAATTTCTTCAAAGCGTATAGTGAATCACTTATTGACCGCTGGTATAACAAGGCTTTTAAAACACTAGACGATTCCCTTGAAGATGATGAAAAAATACCACGTATTGTATTACATGAATGGCGTCATAGTCATGCTTCTTTACTTGTAAATGCAGGCGCTAGTGTGATGATTATCGCGCAACGTTTAGGACATAGTGACACAACAGAAGTATATAATAGATATGGCCACTTATATCCAAGCACACAAAAAGAGATAATAAAATATTTATAACCACTATCCTAAATTAAGGAAGTGGTTTTTTACGCTGTGCATTATCTGTGCACTATTTGTGCACCCAAAAATAAAAAGCCCATAACCACAAGGGTTATAGGCTACACAGTGGAGACGGCGGGATTCGAACCCGCGTCCAAAGGTCCTGATACAAATGTTTCTACGTGTGTAGTCTATCTATCACATTCACATCATGCAAGGCGATAGACAGCCAACATGATGCTAGTTTGATTCATCTCTTCTCGTCAGACTTCAAACGGCAGTAACGAGCGTATCCTACTAAAGTTGAATCACGTTAACAGCACATAGGCGATGCTGTTAGGTGATGCAGAGTGCGTTAGGCAGCTACTGCTAAGTTATTGTTAGTTTTGCCAGTTATTATAAACTGATGTGTTGATGACGGAGCCAACCCTCCGACACGCTTCACAAGCTCTGGGGACCCCTGTCGAATCCAAAAACGCCCCCGTGATTCAATGTGCTTTCTTCACATGAAAGCACATTATATCATATCAAATTTTTACAATCTTAGCAAACCATTAATAATTTTGTTTCATCGCACGATCTATATCACGTTTGACGGCTTTTTCTTTTAAAGCATGGCGCTTATCATAATTTTTCTTACCTCGTGCGATGCCCAATAATACTTTGCAGTTCCCGTGTTTCAAATACAATTTGAGAGGGACGATAGAATAGCCCATTTCACGTGTACGTTCGCCTATTTTGACTATTTCCCGTTTATGCAACAAGAGCTTTCGAACTCGGCGTGGATCATGGTTAAATCGGTTACCCTCTTCGTAAGGTGCAATATGCATTTGATGCAAAAACATCTCGCCTCGTTTAACTTGCGCATAGCTGTCTTTCAAGTTGGCACTCCCACGTCGAATCGATTTGATTTCAGTCCCTTGTAATACAATACCCGCCTCAATCGTATCTTCAATATGATAATCGTGGCGCGCTTTACGATTTTCTGCTAACGTCCCTTTTCCTGACTTTTTCGGCATGGCTTCACCTCAACTTATTTTTTCTTCTTGCGTGCCTTTTTCTTTACTTTTTTATTTTTATAAAACGGTTGATGTTCCGTGCGACCTGATTTTTCACGGCGTCTCGCATGTTTTCCTTTGCGTTGCTTACGTTTATTTTTCTTATCTTTCTTCTCAAAAGCTTGACCTTTTGTTTTCGCTTGAATCGTATGACCCCGTGCTACTTTTTCACGGTACGTCCTCATTTCAATCGGCATGCCTATGATTTGGAAATCAATTTGTCGCTCCTCTACATCGACATGAACGACCTTGACTTTGACCTCATCACCGATACGAAATACTTTTGCTTTTCGTTCACCGATCAAAGCCATTTGACGTTCATCAAAATGATAGTAGTCATCGGTCATATTTTGAACGTTCACCATTCCTTCAATCGTATTCGGTAACTCTATAAACATCCCGAAATTTGCGACTGAACTAATAATCCCTTCAAATTCATCGCCAATATGTTGAATCATAAACTCTGCTTTTTTCAACTCATCTGTATCCCGTTCAGCATCAATCGCACGTCGCTCACGATTTGACGTATGCTCTGCAATCTGTGGAAGCTTTTCTTCCCATTCACGCATCGCACGCGCATCCATTGATTTTTCAATTAAATATTTACGCACTAAACGATGAACGATTAAATCTGGATAACGACGAATAGGTGAGGTGAAGTGTGTATAATATTCTGCCGCTAAACCAAAGTGTCCCGTATTTTCAGCATCATAACGTGCTTGTTGCATCGATCGTAACATCATCGTTGAAATGACGCGATCTTCCGGTCGACCTGCAATTGCTTCGTTAATATTTTGTAATGTACTTGGATGAATGTCTTCTCCAGTCCCTTTTACCATAATGCCAAAATTTGTAATAAAATCAAAAAATTGCCGTAAACGCTCTGACTTCGGTTGTTCATGAATGCGATAAATGAATGGCACTTGCTTTTCACTAAAATGTGCTGCCACTGTCTCATTTGCGATTAACATAAACGATTCAATCAAGCGTTCTCCATCACCACGTTCACGTGTGACCACATCTTTTGGAATCCCTTCCTCGTTCACGATGACTTTCGCTTCTTTGATATCAAAATCGATTTCTCCACGCTTTTGACGCATGGCGATTAACTGTTTTGATAATGTTTGCGCTAATTCTAACATCGGGACGAGCTCGGCATATTGTGCACTCGTTTCAGGATCTTTATCAGTAATGATACGGTTGACCGCTTCATATGTCATACGTGCATCAGAATGAATGATACTTTCGAAAATCTCGTGTCGGACAACTGTCCCTTGACGATCAATTTCCATGCGACAACTCATCGCTAAACGGTCGACGTGAGGATTTAATGAACAAATCCCATTACTCAGACGGTGTGGAATCATTGGAATGACACGATCGACCAGATAAACACTGGTTGCTCGATCATAAGCTTCTTGATCCAATGCAGAGCCTTCTGTGACATAATGACTCACATCGGCAATGCTTACAGTGAGTAAGGTGTTGCCGTTTTCTAACTTCTCAACTGCAATGGCATCATCCAAATCTTTTGCATCTGCACCATCAATTGTTATCGTTAATTCTCCTCTTAAATCACGGCGTCCTTGACGTTCTTCAGGGCGAATCGTTTCAGGAATGGCCTCCGCTTCTTTTAACACGTCTTCAGGAAACGTCATTTCAATCCCGTGTTGATAAATAATAGATAAAATATCAACCCCAGGATCATTTTTATGACCTAAAATTGCTGAAATCTGGCCTTCCGGATTGTTTGTACCATCTGAGTAATTTGTAATTTGAACGAGTACTTTATGGCCTTCAACTGCTCCTAGATCTTGACCTTTAGGAATAAAAATGTCTTGCATAATCCGTTTATCATCGGGAACCACAAATCCAAAGTGACGTGCTTCCGAAAACGTGCCGACAACTTGTTTCACAGAATGAGACTCAATCGCTTTGACTTCACCTTCGAATTTTCCTTTTCGAAAATCACCGCGAGACTTTTTCACTTCGACTAAGACAATATCACCATCCATCGCGCGATTCACTTTTGTTGGAGGGATAAAAATGTCTTCCATCTCTTCATTTTCTGGTCGTAAAAATGCGAAACCTTTTTTATTCTGGCTTAATGTCCCTCTAATTAAACCTTCTTTCAACTGATTCTCCTGCTTCTTTTGATAACGATCTTGTTTCGTGCGCGTGACCATTCCAGTCTGTTCTAATTCTACTAAAATTTTGATGAGGTCACGAAACGAATCTGCACTGTTTAATCCTAATGCATCTTGGAAATCAGAAACAGACATCGGTTCATAATTTTCGCTTTTAATGATGGTTTTAATCTCTTCTTTTAAATTCATTTTGCGCCTCCTTTCTCTTCATAAATTGTTCATCTATTCTATCCATACCGTTATATTACTCAGACCAATCTAACGTCTCTAAAAACTGATAAACATCTTCAAATACAGCATCTTTTTCCTTACCAATCGTAATCACATGACCCGAATTTTTATACCATGAAATCCGTTTATCATCGGACATCGCTTCATCGTATATGATGTTTGCTGAATCTGGGTTAATCATTTCATCATGTTCAGCTTGGATGATTAATAGCGGATCAATGACTTCATCTACTGAATCACGCACACCTTGTAGCATGACTTGTAATTCTTTTAATGTTTCAGTAGGATGAAAAGCAGCCATTTCTCGCTCGATTGTTTCTTCATCTTTACCTTCATATTTTTTAAATTGACGTGCATACGCTAACACACCTTTATACATCGATCCCTCTGTTTTAATATACATCGGTGCACACATCGTTGCGATCCCTTTCAAGCTCCGATTTAAGCTCAGTTTTAATGCAAAAACACCACCTAGCGACAATCCAGCTACCGCAATTTCATCATAACCTTTGTCAACCAAAAAATCATATCCATCTAACACGTCTTTATACCAAACGTGTGGACTTGATTTTAAAATCTCTTCCGGCGGTGCAGCATGACCTTCATAATGAGGGGCATAAGAAGTATACCCTTTTCTCTGTAAAAAACGGCCGAGTTGTCGGACATCTGAACTGTTGCCCGTAAAGCCGTGTAATAGTAATACTGCACGTTTTCCTTCCTCAAAAAAGAAAGGTTTTGGTAATTGTATTTTCATCTCTGACATCTCGTCCTTTCAATTGCTCGTCTCCTTTATTTTATCGGTTTGAACCGATGCACACAAACAAAAAAGTCCGACTGTTCAACGGCCGGACTTTACATATTGAAATAACTGATACCTAACATTAATACAAAGAAAATAATCGAAAGTACAATTGTCAATCTATGCAAAAATAAATCTACACCACGTTGTTTTTGTTTACCAAATAATTGTTCCGCACCACCACTAATGGCTCCGGATAATCCATTACTTTTACCTTCTTGTAATAAAACAACTGTGATGAGCGCGATACAGTCAATAATGAGTAATACGATAAAAAAACTATGCATCAGACTGTCCTCCATTCATCATATACGAAAGCTATTTTATCACATATTGAAAAGATTCACAACACGCATTAACGATTGAACGTGGACTTGCGTTTCACACTCATCGTAATCATCATCACAACGAGCACCAATGAACCGATGAATACGACCCCATAAGGTACTAAACCAAAGAAGCCCTTCACATGATAAATCGCTGAATAAAGGACAGGGGGATTTAACAATGCATTGAATAGTTGTGATATGAAGACTGCTAGCATAAACCACCACAAATAAGGATGTTGATTTTTAAGTGCAACGACCCCTGCGGCATACGCTAAAATGTAGAGGATACCAATATAGCGTAAACTATTATTGATGGCATTAATACTGTTTTCAGTCGCTTTATTCCCTGAATGTTCAAGCATATATGCCACGACTTGACCATCGACAACCATCACTTGATGAATGACCAAACAAACAGCAAATAAAAACGATAAATAGGCAAGTAACTTCCCAGTATGTCGGGCGCGTAATTCCTTATCTTGTATTTGTGACATTGCTTTTCTCCTTCTCAATCATTTGAATCTATTATAACAGTTAAAAATGAGGAAAGAAAATGCGGTTTCTTTCTGACATCAACTTAGCGGCGAGGTGCATCACGTCGCTTATATTTCGCGCTCATGCACCTTTCCCACACGTCTTATATCCATCTTAGCGCTTTTATTAAAGAAGGTGCGCATCATCATGACACGCACCTCTCTTCTAGCGAACGATTTAAACGTCTATTTTAAGTTATAGAATGATTTTAATCCTTCATATTTTGCTGTTTCGTAAAGTTCATCTTCAATACGTAACAATTGGTTGTATTTCGCAATACGGTCTGTACGTGATAATGAACCTGTTTTAATTTGACCTGCATTCGTTGCAACTGCAATATCTGCAATTGTTGTATCTTCTGTTTCACCTGAACGGTGCGATACAACTGCTGTATAGCCCGCTTTTTGTGCCATTTCAATCGCTTCAAATGTTTCAGTTAATGTACCAATTTGGTTAACTTTGATTAAAATCGAATTACCGATGCTTTGTTCGATGCCTTTACTTAATATTTCAGTGTTCGTTACGAATAAGTCGTCACCCACTAATTGAACACGGTCACCGATACGCTCTGTTAATAATTTCCAACCTTCCCAATCGTTTTCGTCCATACCGTCTTCGATTGTCAAGATAGGATACTTATCTACAAGTTGTTCTAAGTAGTCGACTTGTTCTTTAGCAGAAAGCTTAGCCCCTTTTTCACCTTCGAATTTCGTATAATCGTATACGCCATTTTCATAGAATTCAGATGATGCACAGTCAAAACCTAAGAATACGTCTTTCCCTGGTTCTAACCCGGCTGCTATAATCGCTTCAAGAATTGTTTCAACACCATCTTCAGTGCCTTCGAATTTCGGTGCAAATCCACCTTCATCCCCAACTGCTGTGACTAAACCGCGTGATTTTAAGATTTTAGCCAATGCATGGAATACTTCCGCACCCCAACGCAATGCTTCTTTAAATGACTCTGCCCCTACAGGTAAAATCATAAATTCTTGGAATGCAATCGGTGCGTCGGAATGCGAGCCTCCATTGACGATGTTCATCATTGGTGTCGGTAATACTGTCGCATTGAAACCACCTAAATATTTGTATAACGGTTGACCTAAGAAGTCTGAAGCTGCACGTGCGACTGCAATAGATACACCTAAAATTGCATTTGCACCTAACTTACTTTTGTTTGCAGTACCGTCTAATTGAATCATCATTTTATCGATTGAAACTTGTTCTAATACTGAGAACTCGCCTTCGATTAATTCTGGTGCGATGATTTCGTTTACATTTTCAACGGCTTTTTCTACACCTTTACCTAAATAGCGGTCCGCATCGCCATCACGTAATTCAACAGCTTCATGTTCTCCTGTTGAAGCGCCTGATGGGACTAATGCGCGTCCAAACGCACCACTTTCTGTTAAAACTTCTACCTCGACTGTAGGATTACCGCGTGAGTCTAATACTTCGCGAGCGTATACATCAGTAATAATTGGCATAATGTTAAATCTCCTTTTTCAATCAATTTATAAATATACATTCAATTGGGTTTGAACATACTTTATTCCATTTCATTTTGACTTCTCACTATTATTATAACGATTCATTCGTGTTTCTCAAATCATTTAATGTTGGATTAAAGATTCACCCGTCATTTCTTCGGGTTGATCAATGTTTAATAAATCTAGCAAAGTAGGTGCTAAATCACCAAGACGACCTGTTTGACGTAATGTAACGCCTTCTTTCGTCACAATGACAGGAACCGGATTTGTCGTATGTGTTGTCATCGGTTGATCATCATCAGTCAACACTTCATCAGAATTACCATGGTCCGCAGTAATAATCGCATAACCATCCATGTCTAAAATTTTATCGACAACAGCACCTAAACATTCATCCACAGCTTCAATCGCTTTAATCGTCGGTTCTAACATCCCACTATGTCCTACCATGTCTGGATTTGCAAAGTTAAGGATGATAAGGTCAAGGTCTCCTTTATCCAACTCTTTCAGCAATGCATCTTTGACTTCATATGCACTCATTTCAGGCTTTAAGTCATACGTTGCCACTTTAGGGGAGTTGATTAAAATGCGTCGTTCGCCTTTGAACTCTTCATTTTGTCCACCATTCATAAAGTAAGTCACGTGTGGATACTTTTCCGTTTCAGCAATGCGTAACTGTGTCAAACCATGATCTTGTGCAACTTCACCAATTGTATTATGCAAGTCTACCTTTTCGAATACGATTTCGGCATCCACTTGATCATTGTATTTTGTAAATGTTGCATAGTATAAATCATTGACACGCTCTACTTCAAAACCATCGAATGCTTTACTTGTAAAGATTTCTGATAGTTGACCCGCACGGTCTGGTCTAAAGTTGTAGAAAATGACAGAATCGCCATCGTTGACACCATTATTTTGATTTTCAACAACAAATGGTTCTACAAATTCGTCCGTAAGATCATTGTCATAATTCGCTTGAACTCCTTCATGTGCAGATGCATATTTGACATCGCTAAATCCACGAATAGCATCATATGCTTTATGTTCACGTTCCCAACGTTTATCACGGTCCATTGCATAATAACGTCCAGATACTGAAGCGAATTGGCCGACACCTAATGCTTTAAACTTTTCTTCTGTTTCATCAATGTATTTTAATGCCGATTTTTGATCCACGTCACGACCATCTAGAAACGCATGGACGTAAACTTTTGTTAAGTTTTTACGCTGCGCTAATTCTAACAGGGCATACAGATGTTTGTAATGACTGTGCACACCGCCATCTGAAAGCAATCCAAAAATGTGTAACGCACCATTTGTCTCTAATGCATGATCAATCGCTTTGTTCAATACTTTATTTTCAAAAAAGTCCCCGTCCTCAATGGACTTGTTAATTCGTGTTAAACTTTGATAGACAATGCGCCCTGCGCCAATATTCATATGCCCCACTTCTGAGTTACCCATTTGACCTTCTGGAAGTCCCACGTCTAAACCACTTGCTTCTATTTGTGTTGTAGGAAACTTCTCATAATAACGATCGAAGTTAGGTTTATGCGCGAGTTTAACCGCATTGCCGTGTACTTCTTCGCGATTTGCAAAGCCATCGAGTATGATAAGCGCTGTAGGTTTTTTTGCCATCATTATTTTGCACCTTCTAACAATTGAACATAGTCTTCCACTTTAAGTGACGCGCCACCCACTAGGGCACCGTCAATATCCGTTTCAGCCATATATTCTTTAATATTATTAGGTTTTACACTACCACCGTATTGAATGCGTGTTGTTTGGGCTACTGCATCATCTGTTAATTCGGCCACTTTTCGACGTACTGCCGCACACATTTCATTCGCATCTTTTGCTGTTGACGACTTACCTGTCCCAATCGCCCAAATCGGTTCGTAAGCAATCACGACGTTTTTAACTTGGTCATCAGACAAGCCTTTCAATGCTTTTTCAACTTGCGCTTCAACAACTTCATTTGCTTTGCCGCTTTCGCGTTCTTCATCCGTTTCACCAACACAGATGATCGGTGTCATGTTGTGGTTAAATACGGCATGTGCTTTTTTATTGATTTCTTCGTCTGTTTCATGGAATAAGTCACGACGTTCAGAGTGACCAATAACGACGTAGCTCACACCTAAATCCGCTAATGCAGCAGGGGATGTTTCTCCCGTAAATGCACCACTATCTTCAAAATAAGTGTTTTGCGCACCGATTTTAAGACCTGGGGCTACATTTTCTTTTGTTAATGAAATCAATGCATCTAATTGAATTGTTGGTGCACAAATTACTGCTTCAATCTCATTTGTATCTGGCAACTCTGGTAAGGCTTGAACAAAGTCTTTTGCCTCTTGTACCGTTTTATTCATTTTCCAGTTACCTGCGATAATTGGTTTTCTCACTATGGAACACTCCTTCTTTATTCATGAATTTCTTTTCGATTTTTGATACATTACTGATCAGCAATCGCTTTAATTCCTGGTAAAACTTTACCTTCTAAATATTCTAGTGACGCACCGCCACCTGTAGAGATATGCGTGAAGTCCTCTTCAAAGCCAAGTTGCATTGCAGCAGCCGCTGAATCTCCACCACCGATGATTGTGATCGCATCTTTAAGTTCAGCAATTGCTTCACACACACCGATTGTTCCTTGTGCAAAATTACTGAATTCAAAAACACCCATAGGACCGTTCCACACCACTGTTTCTGCACCTTGTAATTCTTCTTTAAAGCGTGCAACTGTTGCAGGACCGATATCCATAGCTTCTTGATCTTCAGGAATCTCATTAATATCCACTGTAGTAATTTGCGCTTCATTAGAGAATTCTTTAGCCACTTTAGCATCAACTGGTAAAATAATTTGATCACTCGCGCGTTCGAGTAAATCTTTCGCAAAATCGATTTTATCTGCTTCTAGCAATGACAAGCCAATTTCTTTACCTTGTGCTTTTAAAAATGTATAGGCCATTCCACCGCCGATAAGGACTTTATCTGCAACTTTTAACAAGTTTTCAATCACGCCGATTTTATCTGAAACTTTTGCACCGCCAAGAATGGCAACAACAGGTTTCTTAGGATGTTCAACGACACCACCGATGAATTTAATTTCTTTTTCCATTAAGAACCCAGCGACTGTTTCTAAATGCGTTGAAATTCCAACGTTTGATGCATGTTCACGGTGTGCAGTACCAAATGCATCATTGACAAAAATGTCACCTAGTGATGCCCAGTAACGACCAAGTTCACTGTCATTTTTAGATTCCTTTTTACCTTCTACATCTTCAAAACGTGTATTTTCAAACATTAATACTTCGCCTGAATTTAATGCTTTAATCGCAGACTCTAATTTTTCACCGCGTGTTTCAGGGATAAATTGGACCGATTGACCTAACTTTTCTGATAAACGTTGTGCCACAGGTGCCAATGTTAATTTTGCTTTATCACTTTCTTCTTTTACTTTACCCAAGTGTGAGAATACGACAACTTTCCCACCTTGTTCGATGATATATTTTAAAGTTGGTAACGCTTGAACGATACGGTTATCATTTGTGATTTCTCCGTCTTTCATAGGGACATTAAAATCAGCGCGTACAAGTACAACTTTATCCTTTAATTCAACATTTGTGACGTCTTTTTTTGGCATAGGAACCCCTCCTCATAATCGTTGTCAATTTTAAAATAAGCGGAGAAGCGTTTGTGCTCCTCCGCCTACTATCAGCTACAAAATAGTTAGAAGCACATATTAGAGTACTTACAAATCTATTTTAATCTATTTTAATCTATTTTATTTAGAATGGCTTGCTAAATATTCTAAAGTACGTACAAGTTGTGCAGTATATGACATTTCGTTGTCGTACCAAGATGCTACTTTAACTAATTGACGATCACCAACAGTCATGACACGTGTTTGCGTTGCGTCGAATAATGCACCAAAAGTCATACCTACAACGTCTGAAGAAACAATTTCATCTTCAGTGTAACCGAAAGATTCGTTTGTTGCAGATTTCATCACTTGGTTCACTTCTTCAACTGTCACTTCTTTTTCTAATACAACTGTTAATTCAGTCAATGAACCTGTTGCAACAGGAACACGTTGCGCACCACCATCTAATTTACCAGCGATTTCAGGGATAACTAAACCAATTGCTTTTGCTGCCCCAGTTGAATTAGGGATAATGTTTTGTGCAGCTGCACGCGCACGACGTTTGTCACCTTTTCTGTGCGGTGCATCTAAAGTATTTTGGTCACCTGTATATGCGTGAATTGTTGTCATTAAACCTTCAACGATACCGAAGTTGTCTTGCAATGTTTTTGCAACTGGTGCTAATGAGTTTGTTGTACATGATGCACCAGATACAACTGTTTCACTACCATCTAAAATTTCATGGTTGACATTGTATACAACCGTTTTAAGATCACCTTTAGCTGGTGCAGAAATCAATACTTTTTTAGCACCTGCTTCGATGTGTGCTTCTGCTTTTTCTTTATCTGTAAAGAAACCAGTACATTCTAAAACAACGTCGATACCAAGTTCAGCCCATGGTAAGTTTTTAGGTTCTGGTTCTGAGAAAGATTTCACTTCTTTACCATTTACACGGAAACCACCGTCAATGACTTCTACTTCTTCAGTAAAACGACCTTGAGTTGAATCGTATTTTAATAAGTGTGCCAACATATCATCATCTGTTAAATCGTTTACAGCGACAACCTCAATGTTTTCTACACTTTGAATTCTTCTAAATGCTAAACGTCCAATTCTACCAAATCCGTTAATTGCTACTTTTACTGCCATGTTTAATGGCCTCCTTTAAATGATATTTAAAAAGTGGATCAAATCTAATTTTAAACCCTTCACTCACTTTTTATTACAAACAAACTTTTCCCTCATTATTACTTTTGCTGCTGCTTCATCTGTAATTAAAATGGTGTTGGGTGTCGCCAACTTAAGATAAGCTTCAATCGCCAATCCCTTTGAGGCGCCCCCGGCAACAGCAAAAATATGTGCTTTGGATTGTGCTTCTTCTAGTTGAATACCAATCGTTTTCACTTTGTGAATGATACGACCTTGTTGATCAAAATAATAACCGAACGCTTCACCCACTGCACAATGATGTTGAAGTTTCTCTATCACTTCTGGTGGCGATTGTCTTCTTTTCGCCATTTTCAGCGCATCACCAATGCCGTGTATTGTAAATTGTGATTCACGAATTTTATCCAAAGTCTGTATCACTGAAGGTTCTTTTAATAAATTTTGATAAGTCAATTCACTCACTTGTTCGGGAACATACAATGTTGTATAGCTCCCCCCAGTTCTTTGCGCCATTCTAGAACAAATCGTATTCGCTTGAAATATGACATTTTGACCTAGACCACCACGTGCCGGCACAAAAAAGACCTGGAATGGTAAATGAGACATTGCATCACTCACCGATGCCATAGTAGAGCCGCCTGTAACTGACACAATGGCTTGATCATACAGCTGTTTTTCAAGAAGCTGTCCAGCAATTCGACCCAGTTCTACTTTAACACTAGAATCTTTATCACTATCCCCTGGAATAACATGCACTTCATCCAGCTGATATTCAGACTTAATCATTTGTGCGAGACGGTGATAGTCTGTATATTGATTAAAATATTCACTCAGTTGCGAAACGACATCTCTTCCTTGTGAAGTTAATGTCATTCCTGTCGGCTTCACAGAGATGAGCTCTTGTTGTTTCAATAAATCCGTTTCCGAACGTAATACGCGTTCTGTTAAATTAAGCAACTCACTTAATGTCCGTCGCCCAACCGGCTGATATTTTTGAATCATTGTTAAAATAGAAAAACGTCGATGCATTTTGTCTATCAAGTCAGGCACAATTTTTTGTTGAACATGAATCATCCGTTCCAAGTTAAAGGCCTCCTTAATAGTGACAAGATGGCCACATTTAAGCCATACTGTGACATTTTTAGTCCCAAATACTTTATAACCTTATCTCGTTTACAAGTTCATCATACTACCAGTTGATAAGAAATGCAAGTCATAAAGCATCCCGATTTAATAGTTCGTTGGACAAAAAACGACCCTATGTGGCGTTAATCTCTATCGTTATGACTACGATAGACGATTTTCGATACAGTTAAACATTGAAATCGCTCAAAGATTATTTTACATTAAGGTAAAGAGGTGAAACGATGTCTAAATCAAATGAACAACCGGAAGTCATCGATCCATCTGACCCACGCTATAAACGTTTAGATGATTTTTCCAATCGTCACGACCCGACTTTTCAAAATTCAAACGGCCATTACACAAACATTCGCTACTTTGGGTGTGCACCAGTCGGTTGTCTGCCAGGTTGCTTGTTCTCTATTTTACTGTCTATTTTACTGACGCTACTCCTCAATTGGCTTTTTTGAAGTCACATATTAAAAAACAGACCAAGTCTAATACATTTGACTTGGTCGGTGCTTTGTTTCTGCATGTCAGGGTGTTTCATTGTTGTATCTTCATTGTTATAGCTTGTTCTATGACGGCGAATTTTCTGATGATTGATTGCTCTTTGATTGTGGCTTTTGATTCTGTTGAGGTGCCACAGATTCAGGCGTTTGTGAATTTTGCTGACTTGAATCCTGTGTTGAACGTTGTTCAGTCGAACGCTTCACTTCTGTTTGGGGTTTCGTCGTTTGCTGTGTGTCCTTTTGTTTATCTGTCTCCGATGATGAATCATTCTCGTTCTCTTTCTCTTCATTTTTAGGTTTTTCTGGCTTACGCGATTGTTGTTGTTGCTGCTGCTGTTGACGTTGTCTTTCTATTTGCGCTTGACGTTCTGCCTCAATAGCCGCCTGACGTTCCGCTTCAATCATTCGTTCTTGTTCAGCTTGAGCCTCTTCTTGCGCTTTCTCACGTTCTTTTTGCTCTTTTTCTTTTTTTATTTCTGCATCGCGCTTTTCTTTTTGTTCCTCAATTTCATTTTCTTTTAGACGTTCTTGACTTCGATGTGATTGATCAACAAAAGAAAAGATTGCAAAAACCAAGCCGCCGAGTAGGAGCAAAATAACAATTATACTGAAGCACCCGAACAAACCTTTTTTCTTTTTGCGCGTCGCAGTATCGTGTCCTTGCATATTGTACTTTGGAGCTGTCATTACATTCCCTCTCTTTTTTGATGGTTATCGTTATATTTGATTCGGTCCTTTGTCATCGAAAATAAACAGGTTATATTTCAAATAGTCAAAAATGAAAAGTGATCCCTTTCAGAATACACTACAATTGATACTTTTATGCGTTATTACTATTCTAACATGAATGAATCGTCGTATGATTGCACTTAACCTTTTATAACAAATACAATCCACCTAAATTCTATAGTCATACTGATTTCATTTTACCTTTTTACTATAAACAAAACCATTCACAACGTTTATATTTTACATCAGTCGACGTTTTGTCAATAAGATGAATATTGATTATGCCCATATATAGGCAAATGCCTTTTTGATATCGAGTCAATATACAACAATTTGGGTCATTCTGTATTAAAATATAATGTAGATGATAGACATACACGATATGATATCCGCCATTTGGACGCACTTAAAAAGAGACCTGAATGCTGCATCATTCAGATCTCAACTAAAGGGAGTCAAAAATACCTTCGTCGTGTATATTTAAGGGGTATACTGAATTTAATTAAGAGATGTATTAATTATCGAAGGTACTTCTATTATATCGTACTTTGTGAAAAAATAAACAGAATATAGACGATGTAAGTGAAGAATTGTTGACTATTTGTTGACAATACAATGAACATCTAAAAAAGGAGAGACAAAAAAATGACACACTATTTAATCACTGGGGTACAGGATTAGTTGGTCGTGCCTTGGTCAATCATTTAAGTCAACGTGACGATACATTCATAACGATATTAACAAGACAGACATCACTTGCTAACTCCACTCATATCACATATGTAAACTGGCATGATGCAGGATGGGAAAATCAAATTCCAGATGTCGATGTCGTGATTAATCTGGCTGGAGCAACTTTAAATCAACGCTGGACAGCGCGACATCAACAAGTGATGATGACGAGTCGAATCCAAGCGACACGTGCCTTATTTGATTTATTTAAAAACCGTGCTCACAAACCTAAAGTATTGTTTAATGCAAGTGCCATGGGCTGTTATCGCCCTTCTCTCAACACGATTTACATAGAGTCAGCTCACATCACACCTCACGATTTATTATCTGAAATCGTTTATCAATGGGAGCGACAAGCTGCCCTATTTGAATCTTTTGGTACACGCGTCATTGATGGTCGCTTTAGCCTGATATTATCCCGACATGGCGGTGCGCTACCCAAAATGGCTTTACCTTACAATTGCTTTGTAGGGGGACGCCTCGGTACCGGAAAACAATGGTATTCTTGGATTCATATCACCGATGTCGTACGCGCCATATGTTTTCTCATCGACACACCAGAAGCTTCTGGGCCATATCATTTTGCCTCGCCTTCTCCTACGACGCAACATCACTTTGGACAGTGTCTCGCTTCAATCTTAAATCGACCACATTATACGTGGGTGCCTGCCTGTATTTTACGACTCATACTCGGTAAAATGGCAACATTATTATTGGACACCCCATATATTGTCCCACAAAGATTGACACAATTAGGATTCACTTTCCAGTATCCGACATTACATTTAGCCTTAAAAGCGCTCTATCACGAGAGTAAACCCTCTCCCTCACTATAGAACAATCTTCTAAGGTGAGCTTCCTTATGCGACGTATCTGATGAGCAAGGACTTCCGTTCGGGCAAAAACCCGTTCGGATTGTACTTGTCCCTTCTTCTACATTGTGCGATTCGGCTATGATTTCAATTGTTTTTGATAAAAAGTTAAATCTAGCCAACGATCAAATTTATACCCTACTTTTTCTAGCGTCCCCACTGCTTTAAAACCTAATTTTTCATGCAGTTTCAAACTTCCTTCATTCTCTGCGTCAATTCCCGCTATCATCGTTTGATATCCCTGTGCAATCGCTGTGTCAGTTAGCACTGTTAATAATGCGCGAGCAATCCCTTGCCTTCTTGCAGTCGGACTGACATAAATCGCATGTTCAATCGTATATTGATAGGCTGGCCAATCTCGAAACATGCCATACGTTGCAAATCCTACAACTCGTCCCGCTTGTTCATAAACAAAAATCGGATACCCCGCACGTTGCTTTTGTTCAAACCAGCAACGTCGCTCTTCTAAAGTGGTAGGTTCATAAGTGTATACAGCGGTTGTGTTGACAATCGCATGGTTGTATATTGCCATCATATCATCTAAGTCATTTAAGGTCGCTTCTCTAATTTGTGGATGCATCTTGTCACACCTCTTCCTTTTCCACACTATAAATTAAGGGGCGAAGCATTTCTGCCTCGTCCCTTTCACTTACATATACTGCACATATTTATGCTTTTTCTGGTGCCATCACTTCGTCGATTAAACCGTAAGCTTTTGCTTCTTCAGCTGTAAGGAAATTATCCCGATCCGTATCTTTTTCGATTTTTTCAATCGGTTGGCCTGTGCGTTCTGATAAAATTTTGTTCAATTTTGCACGTGTTTTTAAAATATGTTTCGCTGCAATTTCAATTTCAGTCGCTTGACCTTGTGCCCCACCAAGTGGCTGATGAATCATGACTTCTGCATTTGGAAGCGCGAAGCGTTTACCTTTTGCACCTGCTGCTAATAAGAATGAACCCATTGATGCCGCCATACCGATACAAATCGTTTGAACGTCAGGTTTAATATGTTGAATCGTATCATAAATCGCAAAACCTGCTGTGACACTACCTCCTGGAGAGTTGATATATAAGTAAATATCCTTCTCCGCATCTTGCGCTTGTAAAAATAGTAATTGTGATACGATTGAGTTCGCTACATTATCATCAATCGCAGAACCGAGCATAATAATTCGGTCTTTCAATAGACGCGAATAAATGTCATATGCGCGCTCACCGCGGTTTGTTGTTTCAATAACTGTAGGGATTAAATTCATAGGATGGTTCCTCCTCATTGTTTTAATTTAAATTCATTTTAACTCAAAAGTCAAAAATGGTCAAAAAGAATGCATTTGTGATTCATTTATTTTAGGTATTGACCCTTTTACCTCTAAACGGTAAAATGGTGAGTGGATTTGCGTAATCTTACCCCTCGTAGTGTAATGGATAACACATAAGATTCCGGTTCTTACAATAGAGGTTCGATTCCTCTCGAGGGGGCTAATCACAATCAATGATTCACTTTTAAAATCAAGAATCCCACCTATTTGTAGGTGGGGCTTTTTATTTCTTTTTTCCATATTTTAAACTGAACCGTGTCGATAATTAATTGCTCAACATATACACAATGCCTAAGATACATACCAAGATAACTACGATATTAAAACATATTGCAAAAACATCTTTCTGTCTATTGGTCATATTTATCACCTCATTATATTCTGAAGTCTCCCCCGTTCTATCTACATCAAAAATAACCCCGCCTATTTGTAGGAGGGGCTTTGGACTTAATGAAACACCATCCTATAACACCATGTGTCAAAAACTTTTATGCACTCAGGTGATTAAAATTCAAATTGTTTACCGCTTCTAATTTGATCCGCCATATCGTTTAACTTTCTCAAACGATGATTGATACCTGATTTCGAAATCGTTCCTGTGCTGACCATTTCCCCGAGTTCTTTTAAAGAGACATCTTGATGTTCAATCCTTAATCTTGCTACCTCTCTTAATCGCTCCGGTAAGTTGTCAATTCCTATTTCTTGATCGATTAATTGAATACTTTCAACCTGTTTCATTGCTGCGCTCACCGTTTTATTTAAGTTCGCCGTTTCACAATTCACAAGACGGTTGACCGAGTTGCGCATGTCACGAACAATTCTGACGTCTTCAAATTTTAATAACGCTTGATAACCGCCAATCAAGCTTAGGAACTCCGCGATACGTTCAGCTTCTTTCAGATAAGTAATCCATCCTTTTTTTCTTTCCAAACTTTTAGCATTGAGTTCATACGTATTCATCAGTTGCGTCAATCCCACCGAATGCCCTTCATAAAGCGAAAAAATTTCTAAATGGTAAGATGACGTTTCAGGATTATTTACCGATCCCCCTGCTAAAAAGGCACCTCTTAAATAACTGCGTCTCATTTCATCATCTTTTACCATTTCAGAATCAATTTCATAACTGAACATTCCATTTTTCAAAATGCCAAGGTCATCTAAAATCTCTTTCGCTCGCATTTTGATACGACAAATATAAATATTGTTTTTCTTTAATTTCATTTTTTTTCGCACTAAAATTTCGACTTCTACCTTGAACACGAGCTTAATTAACGAATAAATACGTCGTGCCGTCGTTGCATTTTCAGTTTGTATATTAATCACAAATTGTTGATTCGATAAGCTTAATACACCATTCATACGTATCAATGCGCTCAATTCCGCTTTTGCATTATCGTGATCAACTTCTATACGCGTCAGTTCATTTTTCATTTCAGATGCAAAGCTCATAATGAATCGTTCCCTTTCTTTTTACTGTGAATCATAATGGCTATATTCAGGATTTAAATTGATTCGGATGAAATTGAATCGTGCTAATTTCCTGTAAAGCAATTTCATAAATCATTTCAGCTAAAACTTCTGTACGATGTCTCACGTAATCATGTTCTGAAATTTCTACGAGATGCGCACCAGTAACAAGTTGCACACCGAGTTGCTCCAACTCTTTCATATCATAATAAACTGGTTTTGCACCTTTTGCTTCGTACTTATCCAAAGTTTGCGCTGAAAATTCCAACTCATTCGCAATGACAAAATCAATCACATGTGCCCCTAACTGTTGATGTATGGCATCGATATGATCTTTTACTGTATACTGATCTGTTTCTCCTGGCTGAGTCATAATGTTAGAAACGTACAATTTCTTTGCCGTGCTCTCCACAATCGCTTCTGCTATGCCTTTGACACACAAATTTGAAATGACACTCGTATATAATGACCCCGGGCCTAATACAATTAAATCTGCTTCACGTAACGCCTCAACTGCCTCATCCATAGGTTGTACGTCAGCCGGTTCCAAGTACACGCGCTTAATTTTCTTTTGTTTTCTAGGGATATTCGATTCTCCAGTGACAATTTCACCATCTTCCATTTCTGCATTTAATGAAACACTCGAAATGGTAGAAGGGATCACACGCCCCTTAATATTTAAAATTTTACTGAGTTCTTTAATAGCATGACCAAAATCGTGTGTAATGTTCGTTAAAGCTGCAATCAGCAAATTTCCTAGCGAATGCCCACTGATTTGATCTTCTTTAAAACGATATTGAAAAAGTTGTTCCAACATCGGTTCTACGTCACTCAACGCAGCCAACACATTGCGAACATCTCCAGGTGCAGGAATATCCATTTCATTTCTGATTTTCCCAGTACTTCCCCCATCATCTGCAACCGTCACAATCGCTGTAATATCTATCGGAAAAGACTTTAATCCTCTTGCCAAAACGGACAAACCAGTACCTCCACCAATCAGTACTAATTTAAGTTGTTTCATTTTACTCGCCACTTTCTATATGTGCGTCACGATGATGCACGTACACATGATAATCATATATTTGTTTTAACTCTTCAGCTAAACGTTGTGCTAATGCGACAGAGCGATGTTGACCTCCTGTACATCCAATCGCAATCACCAGTTGGGATTTTCCTTCTTTTTTGTAACCAGGAATCATAAATAATAGTAAGTCTAACAATTTCTCATAAAAAGTGTTCGTTTCTTTCCATCTCATCACATATTTATAGACCTCTTCATCCATTCCTGTCAGGGGTCTTAACTCTTCCACATAATAAGGATTAGGTAAAAAACGGACATCAAACACTAAATCTGCATCCATTTGAATACCATGTTTAAAACCAAAGCTCGACACGTTTATCGAAAACGTGGATTGATTTTCCTTGTTAAAATGATCATAAACACGTTTTCTTAATGTTTTTGGTGTCAATTTCGTCGTATCGATCGTGTAATTCGCTAAACTTCTCACTTCCGCTAGCAATTGACGTTCTTCATTAATTGCCTGCACAAGTGACAGTTCAGAATGCTCTTGTAACGGATGTTTACGCCGTGTTTCTTTATATCTTGAAATCAATTTTTCACTTTCTGCATCAACAAACAGCACGTCGACAATCACATCTTTACGGCTTTGTACCGCATCAATTTCACGTACTAAATATTGAAAAAATTCACGCCCTCTTAAATCGATACCAATGGCCACTTTTTGCATTGAAGGATTTCCTTGCTCCATTAATTCAACAAATTTTGGGAGTAAGATAGGCGGTAAGTTATCGACACAAAAATATCCTAAATCTTCTAAACTTTGAATGACCACGGATTTACCTGCACCGGAAAGTCCTGTGATAACAAGTAATTCACTTTTTACAATTTCATTATTTTCTTCATGTTGCATTTTTAACCACCATCCAATCATATTCTCTATTAGTTTACATGAAATCGGTCTAAAGTTATAGATAGAAGAAAAATCGTTCACACCACACAACCTGTACAGCATTGATTTCAATAAAAAACGTTCTGCGGTACGACTCTATGACATAGGTTTAGTGAGTTAAAATAATCTCTATTAAAATGTGCACTTTTACGAACAATCCACGTCTCCGATTGGCTTCGTCACCTTTTGATGCGTATGTAAAAAAGGAACTGGAAACAAACGTCCCAGCTCCTGATGATTACTTGTGACCTAGCAATTATGCTTCGTCATGTAAGCTTTCAATATATTCTTGCACGCTTTGCGCTGCGATACTTCCATCGCTTGTCGCCGTTACAATTTGGCGTAATCCTTTTTCACGCACGTCACCAGCAACATAAATACCTTTAACCGCTGTGCTCATGTCTGGGTTTGCCACAATATAACCCGCGTCATTTGTAATACCTAAATTTTTAAATGGTTGTGTTAATGGTTTCATACCGACATAGACGAAAAGACCATCTGCTTCTACAGTCTGCTCAGTACCGTCTACCGTTGAAACAAGTGTCAGTGAGCCCACTTTACCATCTTTTTCATTCACTGATTTAAGTGTATGATTCCAAATGAAATCAATTTTATCGTTTTTAAACGCACGATCTTGCAAGATTTTTTGTGCTCTTAATTGATCACGACGATGAACGATTGTGACCTTATCAGCAAATTTAGTTAAAAATGTCCCTTCTTCTACTGCAGAGTCTCCTCCACCAATCACGTAAACATTTTTATTTTTAAAGAACGCACCATCGCAGACCGCACAGTAGCTGACACCGCGGCCACCAAGTTCTTCTTCACCCGGCACGCCTACTTTCTTATACTCAGCGCCTGTAGCGATAATGACTGCCGTTGCTTCCAATTGACTCGAACCTAAGTCAATGATTTTATAATTCCCTTTATCTTCAATGCCTTTAATGTCACCGTATTGATACGTTGCACCAAACTTTTTAGCATGGTCAAACATTTTAGTAGAAAGATCAGGACCTGAAATCATTTCAAAACCTGGAAAATTTTCGACTTCTTCTGTGTTGGCCATTTGTCCGCCTGGTACTCCACGTTCAATCATGACTGTTTTTAAATTTGCACGTGAGGCATACACAGCTGCTGTCATACCCGCTGGTCCTGCTCCAATAATCGCCACATCATATCTGACTTGTTCTGACATGATTTGTTCCTCCTCATCATTTTATCATAAGCATTTTACACCATTTAATGTGCCGACTCAAATTTAAAAGCTCAGTAGGTGCTCTAGTGCATTTTCAAAATCATCATCAGTAACATTGAAGAGATCTATTAATTGTGCCCGCGTCATAACTTCATCACCGATTTGATTGAAATAGAGATGCGCCACTGCGGCAACATAAACCGTTACACATTCGAAATCAACATGATTAATCAACAAATTTTCAGCATAATTCATCCAACTTAAAAATAGCGCCGTATGTGTTTGAATTTGAGGGATGTCATAGAGCATCACCATACCTTGATGAATAAAGTGAAGCTTCGTCAACTGTATATTTTGAATCAAATAAGTTAAATACAGTTTTTCATAATCGCCCATTTCCTCTAAAATATTCCAAACTTCTTTTGTCATTAAAACTTCTTTACCATTTAATTGATGTAATAGGAAAAGTCCGAATAGACGTTCATGTTGATCATCACTGATTAATAGCGGCTCAATATGTTGCTTAAAATATGCGGTACGCTCTTCAATAATCCATGGTGGATAGCCATGGCTCGCCTTCGAAAATTGGGTTAAGCCTTGCCAAAAATGTTGACTTTGTTCAACATTTCCTAGGTAATAATAATTGAATGAGAGCGCATGAAACAATTGGAATGTTTGAAATTTACCTTTCCGATGAAGGGGAATTAAAAGTTGTTGAGATGCTGCGTACTGTTTCAAGTAACTTAATACAATACCGAGTTTAAATGTTTCTTCATCGTTGATTGGCCGAATTTTATTAAGTCGCTTCACATAACGTTCGAAACGCGCATGCTGGTTCATATTGTACAACAATAAAGTATAATGACATAAGGCGTGTACATCGGAAGGATCTTCACGCAATAAACGTTCGAACATCTCCTGTGCTTCGTGATTATCATTCAAATAAAGATAACACATCGCCAACAAGTTACGGATGATGTGATGATCTTTTATCACGTCATCTTGTCTTAACAAATACTCACGGGCCTCAATCAAACGACCTTCTCCAAACAAATACTGAAAAACAACTTGCGTCACAAACAGTTGACTTTCCATTTCAAGGGGGTGTTCTCCAGTAAAAGCAACTTCAAACATGTCTTCTAATTCTATACGATAATCTTCATCGTCAGCGAGAAAAGCATAACACAATCCAAATAAATACGCTTTGTTCGGCTCATTTAAATCAATATTCAATTGGCTCAATTCATAATATGCTGCTTCTATTTCAGTCCCATTACAGATTTCTTCGTAATAGAGTGCCTCAGCCCGCCCAGGTGATTTTAATTTTAGGAAACACGTTGCCAATTGTTGCTTTGCTTCAAAACAATCAGGTGACAACGTTAACACTTTCTCTAAATATCGTTGTGCTTTGACATAATTTTGATGTTGCATATGTTGTTGTGCTAAACGCTCATACAAGGCAATATCTTGTCCCAGTTGAATGATTTTACTTTGTTGTGTCATACATTGTCACCTCACTTTTATTGTTTTGAAAAGATTTGTATCGGGTTGCCATAAGCAACGACATGATCAGGAATATCTTTAGAAACTACACTTCCGGCACCAATTTGAACATGATGACCTATTTTTACGCCAGGCAAAACAATGACATTCGCACCAATCATCGTATGATGCCCGATTTCAATATCTCCTACCCTTAACGATTCCGTCAAAAATTCATGTGTTAACAAAGTTGTATTATAACCAATAATCACATTTTTACCAATCTTTATTTTTTCAGGGTAGAGAATATCCGGCATGGCTTTAAATGCAAACGCTGTATGTTCACCAATCGTCATTTTTAACCAATGCCGATAAATCCAACGTTTAAGGCGAACACTCGGAATGTACCTTGTCACTTCTATAATACATGTATTCCTAAACAATCGTGTAAAACGGATATAGCGATACAGATGCGCCAATGCATTGTACCGCGTGGTCGGATATACTTTAAGTCGTCGCTTCACTTTAATGTTTTCCTCTCTTTTCAAACGGCCAATTGAGCACCTGTACATCACGATATAACGGAATATTTTTTTTGTAACGTCTCCATATAATAAAGATGATACCGATAATGATGGAGATAACGGAAACAACTTGTGCGATACGAATCGTTTCTGTCAACATTAAACTGTCTGTCCGTAAACCTTCGATAAAGAATCGTCCTATCGAATACCAAATTAAGTATGTGAAAAAAGTTTCCCCTATTTTCAAACGTCGACGTAATGAAATGAGTAGAATAAATCCAATCACATCCCATACGGATTCGTACAAAAAGGTCGGATGGTAATAAATGCCGTCAATTTTCATATTTTCAATAATAAACTTTGGCAGATGTAAAGACTCTAAAAACGCTCGGCTTACAGGACCGCCATGCGCTTCATGATTCATGAAGTTCCCCCATCGTCCGATACCTTGCGCCAAGATAATGCTTGGTGCGACAATATCACCGAGTTGAAAGGGATGCCAATTTTTACGATAACAATAGTAAATACCGACAGCAAAAGCACCGATCAATCCACCATGAATCGCAATGCCGCCTTGCCATATCATCGGAATCTCTATTGGATTTTGAACATAATAATCTAAATGAAATAGCACAAAGTACAGTCGTGCAGAAATAATCGCGACAAATATACATGTGAGTAATAGATTGACTAAATCATCTTCACGAAATCCAACGGCTTGGGCACTCTTTTGAGCAATCCAATAGCCTAATAAAATGGCACTCGCGATAATAATGCCATACCATTTCACTTCAAAAATGCCTATTGAAAAAGCAACTGGATCAATATATCCTAATATCATTTTTTGTCTCCTTTAGCTTGCGCACTGTTTTTTAATATTTCAGCGTTCAAACGTTCATTGAATTCTTCAGCTGTGTTAATCCCCATAATATTGAGACGATAGTTCATCGCTGCGACTTCAATAATCACTGCGACATTACGTCCAGGTCTTACCGGAATCGTTTTCTTTGTAATTTCAGTATCTAAAATTTTGAGTGTTTCGTGATTTAAACCTACACGGTCATACAACTTGTCCGAACGCCACGTTTCGAGGTTAATATTTAATCGAATCCGTTTTTGTGTCAAAATCGAACCGGCACCAAATAATGTCATGACATTAATAATACCTAGTCCTCTAATTTCTAATAAATGTTCAATAATTTTTGGCGCTTTGCCGATTAACTGATCTTTATTAATTTCTTTGATTTCCACATTATCATCTGCAACGAGGCGATGCCCACGTTTAACAAGTTCAAGCGCGGTTTCACTTTTACCGATACCTGAATCTCCAGTAATTAGCACGCCCACACCATATACGTCAACGAGCACACCGTGTAGCGAAGTCGCATTCGCAAGCTCATGTTCGAGATAGGTTGTCAAACGCCCCATCACTCGCGTTGTCGCTTCATTCACATAAATCAATGGGGTATCAAGTTCGCGAGCTGCTGTTATCAATTCGTCAGGTGCTTCATGCCCCCGTGTAATAATAATTGCTGGCGTTTCAGGTCGACACAATTTTCTCATACGACCGTGACGCTCTGTATCCGGCAATAAATTATAAAACGAAAGTTCTGTTGTACCTAACAGTTGGATTCGATTGGAAGCGTAGTGTGAAAAATACCCTGCCATTTCCAAGCCTGGTCTCGATATATCCGTATTATGTATAGGACGATTTAACCCCGCTTCTCCAGCAATGACTTTCATATTAAACCGTGTTACTAAATCTTGAGTCGTTAACATCTCATCACCTCAGTTTTACTATTTCCATATAGGCAAACACGTTAGCTATATGACGATACACATGATTACGTTTTTCATTATACATGAATCATCACATTTGAAACACAATTCAACATGCTATCGTGATACTTCTCCTTCACTTGATGTACATCACCCATACACTATGAACGGCAATGTAATATCATTGAAATGGCCTTGTTTATCATAACACCTCAACATACGAATGGCTACTACCGACCTTGATAGTTGATAGCGGCCTTGCTAACTGTATGCACAATTGGCGTCGTTCGATTTCACCCGTCGTATACAAGGACGATATCCGCCCTCATTCAATTTCAACGACACGCGTTTTATTCCTTTAATTGCTAAAATGAGATATCTTTTCCTTAGAACATATAAAATGAGACATTAGACCCTCTATGCGTCTAATGCCTCATTTTGTTATGGTCATTCAAACCTGATCAATGCCATACTTCACCTTAAAATCTGTCGCTTAACCTTCGTTCGTTAACAAAAGTCATCAATGTTTCGCACTCATGATACGTTAACGGCGATTCAATTTAATGATGACGTCATCCAATGTTTTTTCTACTTCATCCAAAAGTGATTTACGCTCACTCTCACTCATTTCTTTTACTTTATCGCGCTTTTGATGGACATAGTCACGCCCTTGCTTTAACGTTTTTGTGACATGATTTAACGTCTCTTGTACGAAGCCTTCTACCGCATTTTCAAAATGCTGTTCGTTTTGTGTTGACGTGTTTTCTTTCTCTTTTGAGGACGTCTCTTCTTTATTTTCTTTTGTCATCGCATCTAACAATGTCGTCGCTTCTTCAACAGTGATTTTTCCAGCTTCCAATAACTCAAGTACTTTGATTTTAGCTTCTTTCATCTTCTAGTCCTCCATTCGTTCCTTATCACGCGCTAACACAGTTTTGAGATAACGTCCTGTATATGATTCTGGTATTGCAGCAATCTCTTCCGGTGTTCCCGTTGCAAGAATCGTACCTCCACCGTCTCCACCTTCCGGACCTAAGTCAATTAAGTGATCTGCAGTTTTGATAACATCAAGATTGTGTTCAATGATAACGACAGAATCGCCATTATCAACAATTCGATTCAATACTTTGAGTAACCTGCTAATATCGTCAACATGCAAACCAGTGGTCGGTTCATCGAGAATATATATCGATCGCCCTGTTGAACGTTTATGCAATTCAGAAGCCAGTTTTACCCGTTGTGCCTCTCCACCTGAAAGTGTCGTGGCAGGTTGGCCCAGCGTAATATAACCCAATCCGACATCTACTAAAGTTTGTAGTTTGCGCTTGATTTTAGGAATGTTTCCAAAAAATTGAGCTGCATCTTCGACCGTCATTTCTAATACATCTGCAATATTTTTACCTTTATAAGTCACTTCTAATGTTTCACGATTGTATCGCTGACCATGACACACTTCACAAGGAACATATACATCTGGAAGAAAATGCATTTCTATTTTTATAATACCATCTCCCTTACACGCTTCACAACGTCCACCTTTCACATTAAAACTAAAACGACCTTTTTGATACCCTCGGACTTTAGATTCGTTTGTAGATGCAAAAACGTCTCGAATATCATCGAAAACGCCTGTATATGTCGCTGGATTAGAACGTGGTGTTCGACCGATAGGAGATTGATCAATGTCAATGATTTTATCAATTTCTTCAATCCCTGTGATGTCATCGTGTGCACCTGGTTTTACTTTGGATTTATTAATCACTTTCGCTAATGATTTATATAATACTTCGTTGACGAGCGAACTTTTCCCGGAGCCTGATACCCCCGTTACAACATTCATCACAGATAATGGGAAATCCACATCAATGTTTTTCAAATTGTTACTCCGTGCCCCTTTGATAGAGATTTTTCGTTCTGTGATAGGGCGACGTTGCTCAGGCACTGGAATATACTTTTGACCGCTTAAATATTGACCTGTTAAAGAGTGTGGATTTTGCATCACTTCTTCTGGTGTCCCACTCGCGATGACTTCTCCACCATGTTCACCCGCACCCGGTCCAATATCGACAAGATAGTCCGCAGCAACCATGGTATCTTCATCATGTTCAACCACGATTAACGTATTCCCTAAATCGCGCATTTCTTGAAGGGTATGAATGAGACGGTCATTATCACGTTGATGTAGACCAATAGACGGTTCATCCAAGACATATAACACACCTGATAATCGAGAACCAATTTGTGTTGCGAGTCGAATACGCTGTGCTTCCCCTCCTGATAACGTCCCCGAAGCGCGATTCAAAGTTAAATAATCTAATCCTACATTATTTAAAAAAGTGAGTCGTGAAATGATTTCCTTTAAAATCATATTCGCAATTTGTGCATCTTGATCAGAAAGGACGATGTTTTCGTAATACTCAAGCGCTTCTTTAATGGATTGTTCCACCACTTCACCGATATTTTTACCTGCCACATATACCGATAATGCTTCGCGGCTCAATCGCTGACCATGACATGTTTCACATACTTGTTCCGCCATATATTTTTGCATCATTTCACGCACATATTCAGAAGGTGATTCGCGATAACGTCTTTCAATGTTAGGGACGACACCTTCAAAAGGCATTGTCCGGCTTCGCTGTTGTCCGTTTTTGGATGTGAAATTGAACGTGATTTCCTTATCTCCTGAACCGTACAAGATGATATGCTTTTGACGCTCTGTCAATTTTTTAAACGGTTTATCCATATTGATTTTATATACATCACACACACGTTTTAACAGTGTCGGGTAAAAGTCTGAACTTGTCGGTTCCCACGGCAGTATGGCACCTTCATTCAATGTTTTATCTTTATCTGGTACGACTAAATCTAAATCGACTGTTAATTTTTGTCCTAAACCATCACATGTCGAACAAGCCCCAAATGGACTATTGAAACTAAACATTCGAGGTTCAAGTTCTCCAATTGAAAAACCACAAATCGGACACGCATGTTTTTCTGAAAATTCTAATGTGCCCCCGTCAATCAAATCAACAACAAGACGCCCTTCTGACAGCGCTAATACCGTTTCAATAGAATCGGCTAACCGTGTTTCAATACCAGGCTTGACGACGACACGGTCGACAACGATTTCAATGGTATGGTTTTTATTTTTATCAAGTTCAGTCACTTGCGTCACATCCATCACTTCGCCATCTACCCGAACACGTACGTAACCTTTCTTACCAATATCTGCCAACAGTTTTTCATGTGTCCCTTTACGATGATTCACAACCGGCGCTAACAATTGTATTTTTGTACGTTCTTCCAGTTCCATAATGCGATCCACCATTTGTTGAACGGTTTGTGATTCAATTTCTATACCGTGATCCGGACAATAAGGTTTCCCGATACGCGCATATAACAAACGAAGATAATCATATATTTCCGTCACTGTTGCCACAGTGGAACGTGGATTTTTACTCGTCGTCTTTTGATCAATAGAAATCGCTGGAGATAACCCTTCAATTGTATCGACATCTGGTTTATCCATTTGTCCTAAAAACTGACGGGCATACGCACTCAACGATTCAACATAACGTCGCTGACCTTCCGCATAAATCGTATCAAAAGCGAGCGAAGATTTCCCCGATCCAGAGAGCCCTGTCATGACAATTAATTGATGTTTGGGTAACTCGATATCTATATTTTTTAAATTATGGGCACGTGCCCCTTTCACTATAATTGACGGTTCTTTCATTCATTTCACCCTTTTGATTTTAGTTCGAACAATAGATCTCTCAACTCTGTTGCTTTTTCAAAATCTAACGCTTTTGCTGCGTCTTTCATTTCTCGTTCAATATTTTTAATTGTTTTTTCACGTTCTTTTTTCGTCATTTTCTTAGGAACTTCAGTTCTTTCTGCTTCATTCGTCTCATCCGATTCAACGGTTGCACTAATGACATCATGAATTTCTTTAATAATCGTCTGTGGTGTAATGCCGTGTTTTTCGTTGTATGCCATTTGAATTTCACGACGTCGTTCTGTCTCATCTATAGCGACGCGCATCGAATCGGTGATTTTATCAGCATACATGATGACCTCACCTTTATCATTTCGTGCCGCCCGCCCCATCGTTTGAATCAATGAACGTTCAGAACGCAAGAAACCTTCTTTATCTGCATCTAAAATAATCACTAATGACACTTCTGGAATATCCAAACCTTCCCTTAACAAGTTGATTCCGATTAATACATCAAAAGTACCCATTCGCAAATCTCGAATGATTTCAATGCGTTCTAACGTTTTAATTTCAGAATGTAGGTAATTGACTTTTACGCCTGCTTCTTTTAAATAAGTCGTTAAATCTTCACTCATTTTTTTCGTTAGCGTTGTGATCAGCACACGCTCTCCACGTTCTGTCCGCTCATGAATTTCACTCAACAAATCATCAATTTGATTTTTAGTTGGTCGAACTTCTACTTTTGGATCTAACAAGCCTGTAGGTCGAATAATTTGTTCGACCATTTCATCGGTATGTTCTATTTCATAAGGTCCCGGAGTGGCCGATACATAAACCAGCTGCGGCGCTTTTTCTTCAAACTCTTCAAACTTTAACGGTCTATTATCCAACGCACTTGGCAAACGAAATCCATGCTCGACCAATACTTGTTTACGTGCGCGATCCCCATTATACATCCCACGTACTTGTGGCAATGTGACGTGAGACTCATCAATCATAATCAACCAATCATCTCCAAAGTAATCAAGCAACGTGTACGGTGTTGAACCAAGTGGCCGTAATGTCAGATGCACTGAATAGTTTTCAATGCCAGAAGTAAACCCCATCTCGCGCATCATTTCTAAATCATAATTCGTCCGTTGCTCTAAACGTTGTGCTTCCAACAGTTTATTTTCACTTCTTAATTTTTCAAGTTGTGTTGCCAATTCTTTTTCAATGCGTTCGATTGCGATTGCCATTTTTTCTTCACGTGTAACGAAGTGAGAAGCTGGGAACAAGGCAAAATGTTCACGCTCTTTTAATACTTCCCCCGTCAAATAATTAATCTCACTAATGCGATCGATTTCATCTCCAAAAAATTCCACACGAATACACAGTTCGTCGCGTGATGCTGGAAAAATTTCCACCACATCGCCGCGCACTCTAAATGTACCCCGTTTAAAATCGATATCATTACGTGTATACTGCACATCGACAAGCTTTCTTAATAAATCACTACGATCCATCTCCATACCGACACGAATGCTGACAACCAAGTCACGATATTCTTCTGGATTACCCAAACCATAGATACAACTGACACTGGCGATGATGATCACATCATCTCTTTCAAAAAGCGCACTGGTTGCAGAGTGCCGCAATTGATCAATTTCATCGTTAATTGATGCATCCTTTTCTATAAATGTGTCAGTAGACGGAACATATGCTTCTGGTTGATAATAGTCGTAATAACTTACAAAATATTCCACTCTATTTTCAGGAAAAAAAGCTTTAAACTCGCTATACAACTGTCCAGCCAGCGTTTTGTTATGCGCAATAATCAATGTCGGTTTCCCCACCTCTTTAATCACATTGCTCATCGTAAATGTTTTTCCCGTACCCGTTGCACCGAGTAACGTTTGGTGACGTTTACCTGCTTTAATCCCTTCTACCAGTGCTTTTATCGCTTGAGGTTGGTCGCCCTGTGGTTCAAAATTTGAAGCAATTTTAAATTCATGATGCGCCATTCCATGTCCGCCTCCTATCACTTAATACTCATATTTTAACAGAATACAATCCAAAAACACAAACATTTGTTCGTAAAACGACATAAAGAGGAGTGCCTCTGATGTTGGTCGCCATTCGTGTCAGATTCACTCCTACTATCACTATCTTTTATTTTCAATACACTGCTTTGCTGTGCATCATTTCATGCTATATATCCCCTTCATGGTCATGTCCAATACGATGAAGGTTGAGTTGATCTACAATGATATACCCTGCTAATAATGATACAACATCGAGAAAAATAATCCATTCATTATGAAAAAAACCTTTATAAACTGACGCGCCGATAATGATCAATGTAATCAGTGTCCCCACCCATTTGCTTCTCGTCACCGCACTAAAGATTACCACAAGGACACAAGGAAAAAAAGCGGCCAATAGATACCAAATCAACCTTATCACATCTTTCTTTTATTAAGGATTTGCATCGTCATTTCTCTCAACTCAGTTCGAGGTATAAATCTTTCAGTCAACATTTCAGGAATAATATTATCCATAAAGTCCTGTACCGAAGCAAGATGATCAAATTGCATAATCGTCTCAAGGCTCATCTCGTATATTTCAAAGAATAACGGCTCTGGATTACGCTTTTGAATTTCACCAAATGTTTCATAGAGTAAGTCGATTTTATCCGCAACCGACAAAATCTGACCTTCTAATGAATCATCTTTTCCTTCTTGTAAACGACGACGATAAATGGCTTGATAACACTCAGGAATATCCGCTTTAATAAAAGTATCTACCATCTCTTCTTCGACTTGGGAAAACAGTTTTTTTAATTCACCACTCGCATATTTAACCGGTGTTTTAATGTCTCCGGTAAACACTTCAGCAAAGTCATGGTTTAAAGCTTTTTCGTACAAATTTTTCCAATCCACCGTATTGCCGTGATGTTCTTCGACTGTTCCTAAATATTGCGCAATTTTAGTCACTTTAAAAGAGTGCGCCGCAACATTGTGTTCGAAATATTTAAATTTCCCGGGTAATCGAATCAATTTTTCCAAATCGGATAATCTTTTAAAATATTGATGAACGCCCATAACCAACCTCCTCTTTCACATTGTAACGTTCGGTCTCCACTTGTTGATTATATTAACACATTTAGATGTGAGTTAGCAGTGGTTTTCCTGAGTTTCAGAAAAAGTGCGCATTTATTTTACATCGATACCGTATCAGCTGAACATCGAATACATTTGGCAGTAGTAGATAGTGCGCTGTTTTAAAAAATCAATAGACATAGGAGGAACCAAGAATGTTAAATCACCTGAGTTAGAACCAAACATACCATTCCCGGGTTTGTTCGCATTCCAAGTGGCTTTATTTTTTAATCGTTTCCTCCTATAATGTTGATTCTATTTAACTGTATAACATCCATATTTCATGAAACATTAATCTAGCTTTTAACGCCCTTCATTAAACAACTTAAAATTATATTAATTTCTGTTGCTTCAATATATCCTTTGTATCTTCAGAATAATTCTTTTCACTATAATACGTTTCAAATCTTTTTAACCAATGACTTGTTTGGTAATGATTATCAAAGGCATATTCTTTTAAATTTTCATAGTATTGATTAATATCGTCGACTGTTCTATTAACCTGAAAATCTTCAGCTTGAAAAACATTTATGCGATCATCAAGACGCGGTTTGGGTTTTTGCTTTGTTTTAGAAGGTTTCCCGATACTAACACCAATAAATGGAAATATATAATGAGGTAGATTAAACATTTCAATGAGTTCTTTAGATATCCTTCTGACTCCACCAATTACACAACTTCCAAGTTCTAAACTTTCTGCTGCAATCACTGCATTTTCTGCTGCTAGTGATAAATCAGTCGTGCTTATTAAGACAGGCTCTATCTCACCTTCAAAGTTAAATTTAGTACCATTTACTGTATACAAATGATAGTCTATACAGAAGAGTATAAACAAACTACTTTGACTAATTAATTTGGCATTTGATATTTGTCCATTTTTTTCTAATATTTCACATAATGTGTCCTTCACCTTGTCTTCGAATAAAATCATGCTATAATTTTGTCCATTCATCCATGTTGGCGCTTGTTTGGCCGCTCGTATAATGCGTTCTTTATTATAAGAAGATAGTTTATAGTTATTAACATAATGTCTTACTGACGTCCGATTGAGTAAGTAATCGATTGTCTCATTCATTTTAATTCCCCCTTTATGTGATATATTTAGATTACTCAATCTATTAAATATCAACAATACTATTTAATTTAATAGTACTTTTAAAGGAGTCATAGAATGCGAAAAACGTATCAACAAATGGCAGAGGAAGAATGTGGTATCGCGAATGCGCTTTATTTGATAGGTGGGAAATGGAAAATGATTATTTTATATTACCTTTTAATAAAAGATCGTAAATTTAATGAGCTCGAAAGATTGTTGGAATATGCGACGCCTACAACATTAAATAATAATTTAAATGAGTTAATTGAAGATGAATTAATATATAAGATTGTCTTATCCGAAAAACCTGTTCGTTCTGTATACAAGATAGCACCTAAAGGCAAAATGCTTGAGACTGTACTTTTAAATCTTAGGGAATTTGGTTTGACAAATCTTAATAAAAATTAAAATAGTGATGATTTAACAAAGTGATAATGAATTTTTATTTGATTGTAACGAATTTAGTTGCGTATTTTAGAGGGACAGTTTGTTTTTCCTTTTGGCGTTTTAACTGAGAAAGGTATTATTCAGTCAGTAAAATCAAAAGGCAACATCGCTTTTAGAGTCTATCTGCCATGGGTAAAAGCTTTTAATGTTTTTGAAATCATATACGTAATCTAAAAAAACCGAGGAAAATTTTAAATGATTTTCCTCGGTTTTTTATTTTGAGATTAGGATTGAAGTCCCAACCCCATTTTATGAATCAAATAGATTATTGCATTTGAAGCCGTAAATACGCTTCAATAAATGGACCTATCTCTCCGTCCATCACAGCATTTACATTTCCAGTTTCTTCATTTGTACGATGATCTTTTACCATAGAGTAGGGGTGGAAAACGTACGATCGTATTTGACTCCCCCAACCAATTTCTTTTTGTTCGCCACGAATTGCCGCCAATTCCTGTTCTTTTTGCTCTAATTCAAGTTGATACAATTTCGCTTTCAACATTTTCATAGCTGCTTCTCTATTCTTAATTTGCGAACGTTCGTTTTGGTTATTCACTACAATACCTGTAGGATGGTGGGTAATACGGATCGCCGATTCCGTTTTGTTAATATGTTGTCCCCCGCACCAGATGCACGGAATGTATCGATAGAAATATCATCTGGGTTAATTTCAATCTCAATTTTTTCATTATTGAACTCAGGAATCACATCGCATGAAGCAAATGACGTATGACGGCGACCTGAAGCATCAAAAGGAGAAATCCGTACAAGGCGGTGGACACCTTTCTCTGCTTTTAAATATCCGTATGCATTGTGACCTTTCACGCGCATCGTGACACTTTTAACACCCGCTTCATCCCCCGCTTGGTAGTCGACTAATTCAACTGTAAAGCCTTGGCGTTCACAAAAACGTTGGTACATACGCAACAGCATATTCGTCCAGTCTTGTGATTCCGTTCCACCTGCACCAGGGTGAAGTTCAATGATTGCATTACTTGCATCATGTTCACCATCAAGTAACAATTGCAATTCAAATTGATCTATTTTTTCTTGAAATGCGATGACGTCCTGTTCCAATTCATTTTTCATCTCTTCATCGTACTCTTCTTGAAGCAATTCATACGTGGTTAACATTTCTTCTAGTACACCAGTAATGTCGTAATAACCATTTACGACAGTTTTTAACGCATTATTTTCATCAATAATCGTCTGTGCACGTGCTTGGTCATCCCAAAACTGAGGCTCTGCCATCATTTCCTCATATTCTTGAATGTTTGTCTCTTTGTTTTCTAAGTCAAAGAGACCCCCTAATTTGATCTAGTTTCGTTTCAAAGTTGTCCATATTTCGCTTGATTTCAGACATTTCCATGATGTTTCACTCCTCTATCATATATATTGTCAGGCTATTGACCATGACAATTTTTATACTTTTTACCGCTTCCACATGGACAAGGTTCATTACGCCCAACCTCTGGCTCTTTTACGATAGGTTTTTGCTTTACTTTTTCTTTACCGTCATCTGCAGATACATGTTTACCTTCTAGTGCTTTTGTTTTTTCACGTTCTACATCTTCATCTACCGTGATAACCGATTTTAAAATATACTTACTTACGTCTTCTTCAATACTTTGCATCATAATATCAAAAAGTTGATGACCTTCATTTTGATAATCACGTAATGGGTTTTGCTGACCGTATGAACGCAAATGAATCCCTTGTCTCAATTGGTCCATCGTATCGATATGAGACGTCCAATGATCATCAATAGAACGCAATAAAATCATACGTTCAAATTCCGGCATACGCTCACCGAGTTGCGCTTTTTGATGTGCATAGGATGCTTCAATTTTTTCCCAAATAACATCAAATATATCTTCGCGATCTTTACCATTCACTTCAGCTTCTGTCAATTCTCCTTCATGTAAGAAGACATCTTGAACATAATGAAGCAACGGCTCGTAATTCATTTTTTCTTCATCTTCATTGACATAGTATTGCAGTGCACGATTCAACGTCGATTTCATCATTTGAATGACGAGTTCTGAGCTTTCTGCTTCATCAATAATTTGATTTCGCTCTTCATACATAATTTCACGTTGTTTACGCAATACTTCGTCATACTCTAAAATACGTTTACGCGCATCAAAGTTATTTCCTTCCACACGTTTTTGTGCAGATTCAACTGCGCGAGAAACCATTTTAGATTCAATCGGCGTAGAATCATCCATACCTAAACGGTTCATCATTGCCTGCATACGTTCCGTACCGAAACGGACCATTAAATCATCTTGTAACGAGAGATAAAAACGGCTGTCCCCTTTATCTCCTTGACGGCCCGAACGACCACGCAACTGATCATCAATTCGACGTGATTCATGTCGTTCTGTCCCAATTACAGCTAATCCACCAAGCGCTTCGACACCTTCGCCTAATTTTATGTCTGTCCCACGTCCAGCCATGTTCGTCGCAATGGTTACAGCACCTTTTTGTCCCGCACCAGATACAATTTCTGCTTCTTTTTCGTGGTTTTTAGCATTTAACACACTGTGACGAATACCACGTTTCTTTAATAGTTCAGAAATATATTCAGACGTTTCTACAGCTACCGTACCAAGTAAGACAGGTTGACCACGTCGGTGTTTTTCTATAACTTCTTCCACAACGGCGTTAAATTTTCCTTTTTGGCTCACATAAATCAAGTCAGCACGATCCACACGCTGTACAGGTCGGTTCGTTGGAATTTGCGTCACTGTCATATTGTAAATATTACGGAATTCTTCTTCTTCCGTTTTAGCCGTCCCTGTCATACCTGCTAACTTATTGTACATTCTGAAATAGTTTTGGAAAGTAATCGAAGCCATCGTTTTAGATTCATTTTGAATTTGTACATTTTCTTTCGCTTCAATCGCTTGATGTAATCCTTCTGAGAAACGTCGACCCGGCATCGTTCGTCCTGTGAATTGGTCTACAATAAGAATTTCACCATCAGTGACCATGTAGTCAACGTCACGTTGCATTGTATAATGCGCGCGTAAAGCGAGGTTGATGTGATGAATGATATCCACATGTTTTACATCATATAAGTTGTCGATTTTAAACATTCTCTCAGCTTTATCGATTCCTTGCTCCGTTAATTGAATACTTTTCGTTTGCACATCGTAATTATAATCATCTTCAGCTTTAAGCATTTTCGAAAATACATTTGCTTGTGTATAAAGTGAAGTCGACTTTTCTGCTTCACCTGAAATAATTAGTGGCGTACGTGCTTCATCAATTAAAATAGAGTCAACCTCATCAATAATTGCAAAATGAAGCGGACGCATGACACGATCCTCTTTATAATTCACCATGTTATCACGCAAATAGTCAAAGCCGAGCTCATTATTAGTACTGTATGTGATATCTCTGCTATAAGCCTCGCGTTTTTCTACTGTGCTTAAGCTGTTCAAGTTCAATCCTACCGTCAATCCTAGAAAATTATAGAGTTCTGTCATTTCTTCACTTTGAACACTCGATAAATATTCATTGACTGTAATGACGTGCACACCGCGCCCTGTTAATGCATTCAAGTACGTCGGCATCGTTGCCGTTAATGTTTTACCTTCACCTGTTCTCATCTCTGCAATATCACCATTATGAATGGCAATCCCACCCATAATTTGTACTTTATAGGGTGTCATTTGAAAAACACGTATGGAAGCTTCACGCACGAGCGCAAATGCCTCAGGTAAAATCTCATCTAATTTGTGATTCTGCTTTTTAATATCTTCTATCTTTTGCACTTCTTCTTGAAAAGCTTTCGTTTTTGCTCTCATTTCTTCATCAGTTAACAATGCGATATCTTTTTCTAGTGCAATGACTTTATCTGCTAATTTACTTAAACGTTTGACTTCTCGCTTATTACCGTCAATCATTTTAGTTAAAAAACCCATTTTGTTCGCTCCTTTAGCCTTAAAACTGTATCGCTTACAACTATCCATCATACCATTTCTAGGTATAAATTTATACTTAAACCACTTTGTATCATTCAGACACTCCCACAATCTGATTATAATACCCTATTCGCTCAAATCCCAATGTCTTGTCTGAAACGGTATGAATAAACAAACAAGGGGCAAGTTTCAAATCTAACGTCGTACATTAGATTTTTTCGCTTGCCCCTTCTCATGATGAATGCCTAAATGTCCTGCACTCATCTCTACCATTTTCTTTAAAATCGTTTCCCAATACGCACCGTGCGTCTATAGAAACAACAGTAATCAGACATGTTTCAATGCCTCGTTAAAGAAAATTGTTATTCAGTTTCAATCAGGCCATATTTGCCATCTTTTCGACGGTAAACAATGCTTGTGCCATCTGTTTCACGATCATTGAACACGAAGAAATCGTGACCTAATAAATTCATTTGTAAAACAGCTTCTTCAGAGTCCATTGGCTTCAAGCTAAATGTTTTAGAACGAATAATCTCAATGTCAGAATCAATCGCTTCGCTTTCAGGTTCTGGTTCCACTGCTTCAACTTCAGTAAAGATATCTTCTTCATAACCACGGTCTCTATTTTTACGATTGACGCGTGTTTTATACTTACGTACTTGACGTTCAAGTTTGTTATTAATCAAATCAATTCCCGCATACAAATCATCATGACGCTCTTCCGCACGAAGTGTCACATTTTTCAATGGGATCGTCACTTCAATTTTAGTACTAGAATTTTGGTATGTTTTTACTTTAACATGTGCTGTTGCATTAGGTACATGCGTAAAGTAACGTTCCAATTTACCAATTTTTTCCTCAATATAATTTCTCATTGCATCTGTGATTGTGAGGTTGTCTCCATGAATTTCAAAGTTAATCATAGTGCTCGCTCCTTTCAACCTCTTTTTATAATTTATTTCTTACTTATATTTTAACATGTTTGTGCTATCTCGCAAATGTTAACATACTTAATTTTCTGACTTTTTGTTGTAATAATACATGTCCTGCACAATGTGCCGTATGTCCAGTCGTGTAAATATCATCTATTAGGAGAACTGATCTGTTTTCTATACAAATATCACTTTCGAAATAAATGGGATTCGGGGCATGGTGACGTTGTACGGATGAGAGTGCAAACTGTTTCGAACGCGGATGCATCTTTAAACAAGGGAGAAAATTCCGACGTTGCGCGGTGAGTACCATTTGCACAGGATTAAACGTACGTTGAAAATCATGTTGTTCGCTTGAAGGCATTGGAATAATGAGTTCATCAGGACGGTGTGGAATGCGGACATAAGCAGCAAAAATTTCTGCAATCGCAACATCATTGAGAAATTTAAATTGATGCATGAGTGTTTTTACAAAATGTTGATAGTGAAATTGGGCATTGATATTTTCAAAACAAACATCTCGATATTGCAGGTCACGACAACTTATACAACACCCCGTTTCATCTAATACGCCTTTGCAATACGTACATCTCCCCATCTCGTCAAACCGACATGCTGTCATTGCTTCGTGACATGTCGGACATAGCACCGGTGCACGCTTAAACAATTGACTGACAAGCAATGTTTCTTGTATCGGTGTCATACAAAATCGACATCGCTTCAATCTAACCAGCCTCGCGCTTTCGCAACTCTATTCATTTGTTGCAACTGTCGTCGTGCTTGATACATCGCCCTTGTACGTCCTTGATGAAAAAAGCATACTTCACCGTTTGGACAAGTGGCTTTACGTCCAACACGCCCCGCAATTTGAATCAATGCGGTTGATGTATAGCGATGACTATCCATCACCCATACGTCTAAAAAAGGCATGGTAAAGCCTCGTTCTAATATTGTTGTCGTTAACATGATTTTATACGTGCCATTTCTTAATTCTGACACTTTTGTTAAACGGTCAGGATCATCGCTATAGACGAAACCCAATCGACTTACTTTGGATGCATATGTTCGATAAAATTGCTTCATTTCGCGAATATCACTAAAAAACAATAATGTCGTTCGTTGTCGTTGTAGCTGTTTTTGCATCTTTGTTAGCAAATGCCGTTGTAACTTTTTTGTGCGGAGATTGAAATATTTAAAAATAGGAATCACCAGTGGTTGACGATGATACCTTGCCGGTAATGTCACTGTATGTGCCTCATCAAATTGTTTTTTTAAAGTTTTTGGTGGCGTCGCGCTCATATAAATTAAAGCTTTTTCACTTCTCGCAGCACGTTCGATTGTTTCCATTAATGCCGGATCCATCGATAATGGAAAAGCATCGACTTCATCGACAAAGATGACATGAAAATGACTTCTGAAGCGGTACAGTTGATGTACCGTCGCAACCACAAAATGTGCGTGATATCGCTGTCGGCATGCTTGGTGTAAAACATCGATAGCCTCGTCTGAAAAAGCTTGTTTGAGTCGCTCGCTAACCTCAATGACAACGTCTAAACGTGGTGAAACGACCGCTACGTTTTTACCTTGACATCGTGCTTGAGCGATTGCTTCAAACATCATCTCTGTTTTCCCTGCTCCAGTCACTGCATGAAGTAATAAAGCATCATTATTTTCTACAGCTTTTACAATCGTTTCAGATGCATACTGCTGTTGTGCCGATAACTGAAATGACAAGTGATAGTTTGCTATGGAAGGCGCCGTCAAGCTTCTCATTGTATACACATCCGTATGACTATCCATACGTCCCATATTCAAACAATGGCGGCAATATACGACTTTTTCATTATACCGAGGGCTATCATATTGATAAAAATGGTAAGGACGTCTAGTCGTACATCGATGACATTGCCACCCATGTAAAGTATGTGTTACGCCTTTTTCAACGTTAACAATGTCCTTTGAATCATAAGCCGTCACATCAGTGATTAATTGACCATTGGGATACATAGATATCCTCCTTTCATCAATGTACACGCATCAGCACATAAAATTACTTCATGACTCTGACATTTTTCAAAAAACATGTGCACGTTCATCTACATAAAAAAAGAGAATAGGCTAATCCCCCATTCTCAACAAGTTGATTCATGCATTCATTTAATTCAATTTCAACAGTGATTCCATTTTCTTTTTATAATTGGAATATGGCATCGATATTTCAAGAAACCGACGCAAAAATTCATGAAAATAACCAAAACATCATTGGCGCTCGACATTAACCGAATCGGGTACTTCAACACGTCGATTGACCACACCGATACCAAAGCTTCCTAATCCTAAGTGGGACGTAATTACAGGCCCCAATTCTGAAAACACAATATTTTTATCGGGATACTTCACTTTAAGTGATTCATAGACGCGTTGAGATTCATCTCTGTCATTGCCACCAATCACCATGACAGTTGCTTCATCGAATTCATTTGCGCGTTCAATAACTTTCTCTTCAATCACCTTTAATGCACGTTTTTTTGTACGTACTTTTTCATACGGTACGATAAGTCCCTCTTCAAAAGTAAGAACAGGTTTCATCTTCAATAAATTACCTATCCATGCTTGAGCCCCTGTAATCCGCCCACTCTTGTACAAATTTTTCAAATCATCAACGACAAGAAATGCGCCGACATGTTGGACCATGTCATCTAAATCTTTTAAGATGTCTTCTACTGTTTTGCCTTCTTCTATTAATTCTAAAGCGCGTAAAGCCATGATACCTTCTGGTAAACAAGCAATTTTCGAATCAACAGGGTGGACACGTATCCCTTCAACCATGCCCGCAGCTTGTACAGCTGTTTGATATGTGCCACTAATCCCACTTGAAAGATGCACCACAATAATATCCGTGTATCCCTCTTCCCTATACGCTTCATAGGCATGAATCATTTCACCTATAGCGGGTTGACTTGTCGTCGGAATGGTGTCGGACTCCTTTAAAATTTGATGAAATTCATCTGCAAAAATCGAAATATTTTCTTTAAAGTTATCACCATTTTCTAAAGTAATACTTAAAGGAACTGTTCGAATATTACTTTTTTGTAATATATGTTGGGGGATATAGCTTGTCGAATCAGTCATTACAGCTATTTTCATATTCCTTCCTCCTCTTAAATGAATCACTAATTTATCAATAATGATTATTTTTAAACATTGGGTCTTTCGCGCTTTCATTTACATGTACTGACACGTTCGTTTATAACAAATTCCACTATCGTTTGTCATTACTTTTTACAGCATCAACACTACGCACATTCCGACCTTTAAGTTGGTTCTCATTATAGTATAATAGATTCAACAATTATTACAATAAAGGGGGATCTGATGTGACAGATTCAGTGATAACGATCAAAGGCGAACACATCATAGAAAATGTAATCAGTAAGTCGCGCTTCATCGCACATATCAAACCTGTACAAAGTGAAGATGAAGCCAAAGCATTTATTGCTGCGAAGAAAAAAGAGCATCGTGAAGCCACTCATAATTGCTCAGCCTATACAATTGGAGATACGATGTTGATTCAAAAAGCGCACGATGATGGTGAACCTAGTGGAACTGCAGGCGTTCCGATGTTGGAAATGTTAAAAAAACTTGAAGTTCACGATGCAGTTGTCGTCGTAACACGTTATTTTGGTGGTATCAAACTAGGAACAGGCGGACTTATTCGTGCATACGGTGGCGCTGTACGCGATGTGATTCAAGATGTCGGTCGCGTTGCTTTAAAACCGGCCATTCCAGTTCAAATTTCAATGGCTTATGATTTAACTGGCAAATTTGAATACGAACTTCAATCCACCACTTTTATCCTCCGAGATACGCGCTATACCGATCAAGTCACTTACCACATTGACGTACTCGAAGCAGACTATGAAACGTTCGTACAATTTGCGAACCAACATACACAAGGTAAATACGAATTAGAAACGAAACCCGTCATGCGTCTTCCGTTTGATATTGACACATCTGTAGATTGAACAATCCAAAGACGGTTCACCCCATCAATATACCGTAAAACGATTTGAATCAATTCATTACGCTAACAATCATCCTTTCCGGTCCGATTTAAGAGTCCGGAAGGTTTTTTCTTTTCATGACATCTTTATACAACGCATTTGGTACAACAAACCGCTTACCGAAACCATATGATTAAATGGGCTCAAATCACAAAAATCTCCCATCCAAAAGATGAGAGCTTATCCAATTCATACGAATATCATTTTAAAAAGAGAGGGAAACTTCAACATTGATGTTATAAATGTCTTGTCCCCTCATTGGATGTGCGATGACATGCGCATCAAAATGCAATGGCTTGGCATTTCATTTCAATTTAATTCAAATGAGATTGCCCAATCGATTTACTTTCCTTTTGACCGCTTTCTTTTCGATAACAAATTGAGCAACGGACGATAATCATCATCGATTAAACCTGTAAACTCAACAATCAGTTCTATTGTAATCACGATAAGAATCATCATCAAAAAGACGCCCCACGGTTCAGAAAGGTAAAGAATGATGCTGACAACACTAAACATAAATGCAATAGAATAGATTAAAGTGACAGTTTGACGATGCGTATAACCCAGTTCTAAAAGTTTGTGATGCAAATGTGATTTATCTGCTTGCATAATATGTTGTCCCTTTTTCACCCTGCGAATCATTGCAAATAATGTATCGATAAACGGGACTGCAAGAATAACAATAGGGAAAAACAAAGAAATAAAAGTAATGTTTTTAAAACCAAGTAACGATACAAAACCAATAATAAAACCGATGCATAATGCCCCACTGTCTCCTAAAAAAATCTTAGCTGGATGAAAGTTAAAAGCGAGAAATCCAAATAACGCACCGATTAAAACACTACAAATCATGATAATAAAGATGTTGCCTTGAAGAATGGCAATAAAGGCTATTGTCGCCAGTGCAATGACTGATACCCCTGCTGCCAAACCATCTAGCCCATCGATTAAATTAATGGCATTCGTTATGGCTACAATCCAAAAAATAGTTATCGGAACGCTCAGCCAACCAAAATATAGAGTAGGACCAATAGGTATAGAAATAAAGTCGATCGTTACACCGTAGGATACGACAATTAAAGCCGCTGCAATTTGACCTAATAATTTGATAATCGGCTTTAAATCATATAAATCATCAATCAAACCTACCAAATACATAACAATTGCACCAAGTAACAAAGGCTTGATTTCTCGTTCAATGGGATGTCCAAGCCAAACGCCTATAAAAAAAGACAATAGTATTGCTGAACCCCCAAGCATTGAGATAGGCTTAGTGTGTATCTTACGGAAGTTGGGTTTATCTACAATATCTAACTTTTTTGAAACAGCAATTACAATTGGTGTAATTATTAAACTGACTATCATTGAGACGCCAATGAGTGTTAAAGTATACATCAGTTCACCTACATTACAGGAAAATTTTCTTCATTAAATAATTAACAAGTGACATCGGTTGAGACCCAAATGCCAAAACGCAATGATCCCCCTCAACAAGCAAGAAACGATCTATTACAAACGATGATGCGCGATTGTTATGAAATGATTCATCCGTTCATACCCAACCATTTAAAAGTCATCATCAAAATCGAGTTAACATATGTATTTTACATTAATTTCACATTATATCAAAACATCATACAAAAATAATCTTTTTATATACCGCACTAAAACAGAGAGGCCAAAAAGTTTAGATACATGTCTATTCTATCATATCTTCGCTTGCAAGTTTCGCTAAAAAGATTTCAGCATTCATAAAACCTTTTTGATTATAAAAACTAATGACAAATTGTAACATTTCACATACAATAACTAAGGGTAACGAAAAGGAGTCGCATAAATATGATTGAAGCTATTATCTATAATATTTCAGTAACAATCGCCGGAATTTATCTGTTTCATCGTCTTCAATATGCCGAATCTCACGACTTTAGATTTTCCAAAAGCTATATTACGGTGTTGATGACCATTGTTGGATTATTGCTAGCCTTTCATCCTATTCCGATTGAAAGCTACCACATTCAACTTTCTTTTCTTCCTTTACTTTTTTTAGGTAGATACACGAACTCATTTTACACACTATTTGCAGCAGTCATTATCGCCCTTGTTGGCTATTTTGTGATTGCGACAACATTAACATACGCTGTCGCACTGCTCGTCATCGCTGCGATTATTAGTACAATTGGACCTTTTATAAAGCAAAAGCATGTCTATGCTATTCAAATTTTAAATGTTTTAAGCGTAATGATTTTAGCGATTATCGCTCTGTTTATGCCTTCATATGATATTAAAGAAGTCTTTTATTTAGTTCCTATATCTATGATTGCAACCTTTATCACAGCGATTTTTTATGTCGATTTATTACGATTTTTCTCATTAATTGATCGCTACGAGCATGAAGATACAGTGGATTATTTAACAGGTTTAGGCAACGTGAAAGAGTTCGACCGACACTTAAACACCGTCTCCTCGATCGCTGAAAAAAAACATCACAGTTTGGCATTATTGCTCATCGATATTGATGGATTTAAAGATGTCAATGATGCCTATACACATCGTGCAGGCGATGCAGTATTAAAACAAATGTCGCACCTTTTACAAAATTATGTCCCTCAATCGACACGGATTTTCCGTAACGGTGGAGAAGAGTTTTCAATTGTATTGGAAGATTACACTTTAGATGCCTGTGTCAAACTGGCCGAAAGTATCCGAAAAGCAGTTGAAAAATCGAACTTTCATTTGCCTGAAAAAGTGGTCATTAAACTGTCCGTATCTATCGGTGTGGGTTATTTGACACCTGACAGTCCTAAATCACAGCGCAAATTGTTTAAAGATGCCGATGACATGTTACATGTGGCTAAAAATGAAGGCCGTAATAAGGTCATGTTTAGTCCGATTATTCATTTACAATAACGCATCTCGATACATCTAGAGACGAGTCATCTTAAAGTGATCCCGTCTCTTTTTGTTTGCATACCTCTACTGATCATATTGTTATGTTTTTAGTAAGATAAAAGTGAATTTTTAAGTATTCTAAACATCGTCATTGTTCGATTATGTCGTTTCACTACACAACATGTCATCACATGGTTGTGTATGCTCAGAACATTCCCATCATTACAGCCCTTTATCTTTTGTGATGTAATGATTGCATCAGTACTTATTCCCATGTAGACTGACTATTGATAAGAAAGGAGATTCAGTCATGACACAAGGCCTCACTATCATTGATGAAAATAAAGTGATTGATATCGTCTTACTGGCTGGTAAGGTGTTGTTAGAGAGCGGTGCTGAAACTTATCGCGTTGAAGATACTATGGGACGTATTGCCGCAAGCTTTGGGCTTGAAGATACTTATGCATTTGTGACGTCTACCGCTATTATTTTTTCATTGAACGACCGAACGAACACACGGCTCGTCCGTGTGCGTGATCGTACAACAGATTTGGAAAAAATTGCGCTTGCTAATAATATTTCACGTAAAATTTCTCAAAATGCTTTATCCATAGATGATGCGAAAGCTGAGTTAATTCATCTTGAACATGCTTCACTGCAATACTCATCAGTGATTAAATTTTTAGCTGCATCCATTGCCTGTGGTTTCTTTTTATTTATGTTTGGTGGCGGACCACATGATTTCATTTATGCTGTCATCGCCGGCGGGGGCGCTTTCTTAACTTTTGATCTCGTACAACGCTTTATTCAGATTAAATTTTTCTCAGAATTTATCAGTGCGATGGTCGTTATTGCAATTGCCTCCTTCTTTACTCGTATCGGCTGGGCAACGGATCAAGATATTATTACTATTGCAGGTGTCATGCCGCTTGTACCAGGAATTTTAATTACGAATGCAATCCGTGACTTAATGGCAGGCGAATTACTTGCTGGAATGTCACGCGGTGTGGAAGCCGCATTGACTGCTTTTGCAATCGGTGCAGGTGTGGCAATCGTATTACTCATTTTGTAGAAAGAGGTGTGGAAGTTGAGTGAGACGCTTTATTATATTGCACAATTTTTGATTAGCTTTGTATCGACAATGCTCTTTTCAGTTATATTTAATGCCCCCAAACGTCTGCTTCTCGCTTCAGGCTTTGTCGGTGCGATGGGTTGGACGATTTATAAAATCACTGTCGATATGCATTATGGTATCGTTATGGCTGCATTCCTCGGAAGCTTTATTTTGGCGATAATGAGTCATACAATGAGTCGTCGCTATAAACGTCCCGTGATTATATTTATCGTTCCCGGAATTATCCCATTAGTTCCCGGAGGCGCTGCATATGAGGCAACACGCCTTCTCGTTACAAATGCATATACATCCGCTGTCAATCAATTTTTAGAAGTGACATTGACATCTGGGGCTATCGCTTTTGGAATCCTTTGCGCTGAGATTTTCTATTACATTTATACACGCTTCAAACACGCATATGGTAAACTTAGAGGAAAGCATTATCGCAAAGGCTATCACATGAACAATCGTATTTCATAGATAAAGAAGGAGTGTTTACATATGAAAAACCAGATCATCGAAAGATTATCACGCTACGCTAAAATCAATACACAATCTGATCCGACAAGTGACGCAACACCTTCCACTGAGCGCCAATGGGACTTATTGCGCCTATTAGAACAAGAACTACAAGCAATGGGACTTCCAACTGATATCGACGATCATGGATACCTTTTCGCTACATTAGAAGCTAATATCGAAGGAGACTTTCCTACAGTTGGCTTTTTGGCTCATGTGGATACTTCACCAGACTTCAACGCTGCAAACGTGAATCCACAAATCATTGATGCCTATGATGGCGGTGTGATCACTTTAGGAACTTCTGGTCGTGAAATCGATCCTGAAGTGTTCCCTGATATCCTCAAAGTGAAAGGCCATACCTTAATGACAACAGATGGCACTTCCCTTCTTGGCGCAGACGATAAAGCTGGCGTCGTAGAAATTATGGAAGCATTGCAATATCTGCTCGAACATCCAGAAATTAAACACGGTCGTATTCGTGTTGGTTTTACGCCAGACGAAGAAATTGGTCGCGGTCCTCACAAATTCGATGTTGAACGTTTCAATGCTGATTTTGCCTATACAATGGATGGCAGTCAATTGGGTGAATTGCAATTCGAAAGTTTCAACGCTGCTGAAGCACAGATTACTTTTGAAGGCGTCAATGTCCATCCTGGTTCAGCAAAAGACAAAATGGTCAACGCCTTAAATCTTGCGCATGCATTCCATCAAGCTTTGCCCGAAAAGGAAGTCCCCGAGCATACAGAAGGCTACGAAGGTTTTTTCCACTTAATGCATATGACGGGTAATGTAGAAAAAGTAACCTCACAGTATATCATTCGTGATCATGATGCCCAGTCGTTTGAAAATAGAAAACAGCGCCTTGTCTCTATTCAAAAAGAACTCAATGCGCGTTATCATTATGACCCGGTTCACCTTACCATTCATGATCAATATCGCAATATGGCTGAAAAAATCAAACCATTACAATATATTATCGACATTCCAACTGCTGTGTATTCAGACCTTAACATTACACCGAATACAGCACCGATTCGCGGTGGTACGGATGGCTCGCAACTTTCATTTATGGGATTGCCTACACCGAACTTGTTCACAGGTTGTGACAATTTCCATGGCCCTTATGAATATGCATCTATTGATGTTATGGCTCAAGCTGTACAAGTCATTTTAGGCATTGTTCAAAAAATAGTAATAACAAAAGAATAGCCATACAGAAATAGACCTTTACCATTTTCAAAAAAATGATAAAGGTCTATTTCTTTCACATATCATTCGATTTACTGAAATGATGTCTGTAATAATCGAATCGCCTGTATGACATCATTTCTTAATTGCACACCCATTTTAAAATCAGGTAATGATTTTGGCATATCAATAAACGTGTTAAACATTGCTGTCACACCTAGTGCTTCGAAACGTTCAAACTTGTCTCTAGTCCCACAAATAGCAATTGAAGGCTTGCCATGCTGATGACAAAGTTCAGCAATTCTTAATGAAGAGGTCTCAATCATTTCATCTTGTTCATCAATCCCCTCACCAAAGACAACCAAATCGGCTTGTTCCACTAATCGATTCAAACCTGTAATTTGATCGACTAATTCATGGCTCGTACAGATTTCAGCATTAAACAATGCATGCATCGTTGCTGCTATGCCGCCGCCTGCACCACCTCTGTGAACCGACCCCAGTACAAGATGATGCTGATGTTTGAATAGCTCACTCCAATACCATAACAAATTGTCAATCGTCACTGCCTCTTCACGATTCATTTGATAGTGACGGTAGGTTTTCATAATAGCACTTTGTTTACCATATAACTTACTTTCAAAGTCCGTCACAATTTGAATGCGACATGCTTTCAAGCCAGCATGTAAGTGTTGTAGATCAATTTGACGCACATGCTTGATGGCGTCACTCCCTTTTGTCATATCCACAATGCGACCTTCATCATCGTAAAAACGCGCACCTAGCGCCTGTAACATACCTGCGCCACCATCGAATGTATCGATGGCACCGACAGAAATGATCATATGTTGTGCGTTTTTATCTAACGCATGGCGAATGACCTCACCCAAACCAAAACTGGTATGTGTCACGTACGCCTCGTTACCCGTTAAAAATTGGCCCGCTTCAATCACTGTCAGTCCATCATCTGTTTGACCATATGTCACATCTTTTTGTTGCATCATTGCATCATGTGCAGTCATTCGATATTGCGTTCCTGATTTCCACAAAAATATAGCATTGAGTAGTTCTCTTCTACCATTAAATAGTGGGACTTGTACAATATCAGCCTCTGTAATCTGACTCGCAATGCCTTCCTCTATATAACGATTGGCATCGTAACTAGAAATAATGCCGTTAAATTCATCCATTGCAACTAAGACTTTCATGTTTTCACCCTCTTATCTTTCTTGTTTTATCATAAAAATTTTAATTTTAAAGTTAATCCGCTTATCACATTTAAGTGTCTCCCGTATCACAGCAAATTACGCGCTAGTGCATGGATACACTTAAATTGACTGCGCTTCTACATTAGGCTTCAAGCAAAACAGTATCCGTGGTTGTTCGCTCTGAATAGCCATACGACATAAATCATTCGAATGCTGAGGCATTTTCCTCTATATTATAGCCTTGTCTATCAAAAGTGTACAAACCTATTCTGTCAAATACAGTGCAACTGACATCACACCGTTCCGAGTACAAAAGTCAAAAAGCAACACATCATCCTCAATCGATGGTGTTGCTTTCATTACTTATTGATTATGTACTCGTCTTCATACGTTATTTCTAATGTTATGTCGTTTGTATTTATACCACATTCCCATCAGGCACGTCGTCCTACCTGGTACTTATTCCTCAGCTTTTGCCAGTGAAGACACGGTAATATTTTGATGATGGTCATGCCACTTCAATTCGCCATTAACAAAATAAAATGCTTGTGGTGATTCGTGTTTGACTCCCGTCTTTTCAGCAATATAATCCGATAGCTCACGCGCTTCTTGAACCACTACATAATAGCCATCCATGTCACGCTCATATAAAAATTTATTAAATTGATCAAAAGCATTGTCCGAAATTGGGCAAGTTTGACTGTGTTTTAAAATAAACACATAGTCATGCGCTTCCATTGTTTGTTCAAACTGGTCAATCGAAGTTAGCTTAATTGCCATTCTCTTCACCTCTAAATAGATTTTTCTGTCTGCCTTTTATTTAAAATGAATGCTTAGTTTTCTCAATGTTTACCATTATACACACATAATATCACCTTGTTAACCTTTAATTTTAAATCCGTTTGCATTCATACGTGCAATTTTCTATCACACAACCATTCGCACATCTCGATTAAAGTCCCATTTGATCCCGCTGATTTTCATAATCTTGATTATATTTTTCTAAATCTTCGCCTTTGGTAATTAAAGTATGCACGTCCACTTGGGATAATTTTTGATTATACGTAATTGTTTTAATACGGGCTTGATAATAACGTTCTAAACTATAATACATTTGCACAGCATCTTGACGGACTTGACTCGTCATTTCATCTTTGAGTTGGGTTTCATTCAAAGCTTTAATTTGGTCTTGAATTAATGGAATAATCTCGGTTTTTATCGTTTTAATCTGCACGTCTTCATCCTTTTCACGAATTGAGGTTTCTGCAATATTTTTTATACGTGAATTGTTTTTATCCAATTGTGCTTCAAGTTTCATACTGTCTTCGATTCCTTGTGCAGATTGCTTTGCACGGTTAAGTTGGTTTTCAACACGGCTCCGATATTTTTCAAACTGTTGTGTGTCATCCAAAATATTTTCATTCGTTTGAATTGAATTTTGGCAAAGTACGACAAATTGCTCTAATTTCTCAATTTCTTTTTCTTTACCCTCTACTCCTTTTAAATATGTTGCTTTTAATAACTTTAAATCCTTGTTCTCTGCTGGAAGTTTTTCCGCTGCTTGATGATAGTGTTTCATTTGAGGCTTTAATTTTTCATCAATTTGGTGTTTCATTTGACTAAAAGCGCGTTTATTCGCATCAGTCGTATCGGTTTGACTTAAATGATACAGCTGATTTAAATCCATCTGGTCCATCGTTTGCTTAATTTTTAGTTCTTGTTTCATCACGGTTTGCATTTGTTGATCGAATGCATGTTGTTGTTGTCGAGAAGACGGAAAACAAGCAGTCAGACCCCCTAGGGCCACCAAACTTAAAATCAACATTATCGTCCATTTTTTCATTATTACACCTCTTATTAATTCGTATTATACATAAACGTATTTAACTTGAAAATAATATATGATATAGTAATTCAGAATTATGGAAAATCACCTTATAGGAGGCTAGCTCATGTACCGTCATGTTCAACCTTTCATGACCGATGACAAATCATCATACTATCATCAACAGTATGAAACATATCATGCCCTATTATTAAATCTTTTAGACTCCCCGATTAAATTCACCCAACATATCGGTGGAACTGCCCATTTCAATTATCCAACAGAACCCATTTTAGACATTTTAGTAGGTGTGCGTAATTTACATGATATTACTGCATTAGATGAAAAAAGATTAAATTATGCAGGGTTTTATCGCCTACATCATTCATATGAAAAGAAAGTCGTCATGGCAAAATTCAATAACTTAAGCGATTTAAAACAAGACGTTCGTTTACATATTATTCAAATGCAGACCCCTACTTTTGACAAATATCAACGCTATCATGATTTATTGACACATCAATCAGATGCAATCCACTTTTTCAAAGCACAAAAAAAGGCACTTGCACAACAGCCCCTAACGATTCGCACTTATGAAACGATAAAAGCACAGTGGTTTGACGCACTTCAACAGTACACGACGTCATAGAGGTTTGGGCATGACGCGGTCCATTAAAACGGTTAAAATATAATTAAATCTATTATTGCAAAAATGGACGATTAAAATATACTTCAATAAGATAAGAAGTCGATGAGCAAAATTTTACGTTGTTATTACGGAAAGAGAGGATGTTAATTGTGAATCAATCTCGCATCTTACGGGAATTAGAATCACTTGTTCCTGTAAATACAATAAAAGTGGATGAACCCCTTAAACGTTATACGTATACAGAGACAGGAGGCAATGCTGATTTTTATATCTCGCCTGAACATTTTGAAGACGTACAAAAAATAGTAAAATACGCATATGAGCAGCAAATCCCGGTCACATATTTAGGCAATGGGTCCAATATTATTATTCGAGATGGGGGTATTCGTGGCATTGTCATAAGTTTGCTGTCTCTCAATCATATCGAAGCTTCTGATGCAACAATTATCGCCGGAAGTGGTGCGGCAATTATCGATGTATCTCGTAAAGCACGAGATTATGCATTAACTGGCCTCGAATTTGCCTGTGGTATTCCGGGGTCAATTGGTGGCGCAGTTTATATGAATGCCGGCGCTTATGGCGGTGAAGTGAAAGATGTCATTGATTATGCGTTGGTCATTAATGAGCGTGGTGATTTACTCCAATTGACACATAATGAGCTCGAATTAGATTATCGTAACAGTATTATTCAACAGCAACACTATGTCGTATTAGAGGCTGCTTTTACACTTACTCCCGGCAAACAAGTTGAAATTCAAGAGAAAATGGATGATTTAACGGCGCGTCGAGAATCGAAACAACCGCTTGAGTATCCTTCTTGCGGTAGTGTTTTTCGTCGACCACCTGGCCATTTTGCAGGCCAATTAATTCAAAACGCAAATTTACAAGGCCATCGTATTGGTGGCGTCGAAGTCTCATTGAAACATGCTGGTTTTATGGTCAATGTCGATCATGGGACTGCCACGGATTATGAAGCACTGATTCATCACGTGCAAAAAGTCGTTAAAGAAAAGTTTGATATCTCTCTAGAACGAGAAGTTCGCATCATTGGAGAGCCATTAGAAAAATAAAAATATAACTAAGGGGAGCGGGTAGAATGACACATGTTTATGGTGCAACAATTGATGATGAAACACGTTGCGTGCATTATCACACACCACTTGATATTATTGCAATTAAATTTAAATGCTGTAACAAGTATTATCCATGTTTTAAATGTCACAATGAATCTGAAAAGCATCACCCTAAGCGCTGGCATTCAGATGAGTTTGATGTACATGCCATTTTGTGTGGGGTATGTCAACATGAAATGTCGATTGAAACCTACATGATGAACGAATCTTGTCCGAAATGCAACGCACACTTTAACAATCGATGCAAGTTTCATTATCATCACTATTTTGAAATTTAAATTTTTCCAGTGGTTGAGATGACAGCTTCATCTCCTCATTTCAACCTGAACCTCTCGTATGATTAGAATGCAAGATAAATCTAACATGCGTCCGAGGATGGACATAAGAAGAGACTGACTGCATTAAAGTCTTATCATCACGCCTTAATCATCTACACAGTTACCTAAAAGACTTACGTCATTTGAGATAGCATGGCACGTAGAGGGGGAGCTACGGCTTCACCCTCTCGCGTGCATCGCATTTGCGCTCAATCATCAAATGTAACTTTTATCAATTTGAAAAAGCCTGGCCGTTTGGTCAATGCAACCGCGTCAACCTATCCACAAAAACATCACATCTCCCATTATCTCTTCCATTTTTTTCATCGCGTCCCTCTATCACTTGTTTACTCGATCATCATCAACCTAATAAGACATTCATCAATACGCTTCCACACGCTCAATCATCACACATAATAAAAGCAACCTCACCTCGGATGAGACACCACCTTCAAAGTCGCATTTAAATGGACCTTTCAGATAGGATGACCCTCGAAGTGAAGTTGCTTATGTAGCGGTGAAGTATTCAATTACGCACACGCTATCGTGCGTTATCTTATTCTTGTTGACGTCAAAACACTAGTCATTAAATACAAAATCATCATCTTGAAGTGCTTCGACATTTAACGCAAGCGTATAGCCGTCACCTTTAACTGAGAAGAAATCATGGTTTTTCGTTGATGTATCTAATGCATTTTCAATAATCGGACTGAACTCACGCTCTTCAAAATAAGGTTCAAAACCAAGATTAGACAATGCTTTGTTGCCGTTATAACGTACATAGTTCATGACATCGTCTGCTAAGCCAATCGGTTCGTATAGTTTACGCGTATAGGACTCTTCATTCGCATATAAATCTTCTAATAATTTATACATTTCTTGATCGGCTTTTTGTTTTTCACTTTCTGAAAGTTCATTGCGCAAACTTTGAGCATCTAAGCCTGTGAAAACGCCATGAATTGATTCATCAAGTAAAATTTTACGGATGATTTCACCCGATGTCGTCATGCGACCTTGGCCAGCCAAATACAATGGGTAATAGAATCCAGAATAAAATAAAAACGTTTCTAAAAACACACTTGATACGCGTGCCATATACTGATCATAAATGGAAGCTTCTTTGCCCCATAATTTGTGATAATTACTAATGATTTTTTCAGATTTGTATTTCAAATGCGGTTCTTCAAGGACCCATTTGTCTAACAATTCATTGGTTTCTTTAGAGGGTAAGAGCGTCGTGAAAATATGTGAATAGCTTTTAGCATGGATTTGTTCCATCATTCCCATAAAAGAATAAACAGCTTTTTTTCGTAAGTCTTTCGTATGCAACATGATTAAAGGCATTCCGTCATCAGCTTGATGCGTATCCAAACCCGTTAAACCTGCCAAAGCCTTTTTAAATGCTTCTTGTTCATCATCAGTTAACGTTTTCCAACTCGCAATATCTTTAGAGACTTTAAATTCAGTTTCAACCCACATTTGAGCGATGTTTTGACGCCAAAACATATTCGTCATATCTTCTTGAGTGTTCCAATTTACAGCTATCATTGATATTATTTGCTCCTATCTTTATTATGATGTACGACAAATGGGGGATAAGCGCTATACGGTGGCCTATCCCCCGCAATCGTTTAAAAACAGATGTCCCATTTCAAGACATATTGGGGTCTCGCTTTTCCGTATTTATAGGTGCATCACCACATCACTTAAATTGAACAGCTTGTACACTCTTCTACACTCAACAATTTGTTTCGTGTATAGTACAAAGATTTTAATCCTTTATGATGTGCATACACATACAAACGTGATAACTCACGCGTCGAAATTTCTGAATTCACATACAAAATTGTAGAAATACCTTGATCGATATGTGTTTGAATTGTCGCAATAAGATCAATCAGCTTCATTTGATCAATATTAAACGCTGATTTGTAATACCACATCGTTTGTGGTGATAAAAATGGCATTGGATAAAATGTTTCAGCATTTCCATATGTTCGACGTTCAATTTGATCTACAATTGGCATTACTGAACTCGTTGCATTTTGTACATAAGAAATACTTTGCGTTGGTGCAATGGCTAAACGATATGCATGATATAAACCATACTTTTCCACTTCAGCTTGTAGGGCTTTCCAATCTTCACGCGTAGGAATTGTGTGGTGTTCAAACAATGCTTTCACTTTGTCAGACTGTGGCAAGAAATCTTCCGTCGTATAACGCTCAAAATAACGGCCATTCGCATAATCAGACTGATCAAAGTCCACAAATGCTTCCCCACGTTCTTTCGCAATTTGCATTGAACGTTCTATTGAATAGTAATTCATCATCATAAAGAAAACATTCGCAAAGTCTTTAGCTTCTTCTGATTCATAATTGATATAATTTTTCGCTAAATAACCATGTAAGTTCATGACACCTAAACCTACTGAATGCAATTCGCTATTCGCTTTTTTCACGCCTGGCGCATTTTGAATGTTTGCGATATCGCTTACCACTGTTAATGCGTCCATACCTGTATGTACAGATGCTCTAAATTGATCAGATTCCATCACATTAACGATATTTAATGAACCCAAATTACAAGAAATATCTCGTTTGATTTCATCTTCTACACCATAATCATTGATAATCGATGTTTCTTGAAGTTGGAAAATTTCTGTACACAAGTTACTCATTTTAATTTGGCCAATGTTCGCATTCGCATGCACACGATTCGCATTGTCCTTGAACATTAAATAAGGATACCCAGATTGCAATTGTGTTTGTGCTATCATATTAAGCATTTCACGCGCATCTTTGCTCTTCTTCATTACATTAGGGTTTTCCACTAATCGATCATAGTATTCATCAATATTAATATCGTCAAGTGTCACGCCATATTCCTGTTCAACAGTGTGAGGGGCAAACATAAAAAAGTCTTTTCCTTCTTTTGCAAGTTCAAAAAATTTAGAAGGGACAATCAAACCTGTTGAAATAGTAGAAAGGCGTAAATCTTCATCTGCATTTATTTTTTTCGTATCTAAAAATTCTTCTACATCATAGTGGAAAATGTTCAGGTACACGGCACCCGCACCTGGACGTTGACCTAATTGGTCCGCGTAACTAAAGCCTCCCTCAAGCGCTTTTGCAATTGGTAAAACACCTTTTGCGACACCTTTAATTCCTTTGATGGCTTCACCTCGCGCACGTAATTTAGAGAGGTTGATAGCAACACCACCACCAATTTTACTTAATTGTTTTGCCGTTGAATCGATGAAATTAATCGAGTTCAAACTATCGTCAACTTCCAGTAGAAAACATGACACAAGTTCTCCTCTGCGCGCACGCCCTGCATTTAAAAACGTTGGCGTTGCCGGTTGATAACGTTGCTCGATCATTGCAGAAGCGAATTGTTTCGCAAGTGTGACGTCCCCTTTTGCAAGATAAAGCGACACAATCAACACATGTTGATGATAGTTTTCAAGATACTGTGACTTATCATTTGTTTTCAACGCATAATCTTTGAAAAATTTACTCGCTGACATATAGCTCGCAAAGTGAAACGGAATCGCCTCTGCATATGCAATTAATTCCGCAAGCTGAGCTTCACTATACTCCTCAAATACATTGTAATAAAAATTGTTGTCAACTAAAAAGTGAAGGCGTTCAAGTTCGCTATCGAAATGAACCGTTTTATCTTGAATTTCTTCTAAATATAATGCAAGTGCCTCTTGGTCTTTCTCTAATTGAAAAAAACCTTTTTCATTTCTTTTAGTCACTTGATTATTCAGTTCAATATGCTTGTATTGCTTTTGTTCCATAGTTTTCATAAAAATTGACCACCTTCTCTTTAAATTCTGTTGTATCATGGGCATTGCCATGGAGTTCAAATTTCATCAATAAAGGGACGTGGTACGTATTGGCAATAGTTTCTCCTGCTTTCGCAAAATTACTACCCCAATTTCGATTGCCACTTGCTGCAACACCCTTTAAGTTTTTATAATTTTTTTCCAAAAATTGTTGGACTGGTTGAGGTACCTCACCAAAACCAATTGTCCCTGTCAAAATAATAAATGGTTCCGTTACAATTTCTGACGCATTCGTTTCATTAATCTCAAGGGTGTTGTTCAGTTTTGTACGTTTCACGAATCGTCTAACATTACCCGTAAAAGAATAAAACACAATTTTCATCTCGGATAACCACCTTTCTTATGAGATTATCATTCACATGCGCTTTAATCCGTCTTCTCAACCACAATTTAAATATCCCGCAATTAAAATACGAACATATATTTGATTAGGTGCTATTTATGAAATAAGTTAAAATGTTGCATTTTTTATCATTGTTGAAATCATTTCGATATTGTCTTGTTCAAATACAACATATAGAGAACCAAAGAAATAGAATGTTCAAAATCGTGTAAACTATCCTTAAATTCAATCTTTCTTGTGCGACATTCTACTCCCAAAACACAACATATAGTGTTAAAATTCGCTCGCTCATACTATATTATGTGTCTCATTATACATAAGTCTTTTTGTTTTTTAAAGCAAAAATTTTTCTCTTTTGTCAGATTTTGTCATCAAAAGCGATGATATCAACCACTTGGAGATTTCAAAAAAATTTTCGGAAGCAAACTTTATTTTTCGCTTGACTTTCATTCTATAAAGCGTTATAAATACCTATAAATAGAACGTATGTTCTGTTTATAGGTACTTTATTTGAGTGAAGTTTCTCGATATGATGAAAGTTATGACTTTTTATGCTAAGATGTATAAGTCAAATTTTTATAAAAGTAAGAGGCGATTAGAATGAATACTAAAGTCAAAGGTATCATCGCTATTTTAATTTCTGCTATTGGGTTTAGTTTTATGGCAGTTTTTTTTCGCCTATCTGGTGACTTGCCCATATTCCAAAAATCATTAGCTCGAAACTTCGTGGCGATGTTCATTCCGCTGTTCTTTATTATTAAATATAAACAGCCTTTCTTCGGTAAACTCAGCAGTCAACCTTTATTACTGACTCGTTCTACTCTAGGTTTGTTGGGGGTATTACTAAACATTTATGCGATAGACCATATGGTTTTAAGCGATGCAGATATACTCATGAAACTGAATCCGTTTTGGACAATACTCTTAAGCTTGCTCTTTCTAAAAGAATATATTCAAAAATATCAAATTACAGCAATGCTCATTGCGATTATCGGGATGTTATTTGTTGTAAAACCTGAGTTTTCGTCCGAAATTATCCCCGCACTTGTTGGCCTTTTATCCGGTATCTTTGCTGCCTCAGCTTATACCGCTGTTCGCGCATTGAGCACACGAGAGGCGCCATATACCATTGTGTTTTATTTTTCGTTCTTTTCAGTTATCATCCTAATTCCTTTTGTCATTTTCACTTATGAACCGATGAGTGTCATGCAAATGGTTTATTTAATTTTAGCAGGGCTTTCCGCTGCTGTAGGACAAATTGGTATTACAGTTGCATACAGTTATGCTCCTGCAAAAGATATTTCTATTTTCACATATGCATCAATTATTTTCACAGCGTTGATAGGTTTCGTGTTATTTAGAGAAGCACCTGACTTTTATGCAATCATCGGCTATATCATTATTTTAAGTGCCAGCTATTATATGTTCGAAAAAGCCAGACAAATGACACGCTCAAAACAACGACAATCCCATACTTCAAAATAATTTAAGGAGGCCTTCCCATGACAGAAGGACGTTCAAAAAGCGAATTGCAAGACATTACACTGCTCGGTAATCAAGACAACACATATCACTTTGATTATCGACCTGATATTTTAGAAACATTTGAAAACAAACATCAAAACAGAGACTATTTCGTCAAATTCAATTGTCCCGAATTCACATCTTTATGTCCGATTACCGGACAACCTGATTTTGCTACCATTTATATTTCCTATATTCCTAACGTTAAAATGGTAGAGTCCAAATCTTTAAAACTTTATTTGTTTAGTTTTCGTAATCATGGAGACTTCCATGAAGATTGTATGAATATTATTATGAATGATTTAATTGAACTCATGGACCCACATTACATTGAAGTTTGGGGCAAGTTCACACCACGGGGTGGCATCTCCATTGACCCCTATACCAATTATGGTCGTCCAAATTCAAAATACGAAAAAATGGCGGAATACCGCTTAATGAATCATGATATGTATCCTGAAAAAATCGATAATCGTTAAACATTAGTAATGAAATCAAAATACTATTTCTTACAAGCCTTACAAAATCGATATGTTTTATCCCTGACTCATAAAAAAATGAATCAGGGGTATTTTTTACCGCTATATGCGCCTTTATCATCTTGCTACACAAGTCATTAAAACAAATCATTTGATTACAAATTCTTAAAAGTATTATTGCAAAATAAGTATTGAATTAAAATCTTCTTGTTAAACATTACATTTAGTTATAAAATGGATTTAACTTTACTAGTTTAGGGGGAGTTGTTATTGGCTTCACATTATACAAAAGAAGAAATCCTTAACAGTACACCGCGTACAGGATTTTTTGGCCATCCAAAAGGGTTAAGTACCCTCGTTTTCACAGAGTTTTGGGAGCGCTTTAGTTACTACGGTATGAAAGCAATTTTAGCATACTACATTTATTATTCAGTCGCTAAAGGCGGATTCGGACTCGATCAAGGTGTGGCATTACAAATTGTGTCGATATACGGCGCTTTAGTTTATATGAGTGGTATTATCGGGGGTTGGATTGCCGACCGTATTACCGGTACACGTCATGCGCTTTTCTACGGTGGTATTTTAATTATGATCGGGCATATTTTGTTATCACTACCAAATAGTCTGACATTATTACTGATTTCACTACTCTTTTTAATTATCGGGACAGGACTATTAAAACCGAACATTTCATCTACAGTGGGCTTGTTGTATGACAAAAATGACTCACGTATGGATTCAGCTTTTACTATCTTTTATATGAGTATTAACTTAGGTGCGTTATTGTCACCACTGATTATTGGTTGGGTTCAAGTGAATGTTGGTTTCCACCTCGGCTTTGCAATTGCAGCTGTCGGAATGTTTTTTGGATTATTGATTTATCTGATTACAAATAAAAAATCACTAGGACTTGCGGGTGCAGAAGTGCCGGATCCACTCACAAAAGGGGAAATTTCAAAATTAGTTAAAATTATAGCCGGTGTGATTGTGATTCTTATTCTAATCGGCGTCTTTCTCAATATGCGTGGCCAACTTACAATCGAAACATTTGCAAACATCATTACGATTTTAGGTGTCATTTTACCATTATTTTTATTCACTAGAATGATTCTCAGTCAAAAAACAGCTACACATGAACGTAAACGTGTATTTGCTTACATTCCATTGTTCATTGCATCTGTCGCATTTTGGATGATTCAAGAGCAAGGTTCAACTGTGTTAGCACAGTTCGCCGACACAAAAACACAGCTTGAATTATCTAAAGTCACTGGAGGTTTAATCGATTTTCATGTTCCACCCGCATGGTTCCAATCTTTAAACCCATTGTTCATTATTATTCTAGCACCATTATTTTCAATTTTATGGATGAAACTTGGACGCTTTAATCCACCAACTGTTATAAAATTTGCAATTGGTGTCATTCTTGCAGGTGTATCTTATTTAATCATGATTATTCCAGATTCAAACCAACTCATCAATCCGTTCTGGTTAGTCGCAAGCTTCTTCCTTGTTACAATAGGTGAGCTTTGTTTGTCTCCAATCGGGTTATCAACGACAACGAAACTTGCACCTGAAGCATTTACTGCTCAAATGATGAGTATTTGGTTTTTATCTAATGCCATGGCGCAAGGGTTAAATGCACAAATGGTTCAAGTCTATGTATTGATTAGTACACACCAATACTTCTTATATTCTGGCTTATTTGCACTAGGTATCGGTATTGTTTTATTCTTAGTCTCACCATTTATCAAAAACTTAATGCAAGGTGTAAAATAAGTCACTGACAGTTCATTATCACTAGAGCGAGAGAAGGATGCCCTTCTCTCGCTCTTATGATGTGACGTCGTTTATAATCACAAATGATGAAGTCGTTGTGTTTTATTGACCACTGTCCTCCCTTAAGCGTTGAACAAAACGCCTCTCATTTTTTCTTTGAAATCGAAAAGCTTCCGTTTTCAAAGCCCTACCGCCCTTTATTTATCAATCCCTTTGTTTAAATATCAATTATTTTGTATTTTTTTATCTGAATATTTTAAATTTTATTATTTTTAAAAACTCATTGAAATTTATTTTTATGAAGCGTAAACTTGCTATTACATGTTTTGTTCATTTAGGAAGGATGGATTTGCAATGTCAGAGCACTCACATGAAACAGCGGTTCAAAATATTCCACAAAAAGGATTTTTTGGTCACCCTCGTGGGTTAGGTGTCCTTTATACTGTAGAATTCTGGGAACGCTTCAGTTACTACGGTATGCGTGCACTCTTGATCTATTATATTTACTATAATGTGCACCAAGGGGGATTAGGACTCGAAAAAACCTTTGCGCAATCATTGATGGCGGTTTATGGGTCACTTATTTTTATGACCTCTATATTAGGAGGTTGGGTGGCTGATCGAATACTTGGCACAAGGCGCGCCATGTTTTATGGTGCAGTCCTAATTATTATCGGTCATATTTGTCTCAGCCTTCCATTCGGTTTGAGTGGCTTATTATCATCAATGTTCTTTATTATTGTAGGATCTGGTCTGATGAAACCGAATATTTCAAATATTGTCGGTCGACTTTATCCGAAAGATGATAGTCGTGTTGACTCTGGCTTCGTTATTTTTTATATGGCAGTGAATATGGGCGCATTCGTTTCACCACTTGTGCTCGATCACTTTAGAAGTACGGGGAACTTTCATGGTGGTTTTTTAATCGCGGCAATCGGGATGGGGCTCTCATTAGTCTTCTATCTCCTATTCCATAAACGTAACTTAGGAGAAATCGGTACCTTTCCGCCTCACCCACTCAGTCCAACTGAAAAGAAAAAGTATGCCCTCATATTTGGGAGTATGATTGTAGTCATTGCTTTCGTATTTGCAATCGCCTACATGACAGGGACACTTTCTTTTAATTTAGTGAGTTTAATCGTATTGATTCTAGGTTTTGCTTTACCGTTTATTTATTTTACGATTATGATTCGAAGCAAAGATACAACGTCTATAGAGCGGTCACGCGTTATCGCTTTCATCCCACTTTTTATTGTCGGGGTGATTTTCTGGTCAATTCAAGAACAAGGTGCGAACGTTCTCAATGTTTATGCCGATGAAAAAGCAGATCTTTCGTTTAATTTACTCGGATGGGAAAGTGCTTTTCCAGTCACTTGGTTCCAATCGATCAATCCGTTTTTCATTGTTGCCTTCGCGCCTATCATTTCTTGGTTATGGCGGAGACTTGGACGTTTTGAGCCAAGCTTACCTATAAAGTTTGCAATCGGTTTATTCTTAGCCGGCGTCTCATTCATCTTAATGATGGTCGTCATCTTTGTATCTCACGGGTCAGAAATTTGGTTTATGTGGATCGTACTTTCTTATTTTATTTGTGTTATCGGAGAACTTTGTATTTCACCAACGGGAAACAGTTCAGCTGTCAAACTTGCACCGGAAAACTTTAATGCACAAATGATGAGTTTATGGCTATTGACCAATGCGACGGCACAAGCCATTAACGCACAACTCGTCAAACTACAACCTTTGATTGGAGATCAAAACTATTTTGGTCTCATCGGTGGTATCGCTATTGTCGTTGCGATCCTTGCAGTGGTCGGTTCACCGGCGATTTTAAAAGCGATGAAAGGTATACGTTAACGCTCTTCCCCGCTGAATCACACTACGACGTACAAAATCACGGTCTAAAGTGTGGGAATCAAAGAGGACAGAACGGCGCTATCAGTACAATCACCCGTCTAATACCAGAATCAACACATTTCGCTCTGTCTCATTTGACAGAATAGCTAAAAAGGAAGACTTTCAATCCAAACGTTGAAAGTCTTCCTTTTTTAATTTTATTTGTATGGCGCATTTCAATTTCACCAAAAGATATGTCATCCTCAATTCAATGATTCACTTATTGGTTTATGAAAGCCCCGGTTCACTTAAAAAATAACGTTCTACTTCTTTCCAGTTATTCAATCTTGTGAATTCCATTTGCCCTTCGTTGTGGGGCGCGGTAAACATGAGTGGCTTACCTTTATGTCCTTTTAGTTGTCTTGGATTATCATCAATTAAATAATCGGTTGCCACAATGTCTTTTTGTCCGCAAAAAACAAAATGCTGTGGGTCCAAAAATGGAAAATGTTTACGCAACCATTCATACTTATCATAAAAAGATGTCGGCACATCCATTGCAGCTGTCACAATATAAATCTCATAATGCTTGGACAATTTTTCAACGACCTCTTGTGCATCTTTCATCACTGCAAGACGACTAAAGAATCCATCTGAAGCTAAAATGTCACGTAATGTCTCAGTATGTTCAGGCATGATGTCATAGATTCTTTGGCCAACGATTTGTTGAATTGTCACACTCAATTGTGTACGACGATTGAATTCATCTAAAATCGCGCCCATTGTGTCCGCTAATACTTCATCCATATCAATACCAATTGAACTTCTCATGTTATCGCTCCTTGTATTCATTTCACCGATTGAGCGCCCGATTTCAAAGCTGATTTGAGTCGCTCACCATTGCACATTACAATTCGGATTAAAAGGATTTCAGTACATTGCGAATGATTTCATTTTGCTCAGGAAATCCTAATGAAATACGCACGCCATTTGGAAATACACGTGCAATAATTCCATTCCGCAACAATGTTTCATCTAAAGCTTGCGCTCTATCCGTTTCAACAAATACAAAGTTGGTTTGCGATGGATAAATTTTTAACCTCGTTTGTAATTCAAAAAACTTTTCTCTCTCAACACGATTCTTTTCCACAATTTCTTGTAAGTGTTTCTGATCTTCAAAAGCTTTTAATGCGGCTTGTTCCGATAAACTTGTCGTATTAAATGGTGGACGAATAACATTGAGTTGTGTCGCCAACGCTGCTGATGAAATCAGGTAACCGATACGCAAACCTGCTAAACCATACGCTTTTGAAAATGTACGCATCATCGCTAAATTTGAATATTGTTCCATTAACTCCAACGTTCTTGGGAAATCTTTCGCTGTGACATACTCACCATAGGCTTCATCAATAAATACAGGGATGTGCGCAGGAATCTTCTCTAGAAAAGCAACGATTTCATCATGTGTGTGATATGTTCCACTTGGGTTATTTGGATTACAAATCCATACGACTGCTGTTTTATCATTCACTGCAGCGGCAATACCATCTAAATCAAATGCCCCTTCAATTAACGGCACTTGGACTGTTTCAGCATCTTCTACAATCGCATTGTGGATGTATTGTCCAAAAGTCCCTTGACTCGTTACGACATTATCCCCAGCACGCACTAAAGTCCGTGAAATGATGACAATCATTTCGTCAAGTCCAGCCCCAAAAAGGACCTGCGACTTATCTACACCATAATGTGACGCAATGGCTTCTTGTAATAATGGTGCATTCGGCTCTGGGTATAAAAATAATTCATCGACATGATCTTTAATTGCTTGCTTAGCCGCAGGAGAAGGTCCATAAACATTTTCATTAGAGGCATGTTTATACAGTTCTCCTTCAACGCCATACTTCTCTTTCAACTTTTCCGACGACAATCCAGGTTGATACGCGCTTAATTTAGAAATTTGTTTTTTCATTTCTATACCTCCTATGTATCAGAATTTTTAAAATATAGTTATCAGTATAACTATATTTCGACTAAAATGCTAGATAATCAGTATATCATTTAATTATTTTTTAGTACATTAAAGCGCTCAAGTACTATTGAACTTTTATGAGGATTGATTCAACGCCTTTGAATCGCATTTTATGCCCTTGATTGCTCATTTTCCTTTCCAAAACACTTAGAAACTCGCACAAAACACGCAACGCCTTTCAAAGTTTTCATTTTAATGTCCACTTTGAAAGGCGTCTGTCATCATTAACTTTTTATTGAATTAAACCTTCTTTTTTAAGGTAATCTTTCGCTACTTGATATGGATCTTCATCTTTTTCAGCTACGCGATAGTTCATTTCCTGCATTTCTTCATCTGAAATTTTACCCGCTAACTGATTCAACGCTTTTTTAACTTCAGGATGTGCGTCGATAAATGATTTTTTAAACAATGGTGCACCTTGATACGGTGGGAAAACTTTCCGATCATCTTTTAGCACAATCATATCAAATTGTTTTAACTCCGCATCTGTTGAATATGCATCAATTAAGTTAATATCTCCACTTTCAATGGCTTGATAGCGTAATTTAGGTTCCATTTTTTTCACATTTTGGAAGTCTAAGTGATACGTTTTCTGTATAGCTGGATAACCATCTTCTCGGTCATTAAATTCAAGTGTAAAACCTGGTCGAATTTTATCTTCCACTTTTTTCAAGTCACTGATTGTTTTGATGTTATTTTCTTCTGCAAAGCTTCGTTTAACTGCCAAAGCATACGTATTATTATATTTCATAGGTTTTAATAACGTCATATCAAACTTTTTATCTAAACTTGCATTGGCTTGCTGATAAACGTTTTGTTCATCTTTAGATTGAGGGGCTTCTTTTGTGAGTTCTCCTAAAACTGTTCCTGTGAATTCGAGATAGCCATCAATATCATCAGATTTTAATGCATTAAATAAAAATGCTGTTTTCCCCATACCATCTTTAACAATCACTTGATCATCAGTTTGGTCTTCTATTAATATTTTGTACATGTTTGTAATGATGGATGGTTCTGTCCCTAATTTTCCAGCAATCGTTATCCGATCATGCGGCGCAGAAAACAATGGGACAATCGTAACAGTCAACATAATAATGAAAATTGCCGCAAGTGTCGTCAACATCTTTCGATAGGACACACGACTTAATATTCTTAAAACAATATCAAACACAATCGCTAAGACCGCGGCTGGGATTGCACCAATTAATATCAGTGAGGTATTGTTTCGATCTATACCTAATAATATCAAGTCTCCTAAGCCGCCTGCACCGATTAAAGCTGCGAGTGTCGCTGTCCCAATGATAAGTACCATCGCTGTTCGAATCCCAGCCATAATGACGGGCATTGCTAACGGAAGCTCCACTTTAGTCAATCGGCGAAACGGCTTCATTCCAATTCCTTTAGCCGCTTCAATCAATGAAGGATCGACACCGGTGATCCCCGTGTAAGTATTCCGTAAAATCGGCAATAGCGCATACACAACTAACGCGATGACCGCTGGAACTGTCCCAATCCCAAATAGCGGAATCATCAATCCCAATAACGCTAAAGACGGCACCGTTTGTAAAATTGCGGCAATATTAATCACCGCTTCAGAAATTTTAGGTGTTTTAGTTAATACAATCCCCAGTGGTACACCAATAAGAACAGCAATTAGTAAAGCAATAAATGACAGTTGAATATGTTCAAATAACGCAGTGAAAAGTTCGCCTTTTCGAGCGCTTAATGTATCTAATAATGTATTCACACGCGCGCACCTGCCTTATTCTGTGATAAAAAGTTGAAAATGGCTTGTCGCGATAACATCCAATGGGTATCCGCTGCAGGGATGATCACCGCTTCATGTGTCACAAGTTCATCGTAAATGTCACTGACCGTTTGATGCGAATCAACAGTTGGATATTGCTCAACCTGTGTAGCTGTTGCTTTTTCACCCACAAGTTCTACCGCTTTTCCAAGTGAGAAATGATTGAGTACGACGCTTGTTAAGTCACCCAAAAATTGGCGAACGAAGTCATTCTTCGGTGTTTTAATAAAATCATTCGGTGTCCCAATTTGTTCGACACGACCATGATTCAACAAACAAATGCGATCGCCTAATTTAAAGGCTTCTTCAATATCATGCGTCACAAAAACGATTGTTTTTTTGATTTGGTCTTGTAATTTCAATAAATCATCCTGTAATTTCTCTCGTGTAATCGGATCCAACGCACTAAAAGGTTCATCCATTAAAATGACAGGTGGGTCGACAGCCAATGCACGCACCACGCCGACACGTTGTCGTTGTCCACCAGACAATTCATCTGGTTTTCGATTTCTAAACTGTTGCGGCTCGAGTCCGACCATAGTGAGTAATTCATCAATACGGGCATCAATTTTCTCTTTCGACCACCCTTTCATGAGGGGCACTTGCGCAATATTATCACGTATTGTCATATGTGGAAATAAAGCGATTTGCTGTAAAACATAGCCCATATCCCAACGCATTTCATGTACGTCATAGTCACTGATGGGGTGATCTTTGAAATAGATATAACCATCTGATAATGGGATTAATCGATTCATCATTTTCAACGTCGTTGTTTTACCAGAGCCAGACGGTCCAATTAAGATGAAAATTTCACCTTCTTCAATCTCCATGTCTACTTGATTAACAATGACTTTATCATCGTAACGTTTTGAAACGTTGCTCAATTTTATCATATAACCCCTCTATCTTTTTCAGTTTTTATGTACTTATACCCCAATTCATTGGGCATTACATTCATTAAATCATAATTCTTTAAAAAAATAACATTATTTGCACTCAAAGCGCTCGGATTATTTGAAAATCATAACAGTTGCTTGCAATTAAAACCATTTGTCGACTGATAAGACGTGAAACTTTAACAACGTTGAGATACATACTGAGTGTCTTCAGCCCTCGCGCCTCATTTGTTTTAATATCTAAAATTTAAAAAATAACGGCTAGCGAATCATTCACCAACCGTTAAATTATAGAAATTAAAAATATACGCCGCAATAAACTTTTATGAACGGTGCATTTTATAATCTTGAATGACCTCAAGAAATTCAGGACAGTAATGTTTTAACTTGTAACTTCCTACACCATCGATTTGAATCATTTCTTGTTTTGTCATGGGTTTTCTTTTTGCAAAATCCTCTAAAGTATAATCTGTGAAAATGTTCGTAGGCGGTGTGCTCAATCGTTCACTCAATGCTCGACGAACCTCTACCAGTTTCTCAAATAGTACGCGATCCACACCCTCTACGGTGTTGATATGCACGGTTTCTTTAGATTTGCGTATGAAAGGTGTTGTATAAACTTGGACTTCTTCCATCAATAGTTTTTCCACTGAAGCATCACAGACCAATACTTCATTATACTCATTTAAAAATCCTTTAAATCGGAGCTCGTCAATTAAATGATGGAGCTCGCCTGTCGTGTAATTTCTCATAATCCCGTATGTTGAAAGGTTTTGATAGCCTTGATGATAAATATAATCTGACTCTTCTCCTCGTAATACTTGGATGACGATGGCATAGCCTTCTTGTTGTCGCAACCGTGCTACAGCGCTGATAATCATTTTAGCTTCTTTTGTCATATTATATGTTTTGTTTTTGTTAATACAATTACTGCATTGTTGGCACTCTTCCAGTTTTTCATTCGGTTCAAAATAATAAACCAATGTCGCTTCTAGACATTTATTGGTCTTCGTGTATTGAATCATTTTCGTTAATTTTTCACCCATACGTTCCTTGTAGTCATCATCCGCTTTAGACGTACTAATAAAATATTGATGCAATTCCACATCTCTATCACTGTATAATAAAATACAATCGCTTTCTAAACCATCGCGTCCTGCACGTCCCGCTTCTTGATAATACGACTCCAAATCGCCTGGCATATTATAATGAATTACATAGCGTACGTTTGACTTATCAATTCCCATACCAAACGCATTTGTTGCAACAACAACTCGAATACGGTCATATAGAAAGTCATTTTGTGCTGCATCTCTTTGTTTTGCTGGCATTCCCGCATGATAATATGTCGCCGAAACTCCCGCTTCATCTAATGCGTCGTATAACGCTTCAACTTGCTTTCGTGTCGAGCAATACACAATACCAGCCATTCCACTATATTTCTGAATATAATCCAACACAAACTTTTGACGCTGATACGTACGATTCACTTGAAATTTTAAGTTACGTCGTCGAATGCTTGTCTTAATTAAATGTTGCCGTTGTATCATCAATCGATCCATAATATCTTGTTGCACTTCAGCAGTCGCTGTAGCCGTTAATGCGACAATCGCAAACGACTGTGGCATTGACAACACCCGTTGAATGACAGCTTGATAACTCGGGCGAAAATCATGCCCCCATTTAGAAATACAATGTGCCTCGTCAAATGCAACTAATGAGATTTTCACTCGCCGTAATAACATTTCAAAATAGGGTTGCTCCAGACGTTCTGGTGCGATGTATAAAAACTTTAATTCACCGTTCACTAATTGTGCTTCTATTTCTTTTTGCTCTGAATGACTCAAACTACTATTCAAATAGGCTGCGGCGATGCCCATTGTTTTCAATTGATCAACTTGGTCTTTCATTAACGAAATAAGCGGACTGATGACCAATGTCGTCCCTTGCAACATTAATCCTGGTACTTGGTAGCATATGGATTTCCCCCCACCTGTAGGCAAAACCCCTAAAGTGTGATGACGATCCAAAACACATTCAATAATTTCTCTCTGACCTGGACGAAAAGTTTGGTATCCAAAATAATGCGACAATGTTTGCTCCATGCTATCCCTCTATTGTTCTAAAATTTCTTCTAGTTCACTCCACCTTGTGATGTCGGTGTCATATTGAGCTTCGAGCGCTTCTCTTTCCTCATTTAATGCTTTGATTTTGGAATAATCAGCATTAGCCTTTATCATTTCTTCATCGATTTCTTTTAAACGTGTTTCTGCTTCATCAATACGAACTAATAATGTTTCATATTCTCTTTTCTCTTTGTAGGACAATCCTTTTCGTTTCTTCTTAGGCGGGGCAGCAGTAGTGGCCGTTTGCTGTGATGCTTTTGATTGCGTTTTAGCTGCTTCTATTTGTTTTTGGTAAGCCCAATAATCCTCAAACTGTCCGAGTATCATATCCACTTGACCATCGTGGATATACCAGTAACAATCGACGACTTTATCTAAAAAGTAACGGTCGTGACTGACTGTAATCACCGTCCCACCAAATGTTTGAATATAATATTCCAATATCGTCAATGTTTCCGTATCCAAATCATTGGTCGGTTCATCTAAAAGTAAGACGTTGGGCTGATGCACTAATAATTTCAACAAATACAGACGCTTTTGTTCGCCACCTGACAATTTATAGATTTTTTTACCATGTGTCGCACTTGGAAACAAAAAACGTTCTAATAGCTGTGTCACAGAAACCGTCGTCCCATCTTTTTGTCGCGCCAATTCACTTTCTTCCCGCAGAAAATCAATCATACGTATGTCGCGATGAAGGCGTTCATCCGTTTGTTTAAAATAAGCGATTTTAACCGTTTGACCTACTTTTACAACACCTTCGTAATCCGTATCTTCTCCGGCTAAAATATTTAACATTGTTGTTTTGCCAACACCATTTTCACCGACAATACCGATTTGCACCCCATTCTGAATCAGCGTTGTTACATTTTCAAACAAAGTCTGTGTATCGATACGTTTTGTAACTTCTTCAAGTTCAAAGACTTGTTTACCTAACCGCGAATAAGCCAAATTCAAAGTGCCTTTTTCTTGTGCTTGATGTGACTGAACTTGCGCTTTTAAATCATGAAAGCGATTCTGCCTCGCTTGTTGCTTTGTTGTTCGTGCTTTTACACCTGCACGCATCCACGCCAGTTCTTGTTGAAAGAGGGCGCGTTGCTTGGTTTGTTGACGCGCTTCAATCTCTTCTTTTTCTGCACGCATGGCAATATATGTTTCATAATTACCTGGATAGGTATCCAACTTACCATTTCTTAATTCTACAATACGGGTTGCCACTTCATTTAAAAAATACCGGTCATGTGTGACAAAAACCACCGTTTTAGGATAAGACTTTACAAATTGAATCAACCACTGTATCGACTCGAAATCCAAATGGTTCGTTGGCTCATCCAACAACAGTAAATCTGGCTTTTCAATTAATGTTCTCGCTAAAATGACACGCTTTTGTTGGCCACCAGATAATTGTTCTAGCGGTCGTGTCGTATCGTGAATGCCTAATTTTGATAAAATCGTCTTGATTTCTGCACTGTAATCCCATGCATGCCAATCATCCATGGCAGCTTGGGCGGCCATCATTTCACCAAATGCTTGATCAGTTTGTTCCGTTGCGTATTTTTCAGTAGCATCCTCGTAACGCTTAATGACCTGTAATTCTTCAGAGTCTGCACTGAAGACGGCCTCATACACAGTCAGGGATGGGTCTAAGTGATGGTTTTGAGCAGCATAGCGAATACGGTATTGTTTCGGATGCGACTGTTCTGCCTCAAAATCTTCATCCAAACCGGCCATCACTTTCAACAATGAACTTTTACCTGTACCATTAATACCTACCAAACCAATGCGTTCTTGATTTGAAATGGAGAAATGTAAATCATCAAAAATGACTTTATCCGCATAAGATTTGTTGAGGTGTTCAATTTTATATGCTTCCACCACACATCCATCCTTTTCTTAAAGTTTGACTCATATTTGTTTATTCACCTTAAATCAGTTCTATATATTATACACTTTTTTAGCAACAAAAGATACAAGAAGCATTATGCGTCTGAAACGTGCTTTCAAAGCGGTTGTTTTTTTACAACTCAATCTATACGTACCCATCATCGATTGGACAACCCAAAAAAGCAGAGAAGTGCACGTCATGTACATTTCTCTGCCCTTTCCAATCTATTTCGGTTCACCTTTAGGACCCGGTTGATATTTGTAATCGGTCGGTTTGATTTTATTGAAATCTGGATTTTTATAGAAACGGAATAAATCTCCATTCAAGACTTTATCGCTGTTTTCTAAGTCACTTTGTACTTGCTTCTTATTCTTTTCAAAATCTTCCGGTATCGTGTCCAAAGGTTTGTTGTCTTTATTGCTATAAAGTTTACCATTCACATATTTGTAATTGGTTGTCACAAAGTCACCATTACGGAATGGAATGACCGGTTTATGATCTTTCGATAACATGTCTGTACCGAACATCAAGAAGTTTTTCGTATCAATACCCAACAAGTGAAGTAATGTTGGCATCACATCGATTTGACCTGCATACGTTTGATCCACTTCAGGTTCAACACCCGGCGCTTTTAACCAAAAACCAGTTGCATTTAAATCGTTAAATTTCGCTGGCGTAATCGGCTCACCTAACAATTCAGACATCGCCTTGTTATGGTTTTCTGAAATACCATAGTGGTCACCATAAATGAGAATCACTGAATCATCGTATAAACCTTGATTTTTCAAATCTGTAATAAATTGTTCTAACGCCTCATCTAAATAACGCGCCGTTTGAATGTAACCATCCACTGTCGCATTCCCTGTGTCTCCTTTGGTAATCGTTGCATCTTCATCCTTCAATGTAAATGGATAATGGTTCGTCAAAGTAATTAAATGAGAATAGAACGGTTGCTTCTCTTTAGACAAATATTCCACAGCTGTTTTGAAAAACGGCTTATCTTTCAAACCGAGGTTCTCTAAGTTGCCCGGTGACATGTCAAAGTATGTGGCATCATAAAATTTATCTACACCGAAATGACGATACACTTGATCACGGTTCCAGAATGTTTTATAGTCTCCGTGCATTACATTCGTTGTGTACCCTTGTTTTTGGTGTAAAATAGCTGGTAATGATTCGTAAGTATTATCACCTTTTAATGAAAAAGCAGATCCTTGTGGTAAACCATATAGGCTATTATCCATTGTAAATTCAGCATCCGATGTTTTACCTTGTCCAGTTTGGTGGTAGAAATGCGGATAATATCTAAAATCATCTTGTCCAGAAGACAGTCGATTTAAAAACGGCGTCACTTCTTCACCATGAACTTTTTTATTAATCAAGAAAGTTTGGAAGCTTTCTAAATGGATTTTAATAATATTTTTCCCTTTAGCGTTACCGAAATATTTCATGTTCGGTTCTGTATTTTTTTGTTTTGTGTAATTCAAAACTTCCGTTAGGTCATCTTCAGACGCCAATGCCTTTTGTTGGTTATTTTGTACCGTTTTGACACCATCATACACTGTAAAGTTGTATGGACCTAAATATTTAACGAGATATTTATGGTCAAATGTACGCGTCAATAATTCTGGACGATCTGTTTCAGCAAATGCTAAGTTCAAGAAAAACAATGCAATCGCCGTTGCCATCACGACTGGTACAAATTTCTTTTGGAATACTTTGTCACTCAGCCATTTTCTTTTGAATACTAAAATAAACAAATAAACCAGTGTATCAATGAAATAAACGAAATCATACCATTGAAATGATGCACCTACAGCACCGCCCATAGAATCGACATTGCTGACTTGGTTCAATGTACTAAATGTAATGAAGTCTGAGAAAAAGCGGAAATACACAACATTGGCATACAACAAAAATGTTAATAAAAAGCCACCAATAAATATGAACCAATAAGCTTTACGTCCTTTAAAGAACAAGAACACACTCAATAATAGTGCGACTAAACTATATGGGTTCATTAATAAAATTAAATTTTGTGTTAAACCTTTAACACCTAATGACAAGTCCACATAATAGGCAAAATACGTTTTCAACGCAATGGTTAAAACCATGAGTAAGAAAAACGTAAACACGCCTATTCTTTTTTTTCCTTTTTCCATATTTGTTCCCCCGTCGCTCAATCATCTGGTCGTCAGCGCTGACTGTAATTTATACGCTTAAATTGTAAAATTTTTATTTCATTTGTTGTTTTTGTAATTATTTTGTAATATTCAATAGTAGTTTCAATATAACAATATATAGGAGTTAAGTTCAAATTTCAAGTCAAAAAGGTCAATATTAATGTCATCTGCGTCATTCTCGTTGTATCTTGAATGGCCGCGAGCTGCTCTCCAATTCGACTTTCGTCGCCTATTTATTAGACTCAATGGATACCATTATACCGTATGCATCGGTGCTTGTATTCAGACTCCAGTTGTATCTCGTCAATCAAAAACAATCCTTAATCGAATCGTTTACACTATTTCAACATTTCTTTTTGCATTCTAAATTCAATACCTTGGAACAACTGCTTACGCCATTTATGATATTTTACTAAATTTTGTTCAGCTTGTATCACATCAATAAATTGAAACTTGATTTTTGCCCCTTGCCGTTTTTGAGCAATTTTAGATAAATGATACGATGCAATCGTACCAATTTGAGGATAACTTCCTAAAGTATAGTGATCATTTAATAAAATGACAGGCGCCCCTTCTTTTTTAACTTGAATCGTTCCACGTTTTACAGATTGATGCGGCGGCATATCCTCATAATACGCTTTAATCGGTGCACCTTCTAAAACCACACCCATCCGATTAGCTTTACTCGACACTTGGTATTCCCCATTCGTAAATGTGCGAAGCGTTTCTGCCTCAAAATCTTCCGTCCCTTTATTTGGGATGACGTGCACGACATCAGACAAGTAGTTGAGCGACAGTGCATAACCATCAACACCCCAATCCACCGTTTTACGCTGTGCTAAATTTTTAAAGAGTTGATGATGGCGCTTGTTATAATCGCGTTTCATTTCAATCGTATCGCCTGCTTGTAAACGGCGGCCATAATAGCCCCCCATTCTTGAAATTGTATCTGTCGATGTCGAGTCTAGCCATCTTTCCAGTTCAAAACCCCCTGCCACTGCAAGATACAAACGAGAGCCACGACGTAAATGATCGAAAGCAAGGACATCGCCTTTATTCATTAAATGAAGCTTATTGACTTGAACACGCATTTCTTCAGTATAGGCATAACTTTGCGCGCCCGAAAGTGCGATTAATGTCGGTTCAGTAAAGCGAATGCGCGCCATTTGATTCGTCATTTCAAGTGTCGCCTCATTGCGATCATTTCCAACGAGTCGATTCGCAATTTCATGCGCTAATACATCTAACGCCCCACTACGAATCACCCCCATATGTTCATAACCCACACGTCCAAAATCTTGAAAACTTGAAAATAAGCCACTTTCTTCTATTATGATTGTCATCAGTCGTTACCTCCCGGCTGTACTTCAAAAAATTTCACATGATCTCCTAAAGAAATAAGTGCAAAATCTTTCTTTTTAGGATCAAATAAAGGCAATGACGTATGCCCAATCACCAACCAATCACTGTATGTCTCTGTTGTCGTAATCCCACATTTATTATTTTCCAAAATCACAGACCCTGCTGGAATGAGTCGTGGTTCTGCGGCCGTATGATTGACAATGATTTCCGGATTAACACTTGATAAATAAGGGAATCCAGGCGAATAGCCCATCATAGAAACGAAATAGTCTGCACGCGTATGTAAATCAATAAACGTTTCACGCGGCATGTTTAACTCTTCTAAGATCATCTCCAAATGAGGTCCGTGCGCACCACCGTAGACAATCGGGACTTTAACACATTGCATTTGCCTTTCTCTCACGCTATCTTGCGTATCAATATTTTCAATCAATGCTTGCATATGTAAGAATGGAGACGTAATGTTTAAATGTTTCATCATCATACGTGCATCATATGAGATCATCATGTCCGTTTCGGTTGGTACGATTTCAGTGATGAATGGATCGTTTTGTTCAATCAAACATTGGCGAATAGCCAATAATTTTTCAGTGGCTGCGGGTGTCACATCTCCTTCTAAAGATACGACAATCGCTTGATCACCTTGACTATATACTTTCATATTTCCACCTCTATTTATTTATCATAAAATAAACTCAAAATGCCGCGCATATGTATGACGAGTTGCCCTACAAAACCATAAACCAGTGCCCCTTGTATGATGAAAATGAGCGTCATCCACACATATGTCCATAACCGCTGTTGGCGAGCGACGAGCTGCTCCACCACCATTTGACTGATCCACATCATGACGAGAAAGGCGACAATATAAAGACCTATCATTCAATCACCTGCTTTGATTGCTGCAATGAAATAGGGACCCACTCACGCAAACTATTAATCATCCATAGTTGCCCCCTTGATTAAGTGCGGCTTCTACCCTATCTGTCGTTATATATGCTTCAGTGATGCGCCCCTCTGTTAACAAAGCTTGTCGCATGCACCCCTGTAAAAAATCATGATCATATACGGGGGTAACAGCCTGTCCATTCATTTCAAGGACGACATTGCCAATATCAAATTCCAGCACCTTATGGGTCTCTGCATCATAGAACAAGGCCATTTGCGTCGCATGTGAATGTACGAGATGTTGACGCTCAGAGGTCTTGTGTACACGTTGCCATTGTGGCACTTGTGCATGCATTGGAACGAATTGTGCCGTCATCGTCGTCGTTTCTTGCAAAGGAAATATCTCAGTGCGATATACACCGGAGGGTTCTAAAATCATCTTTACACGGTATTGCCCTGTCCTGTACTGTTGTTGGAACTGTTGTATCGTTTGTTGCCAAGCTTTTAAATCGAATGGGATATTAAAATAAGTACTTGCCCGTTGTATCCGCTGTAAATGGTAATCAAGACGTCGAAAGTGACCATTGTCTAGTCGCATCGTTTCAAATAAGTTCATTGCAATCCCTCTAATATTTTCGTTTTTGCTTGAAATTCTGCATACTCTTGTGCCGGGTCAGAATCAATTGTAATCCCTGCACCTACACCATAAAAAAATGTATCGTCAATTTGTTCGATTGTACGTATCGCCACATTAAAAATTGCGCGCGCATTCGGTAGTAACAACCCGATTGCACCACAATAAATATGCCGAGGCGTTTTTTCCAGTTGATGGATAATGTTCATCGTATTTACTTTAGGGGCACCTGTTATAGAACCACACGGAAAAAGTGCGCGTAATAACGTTTGGTACGTTGTTGTTTGTGGGAGTCTCCCACTAACCATTGTCGTCATTTGAAAAACTGTTTGATAACGTTCGATTTCAAACGGACGATGGACGGATACACTGCCCGTCGTTGCTACACGTGCAATGTCATTACGCAACAAATCTACAATCATGACATTTTCTGCGCGATCTTTAGCCGATTCTTTTAAGATTTGAGCATTGCGTTCATCTTCTTCGGGCGTCTCACCTCGTGGCATCGTCCCCTTCATCGGTTTACTCACTACAGCTTTTGGATGTCCATCAAAATCACCGACTTGGAAAAACAATTCTGGTGAGATAGAGGCGAGTTTAATCTCTGGCGTATCAAATAACACAGTATAATCGCCATTGGTTTGTTGTGTCAATTGATGGTAAAGAGATGCAATCGACAGCTTGGCGAAACTTCTCAATCGCGTTGTATAATTCACTTGATAGGTCCAACCAGCAATAATCTCATCATGAATCATGCGAACATGCTTCATAATGGACGCTCGATCCTCTATAAATTGGAATCGACTCGTGTCTGAATGGTTTTGTAAAGCATTCGTTAATATTTGATCGGCTTCAATCGGTTTTTCAAACGCAAAATAAGCCGCATAAATACCATGATCTGGGGAATACGTACGAAAATCCGAATGGAAATACGGTGCCGCTTCGTACGGAAGATACAACGCCACGTAATAACCATTCTGTTGATAATGTGCCGCTTCATCTATTATTTCCCCAACTTGTTCAAGCTGATACGCGATACCCGTATCACTCGGCTGATCAAATTGATATTGATAAGTGGTCGTCGTATTTGGATCGGTATAATATTTATAATTAAACTTGACAACCATGGTCTATCCCTGCTTTTCTTAAAAAGTTTCTCATTTGTTCATGACCGTATGCCGACAAAATCGACTCCGGATGATATTGTACGCCAACAATGGGCCGCGTAAGATGCCGCACGGCCATCACAATTCCTTCATCATTATGTGCCGAAATGCGGAGTGGTTCAGCGATGGTTGCTGGATCAGCCATCAGTGAATGATAGCGCATCACTTCAAACGAATCAGGTAGATCTTGAAAAAGCGCTGAGCGATCATGGATAATACGTGTCGTATGCCCATGCACCGGCCGAGACGCATGAACAATATTGCCACCGTAATACGTCACTAATAATTGAAAACCTAAACACACCCCTAAAATTGGCGTTGTTGATTCAAACGCTTTGATCACTTCAAATAGTATCGGGTAATCTTTAGGCGCGCCCGGTCCAGGAGAGATAATCAATGCTGTAGGTTGCAACTGTTGTAAAGCAGCGATAGATACAGTCGCAACATCGATGACAGTCACACGCTGTTGACTCACATATTCAACATAATCAACAATATTATACGTAAAAGAGTCTTTATTATCTATCATTACAATCATTGTTTTTGCCTCATTCTTTTTTAATAACTCTATTATCACAAATGTTACCGCAATTGACAAAGTTGAAGTGACCTATTTTAACACACTACAAAACACAACTTGATTTATATGTTGAAATGTATTACAGTATGGAACAGAATTAAAATGAAGAGGTTCCTAGCAATCAACCCTCTATAAAAAACTAGACATGCCTTACCGTCTACTTTTTATAGGGACGGCTTTTTTTGTGCCTTTATTGATGAGGAACGGCTCAACTAAAGGAGCGATAACAATGTCAGAAGTGCTCAAAAATGAAAAAGCACTCGTTGTTTTTAGCGGAGGACAAGATAGTACAACTTGCCTCTTTTATGCTAAAAAACACTTTAAAACCGTCGAATTGGTCACATTCGAGTATGGACAACGCCATGCCAAAGAAATTGAAGTTGCTAAAGCGATTGCACAAGATCAGGGATTAAAACATCATATTTTAGACATGGCTTTGCTTGCCCAACTTAGCCCCAACGCGTTAACATCTCACGATATGACAATCGATCAACAGAATGATATTCCAAATACTTTTGTCCCTGCCCGCAATCTACTGTTTCTATCTTTTGCAGGCGCACTCGCCTATCAAATTGGTGCGAAACATTTGATTACAGGTGTATGTGAAACAGATTTTTCGGGCTATCCAGATTGTCGTGACACCTTTATCAAGTCAATGAATGTCACACTTAATTTAGCGATGGATCGCGATTTTGTGATACATACGCCGCTGATGTGGCTCGATAAAAAGGAAACTTGGGCGCTCAGTGATCAACTTGGTGTCCTAGACTATGTCCGCAATCACACACTCACATGTTACAACGGTATCATCGCTGAAGGATGCGGGACATGTCCTGCATGCCAGTTACGTCAACGAGGTCTCAAACAATATCTAACAGAAAAAGGACGTGAATAAAATGATGCAACAAATTTATCCACAAGTCGCTCATGACTATATTTATGAACTGAATAAAGACTTTAACTTTTCAGCTGCACATTTCATTCCTGATGAACGCGCTGGAAAGTGTATGCGCGTCCATGGCCATACGTATTTTGTCAACTTAACCATTGGTGGCGACAAACTCAATAGTATGGGATTCCTCATTAATTTCAGCACATTGAAAAGCCTGATTCACGATCGTTTTGACCATTATTTATTGAATGATCTCGTTGATTTTCAAGGGAAATCCCCCTCAACAGAAGTCGTTGCACACACAATATATGAGATTGTGGCGGCACATTTAGAACAATTACCGAACGCACCGCAATGTCTTCAAGTCTTTTTGCGTGAAACGCCAACAAGTTATGTCGTTTATCGTCCAAAACGTCAGGAGCATCATCATGGCTAAAATACCTGTACTAGAAATTTTTGGTCCAACCATTCAAGGTGAGGGACGCGTGATTGGTCGTAAAACGATGTTCGTACGTACAGCAGGTTGTGACTTTCGCTGTAGTTGGTGTGATTCCAAATTCACTTGGGATGGCAGTATGAAAGACGACATCGAAATGATGGAAGCAGAAGACATTTTGGCACGATTGAGAGAGATTGGGGGTAACCGCTTTAACCATGTGACGATTTCTGGAGGTAATCCAGCGCTCATCAAAGGCCTTCAAGCTTTCGTCGACTTGTGTGCAAGTCACCATATCTACACGGCACTCGAAACACAAGGTACGAAATTCCAACCTTGGATGCGTCAAATCAATGATCTCACGCTGTCACCCAAACCACCAAGTTCAGGCATGCAACACAACGTCCACCTCTTAGATGGTGTCATCAACCAATTAGACCCTTCACGAATCAATCTAAAAGTCGTCGTTTTTGATGACAAAGACTATGATTTCGCTAAAATGATTCACCATCGTTATCCCGATATTCCATTTTACTTGCAAGTCGGAAATCCCTATTTAGAGGATCATGTTGAACAGCATACAGAAAAATTATTATCACGATACGAAGCATTGATTGACCAAGTCACATTAGATGCTGAAATGAATGACGTCTTTGTACTCCCTCAACTTCATACGCTGATTTGGAGTAATATGAAAGGCGTCTAACGCGTTATTCTTTCTTCTCTGTCATTTTATACGTACAACTTTTAATACCAAATTGTTATAAATCATATATTTTCAAAGTGTTATTAAATGCTTATCTAGAATGACATTGGTATAATAATGAAATGAATTGGAAAAGTTAGGAGAACGCCATGGCCTTATTTGTCATCTTAAATATCATCATTGTCGTTGGCGTATTGCTCATTGATATGCATCGACATCAATATCAATATATCCGCTTAAGTACCGTGTTATTCGCCATTACACTCAACGGTTTAATCAATCCGATTTTATTAAATCAGATTTCCTTTATTACTATGGCAACTTTTTTAATGTATTTGATATGGTATGTCTTACAAATCGAATTAGAACGGACTGTCCGCCGGTTTAACATTAAAAATCAAAAGTTTTTTACAATGATTATTGCAATAATGATTAGTATTCTATTCGTCGTAATGGCACAGACGGCAGATCAATCCTATTATATGTCTGTCCCTTATTTAGCACCGGCAATTTTTTTATTCGGTGCGATTTTACAATTCTCATGCACCTTGCAATCCACACGATTTAATGCTTTTTATCGCAAACTTAAAATCAAACAGCCTTTGTGGATAGGTGCATGTCTCATCGTATTGTCTATGGTCCTAATGATGCTATTGACACCTTTTTGGTACTTATTTCTCATTGTGCATCTGAATTTCTTCACATTATTTGTGGTAGAAAAATTATTTATTTTAAGAAAAGATGTTTAAAGCCATTTTTAGCATGGGTATGTATCTATTGAGCCTTAATAGTTCAGAAAAATAAAGGAGGCAATATTATGGGTTTTATAGTTATGTTAATCGTCGGTGGTCTCATTGGTTGGGCTGCTGGTGCAATTTTAGGTAAAGATGTCCCAGGTGGCATCCTCGGTAACATTATCGCTGGTTTGATTGGTTCTGCGATTGGTAGTTGGCTACTCGGTCATTGGGGACCAGAATTCGGTGGCGTTTATATTTTACCCGCATTAATCGGTGCAATTATTTTAATTGCTTTAGCTTCACTTATTTTAGGAAAAATGCGTGGTAAATAAATATGCGTGATGTGTCTCATCACATAGATGTTACACGCCCAATATAAAATATCATATTAAATTCGTGGCCCGTCAATCGCGACGAATTGCAAACCCGTTGCACATCAAAAGTGCAACGGGTTCTGTTATTTGGACTCTCCCATACTCCGATACGATTCGCCTTTATGAATATCAGCTTTTTTATTCCGTTCATTCTCCCACTGATTCTTCCTTATGATGTTTTCTAGGTATTTCAACATTTGCAGCCTCTACAATATACTTCGGTCGCTGTTTCACCTCATAATAGATTCTGCCAATATATTCCCCAACCACACCAATGGATACAAGCTGAATGCCACCAATAAATAACACCGCAGCAATCATCGTAAAATAACCCGGGACATCCACACCATGAATCAATGTATCTATCAATAAATAAACAATATAGAGCATGCTCATCCCAAAAATCATCAAACCTAAATAAATCATCATGCGTAACGGTTTATAATTAAAGGAAATTAAGCCATCTATTGCATAATTGAACAAACTACCAAATGACCATTTCGATTCTCCGGCTTCACGGGCTACATTTTCGTATTGAATCACTTTACTGTTATAGCCAATCCACGAAAAGAGCCCTTTAGAAAAGCGATTGTATTCTCCTAAACGTACTAATGAACGTACGGCACGTTGGCTCAACAACCTAAAATCGCCAATCCCATCTTCTAATTTGATATCCTCAATAAAATAATTGATCATTTTGTAATAGAGTCGTGATAACCATTTACGTGAGGCATGCTCCCCGGTACGACTTCGCTTTGCAATCACTTGGTCATAGCCTTCCACGTATGCTTTAACCATATTAGGGATCAGTTCAGGCGGATGCTGTAAATCTGCATCTATCATGATGACCGCATCGCAATCTACGCTATGTTCAAATCCTGCAATCATAGCCGCTTCTTTACCAAAATTTCTACTAAACGAGATGAACTTGACACGAGAGGATTGAATAGCGGCTTCTTGAAGAATTGTCATCGTCTGATCTCGACTCCCGTCATTAATGAACAGTATATCATAATCATAAGCTTGTTGATGCGCATCTTTGTCTAATATTTGTGTTAATTCGTTGATTGTTTGATGTAAAACATCCATTTCATTAAAGCATGGGACAATAACACGTAATTTCATTTTGTGCACCTACTTCATTAGCATTTTTCTATCTTGTCTTTTGCCTTCTACCCATTATTCCCAAATTTTAACGTTTACTCCAATATAAAAAGCGGGATAGAATCTAATACTGAGATTAGCATTCATATCCCACTTCTAGTCACAACAAGGAAGCCTTGCCTTATTGTTTCAGTTCGCCCTACGTCGGTCCTCATCATTCAGTTACACTGATGTGACTGACAGCGTTATTCAATTTTCATTCTCTATTTCAATCATACTGTTGTCCGTTTATGCTTCATCTATAAAGTATTCGTCTTCGTTCTCTTTATTTTTCGCACGTGCTTGATTATGCTCATAACACAACAGAACATGGATAATTTGATGATTCTCTATTTCAGAAATCACCCATCGATCATAATCGGTATCAACAAAATCATCTTGTTCGAGTTCTGTATTTTGAGCTTGTAACCAGCCACCGATTGTATCAATGTCTTCGGAATCTTCAAAAACAATACCAAACATGTCTTCTAAATCACTTAACAACACACGTCCATTGATTTGATATGTGCCTGCTTCTAACTCCACAATATCATTGACTTCATCATCGTCAAATTCATCTCGTATTTCTCCAACAATTTCTTCTAAAATATCTTCCATTGTTAAAATACCGGCTGTTCCACCATATTCATCAATAATCAAACTCATATGCACATGTTCACGTTGCATACGAACGAGCGCATCGCTAATGCGTGTCGTTTCAGAAATCATGGGCAACTCATGAATATAATCCGCAGTTTTAATCGGAACACCTGATGCATATTCTGTTAAAAATTCTTTCACATTAATGAAACCTTTAATATGGTCTTTATCTCCATTCTCTGTGATCGGATAACGCGTAAATTGGTGTTCTTTAATCGTTTCTAGCAGTTCGTCAACATTGAAAGGCTCATTTAACGTAATCATTTGTGTTCGCGGCACCATGATATCTTTGGCATGGCGTTCATCAAATGAAAAAATATTTTGCATGTAAGCGAGTTCCGTCTGATTGATTTCTCCACCATGGTAGCTGTTATTCATAATGATTTTCAGCTCTTCTTCGGACATCGCTTCATTACCTGCAATGGGGTCTACACCAAACACTCTTATGATAAAACGTGCTGAACCATTCATTAGCCAAATTAATGGCTTCATGATGGTACCAAAGTAGTACAACGGTCTCGCATATAACAGTGCAATACGATCTGTATATTGAATTGCCAGACTCTTAGGTGCTAATTCACCAATCACGACATGTATATAGGTCACAATAGTAAAAGCTGTAACTATAGATACCGTCATCACAAGTGGGTCCGGTATATTTAAAGCTTCAATCACTGGATGCAATAGACGTTCAAATAAAGGTTCACCTAACCAACCTAAACCTAAAGAAGTCACCGTAATCCCTAATTGACACGCCGATAAATAGTAATCTAAGTTTAAAATCATTTTTTTCACGACACGTGCATTGCCATTTCCCTCAGCAATGAGCTGCTCGATACGTGATGCCCTTACTTTTACTAACGCAAATTCAGAACCTACAAAAACTGTTGTTAAAGCAATTAATGCAAAAAATATAAATAAGTATAATATGGTCGTACTATCCAATTAGTTCCCTAATAGATAGGGATTCACCTCCGTTAATTGACATCGCTCAACAGAAAGCAATGCATTCTTGTATTGGCTATTGTAACAATGTTTCATAACGATTGCTAAATCCTTCCCATTGAGCTCCCTCCAGACACAAAATTATTAATTTTATCTTACCATAATTTCTAGTAGAATTATACCATGAACCTATGGGAGTCGTGTCGACGGGCACTCTCCTATGTTCTCAAAAACGTAAAAGGGAACGATTCACAACGTGCTGTCGTGAATCATTCCCCATACCATGGTCTTGAGCCCCTTATTATATTTGACTTGGTGACGGCTTAAGTATACCGTAACATACCGCACTAACGACGGAACCAATTAAAATGGCAAGTATCGTCAGTAGCGCATGACCAGGGTCTGTACCAATAATCACAAATAAGCCGCCGTGTGGTGCTTTAATGCTTGCTCCCCATAACAACGCTAATCCTCCGCTAATACCTGAACCGAGCATCATTGAAGGAATCACCCGTAACGGATCGGCGGCTGCAAAAGGAATCGCTCCTTCAGTAATAAAACTGCCACCCATGATGAAGTTTGGAACTATCGCGCCCCGTTGCTCTTTTGTGAATTTAGCGCGGAAAATCATCATGGCAATCGCCACAGCAATCGGTGGCACCATTCCACCAACCATTGCTGCTGTAATAGGGGATGCATTCCCTGCTGTTAATGCTGCTGTACTAAATACATAGGCGGCTTTATTAAACGGACCACCCATATCAATCGCCATCATGCCACCAATAACGATGCCAAGTATCACGACGTTGCTTCCCGATAAATGGTTCAATCCTGAAGTTAGGACGTTATTGAGCCATGCAGCAGGTGTATTAAAAATATAAATCATCAACAAACCGGTCACAACCACAGACACAATAGGATAAATTAATGTCGGTTTTAAGCCTTCCAACATTTCTGGAAAGTTTTTTGTGACTTTTTTAATGCCTAGCGTTAAGTATCCCGCCAAGAAACCGGCAATGATGCCACCTAAAAAGCCGGAATGACCCGATACCGCTAACATCCCACCAACGAGCCCAGCTGCAAAACCAGGTTTATCCGCAATACTCCGTGCAATGTAACCGGACAAAATCGGGATAATTAATGTAAAGGCGCTTTTATTCCCGATTTCCCACAATGTGGCCGCAAATGCATTATAATGGCTACTACTCGGATCCATTGCATCTGGATGAATCATAAATACAATGGCCATTAAAATACCTCCTGCAATGACTAGCGGCAACATATTAGATACCCCATTCATTAAATGTTTATAAATGGTTTTGCCGACGCTCAATTTTTCAGCGCTTTTCTTGTCTGTTGTCTGATGATCGGCAACAAACGGCGGACGTGAAGTATCTAATGCAGAACGAATCAATGCTTCCGGCTTTTTAATGCCATCTGCTACCGACACTTCAACAACATTTTTACCGTTAAAACGATTCATTTCAACATGCACATCTGCGGCAACAATGACCCCCGTTGCACGTTCGATGTCTTGTGCGGTTAATTTATTTTTAATCCCGCTTGCACCATTTGTTTCAACTTTGATGCGAACGCCCATTGCCTCAGCTTGCTTTTTCAATGCATCTCGCGCCATATACGTATGTGCGATACCTGTAGGACAAGCGGTTACAGCCAAAACGTATGGCCCTTCGTCTGCATCCGGTACAGTTTCACTCGCGACATCCATAGCTTCTTCAGCAACCGCTTCATCTGCTTGATCAATGATTGCCAGTACATCTTCTGGTGTCTCAGCATCAAGCAACTGTTGACGCACGTGTGCATGCATTAAAATCCCTGATAATTTTGCTAAAGCATCTAAATGTGTTTGTGCACCTGTCGCAGGCGCTGCAATCATAAAAAATAAATGTGCAGGTGCGCCGTCTAAGCTCTCATAATCGATACCTTGCTGCGTTTTACCAAAGGCGATAGCCGGCGTATTGACCGCTTCGACTTTTGCATGGGGAATCGCAATGCCTTCACCTACCCCTGTCGAACTTTGTTGTTCGCGCGCCTGAATCGCCTTGATGTAGCCCTCCAAATCGTTTAACTTTCCGGCTTGATTTAATTGTTGAGCCAGTTCATTAATCACCGCCGCTTTCGATGTAGCAGTCAGATTCATTGCTATCGTTTCTTTCGTGAGTAACGTTGTAATTCTCATATTATTCCTCCACCTTTAATGGTTCTATCGTCACATGTGCTTGAAGTGCTCGAATTGATTCAACATCGGCCAAATCTTCATTAAAGGCCGTCGCAGAACCTGATGCAACCGCTAAAGTTAATGCATCTGGCAAAGTTTGCCGTTGGGAAAGACCTGCGAGTAATCCTGCCACCGTACTATCACCCGCACCGACTGTATTGACAACTGGTTGTTGTGGAACAGACATTTTATACGCTTCAGTATCATCAACATATATTGCCCCTTCTCCACCTAATGTAACAATGACAGATTGCGCGCCTCGATCGACTAAACGACGTGCATACATCAACACCTCGCGTTCAGTTTTAATGGTAATGCCAAAAATTTCTTCTAATTCATGTAAATTCGGCTTAATGAACAAGGGGTGATATGGTAACACGCCTTCAATTAAAGATTTCTCCGCATCCACAATCAACTGTGCCCCTGTTTGTTGTACGATTTTAGCAATATCGACATACATCGTCTTTGGCAGACTTAAAGGCACACTTCCTGCAACAACGACGGTGTCCTCTGATGAGGTATTTCGAATTTGTTCGAACAAGCTTTCGATTTGATCTTCTGTGATGCGTGGACCGGCTGCATTGATTTCTGTCTCTTGTTGACTTTTCAGTTTTACATTGACTCGTGTCTCATCATTGATAGAAATAAATGATGTTTGAATCCCTTCTAGTTTGAGCGCTTGCTCAATCCATTGACCAGGAAAGCCCCCGACAAACCCGAGCGCAATAGACGGCACTTGTAATGTTTGAAGTACACGAGAGACATTAATCCCTTTTCCCCCTGCAAATTTACTTGTTGACGTCGTTCGATTCAAACCACCTTCTACAAAGTCATCAACCACCATGACATAATCAACGGATGGATTAAAAGTCACTGTGTAAATCATATGCGTCCTCCTAATATTTCAAATTGTGTACTATAAATATTAAAATTGCTGATTTCGCGCGCGTTTTCTGATGTTATTACGATCGGTATGTCTGGTAAGTGAATCGCCGCTAAATACTGATGATTAAATTTTGATTGATCTGCTAATACATAGGTTTGTTGTGCATTTTTCGTTGCCGTTTCTTTAATGACCGCTTCACGTTCATCCGGCGTCGTCAATCCAGCCTCACAATCAATACCATTCACCCCAAGAAAAGCTTTATTGAAACGATATTGTTGCAAAAACGCGACCGCTCGACTACCAACAATCGCTAAAGTATTCGCTTTCACATCGCCACCAATCAATTTAGTCGTTATGCCGTGTTTTAATAATGCGTCCACATGTGATAAACCATTCGTCACTACCGTCAAATCCTGCGCTTTTAAAAATGGAATCATTTCCAAAGTCGTTGAACCGGCATCCAAATAAATACAATCCCCCTCGTTGACCAGCTGTGCGGCTCTTTTCGCTATCTCAATCTTTTCTTCAATATGTTGCGTCCGTTTCTCATGAAGTTCCAGTTCTCTATGATCGTGCACCAATTTTGCTCCCCCATGAACGCGTGTCAACTTCCCGTCATCTTGAAGTTTAGATAAATCACGTCGCACTGTTGAAGCACTACACCCTGTATATTCAATTAAGTGTTGGAGCGACAAAAATTGGTGTTGCTCAAGTGCTGATAAAATGAGCGCATGTCTTTTTTCTGTTAACAATCTCATCACCTCGAATTAATTTTATTATAATGTATTCGCTTTCATAATTCAATCACTTTCAATCAAAAACAATCACAATCAATCATAATTTCTATTGAAACTATCGAATTCAATCACATTGTTACTCATTTTTTATATTTAATCGAATGGTCCAGACGTTATCGCACCACCACTTACAACTAAAAATGCGCAAAGTCATTTCAGAAAATGTCTAAAACGACCTTGCGCATTGTGTTATTTAACGATGAATATTGGTTCTTGCACCTATCATCATTATTGAATCACATGACTCACAGTTGCACGACTCATTGTGATTAATGCCTCTGGCGCCAACCCCATTTGAACCCCACGGAGGCCGGCACTCACAAAGATTCGCTGTTGCGCTTGTACCGTTGCATCCACAACTGTGGGGAAATGTGTTTTCATACCAATAGGTGAACATCCGCCACGGACGTAACCTGTCACTTTTTTCAAATCATCGAGTGGCATTAAGTGTAATTTCTTTTCGCCAACCGCAGAAGCCGCGGCTTTCATATCTAAATGTGCAGCCACTGGAATAACAAAAACAAAGTGCTCATGTCGGTCATTTTCGAGCACGAGTGTTTTATACACTTCTTCTGTTGTCGCTGCAATTCGTTCTGCCACTTCACGGCCATCCATATGTGCGCCTCCAACTTCGAACGTCCGCACTTCATAAGTCACTTTAGCCCGATCCAGTTGTCGCATTGCATTCGTTTTCTTCTGTTTCACCATACTTACATACACCTTTTCTCGAAAAATTAACGTTTCAATATTGACGCTACAATTTGTATATCTGCATTGCGATGATCAAAAGTCATCAATTCAGTCGTTATTTTTTGATGATTGACGTGTTGTGCATTGCGGATAGACTGACTCAATTCGGCAACATCCGTTGTCACTTGTTGAATACTTGGAAATTCAGCAATATCGAAATAAAAACCAATATCTTGACGATAACGTCCCGTGTCTTCATCAAGTAGAAAAATCGGACGGTTCAAATGTGCGTAATCAAACATTGCTGAAGAATAATCCGAAATCAGTACCGCTGAAATCAAATAAAGTTCTTGAATATCTACCATTTCATTGAAAAAGCAGTGGACGCGCGGATGTAAATTTTGATACTGCGTGCGTAAATGCCCTTCATTGGGATGTAATTTGACAATGATCTCATAAGAAGAAGGAAGACTTTCCAACAACGCAACGATATCTAAATTCGAAATGGATTTACGACTATTTTTTCGCCAAGTTGGACAGAATAAAATATATTGTTTCGTTTCATCGCGTTCAAAGAAATACTTTTCTTGAATGGTAAGCCACATTTCCAAATCATCTTGATGGCGTAATAACAAACTATTTCTTGGAGCACCTTCACGTAGCACTGTCAAATTGGGATGCGTTTCTAGTCGAAAAGCCGAACGAATATAAGTTTCATATCGATCAGATGACGAAAGCAGGACATCCCATTTATGCATCCGTGGTTTGAACTGTTCTGCTTGCTTTTGACGCTCTATCGGATCCACAAGATCATTGACCATCCGTTTTAATGGGAAACCATGCCACGTCTGAATCACTTGTTGATCTGGATGTTTGGTCAACCTATCCCAAAGATTTCCGTTAATCACCACGTAACGACATTGCTCGAATGACCGAATATATGCACGCGTCCCAAAGCGCACAGGGGTCATACCAAACGCTCTAATTTCCATTTCTACTAATGGGTCTGCCGCACTGACATAAATCTTAAACGTAGGATAAAGTCGTTGTATCGCACAGGCAATCGCTTTTGGATCACCGGAAAAGTTTTTACCATGAAATGATTCGATAAATATCGCTTCACGAGAAACTTGTCGCCGTTGATTTTGAAATTTTTTTAATTGTGCTTCGAGCTTGAACAATCCTTTTCGTGTCATCGTGTACAAGCGTGACCCTTTACGAATTGGACTTTTCGGCGCCAATTCAACCGCTTCTTTTGCTTTTATTGCAGTCCGCTTCAATACATTTTGGAGATAATGACGACGGGCTTTTACTTTTGGTTTTCGTAATTGTGCAATATCAATAGGATGCTGTCGAGCAACTGCCATCGTCTTTTGAACGAGCGCTTCTGCCCCTTGATGTTGTGCAATGTGCGTGTGGAAAATCTGTACATCGGCTTCACGTTCCTCTTCTGTATAAGACCCTTTCACCATAGCTAACATTGCCTCTGCATCTTCTTCAAACGATTTACGCAGCCATGTTACAGCGTGAAATGGCGCATAAATGTGTTTTAATACGTGGTCTTCTCCAGGATATAAACATACGCGGTTTCCTGATGCCAACGCCTCTAAAATGGAATAACCAAACGTTTCATAGGGTGATGTTGACACATAAATATAATCTGTTGGTTCTTGCGCATTAATATGGACGACATGTTCTAATTGATAAGCCGTAATTAGATTTTCATATAAAGTCAACGAAGGTCCATAACCTTGTAAATAGAGATGGATATCCGTTCGCCCTTTCGTATGAACGAAATAGCGCATTAACTTAATCACATATGAAATATCCTTAATCTCATCTTCAAAACGCGCTTTTATTAAGAAATTGCGCGTCTCACGGACAGGTTGTGATTGAAAATGCACATGTTGATGATTGACGTACATCGGAAAAACATGAGGATAGCCATATTGTTGTTCAAATGCTTCCGCAATTTCAGGGGTGCTCACACGCACGGCATCAATCGCTTCTAATGCAAGGTCGATGCGAGGATTAATATAGGCCAATGGACTATGAATTTCACCTAAAATAGTCGTTTGGGGCGCACGATGTTTGACTTCACGTGCAAACATAAAAAAGTCTTCTCGTGTCAATATCAATAAATCCGCATGGCGTAACGAATGCACCCCTCGAAATGCCATGAATTTGACGGCATCTAACGTTTCACCCTCTTCAGCACGCAATGTGGCAACATCACGTTGCCGAAAGGGCATATAATTGACATATGTCACTTGATAACCCGCACGCAAAAAACTTTGCAATAAATTTAAATTACTACGGGTTGTCCCACCTTTTTGAAAAATATTATAACCTAATATTTTAATTTGCATCTTTACTCGCTCCTACTCGTTCGTTCCAATTTTTCCTATTATATCATGAAAATCGCACAACATCGCATGACACTCTTCCCCATAGACGTGTCAAACACCGCCTGGTTGTTGATTCCTTCTTTCACACTGAAATCAGTCGCGCGCACTGCCATTATTATTTTTACGTAAATGTCGCTCAATCAAAATCACCATACAACCGAGTAACATCAGTACAATCGATATTAATAATGGATATTCAATATTGATATCGTATAAAGTCCCTGCAATCAGCGGACCAATGAAGTTCCCCAAACTCGTAAATGTCGAATTGATGCCACCAGCAAAACCTTGTCGATCACCCGCAATATTTGAGAAATAATTCGTTAGTGCTGGACGTATTAAATCAAAACCGATAAATACGATAAAACTGATCAGCATCACATGCCAATAACTCTGTGCAAAAATCAATAACACCAGAACCACAGATGAATAAATCAATGCATAAATGATAAACACTAATTCACTCATATAACGAATCATTTTATCAAAGAAAAACACTTGGAATATCGCTCCAAAAATCCCTCCGCCTGTAATAGCGATAGAAATATCAGCAGGATCAAAATCGATTTTATCAGCTGTATAAAGCGGAAATAACGTTTCAAATGCGGACAAGCCCAATGCAAGAATAAGGGTCAAAACTACTGGCGTAATAAACGCTTTGTAGTTGATTTGCAAAAGTGTTGTGCGATCAAATTGTCGAAACCCTTGCATGGATGACTGATTCGGTGCATGAACAAATATCACTGTACCTATAAAAGCTAGTAAGCCTAAAATACCCGCACAAACGAACGGCAAACGATGTGAAATTTCTGCTAAAAAACCGCCGACACCTGGACCTAAAATAAACCCTACAGAAACAATTGCCGACATATAACCAAAGTTGCGCGCTTTATCTTTTTCCGAAGATAAGTCGGCAATCAGACCTGTGACACCTGGCATGACCAATCCCGCGCTAAAGCCACCTAATACTCGAGAAAAAATAAGTAATGAGAAAGAATGACTCGCCGCAAAAATAAATTCAGATATACTAAATAAAACTAAACCCACACTAATGATATGTTTTTTTCCCAAACGATCTGCTAATGCCCCACCAAATGGAGAGACGACCATTTGAGACAATGCAAATACAGCAACCATTATTCCTAAATCGGCGCCAGTAAGATTTAAATCTTTCAAATAAATCGGTATCACTGGAATAATCAGCCCAATACCAAGAAAGACTAAGAAAACATTAAGATATAAGATGACAAATGGTTTACTCAAACCGCTCACTCCCCTCTATATTAATCTAAAATATTAAAGTATTATATAATAATGACGTTACAAAAAAAAAGTGTTGGCACACCTTTTGGGTTACACAAGCATGCAGATGGTGGATGCAACCTTCATACGCAATCATAGTGGTCTAACAAACCGCCGGACAATTTATCATGCCGAGATGGCTTTTTAAACGACTCACTTTTATGATTACACATATGCCATCTGAAATAGTAGATATTCCCATAAAAATAAAAATATTGTTAAAATAAAATTACATCCATACATTTTACAGCAGGAGGTTTAACATGACGACTTCATCAAAAAATATCGCTTGGCGTGATTTATGGGCCATAGCCGTTTTACTGGTTGTTCAACAACTTCTTAAAGTGATTTTAAATACTGGGATTCTCAGTCATCATGCCATTCCTGACACAATCTTATTACTCCTGGCAGATATCATCACATCCCTGTCAGTCATCTTATATTTAGCTTGGTCACACCGGCATGGGTTGACCACTCATATGGCAGATGCATTGCGACGTGCAAAAAAACATCTGCGCCTGATGATCTGGGCTTATGTCCTCTATATGGTGAGTATGTTTGTAACCCATTTGCTAATCTATTTTTTGCCGGAACAATGGCAATACAAAGAAACCGGCAATCAAGAAGCGCTGACAACCTTATTCCATGAGCCTGCGTTGTTGCCCGTTATATTTTTAAGTTTAGTCGTTATATCACCTATAACAGAAGAGCTCCTTTTTCGCCATCTCTTGATTGGGGTCATAGGACAAAAATTTGGCATCACTTTTATGGGCGTGGTGTCTATCGTGTTTTTTGCAATGCTTCATATGTCAGCAGCCCACTCTCCTTTTGAAATTTTGCCCTATTTATTATTGGCCATTCTGTTCGTCGTGACGTATATCAAAAGTGGTTGCAATATTGCCGTTTCTATTATGATGCATATGTTTAACAATGGCATTTCTTTTGTTGGTGTGATACTTCAAGTCTTTTATTTATAAACCAACCTTTCATTCAAATGCGCTATGCACAGCACTCAAATTGAACAAGAGGATTCCTCACAGCATGTAAAAAAGCACACGCATCATACGGACCGAAATTATGAACGATTATTTATAATTGTACATTTTGCTTTAACAACGCCTCGCTGATTTCAGGATACGATTCATTTATTATATCATTGCACATGTTTCAACGGCTGGACATCATTGCGTACCGATAAAACCCATTTGTTCACGGATAGATAATCAGCCGCCGATATCATGCCTCCAAAAAATAACGACGGACATTTCATAGCAGAATCACTATGAGACATTCGTCGTTATGTTGGCATGACTATACGTCATACAGTGCTAGACAATCATGCATCATCAACCCGTCACGCCCTAGAAAGAAACCCTTTCTCCATACCCCTAGTTCAACTTAACGCTTAACTTTCCACTGTTTTTAAAGCCGACTTAACGTTTTCTACCGCTGCCGCTGAACGTTGCAACTGTAAACGTTCCTGCTCCGTTAACTCCAACTCGATAATACGTTCCATCCCTTTTGCACCGAGTACTGTTGGAACACCGATATAAATATCCTCTAATCCATACTCACCTTGACAATATGCAATCGTTGGTAAAACGCGTTTTTGATCTTCTAAAATCGCAATAAGCATTTCGTACACTGCTGCAGCAGGTGCATAGTATGCGGATCCACTTCCTAACAGTTGTACAATTTCCGCACCGCCGTTACGCGTTCTTTCCACGATGGCTTCTAATTGATCCGCGGGGAGTAATTCTGATACTGGTACGCCATTCACCTGGCTATGACGAACTAACGGAACCATCGTATCCCCATGCCCTCCAAGCACGAGTCCTGTCACATCATTGACTGCGACATTTAACGCTTCTGCGACAAACGTGTTAAATCTTGCTGTGTCTAACACACCCGATTGACCGATGACACGCTCGCTTGGAAAACCTGACGTGCGATACACGGTATACGTCATTGCATCCACTGGGTTAGTTAATACAATAATCGTACAATGTGGTGAATACTGAACAATCTTCTTTGTCACGTCCACCATCACTTGTTCGTTGATTTGCACAAGATCGTCACGACTCATCCCAGGCTGACGTGGGACACCAGCTGTAATAACCACGACATCAGAATCTTTCGTATCCGCATAATCGATTGTCGATTGCACATGCACATTAAACCCCAAAATCGATCCACTCTGTTGCATGTCCAATGTTTTGCCTTTCATGACGGATTCATTTTTTTCACGATCGACAATCAGCACGTCTGCATTCCCTCTTGATGCAACGATAAATGCAAGTGTCGCACCCGTATGGCCTGAACCAATAATCGAAACTTTTTTACGTCTCATTTTGAAATCCCCCTTATATATCATCACTTGTATTATAGCATTGCAATTTTATCCATGTGCAATACAACGTCATTTTTACTTGTATTCTTTGTGACACCTTTGAGTCAATCAGGATACATCTCCTCCGCCTTTCTCTATGATACTTTTGTAACAAAAAACTCAAAGGTCAAACCATGAACAGATAAAACGCCCACACGAAATAGCTTCATGTCGGCGTTTTTTAAAATTTCATTAATGATATTGAAATAACATATATAGATATAGCGCAAACGCGCCCGCCATTAATAATGTCATTACAAACAAGTAGAGCGCGGTGCGTCCATATTTAAATAAAAAAGCAATAAACATCGCAATCACATTGTAAACTAAAAAGACACCAAAAATCGTAACAAGCCAAATAATATCTGGTGAAAAAATGAATAGCAATGCCACGATTAAACCAAATATTACATAAGGGATAGCCATTACGTTACGTTCAAAACGACTGCGTTTTAATTTTTCCTCTTCTGTCATAGCGTTTACCTCTCACCTCGTCTTGTCATTTTCAATTGTACATCGTTTATCATATCATCACACATCTTGACTATGACAATTTTATGGAATATCTTGCCCTTGCGCAGCAGTATAGATGTCAAACCACTCTTGCTCATGTAACTCCATTTGCAATCCCGCAATCATTTCATCAATGCGTGCCAATCGCTGTGTACCTAACACTGGCATGATATCTGCTGGATGCTTTTTAAACCAGGCTGATACAACCGCACCTATTGAAGTATGATGTTGTTCAGCAATCTGTTGCAATACAGGCAAAACGCGTGAAGCAACCTCATCATTGCGATCAAATAACTTCCCGCCTGCCAATGGGCTCCAAGCCATTAATTTTACCCCTTCTCGATACATATTGTCTATCGTCCCATCATGAAACGCATCTAAATGATAAGGAGAGACTTCAATTTGATTCACAGCAATATGGAACTTGTCATCTTTCAAGCAACGATTCAACAGTTCATACTGTGCATTCTTAAAGTTTGAAACACCAAATGACAATAGTTTTCCTTCGTCGACGAGATCTTTTAAAGCATCTGTGATATCACAAGGTTTCATGAGCGGTGACGGACGATGAATCAATAAACTATCTAAATGCTCCACTTGAAACGCCATTAATGTGCGCTCTACAGTACGTTTAATGTGGGCTTTACTTAAATCATAACGATGGCCCTTCTGATGCCCATCATTCACATCCGGCAAAATCACACCGCACTTACTTACAAGTTGAATTTTATCCCGTAGTCCTGGTGACAAAGCCAGTGCGTCCCCAAACAGGCTTTCAACCGACCCATGACCATAAATATCCGCATGATCCATTGTCGTAATACCACGATCAACCAATTCATGAATAAAACGGTTCATTTCTTGTGGCGACTTTTGCCATTCTAAAGCACGAAAAAAGCCTTGAATAATCCTTGAGTACGACACATGCTGATTAATAACGATTTGATCCATACCAACACCCCTTGACCCATTCATATTAAGTAAATTGTAACATATCCAATTGGTTTCTTAACATGGCCTTGTCTAAATGTTCTCCAACTATGACAATCGTTGTCGGTAATGAGACGTCCGACCCAATATTTTCAACAGTAGGCAATCCTTCCGCATATTGAACCAGAAACATATCATTGGGTTGTTCACGAAATTGAATATAGCCTTTCAAGCGTAAAACGTTATCAGATAAATTCAAAATAAATCGTGCAAAATTTTCTTGTGCTACAGCTCCATTAAACGTATACTTTAAACTTGTGTAATGAGCATGCGCATGACTCTGTGTGAATGTCGGGGATTGTGCACTTGCACCTTCTTTAACTTTTTGTGTTAATTGACCATATTTTGATAGTGCAATAGAAGCATGCGGTGCTAAAGTATGCACTTCTTCAATGACTTTGTCCAATGCTTCTTCACTGCGTATTAAATCCACTTTGTTAATGAAGAGCGTATGACTCGCACGAATTTGATCTTCCATTAAGCGACGCGTTGACGCTGAGTATTGCTGTCTGTTCAAAAAACGAATGCTATCGATGACCCCAATCGTATCAATAGACGAAAGCACACCAGCAATCAAAGGATCCTGACAAGCAACTAAAATATCTATCGGATTCGCAATGCCTGTCGCCTCAACAATAATATGATGCAGTGTTTCATCACGACTCAATTGATATAAATGTGCAATTAAATCATTTTGCATATCACAACAAATACACCCTTGTAGAGAAGTACGTTGCACATGATAACCGCTCAAAAGATGACTGTCTACATCAAATTCACCAAATTCGTTTACAATGAGCGCAACTTTCTCATCTTTTTTTAATATTTGCGTCATATAATGATTTAAGAACGTGGTTTTACCACTTCCTAGGAAACCGTGCACAATTGTAAGTGATTTATTTTTTTTATTCATAAATTTAACCCTTTCTCTCATAAAATCTACAAATCTGCTATAATATATGTATATGTCTGACTTTTAACTTGATAAAGTACGCTTTATCTTCTAAAATTACTGCATACTATGTTTTAAGAATAGCATAGATTGATGTGAGAACGGTTTAAATCACTCGATTATGGACGGATTCCCATTCGCGATAAAGAGAGAGAAAACGGATAGAATGTTTGGAGGAGAACTAATTATGTCTGACCATTTAAACTTAAAAGAGCAAGTATGTTTTAGTTTGTATAACGCACAAAGACAAGTTAACCGCTATTATTCAAATAAGATTTTCAAAAAATATAAGCTCACATACCCGCAATTTTTAGTATTAGAAATTTTATGGAATCAATCCCCTGTCAATGTGAAAAAAGTTGTGACTGACTTGGCACTCGATACAGGAACTGTATCACCTTTATTAAAACGTATGGAGCAAATTGATTTGATTAGGAGAGAGCGCTCTGAAATCGATCAACGCGAAGTATTTGTGCATTTGACTGAAAAAAGCAGAAAAATGGAACCTGAGTTAGCAGATGCCTCACAACAAGTTGCCGAAGCTTCTTCATTAACACCTGATGAAGTAAAAGAATTAAATCGACTACTCGAAAAAGTCATCACTGCTTTTGATGAAAGTAAATAACCTTTAAGAATTAATGTTAATATATGATGCGTATTTTTTCCGTATTGCTATAGATAGACTTTGTTTTAGCGTATCCATTTGATGTGCAATCAATTTGGGGATTCGTGGTACGAATTTTTAAATCTATCGTCTTATCGACATGACGCTAGGTTTAAATGTAATCAAATTTTGATTAATTTGACTAAGACAGATTGAAGTTTATCTATACATACATATTGAGTTCAAAAAAAGCGTGAGAATGCCATCAACATTCAAAACGCTTTTTTTGTTACTCTTTTTCATTTTAAGAAAATAGTATTTATTATTTCGCAATAACACCATTAAATGATATAGATACATTCATATTAACTTTCCTTACCTTCGCCCCATCCTTTTAAAAATGCTTCTGGCGTGCAATCCGCTTCAATTCTACCTTCATTCATTACAATCACACGGTCAAACTGGTTTAAATATTGAATATCGTGGGTCGCAACGACGAGTGTTTCTGCACTTTGATGAATATATGCCATGACTTCTTCTGCATGCTTTACATCTAAAGCTGTCGTCGGTTCATCTAATAACCAAACCGGACAATCTCTTAAAAAAAGCCGTGCCAACGCTAAACGTTGAATCTCTCCTCCAGACAATGTGTTTTGAGTAAGTGTTAAATGCCGATCCAAGCTCACCTTTTCAAGACCGAGTTGATCCAACACCTTTCGACAATGTGCATACGGTGCCTCTGTTAATAAATTTTCATACACTGTCCCATCATAGAAATGCGGATGTTGTAACAACGTATTTAACTGTGCATAATAAGCAGGGCGGTCTATGGATTGCAACTCTTCATCGTCTACCATTATTCTCCCCTCACTCGGCGTGTATAAGCCCATGAGCAACTGTAATAATGTCGACTTTCCTGATCCTGATACACCAACAATTGCAACATGTTCGCCTTTATGAATTTGGAGATTCAAATCATCAACACTGGGTCGTTGCTGGGTGTCGTAATAGAGCGTTGTATGCGCTAATGCATAAAGGAGAGCGCTTTGTGGTAACGGTGCAATATGTGTTTTCCTTTCCCCAACTATAGCGTGATCATGCTGTAAAACCTCTGATAAGCGTTGTTGGGCCAAATCTGTCTCACTTTTATATTCAGCCACTTGGCTCATTGGAACAGCTTGTTCTAACAGTGTTAATACCATTAAAATGATACTCATCACGTAAATAACATCTAATTTTTGACTTTCTACCATTACAATCGCTAAAACAAGACTGAAAAGCAAGGCGACCATACTGATTAAATCTCTGAAATAGTTATATTTTAAATGACCACGTTGCGCACGATGCTCCGCGTCACTGAATGCTTGTTCAGACGCTTTCATGTGAGTGTAATAACGTTGCATACTATTAAAACGTTGCAACTCCTCCTGTCCAGAGACATAATCATAGTACTCGTGCATCCATTGTTCCTGTGTCATATTGACTTGTTGTCGAATATCAATGGCTTGTTTCACTTGTACAGCAGGAAAAACAAGTAAAGTCAGACACATCGTGATCATCAACACCACCGCATGAATCCACGAAAAAAAGATTAGCACACATGCAGAAATGAGGGTCACGACACCTATAACAATAGGGGGATAGTATACACGCAAATAAACATTTTGTAATGACTCCACATGCGTGACCATTTTCCCAAGTAAGTCACTTGAACGAAACTTTCGAAAGACATCAGGAACCAAGGGAATTAAGCTTCGGTACAATTGCACTCGAATATCTCTAAGCATCGTAAAAGTAGCCCGATGCGAACGCAACCGCTCATAGTATCTCGCAATCGCACGAATAAATCCGAATAATTTCACAGTAACAATTAGACCCATTAAAGCATATAGGGGCGCACCTTTCGCACTTTGGGTAATCATGTAACCACTTAAAAAGAACATGCTCAATGCCACAAGACTTCCCACAATGCCAATGAAAATTGCCATAACGATATCTCGATGCCATCGCATTTGTATCACTTGTTGAATACGTTCCTTGCGCTTTTTCATCACTGTTCACCTCCAACATCCTCGCGTTTGAGCTGTATTTGGATATCGTGATCATCGGCTTGTATTGTTCCTTGATCAAGAAAAATCCGACGGGTCGCCTGTGCAATCGTTTGCTGACGATGTGCAATCGTCAACCGCGTCGTATGACGAAAATAACGATTTAACGTTTCCTGAATAACGCGTTCTGTTGCTTGGTCTAGTCCTGCAACTGGCTCATCTAACACAACAAAGTCTGGTTCTAAAACAAGCAATCTTGCCAACTCGATACGTCGCATTTCACCGCCAGACAACATCTCGCCACCTTCACCAATCAATGTATCGATACCATTACGGAGTCGCTCAACGACAGGCTTCAATTGAACCGCTTCCAAAGCTGACATGACTTTCTCTACAGTCACTTCATGAAATACAGCGACATTTTCAGCAATGGTGGCATTAAAAATATAAGGATTTTGCGATAAATAGCCGATTTTGATATCGTTCTTTTGATAACAAATTGTCCCTTTTTGCGGCGACAGTTCACCTAATAATAAACGAACTAATGTTGATTTCCCTGTGCCACTCGGACCGACAAGTGCAATATGGTCCCCTTCAAACACATCAAACTGAATATCGTGTAAAACGTTCGATGCCATTTGCGGGTAATGATACGATAATTGACGCACTTGAATGAGCGCTTGCTGAGCAGGATTTGTCATGCGTGGAGCATCAATGACTGCTTCTTCATGAACAATCGCTTCATGAATTACCTCACTTGCCCCTTCACTTTCTTTACCTGTATGAAAGGCTTGACCTAAATCTTTAATGGCGTTATAAAATTCGGGAGCCATGAGCATTGCAATCGCTGCCGTGCCAAATTGGATGGAGTGAAAAACAATTAAACTTAAACCTACCTCCAAAGCCACGAGACCTATCCCTAACATACTTATGAACTCCAACATCAAGCCAGATAAAAAAGCACTTCTTAAAATCACCATTGTTTTATCGCGAAATTGTGTACTCTCTGCTTCAATTGTCGTCACCGCTTCTTCAGAACGATTAAATAGTTTTAAAGTGACCAACCCTTTCGTCAAGCTTAAAAAGCGTTGACCAAACTGATTCAAAAAAGTCATTTGATCTTTGGCATCATCCCGTGTTTTAAGGCCAAAAACAATATAAAAAATAGGAATGAATGGCGCTGTCACTAGCATGATGATAGCGGTGGGTAAATGTACGACAAACATGGTCATCATAATGGCAAGCGGAATGAATGTTGATTTGAATACTTGGGGTAAATACTGTCGATAAAAGGGTAACATTTCAGACAATGTTTCAGTAGCCATCGTGAGACGCGTTCCTACCGCTTGATGTTTTGAATCATTCAACAGCTGATGCCGCACTGCTTGACGGACTCGATGTGCGAGACGCTCACCTAACCAACGATTGAAGTAATCAAAAGTTGCACGTAAAAGTAGGATGCACGCTAAAAAAACAATCCCTATCCACCATGTTGTAGGCTGTTGTAACAACAATCGTTCTAATATTTTTCCTATCGTCACATTTTGTGCAACGACGGTGAGTGCGAGACCGATACAAACGATCGCCATACAGAGCGGCAACACATAAAACTTTCTTACCCATTGGTGCAATTCTCTCATCTCTATTTGCCTCCGTTTTTTTGTCGTTATTCCATTTTACACGTTCATTCACTTACTTTCATTCGATATACTCTTGAAATCCGTCTGAGCCATTCGCTTCGACGCGTATACATGGCCAGACGCACGACAGACTATCGCATCAATTGCTATTGAAATATAGCGACTACAAATCCGCGTCCTTTATATCAACACACAATCAAACCTTTCTCAGTTTGATTACGCATCTTTTATTGTTATACGTGACACATTTCAATTCTCTCAGTCCAGAGGCTTATCTTTTAAAAATTTCTCAGTTAAAAAAAGACATCTTAATTACTAATGTGCTATTATATGCTATGTTATATTAAACGTCACATAAAAATAATTAAAGAGGGGTCTTGTATGTTATTTTTCGAATTAATTAAAGCCATTATCCTCGGTATTGTCGAGGGAATGACAGAATTCGCACCCGTTTCATCTACCGGGCACATGATTTTAGTCGATGATTTATGGTTAAAATCCACTTCTTTTTTAGGTGCACAATCTGCCTTCACCTTTAAAATCGTGATTCAACTCGGTTCCATTACTGCAGCAGCATGGATTTTTCGTCATAAGTACTTCGAAATGTTACATATCGGAAAATATGCGCCAAAGCACCAACCCGGTCGTCGCTCTAAGCCACGCCGTCTCAATCTCATTCATATTCTTATTGGGATGATTCCAGCAGGGATACTCGGTTTACTTTTCGATAACCTCATTGAAAAGTATTTGTTCAGTATCCCAACCGTTTTATTTGGGCTGTTCATCGGTGCGATCTATATGATCATCGCGGATAAATATAGCGTTACCGTTAAAAATCCAAAAAAATTAGACGAAATCACGTATTTCCAAGCATTTGTTATTGGCCTTTCTCAAGCAGTGGCAATGTGGCCAGGTTTTTCTCGTTCAGGTTCAACCATTTCAACAGGGGTATTAATGAAATTAGATCACAAGTCTGCTTCTGATTTTACTTTTATTATGGCTGTGCCTATTATGCTTGCTGCAAGTGGTTTATCGATTATTAAACATATAGATTATCTTAAGTTTGCAGACCTACCATTTTATATATTTGGTTTCTTAGCAGCATTCGTATTCGGATTTATCTCCATCAGACTCTTTTTGAAATTGATTCAAAATGTTAAATTATTACCATTTGCGCTTTATCGTATCGTACTTGTCGTGATTATTGCTGTTGTCTACTTCGGCATTTTATAATTCATCAGCGTCCCCGTTTGATCAATCGTATCGATAAACGATGACACGACACTCAGATTTCAACTCTACTTTTCAATACGAGCATGGCATGGAGATATCCCATGTCTTATAAAAAGTCAGGTGTAAATCCCCCTAAAGTTGAACCTTAAAGTTCAATTTTAGGGGGTGTTTCTTTTGAATAAAACACGATAAGGTTACATCCTCGAGTACACCGTATCCTCCTCTTTCCACTGGATACCTCTCGTCATACCATTGTGTAAATGACTGTTTATAAAGCGATTTTTCGTTTTTGGAATCATTGAAAGATTGAGTTTAGGGTCTCTATGTCTTTGCGTTTATCGCTTAATTTGAAAGGGTAAAAAACAAGAAGTAGATTAATAATTGGAGGCAACGTTCATGAATAAAACAATCAAAACTGTGATTAATCTGTTACCTATATTTTTAGTACCACTTATTTTAGAACGCAAAAAATTCAAACAGCACCCTGACGTCCAAAAAGCGACGAAAACAACCGTGCACACTTCCAAAGCAGTTGTACACCATACCCAACATGCCGCAACATCTGTAAAAGACGCGATCGTTTCCGGTTCGAGTCATGTTAAAAACACTGTACAAAGAAAAAAACGACGTCATGATTACAATAAAGCGATTAAAAAACAAAATGAAATTCTGCAGTACAATCGTCCTGAAAATGTGCGTGCACGCGGAAAATCACTAGCTAAAGCAAATCGTAAAGAAATCGATACAATGGCTAAAAACTTACAAAAACATATCACGCAACGTCATAAAGAAGAAGAAAAAAACGTGGAAAAACGTCAAAAGCATATGATTAAAAATATGAAAAAAATGCAGAAATATGAAGAGAAAGTTGGTCTTACACCCGGACATTTAGACAAAAAAGCTGAAAAACGTGGCGAAAAGCTCGAACAACAAAACAAAAAAACAGTCGATAAAATGAATCAGAAATTAAAAAAACATATCGAACAACGCCATAAAAAAGAAGATAAACAGAAAAAAGAGCGAGAAAAAGCATTAAAACAGCAAATGAAAAAAATACAAAAACACCATGCAATATCTCAAAAATCCAAAGCTGAAGCCACATCGTCATCAACAGTCAATCAAGATGAAAAACAGTCGGTGACATCTTCAGCCCTTGGTCAACGAGATACACCTACAACGGCGCAGTCCCCATTACACACACAACATTATCAAAAAATGGCGCAGCACGTTGAAAACAGTGATACATTAAGACAAAATCAGCAATTAAATGATATTTCTCAGGCGTCTTTGGACAAGCAGAAACGTTAACCTCATCAAATCAGAACAGCGTTGAAAATCGCTTATCAAAAGCAACTTTCATCGCTGTTTTCTTTTTGTTAATTTTAAATATCAATTCGCAAACCTCTTGATGCAGAGCGAACGCATTTGTTACTTTTATCAGCATCTTTTGAGATAACGTCTTTTTTCTATATGATGGTTCACCGCTATACGTCTACACTGATTTGTATTAAAATAGAACTATTCTTCAAAGGAGTTGGTTTAAATGATACAACGTATAGCTGTATTCTGTGGTGCAAGCAAAGGGTTTAATGATACATATGTCAAATCGGCTTATGAACTTGGGACGTATCTTGCTAAACAAGATATCGAACTCATTTTTGGCGCAGGCTCCGTCGGTATGATGGGTGCCATTCAAGACGGTGTTTTAGATCATGGCGGTCGTGCTATCGGTGTCATGCCCCGCTTTCTAGATGATCGTGAAATTACAAGTCAAAAAGTTTCCGAACTCATATTAGTGGATTCCATGCATGAACGAAAACAAAAAATGGCTGAACTTGCTGATGCTTTCGTTATTGCACCCGGAGGCGCGGGTTCGCTAGAGGAATTTTTCGAAGTGTATTGTTGGGCACAAATTGGATTACATCAAAAACCTATGGGTATGTTTAATATCAACGGGTTTTTTACACCTTTAGAATCATTAATCCAACATATGATTAAAGAAGGATTCATTGATGAAAAATATGCTGCGCTTGCAGGTCTGTATGACACGCCAGCCACATTATTAGAAGGACTAAAAAATGCCAAACCCCTTTCTGTTCGCACATACAACTAACATCCACTTCGTCATTCGTACACTGATTGATGTTGCTTTTCTCAACCTGCGACATCAACCAGTGTGTTGATTTTATGCGCGCTTCAATTCCTTTTTATAACGCACTTGAGGCCTCAAAACATGATGTTCACTTAAACCCGGCTTGTCAAAGTCATCGTAATGGGACATCCCTATCTTTTCCATGACTCGAATCGAAGCTTGATTGATTTTAGCTGCCATTGCATACACTTCTGTTATCCCCTGCTCTGCAATATATGAAAGCACTGCCTGAGCCCCTTCAGTTGCGATACCATTATCCCAAACTTCAGGAGACAATCTCCAACCAATTTCATAAAAAGGCAGTTCCTTAAATGTGTAATCGACCGCTTTAGGGATGTAATTGACACCAATAAAACCAATCCATTCTCTTGTCGCTTTCAATTCCACCGCAAATAGCCCTAATTGATATTGCTTTAAATAAGATCGCATCGCCTCAAAGTCACGCGCTGTTCGCTGATAACTCAATAAACTAGGAAAATATTGACGCACTTTACGATTCGCATTCAGTTGTTGAAATGGAAGCAAATCTTCATCATACCAATCTCTCAGTTTTAATCGTTCAGTCTCTATATAAACGGTCATCACATTCCCTCCATTCAAGTCACCTCGTCATAGTAAAAAAGCGGGATAGAAATCTTAAGACATGGATGCGATTTCTTCTTCCCGCTTCATTGGGCTATCTATTTTTCAAAGTTTGCGTCATACGTCGTCTACGTTGCGCAATCACACACCACCAGAAGTCGCCGCTCATTCTTTATGCTTTAGAAATGTAACTGATGAGTTGAATCGTCACAGGCACTTCCTTCAATCGCTCAGGACGATACCCTTTTTGAGTTGTGAACACCGCGTCTACAAAATCATTTTTATGATTTAAACGATACGTTGCTGTATACGTCTCCCAATCATGCTTAAAATTGGGCTTTAATGCAATGACACGCTTTAATTCACCTGTTGAATCAATCATAGGATAACCCGTAATATTTTCAAGTTCGCGCCCCAATTCAATCAGTGTCATATCGCGTCCTTCTAGTAATCGAAACTCTTTTTCGTACATTCATTAAACCCCTTTTCTCTCCGTATGATTTGTATGTCTCATACCCCCTCTTACCGAACATCAAACGCACTTCATTGATGCGGCATGGATTGGATATGATATGATTCATTAATGACTTTTTTTAGTGCCAGATGTGTCCGTTGCACTTGATTGATCCTCAGATTGAGATGATTGCTCTGATTGATCTGTTGTTTTGGCATCTTTTTTCGACGCTTTTGACTTACTTTTTTCTTTTTTGTCATCTGAGGTTTTAGCTTTTTCAATAGACTGTTCAAGGTCTTTAATTTGATCGTCCAACTTCTTACCTTGCTCTTTTAATTTTTTATTTTCTTCTTGCAAAGCTTGCTGTTCTTTTTCTAACGATTGAATTTCGTTTTGTAATTTTTCTTTTTCATTATTACCACAGCCTGATAACAAGAATATCGTTCCTATCATCACAATCAGCTTTTTTTTCATACATACTCTCTCCATATCAAATGACTTCCAATTCATTTTATCATGATTTTCATAGATACGCATAACTGTACTCTCTTTTAAATGCCATTATTAAACGCGGACCAACGACATATCATTGAAAAGTGGCTCCAACACTTAACCTCGACTGCATATTTGTTATTCCGTATGATCAATTCTCTATAAAATGTTGCTTTCTCATATTAAAATTGGCATAATAAGTACCATTCAATAGACTTCAGTCATAGGGGTGTTTGATTTATGAAAACGACGAATGAATTGATGAAAGAAAACAATGTCAAAGCTTTACGGCTCAACAATACGGATCGTCAAATTTTCGAAAGTTATATGACCTATGTCCGTGCGGATATGCGGGTCAATGCACACGACTCTGAAAAAGTACTTCAAGGTATTTTAACTCACCTTCTTAATGCTGAAGATAGAGGCTTACACGCAATGGATTTTTTCGACCATGACCCTAAAAAGCATGCGATTCAAACGATTAAAACACTTCCTAATCATACATTAAGCAACATTGGCCATTATATTTTACAACATCTCATTTTTTTGTTAGGTGTATTTTGCTTCTTAAAAGGTTTCATCGGTTTTTTTATTAATGATACACGCATTTATTTGTATACCTTCCCACTCACTTTTATTACGGGCATATTCACCACCTTTTTATTTATTTGGGCTTGCTTTAAAATGATCCAATTACAGGCGTTCAGTTATTCTCGTCTGACATGGTTGTTTGGTTATTTCGCACTGATTACACTGATTGTGTTGATTTTTATTATTTTCTTTATCCCCCAAAATTTTTTACAATTTGGTCCGTATATTCACGTCAGTGATTGGGTATTCATTATTGCATCTTTTATTATTGTTCCAATAGGTTTATTGAAATATCGACGCGATGATAATGAAAATCGTGCTTCATGGCGTTAATTCACGTATCACTGCACACCGTTAGACAACAAAGATGTACACCTCATAAAAACATCCGAGACGTTGCTGTCACTGACTACGCACGTCTCGGGTAATATGAATGGCTTCAAATCCTATCTGATATTTCTTCTGTACAACCGTTCACACAACATTGACGCCTCACCATGTTATATAAGGTGAAACGCCAACATCCTAACTCGCAGCCATGTCGTCATCCACTCTGGACTAACCCGTCGTTTGTACCGATTTTGAATGAGACTTAGTAAATAAAATCAACACAAAACCACATGATAAAGAGAGTGCAGAAACATAAAATACATTTCCTAATCCGACCCAATGACTCATTGCCCCCCCTAACAAATTCCCCAACAATTGGCCTAATACCATCGCATTCGCGAATAGCGTTGATGCGTATCCTGGAAACTGAGGTAACACGTCCTGGAAATAACTGATGCCTATACCGAGCAATACTGCTAAAAAAGCAGCCAGCAGGATTTGGCCGACAAGCATCATGCGTATGCTGTCAAATAAACCAATGCTACCAAAAAACAAGCTTCCACATATCGCCGCTATCGCTAACAATGTTCGCGTTTGAATCTTACTTGCAACCATTCCTAAAAGAATCATAAAAGGGACCTCTAATCCTGCACATAAACTCGCAAGGTGACCGACATATTTCTCTTCTTCATTCAAATATTGTGTCACAAAAAGAGGCATGTTGAGCGTATACATCCATTGACCAATATGTAATAGCACAAATGCGATGAAAGGGATGATTAAATAACGATGTGTGAGCAATGATGGAGCATTCTGTTCAGTCACTGCACGTTCACGTATTGGTTTTGTGACCTTGACGTCTTTAAAAAAGAAAAATTGTAATAGTAAAGCAGTCAAAATAATGACCACTGTGCCGATAAACAGACCGCTGTAACCCCATATTTGATTTAAGATGTTCCCCACTAACGGCCCAAATAAAAAGCCAAATGAAAACATTGAACGTAAGACTGAATTCGCAAAGATCGCGCGACTACTTGACGTTGATTGGTTGATTGATTCTCGTGCAGATGCGTACAGTTGTGGCATAGCCGGTGCGAATAACCCTTGAAATATCGCAAATAAAATAATAAACCATACGACTGAATGAACAAAAAAAGGTAAAATAAAACTGATTGCGCCCATTAATAAACCTGCAATAATCAACAATTTTCTATTAATGGCATGTGTATCTGAAAAACGTGCGACAATACTATTAATTGCAAATTGACTCATCGCGGCAAGTGCCAGTAACAAACCAAATTGATGCGTGGTCATCCCAAGTTGATTCGTCGCAAATAACACAAAAAATGGGACTGTAATGGCAATTCCCATTCCAATCAACATCATATTGACGAGAAAAAGTTGATAATTTTTTATCGTTAATAATTCACGAAACATGATTGCACTCCCTTCTATCATTTTGAATGAACTTCCATAAAAAATTTAAGCCATATATCATTCCAAACACATGTTAGTGCTCAAAATTTTCAATATTTAAATACTGTTTAAACACATCGATAAATGCACTGACTTGTGGCAATTGCACCATACTCATGTCATAGCTTAAGTAAGTAGAACGTACCAATGACCGCTCCTCTATATCTACTTTTAACATTGCAAATTGTTCCGGATCTAAATCTTTTGCCATAATTTCTGGCAAAATTGTTACACCAACGCCGCTCAATAATAACGCTTTACAAGTTGCGACTTGATCCACTTTGATTTGGGCACGGTAGTCTTGAGACATATGCTGTTGGTACCATGTTTTAATTTGGTTAATATAAACCGGATCGGCCTGAAATTCAATGAATGGTAACTTATGTAACTCTTCTTCCTTATTTTTCGGGAAAATAAAGTAGTGTTGGTCGTCCATTAAATGATCATTGTGCATATTTAAAAGTTGATTCCCGCGGACAATCATAATGTGATAATCATTGTGATTAACTTTAATATGCTCGCTCGACCCTACTTGCAATTGAATTTCAACATTTGGAAATGCCGCAGTATAACGATTTAATACTTCTGGCAAAACTGTTTGCCCAACTAATGAAGAACAACCAATAGATAGTGTACCATTAATCGCGCCAACATGTGCCTTAATTTTATCTTGGAACAACCGCTCTTGTTTTAACATTGATTTTGCATGCGCAATGACCATCGCACCTTCAGTCGTTGTAATGAGTTGCTTCTTCGTCCGAATAAAAATGTCCACACCGAAATGACGCTCGATTGATTTCAAACGTTGTGTCACAGCAGGTTGTGAAATATAGAGACGCTCTGCCGCTTTGCGTAGCGTACGTGTTTCATCTAATGTCAGTAATAATCGATAATCATCAATCTTCATCATACAGCCTCCTCAAAATAAAAGAAACACTAGACAACTTGTCGTCCAGTGTGCAGAAATCTTTTCACGACATAGAAGCACATTCGTTTAACCTGTGAAAAGTCTCTCTTTATATCTATGTCTGTTTATACTCGTCTTTCTTTTGATACTTGCGATTGATTTTATGATAACAATACATCGCTTTTTTTTCGATACTTTCAAAATCTTCATCAATTTGAATCATCAATTGATGTGCAATGACATACGCCTCATGATATTGTTTACGCGTAATTTGTTTAGATTTCAATGCACGCGCCAAGTCTTCCTCATCAACGAGTTCATATTGTCCATTCGGTAAAGCAAGCACATCTAAACATAAATCCAACGTTCGTGCTTTCCCTTTTTGCGTAATGTTTTTTAAATTAATATCAAAATAATATTGAAGCGGTTGTCCTTTATCATTGAACATGACAGTCATACTGTAACGTTTTTTTTCTGGCAGAATCTGTAGCCACTGATATCCATCGTCAGCCACTACCATTCGTTGATTAACTACAGTCACCTCTAAAGGATCTCTCACCTTTTTAATTGAAATTAAACCTATAATGCCTTTAAATTTATTATTATTTACTTTAACTTCGATATAATCATGGTCTAAGAGGCGACGCCAGTGACGTTTGTCAATATATTTCACTTTCACAGCCACCAACTCCCTTTTTTCCCATTATATATAAATCGAAGTAGGATGTCACTTGTGGTATGTACGTTATAAAATAAAAATAAAGTAAGTTCAAAGTCATATTTTAGTAAAAACTGGATGACTGCACATTCCAAACAATCGTATTATCTCGAAACCAAACCCATTAAAAGCGTGCGCTAACCACGCGCCTACACGATTTTGTTTTCCGCCAAAAAGCAAACAGACTGACAAGACCCTTCAGCATCTTATCAGTCTATAGCGAATACGTTTAAACCGATTTCTTTGCATATTTTCGAATGATGGCTTCATGCTCAGGATACCATGCAAGCAGTGTCTCTTGACTAAATAGTTCAAAATGCTCAAACTGAAACGCGGGTTGAACCATACATCCCACTACTGCAAATGCATTTTCACACTCGATTGACGAGGCAAAAATTGTCCCTTTAGACACCACATATTGCAATACATCCCCTTCATCAACATTGGGTCCTAATCGAACAGTACGATATGTACGATCCGGAAAAATCATATGAATCGTTAATGTTGCACCGACATGATAATACCAAATCTCATCCGCATCAATGCGATGAAAATGCGAAATATTTTGATCTTCTAACAGAAAATAAATACTCGAATAGTTCGGACGTTGCGCTGTTTGATCCGGGCTTAAAGCCGTTTGACGATAGTAGCCCCCTTCTGGATGAGGGACTAACCCTAGATGGTGCACCCAATCTTCTGCTTTCATTCGGTTCAGGCCTCCATTCATTAAGAAAGCTCTACATTGTGAAAAACGTGTTGAACATCTTCCAAATCTTCAAGAACATCGATTAATTTTTCGAACATTTCTTGATCCGCTTCAGATAATTGCACTTCTGTTTGTGGCAGCATTTCGAATTCAGCCACTTCAAATTCAGCGACGCCCAATGTTTTTAACACTTGTTGTACTGCGCCAAATTGATCGGGTTCTGCATAAACAATCGTTAAGTCACCTTCTTCAGTAACATCACGCACATCGACATCGTTCTCCATCAACGTCTCAAGAACGGTCTCCGCATCAAAACCTTCGAATGCAAATGTAGCCGTATGATCAAACATGTATGCGACCGAGCCAGAAACACCCATGTTGCCGCCGTTTTTACCGAAAGCTGCTCTCACATCAGAAGCTGTACGATTCACATTATTTGTCAATGCATCAACAATGACCATAGAACCACTTGGACCAAAACCTTCATAGCGCAGTGCGTTGAAATCTTCATCACCACCACCCTTGGCTTTGTCAATGGCTCTCTCAATGATATGGTTGGGTACAGAATAAGTTTTGGCGCGTTCAAGAACAAGTTTTAATGCTTGGTTTGATTCAGGGTCAGGTTCTCCCGACTTCGCTGCGACATAGATTTCTTTACCAAACTTCGCATAAATACGACTTGTATTTTTATCTTTTTGCGCCTTCTTTTCTTTAATGTTATTCCATTTACGTCCCATGACTTCCATCTCGCTTTCAAATACTTTTTTGAGTACGCTTTATTATACATGGAACATTCAGACCCTGGCAACTGACTAAATATTCGTTTCACTTACAAACGCTTGCTGCACAATAGATTGCGCAATGGCTTCGTCTTCCGCACCATAGACGAGTATTCGGCCATCTTGGTAGAGCGTCATATCATAATTTTTATATTGTAGACGTTTGACAAAGGCATTGTGAATTAAAACGTGTACCTCTGGATGCAGTGGTAGGTCAAATTGTTTAGAAGACAAGCGCAACTGGTAAACGCCTCCACATAACAGCTGGGTTGATTTTAAATGCTTATCTTCCAATCGGGGATAATGATGTTGTGCACAAACTGGACAATCCAATTCTTTAAGTGATGAAATGGCAGTTTTTTTCAATTTCCCGTGATAGATATCCCCCGTCGTCATTTGATAAGAAAAATCACCGTGCATTAAATAATAAAACACTTCTGCCACAACAAAACTGCTTGCTAAGTGAACTGCAGGAGGCAATACACCATTGAGTTCACAACTCTCCATTGTTTCTGGAACGTCCGGCATTACACAATGAAGACAAGGCCCTTGCGTACTGATTGGAAACACGCTCAACTGTCCGCCAACAACCGCACCATAGATATATGGAATAGTTAACTTTTGTGTCGCTTCATTGACTAAATAGCGCGTTTCAAAGCGATCTAAGCCGTCGAGTACCATGTCGGGACGCACCTGTTCCAACATCCCAATAATATTACGTGCGGTCACTTCTTCATACAATGGTTCAATGACCACTTCTCGATTCATCATTTCAAGCCGCTTCTTCAGTGCAAATACTTTAGGAATCAGTGCTGCTGCATCTTCTTCAAGATAACCACTCTGGCGATGCAAATTAGAATAAGTGACGACATCTTTATCCACAATAGTCAGTCGACCTATGCCACTTCTGACCAATTGTTCAGCGATACCACTTCCTAAAGCACCCACCCCCATAATTAAAATATGCATTTGTTTCAACTGTTGTTGACTGGATTGGCCAAAATGTTGAAAGCGTATTTGTCTATCATAACGTTCCATTATAAGAATCCTAATCCCTCTGAAGGGCTTGATTGTACCGCATTATAACGAATAGGAATACGACCCGCTTCATAACTCAGACGACCCGCTTCAATTCCTTTTTTCATCGCCTCAGCCATTTTCACTGGGTCTTGAGCTCGAGACACCGCTGAATTCAAAAGGATGGCATCCGCACCGAGTTCCATCGCTTCCGCACAGTCCTTAGCTGAGCCTATTCCTGCATCAACAATGACAGGCACGTTACTTTTTTCAATGATATAACGTAAATTCAATGGGTTGCTAATGCCTCGACCCGTACCAATTGGAGATGCAAGGGGCATCACAGCATGTACACCTAGCGCTTCTAAACGTTGCGCTAATACCACGTCATCAGAAATGTATGGACAAACGATATAACCTTTTTCTAGTAAAATTTCACATGCGCGATACGTTTCTAGAGGGTCTGGAAGCAATGTATCATCGTCACCAATAACCTCTACTTTAATCATGTCGCATACCCCTGCTTCTTTCGCTAATTCAGCAATCCGTACCGCCTCTTCTGCTGTTTTAGCCCCCGCTGTATTTGGAAATGTTGTAAATTGAGATAAATCTACATTCGCCAATGGATTAGGTAAATTTTCGTCATATAAACGCATCCGTCTTACAGCAAACGTCAAGACTTCCGTTTCTGATGCAGCTATCGCTTGTGATTGAATCGTTTCATCTTCAAACTTTCCTGTTCCTAAAAATAATCTTGAGTTAAATGTTAAATGACCAATTTTGAACATCTTCTATCCGCCTCCTACAAATTCTAATAATTCTAATTGATCTGCTTCTCTCACTTCTGTTGTTGCCCATTCCGAGCGTTTGATGACTTGTGCATTTCGTTCAACAGCCATCCGTTTTGCCTCAATACCAAAATGATTGAGTACCTCTTGAATGGTTGTCCCCTCTTCAAAATTTTGCTTCTCACCATTTACAAAAACATTCATTTAATTCACCTTCTTTAAAAACCATTGTTTGATCATTTGTTTAAACACTTGCTTATCACTAGAGAACGCACAACTGAGACACGCAATACCTGCAAAGCGTGATGACACTTGTTGCACCGTCTCTACTGTAATCCCTCCTAGCGCAACCACTGGAAAATCAAGTGACAACACTGCATCAATTTCACTCGGCGTGCGAGGTGGCAAATCGGGCTTCGACGCTGTAGTAAAAAGGTGACTGAAAAGAACAAAGTCTAATTGTTGCGCTTGTGCTTCACGCACTTGATTGACTGAATGCGTCGACATACTCACTTGAAAGTCCTTCCCTTCCTCTTTTTTTAGTTGTGCTGCTCGCCAATCCCCTTCTCTAAAATGAACATTGGGAATGTTTAATTTTCGTGCTAACTGCACATCCGTATGAACAATCACTTTAGACTTTGGAAATCCGTTCGCCAACAATTTCACCGTCCATTTTTCGAGTTGTTGCTGTGTCATTGGCGTTCGTAAAATCACACCGTAGATTTCACACGAAATTTCACATAATCGATCAATATGCCATTGATTGAGCGTCGTATATGGTGTCACTACAATAATCAAAAAGCTCGCCCCCTCTACTTCCCCAAATAAAAAACTACTTTTCTCATTTTTTACAGAAAAGTAGCCATAACCGACGTGAATACAGCCACTTTCCTACGCCAGTACGAACTGGATCAGGTTCAGGAATTTTGAAATGTCTATTTCAATCTCAGCCATTTTAAATGGCACTTCCAGTGGAATGTTTCTAATATTGAATTGTTTTATCGTTTCACCATACGAGCTAATTCTAACACATAACGAATCACACGGAAAAGATTTAAGAACAGATTAAATCCCATTTCTCTCGCTGAAAACTGTCCCCGCTTCATACGATTGAAGTCATACAACGTGTAAAGTAAAAACAGTAATAGTCCTACAATGGCTATCACAGTGTAATAAAACGAATTGTGTATCCACCAACCAAGAAGGCTAGCAATAATTAATACGATTAAAGTGACAAATAAATATTTCCCCATACTTGAGGCGTCCTTAATCCAAAAATAGCCGAGAACACCAAATAACACAAACCCCAAAACAGCGAGTAACACCATATTAAAGAATAAACGTGCCCCTAAATCTTGCAAAGTATAGATCAAAGTCGGGTAAGAGAGTAAACCCGCGACAATCGTATAAATGTGAGAAATAATCGGACCACTAAAACGAACGCGCTGAACGACCATCGAAGCAAGGATAAGGATCAACAAACCTAGGGATAATGGCTGATACCATGACGATGGTAAAAATTGTCCTAAATAAGTTGAAACACCGAATATCAGCCAATAATAAGTAAAATATAACCATACTTTTCCATACTTTGCTTGTGGATGTTGATGGAAAAAGTGTGTCGCCATCATCTTCACAACTCCTTTGAAAGAATAAACACATGCCACCGTTAAAAAAGCGTACCTTATTAAAAAAAGGGCTTTATTTCTATACATCTATTTTATGTTACAAAAAGTTTAATTATATAAAAAGTTTAAAATTTCAAATGTTCCTAAAAAAGGATAGTGGCAACATTCATCAACAAATATATAACAAAACTCTATATTTCACAACATTACAGATTCGTAACAACGCCCTTTCAATGCATAATATTTGTTATCATGGGTATTGAATTGATAATCAACTTACACAAATCAACCATTGCTCAACACATATGACATGACGTGTAACTAAGGAGGCAATACTTTGAAAAAATTCGCATTTGCAATTTCAATGACATCTGGGGCAGTCGCATTACTTACGCATCAAGACGCCGAAGCTTCAACACAACATACCGTTCAAGCAGGGGAATCTCTTTGGTCTATTGCGCAACAATACGGCGTTTCTATCGATAGCATTAAGCAATCGAACCAATTGTCGAATAACATGATTTTTCCAGGACAAGTGATTACTATTGGGGGTGGCGGTGGCGCTCAAGCTACGCACTCATCATCACAAGCACAAAACGGGGTCCATACAGTGCAAGCGGGCGAATCTTTAAATATCATTGCCGCACAATACGGTGTGTCCGTACAAAATCTCATGCAAGCAAATGGATTAACAAGCTATCTGATTCACCCTAACCAATCTCTACAAATCCCTGGCGGAGGTGGCGGTGTGACGTCACAAACAACAGGTGGAACAGGGTCAACGCCTTCAACCAATCAAAACTCAAATACACCGACGTTCAATCACCAAAATTTATACGACTGGGGACAATGTACATGGCATGTCTTTAATCGACGTGCGGAAACAGGCCAACCGATTAGTACATTTTGGTGGAATGCTGATCACTGGGCAGCAAATGCAGCAGGAGATGGCTATACTGTTGATCATCATCCGACAGTCGGATCGATTATGCAAAACTATGATGGCCCTATAGGTCACGTCGCTTATGTTGAACGTGTAAATCCTGATGGTAGTATTTTAATCTCAGAAATGAATTACAATACACCTCCAGGTGTGGTAGATTACCGTATCATTCCAGCATCTATCGCTTCTTCATACAACTACATTCATTAAAAATTTAAGCCATTGAGACGACTGAGGATTTCCTCTAGTCGTCTCAATGGCTTATACATCATTAAACGACACCGATGTCAGATGGCATAAGCTGTTCTCGAAGTCTATTTGACATTTTTGCTTCTCATATCAATCTGATGTGCGCTCGAAAAATAGAACCTTCATTTTTATGAATAACTACACCCTATGCATCCTCCAATATTTCACACTTTAAATAGCAATATATCAAAAAAGAGACTAAGCAATCCCTTTCGCTTAATCTCGTTCCTCAAATCTCTCATATTCTATTCATAGCTTATACTATAATAGCAAATTCAGGATGAAGTAAATCGCTCCGGCAAGCACACCTGAAATCGGTAAAGTAATCACCCAAGTCACAATCATACGTTTCGCTGTATTCCAATGCACACCTTTAATTCGGTTTGATGAGCCCACCCCTAAAATTGAAGATGAAACCACGTGTGTTGTGGATAGCGGAAAATGTAATGATGATGCAACAAAAATCGTCAGCGCAGATGCCAAATCAGCAGATGCGCCATTGGCTGGACGTATTTTCATAATATTACCACCGACCGTTTTAATAATTTTCCATCCTCCAACTGCAGTACCTAGACCCATGGCAGCAGCACAGGATACTTTGACCCACAATGCCGGTTCCACACTGTTTTGCACATTGGCAACAATTAACGCCAACGTAATAATCCCCATAGATTTTTGAGCATCATTTGTTCCATGAGAAAATGACTGTAATGACGCAGTAAAAATTTGAAACAGGCGAAAGTTTCGGTTCGTTCGTGTTAAATTGGCATTTTTGAATACGGTTTTAACAATCGTATACATGATAAAACCTACGACAAAAGCGATAACCGGAGATAAAATCAATACGAGTACGATTTTTGTAAAACCTTGGTAATGCAAGACATTAAATGAACCTGCAGAAGCAATAGCTGCCCCAGCAATGGCACCAATCAATGCATGCGATGACGAACTAGGTATGCCATAAAACCATGTCACTAAATTCCATACTATAGCCGCTAATATCGCCGCTAGTACAACAATCAATCCATTATCCAATGTAAACGGGTTAACAATCTCCTTCGTAATCGTAGACGCCACACCAGTAAATGTGAGTGCACCAATAAAGTTCATAATCGCAGCGAGGAAAATGGCCTGCCTCGGCGACAGTGCACGTGTTGAGACCGCCGTTGCTACCGCATTTGCTGTATCATGAAATCCATTAATAAAGTCAAATAATAACGAAAAGATAATGATAGCTACCGTAATAAGCAACAAATACTCCATAAATGAGGACTCCCTTAGCTATTTTTCATTATGATTGTTTCAAAATTATTCGCAACAGCTTGACAGCGGTCTGCGACATTTTCTAAACTTTCATAAATGTCCTTAATTTTAATTAAAGTGACTGGATCGGTTTCACTGTTAAAAATATGCTTGATTGATTGACGTAAAATTCCATCACAATTTGTTTCGTATTCTTTAATATTGATTGAATGCACACGCATATGTGAAAGCTTTTTCTCTGTCAATAATCCAATAGCTAATTTCATTTCACCTATTGCTTTTTGAATATTATCTACAAACTCTAACATGTATTCATCTGTATATTCTATTGAGTACATTTCAAACATACCAGATGTTTCTTCCATCGCATCTAAAACGTCATCAATCGCATTACATAACGCCATAATATCCTCACGCTCAATAGGTGTAATGAATGTCTGATTGAGGTCTGTAATCACTTGATGCATCAATTCATCACCATGTGATTCATACGTTTTAATGTTGTCAGCATAAGCTCGCAAATCTAAATGTGTTGTGAAATCCATTTTACCGAATTCAATTGCAGCTCGGTCTAAATTGAAAATCATATCCTCTAGACGCTCCATGAACTTATCCTTTTTCTTCCTAATCATGTTAAAATCCTCCATTCAGCGATTACCTAATCACTATTGTAAAAGTTGTGTTACTTTAATTATAAAATATCATTAAAAATTTGTTAACTTAAAATGTATGATACGCAACCACATCAGTTCGTATTTTAGATTTTGATTGATATGCACTGCTTTCACACTTTTTCATAATCCTATTCGAAAATATCACATAATTAAAGATGCTACAATTAAATTTACAAAACCTTAACATTTTATTTTGTGAAGATATATCACGCTTTTCTTCATCATCCTTATCCTTTTCTTATTTCCTATAATCCATTGCTATGCAGTGTACTTAAACATCCTACATTGATGTGTTCGTGGTAAATCTTTCAATATTTGAGTAAAAATTTGAAGCAATGTTTTTGAGAAAATGATATCTAAAATCATTCAGGTGTGATAACAAAAACTTATCATATAACCGTTTATTATGTAAAAAATGCACTTCTTGCTATGATAAGTCACTCATCCAATCATTTAAATGACAAAATGAGCGACCTATTGGAGATACACAAAAAAAGATGATATTGTATATATTTTCTATGTGCATCTATCCTACTTTAACATGAAACACGCTTGATTCACCTACTTATTTTCATATAAAATTTTTTATTATTATTGACTGACCTGTTCATACTGGAAAAATAAAATGAGAAATCCGAAATGTTTTATGACGAACGCACATAAAAATCCTCCAAAGTTTTCTTTTTAATAGCACTTTGGAGGGATGGAGCAGAGAACAACATATATAGAAAAATCAAAAGAGGGACCAAAAACGGCGAATCAAAGTCAGTACCTCAGCGGTCATCTATTCAAGAATAAGAAGTAAGTGTAATTACATTCATGCCTGACTCCACCACACAACCATCGTCTGAAGGTTTAACAATTTGTATCATTATATCTAAATTGAAAACTTAATCACTCGTCTTGAATGGAAATAAGCAAACACTGCAAACATGATGTAAACACCCACATATGCTCCCATTGCTAAAAAAACGGGAATAAAGTTAACACCACCCACTAATGTGTTAAAAGCACGTGCTGCAAAATAAGCATGACCTAAACCAATGAGCAACGGTAATCCGAAGTTAAAACTAATTTTTAATGCTATCCCTTTGACCATATCTGAATGTGTGTAACCCATTTTACGTAGAATTTGATAATTGACCATCTCATCTTCATTTTCATCCATCTGTTTAATATAAATAATACAACCTGCTGCAATCAAAAACGTAATACCTAAAAAGCCACTGACAAACAAAAACATTCCTGAATAAGTAAACTGTTCTTTTAACAATGCAGTATGTGAATCAGGCAATCCCTTATTCAATTGCTGATTCCATCTTTCCACTACTTTTAAGTCTTTTTTATCATTCAAATCAAATCCGACTTGTGTCGCTATCGGATGACGTGCTTTATCTTTAATTTTTGTATCTTTAAGTCTCTCAAAGCTTTGATTGTCAATCACTGCTATAGGTACACCAAATGTCAAAAGGGTAGAAAACCGATTTTCTTTACTAATCTCCTCAATTTTCAGGGGAATATGCGTATTTTTGTATCCTAAATCTAAAATCATCCCTTGTTCAAATCCTAAAATAGATTCTGTTAACGAAAAACTGTTAACGAAAACCATTTCTCCCTCTTGAACATCGATGTCTGAAAATTGTGCGTCACTCGTAATCGGTATATCCGAAACGTCTTGATTTAGCTTTTCTGTCGAATGAAAAATTGGAACTCTGATGACATCCTGTGTGTGTTTATGATATGCAATGTCATGTGCTTTCAATTGAGATTCAAACTTTTTTACCGCATCAGCTTCATTAATATATGTAAATTCATACGGTGACATTGCACTGACATTATTTTCGATATTTGCTTTTCCAATCATTGCAAAAGACAATAAACTGATAGTAATGGCTGAAATGACTCCAATAATGGTCAATGAAAAGGCATTCTTTTTCATCCTATGCATAATCGATGCTGTAAAAATAACGTCTGTCACATTGATATGCCCACGCTTTACCTGTTTTAACGTTTTAAAAATCAGTGACACAGAACTTCTGAAGAAAAAGTATGCTCCCACTACTGTTAAAAATAATATGGAAAAGACAAGCATAAAAAACAATACCAAATTAGCTACCTTTGCAATGAGAAGTGTTGAAAAATAATAACCTAAACCAATCATCACGATACCAAGCCCCCCAAAAATAACATCTCTTTTCGTCATTTGAGGATATGTCGATTCACTTTGTTGCACATCATACATCATTCGAATAATCGAACGTCGCTTAATAAAAATGAAACTTTGCAATACGATTAAAATATATGCACATACCACGAGAGCTATTGTTACAATCATTGCAGCAGGTTCAAACAAAATCCTGATGTCAAGTGGAATATTTGTTACCTTTTTCACAATTAGCAATAAAAAGCGTGATCCAAACACCCCTAATAAAAAGCTCAAAACTGTTATACTGAGAAAAATAAGACCTTGCTCTAATATAATCATACACATCAAATCTTTACGTGATAAACCGATCAATTGAAATAGTGCAAAACTTTTTGTACGCCGACGAATAAACAAATGGTTAGCATAAAGTAGAAAAATCACAATGATAATAAATAAAAACACTTCACCAATCCCAGCACTCTTATTCAATAAAGCGGCCGACTCCGTATCCGTCACATCTTTAGTGTATTTCAATGTTACAAAACTAAAGTAAAGTGCAATGCTTAATATGAGAGAAAACAAATAAAGTCCATAGTGTTTGAGGTTTTGTTTGAAATTTTTAAATATAATACAACTAAAACTCATGTTTCACACCACCCAATACACTTTGATTTTGAATGATTGCTTGATAAAAGTGTGAGACAGGTTGATTGCCTTGAAAGAGTTCTGTATGAATTTGCCCGTCCTTAAGCATGATGACACGATTAGCATAACTCGCAGCAACAGGATCATGTGTCACCATCACTATCGTTGTTTCCATCTGTTGATTAATCACTTCTAAACGTTTCAGCAAGTCTTGCGCACTTTTGGAATCCAATGCTCCTGTCGGCTCGTCAGCAAAAATAATAGCCGGCCGACTAATTAAGGCTCTTGCTGCAGCTGTTCGTTGTTTTTGACCACCTGAGATTTCATCCGGATATTTATTTTTAATTTCTGCAATACCTAAAGCATCTACCACTTCTTCAAAGCGCTGCTCAGCTTCTTTCTTACTCAAATTCATCATAGATAACGGTAGCATGATATTTTCACGCACAGTCAATGTGTGTAAAACATTGTAATCTTGAAAAATAAAGCCTACATCTCGTTTCCTGAAATAAGACAATTGTTTATTTGACATTCTTGTAATATCTTGACTATTGATTTCAATGCTTCCTCTTGTCACATAATCAATAGAACTGATGACGTTCAACAATGTGGTTTTCCCGGACCCAGATGGTCCCATAATTGCCACAAACTCTCCTTTATCCACTGAAAAATTGATGTCCTTCAATACTTCAAATGATTGTTTTTTATTCCCATATGTTTTACTGACATGACTTACTTGTAATATGGACACGATTACTCACTCCTTATTCATTCACTCTATACCTAGTATTGTACAGAGAAAATAGATTAAAATCGTGCGAATCACATGACAAAACGCATGCTTCATGTGACAGTTTTGTCACCTGACATGCGTTGAAGATAGTCATTTTGTTGTGGAAATGTTAAAGATACCGTTGTTCCTTCATCAACTACAGAAACTATATCAATTTGAAGACCTAGTGCTTCACGGACGGACTCAACCAAATAAAGCCCCATCCCCGATGACGTATATAAATGTGCACTATTTTTACCTGCAAAACCACGCTGAAAAATACGGGGCATATCCTGTTTGGCAATTCCGCTACCATAATCTTGAATATGCAATCTCACCTTCTGGTTTTCTATTGTTTGAGAAATGTCAATATCCGCATGTTCAGAATATTTAACCGCATTCGAGATAATTTGTCGAATCACCATACGCATCCATCTTTTATCCGTGTAAACCATCGTCATTTCAGGAATATCAACATTAAAACCAAGACCTTTAAGGATAGCAATATGACGCAATTGATGGATTTCATTAATAACTAATTCACGTAATGTCACCTTTTCAAAAAACATATCATGTGCTTGATGATTGAGTCGCGCTAAAAATAAATGTTGGTCTAGCATATAATCAATGCGTGACCATTCATACATCAGCTGTTTGCGCCTCACAAAGTCACTTTCTTTCTCAATCAATAACTTTAAAGCCGTGATCGGTGTTTTAATATCATGAACAAACTCGGTCATACTTTGTTCATTTAAATCAATCCAATATTGTTGCTGTGCAATAGATTGGTGTAACTGCGTGATTTTCGCACGCAAGTATCGTAACGTCATCTGTTCAAAAGGCGTTTCTGCGAGAAGATGATGATGGACCGCTTCAATTTCCGGATCGCTTTCTAAATGCTGATAATACTTTGTCTCTTTAAAAAATCTATAAATTAGGAAAAAGATTGTCACTAACCATTTTACACCAATAATATACCAGATATTATCAAATGGAAGGTCATCATCAAGAAAAGTAAAAACGAGTAATAAAATATCAAATATTACAAATATCGTTATCCAAGCCATGCGTTCTTGTAAAAAATAGACAATCCATCTAATTGTTATCATGCGCAATATACCCTTTCCCGACTTTTGTTTCAATGACCTCGAGTATCCCGAGTGCTGCCAATTTTTTGCGCAGCCGGTTGACGTTGACAGTTAACGTATTGTCATTCACAAACGCTTCGTCATCCCACAATGCAGACATTAAAACTTCACGTGCGACAATTTCATTTTTTTGACGAAGCAAGATTTCCAATATCAATGATTCCGTACGTGACAAATCAATCGTCTGTTGCTCTTTCGTCACCATACCTTTAGACCAATCAACGACCGCTCCTTGCCACATCACAATTCGTCGCTCTTGTTGGCTATATTGATACACGCGCCGAAAAATAGCTTGTATTTTAGCGATAAGTACAGGCATGTGAAACGGTTTTTGAATATAGTCGTCTGCTCCCATTTCCATACTCATCACTTGGTCCATTGGATTATCTCGAGAGGAAATGAACACGATCGGAACATTCGAATAATTACGAATTTGACGCGTCCAATAAAAACCATCAAATTTAGGCAATGTTACATCCATTAAAATTACATGTGGTTTATATTCGAGGAACTGCTGAAGCACACCATCAAAATCTTGAACTTTAGTCACATTAAAATCCCAACTTGACAACGCTTCAGTAAGCTGTTGGCATAAAGCTTGATCATCTTCTACTAGCAGTATATCCATTAATCTCCGTCCTTTGTATAGCTTAATTTTTCTCCCTTTTGTTTACGATATTAAAAATACTACAAGCGTTAAATCGGAATAAATGATTTGTTAATGACTCGTTTATTCCTCCCCGCTGTATCTCCATTAAAATCCATCACCCACACCGCTTTCAATATTACAGAAATATAAAATATTCATTTTTCAAAATTCAATTTATCATCGTAGAAATTTCCTATATTTATTAAATTACGTTACAATAAGCTTACGGAATTAATAAGGTGCCATATCCGTGTAGAAAATGGAGGTGAAGGCATGGCAATAACAATCAGAGAAATTAGCATCAATGATGTCGAAGCATTTATGACACTCATGAAACAGTCTTTTGATGAATCACAATATATGCTTTATGATCCGGGTGAATATATGCCTTCTTTAGAAAACGTCATTTCACGTATTGAAGCAGTCATTACTTCTCCTTATCTGACTATTCTTGTGGCAGAAAGTGAGCAGCAACTGGTTGGATACTTAACAGTAACGACCCAAAAGTTGCATCGTGTTGAACATCATGCGGAGATTTCCATGGCTGTTTTACGTGACTTTCAAGGTTTAGGGATTGGTTTTGATTTAATCCAGCATTGTAAGAAATGGTGCCAAGCGCACGGTATAACAAGGATTTCATTAACTGTTGTCACAGAAAACAAAGTTGCCATACGCCTTTATGAACGTGCTGGCTTTAAAGTTGAAGGCGAATTGCGCCATACATTAAAGATTAATGGTGAATACTTCAATGAATTGGTGATGTCCTATTTACTGAATGATTAGTGACCCCTGTATAACATTGCTACTGAGGATACATGAATCTCCTCAACAAACGAAACTAAAAATAAGCGTCTTCAAATTAGAACAGAATATAATTCATTGCCTCTTACTTTAAGTGTATCTCAGAAAAAATAAACACAGGTCCTTTCAGCCTTACCATTCCTTGATGATGACGCTGAAAGGAACCTCCTCATTTACTGATTGACCTCATATGCCACTGACACTTCAAATGTCATACGGATTCAAAACAATTTCCGTATGTGCCCCCTCACTTGTCTTTGTATTGACTTGCGTATTTGATGTATTTCGACTTAAAAAGTGAAGCATTTGTTGGATATTTTCCTTTGATTCAGGTTTGTTCAAATGGAACTGATATTGATGTTTCAAATGATGTGTCCCATCAAAGAAAAAACGTTCAACTACAATATCTTTCTTCTCTAACGCATTGGCAAAGGCCACATTTTGACTCATAAAGGGATCCGCATCGCCAACAGATAAATATGTCGCAGGAAACTGAGCGGTAAGCTGATTTTTAGTCGACATTTCCGTGATGTTTTTAAAGCGTGTTTCCCAATTTTCGACACCTGTGTAACTCTTCATAAATAAATCTATTCGTGGAAATTCGGTAGCTCGCACTGTTTTCATATCGTAAAAACCGCCGAAAAACATCGCCGCTTTAATTTGGTTCGGGCTGAATTGCTGTGCAAAATCCATCTCTTTGCGCAATGGTGTGTTGGTTTGCATTGCTGTGTACTGACTACTGATTTGGGCACCTGCCGAATCACCGCCAATGACCACTTCGTTTAAATTAATTGGTAAATTCCGCTCATTTTGTTTAATAAAGCGTACCGCATGATCCATTTGAATGAGTGGTGTTGGATAGCGATATTCTGGGGCAAGTGCATAATTGATATTCACTACAACATAACCGTGTTCCGCAATTTGTGCAAGTAACGGGTTTTTGTATTGCTTGTCTCCAGCAATAAACCCTCCACCATGCACCCAAAAAATCACAGGGAGTTTTTCATTCGCATTGACATGCTTCGGCATTAAAATATCTAATTGGCTATTTGGTAGTCCTTCCATATACGTAATATTTTCAATTGCAGAAACATTTTTATTTTGAATTGAAACTTTTTGATCAACGTGTTTGGACTGTTTCGGTTCAAAAAAATAGCCGGCTATAAGACCGGCTATAACAAGTAGAATAATGAATGTAATCAAAATCCATCTTTTTCTATGATTTGTCATTCCAATCTTTCCTTTCGGAAAAATTGTAACATATTTAATTAATTAAGCAATGAATTTCTTATCTTGTGATTTTCTATAAAAGTATTTTACCGTCACTGCAATAACAATGAAAAGGCCAATAACCCCCATCATTGGGTAAACAATGGCAATTAAACCTTCAAAACCGACGAAGCTCAAAACGTAAGCAAGCGGTACTAAAATAGAAATCATAACATAATACTTTTTCGTATACGGTGACGTAAAACGTGCCGCAAATGAATAAGATAAACCTAAAATTGTGTTATACATAACTGCCAACATCACAATCGATAATACAACAATTAAGATAGGTGAAATCTTACCCGCTAGAATTAATGTAGGAATGGCTGCATTTTTAATCTCTGTATACTCGGACTGAAGTGCAAAATTAATTAATCCCAGCAGGACGAGATAAACGACACCTCCAATTAATCCTCCTAATCCTGAAACTAATCTTTTAGATGCATCGCCACCAATAGCGACAAGTGTACTGAAGCCGACTGCAAAAGCTAAGCCCCCATAGTTAAAGCCATTCCAAATGGCCAAACCAATATTAGGTGTTTCCACAACACGATTAATATGTGAAAGTGGAATCGAACCTTTGAATAGTGACGTTGCAGCAATAAGCACAACTAGTACAATCAGCACGGGTGTCACAATACCTAGGGCACGTACAATTTTATTGAAGTCCATCAACAAAGTAATATAAACGGCAATACACATCAATAATGACCCTAGCCAAATCGGTACGCCAAAACTTTCATTGAATGTTGAACCTGCCCCTGCAATCATTGTAATAGTGACCGCATAGAGTGATAAAATCAATATATAATCAATCACAAGTCCAAGTTTTTTTCCGAACAAATACTCAAGCGTTGATTCATGATTTTCAGCATCAAATGCTGTACCAATTTTAGCAACTTGACGTCCAATAAATGTTAATATTATACCTGAAATAATCACACCGATATAGGAATAAATACCATATCTACTAAAAAATTGCAGTACTTCTTGACCAGTAGAAAAACCAGCTCCGACTACAACACCTACATAGGCAAAAGCTATTTTTATAGCTTCATTATATTTTTTCATACTGTTTTGACCTCCTCGTTAGCAAAACACGTTAAACATTAAAACACATTCATCTCTTAATTTCAAACTTTCATAAGGTCATTAAACCTTTGAAAACCTTGCTACGACTGGGTTTAACACCGTATCAAATCACTTTATAGCATATTTTTTATACCTTTTTACGAATAAATAAACAATTGAGTCCATATATTTGTATTACTATACAAAAATGATAAATTTACCTCTTTTTAAACTTGTGACTGCACAAAAATCACTTTTAACATTTTTTAAACTTGACGTGTTTGTCTTTTCTGTTCAAAACGTTATGCACTCCAAAAAAGGAAGTTAAGCAATATCAGATTGCCTCACTTCCTCATTCAAGTTTTCAACTGACAGATGGCTTGCTTAACCTGCCCTTGTAAAACGACTTTTTGCTATTGCTTCAGTTGTTTTTCATCTACAAATCATCTTGTGTTGCATTTTGTTGACGCTTTTCTTGCGAAGCGTTTGTCAATCTAAATGCTAAAATTAATCCAATGATCAATAATACCACTGCAAAAATATATGCACTATGCATCCCGGATGTCATGGCTTGATTGCGAATATCTTGTGTAATATGCACATATTTCTCCAACACTCTATTTTGAACCCCTGATACGATACCGACAAATATCGCAATGCCTGTCGCTCCTGCAATAGGCTGTAACACATTAAAAATAGCCGTTCCATGTGGATATTTATCCTGTGGTAAAGCGTTTAAACCATTGGTACTTACAGGCATCATAATTGCAGCCGTACCAATCATTAATACAATATAAGCGAGGACAAAAATATAAACAGGTAAACCCGGATGTACTGTCGTATAAAAAATCGCGACACCGAGCAATAATAACATACCTGGTATGACTAATTTTCGTGGACCAAATTTATCAAACAATCCTCCCATAAAAGGTGACAGAAAACCATTCAGTAACGCACCTGGTAATAAAATCAATCCAGCCACTTTAGCTGAAAAACCCATTGGTCCTTGTAAATACATGGGCATCACAATTTCAGATGCAAACATACTCATCATAATGATCACAAAAATAATCATACCTTTACGGAAATTGTGAAATTGTAAAACACGAAAATCCAAAATAGGTTCTTCCAAAATCAACTGACGACGAATAAAAGCAACAATACATACTAAGCCGACAATAAGCGGTATCGCAATTCCCCAGTTGAGAATGCCTCCTTGCACAGCACTTACTCTCGACACACTATAAATCAAACCGGTAATTCCGACTGTGGATAACATAATGGAGACGACATCTATTTTTGGTTTTGTCACTTCTCCAACATTTTTCAAGAAAACGAAACCAAATACAAATGCAAAAAGCATAAATGGAATAACAATAAAAAATAACCAACGCCAGCCCATATAATCAACAATGACACCTGATAAAGTGGGACCTAACGCGGGCGCAAACATAATGATAAGACCAAATGTCCCCATCACTTTTCCTCTCACCGATTCATCAAACAAAAGTAACATCGCATTCATGATTAATGGAATCATTAAACCTGTGCCAATCGCCTGAATCATACGTCCTGTGAGTAACATTGGAAAGTTCATGGCAAAACCAGAAATTAAAGAACCTATCATAAAAATAATGAGTAAGCCTAAAAATAAACGTCTCGTTGTAAACCATTGAATAATCAATGCAGAAAGTGGTGATACAATGCCCATAATCATCATAAAACCACTTGCCATCCATTGCACTGTTGTACGTGAAATATCAAAATATTGCATCAATGTTTGCAAAGCAATATTTAACAATGTTTCATTTAAAATCATGAAAAAAGCCCCAATTAAAAATACAGCCATAATCATTTTTGAATGTTTCTGAGTTTCCATAATCCCTCTCCCTCCATCATCGAACTTATTCATTATACACAAACTGAAATTAAATAGATATAGAAAAACATGATGCCTACAATTTGATTTCTAGACTTATATTGACATTGAACGAATTGTAATCGCTCTTTGTAAGCTGCACTGCTCCCGCAAACATTAAAAACCACTCGATACGGCATCGGTATCGAATGGTTTTTTGTTTTGACATTATGCGTCTTTATAGTGATTCAACTGTTCAAAGTCAACGACAACTTGATCCATACGTTTCGCTGTATCTTTTAATACATTGCGCGCGACCTTGTTGCTCGGATCAAGCTTTAAAATCTGTTTCGAAATCTGAAAAGCTTTTTTATCAGAAATGACTGGTTCTGGAATCGCGTGTAACAACAACATCTGTAACAAGCTCTTCACTTCTTTGCCTTCAGTTAAATCAATTGAAGCTTCGGCATGATAATATGCAGACTCTAATGCACCTGGCACATCACTCAATGGATATACAAGAAGTAAAAATGCTAAATCATGAATTTCACTTGTCTCTTTGTCTTTTATCATATCGAGGAGACAAGTATAATACATCACACTTTCTTCCTCATACGCACTGGAGATATACGCTTCTTCAAACTCTAAAAAATCAGTCGCAGACATTAAGTTCTTCACTGCATCAAATTCGCCGTTTAAGACATGTCTCTTTATTAAATCTTGCATGGCTCGTCCTCCTGAATGTGCCATTATCCAATCGACCTTATTTTAACATATTAAGAAAAAAATTTCAGATTGGTCAATCACATTAAGTTCAATTATATCAAATAATTCATTGCAAAGATTATTTTAACATATTTTTTACAAATAAACTTCTATTCTAGAGGTTGAAATTGATGAAGTGCGTCAGATTCAGCGCCCATCTCATGAATAACACGTTATATGGTAGTCCAAAAAATAGCTGTCGCATACGCGCCACAGATAACCTATCCTCTGTTGCCTGAACTTTTATTACGTATGACTTAAGCCTTCTCGTAATGCTTACATAATAAATTATAAGTAATCAACATGGGCTTTCCTGTACGTGGATCTGTACTTAATTCTGCATCAATATTAAAGACTTGTTCTAAAATTTCATTTGTGAGCACTTCATGTGTCTCTCCTTGTTTAACAATCGCACCATTTTTCATCGCAATCAAATGATCTGAAAAGCGAATCGCTTGATTGATATCATGTAGGACCATAATAATCGTCGTTCCTTGTTTCTCATTCAGTTCTTGAACGAGCTCTAAAATTTCAAGCTGATGTGAAATATCTAAATAAGTTGTTGGCTCATCGAGAAAAATGATATCCGTCTTTTGCGCTAGCGCCATCGCAATCCATACACGTTGACGTTGACCTCCACTTAAATCATTCACGGCACGGTGTTTAAAATCAATCGTTCCCGTCACACGCATCGCCCAATCAATCGCCTTTTTATCTTCTTCATTTAAACGACCGAATCCTTTTTGATGAGGAAAACGTCCATATGACACAAGCTCTCCAGCCGTCAATCCATCTGAAACGTCAGGCGATTGAGGTAATATTGCAATTTTTTTAGCAATTTCTTTCGTTGATTGAACATGGATATTCTTACCATCTAAACAAATTTCTCCACTTTTGGTATTCAATAATCGAGAAAGTGCTTTGAGTAAAGTCGATTTGCCACATCCATTCGGTCCAATGATTGAAGTAATCGCACCATCTGGTATTGCGACATTCAAACGATCAACAATAACACGGTCACCATAACCGATTGTGACATCTTTCCCTATTAATCTATTCATCGTCATCCTTCTTTCTTAAAACGATTACGCACTTTATATATGCGCCTTGTACAAAGTCGTTCCTGTATGCATGCATGAAAATGCATCATGCGCATGTCATTCATTCCCAATTATTTTGTGCAATTGATAATCATTATCATATTTAACGACAGTATATCATTATTTGAAAAATATTTCTAACCGTAAATCAAGCGCGTGTTCACAAAACCATCCCTTACTCCGCACTAATGACCCTCAAAAGCGACTATGAACACACGCCCGGCTCAACTGCTCTACAACTAAAAAAGCTATGAAGAAATGGTCCTCATCCAATTCTTCATAGCGCGTCTCATGATTCATTTCCCTTTGCAGTACATCCTAGTCTTCAACTAAAAAACCGTTACCATAAACATCGCGTACATCATGCACAACAACAAATGCATTGCTATCAATTTTACGAATCATTCGTTTCGTTCGTGATAATTGGGTCTTGCTAATGACCGCATAAAGTACATCCGTTTCTTGTTTCGAGAAATACCCTCTGCCGTTCAAAATCGTAATACCTCGCCCAATATCTTCATCTATCATTTTTGCAATACGGTCCGGTGATTTTGAAATAATTGTCACTGCTTTCTTAGGATTTAATCCTTCAATAACAAAGTCCATCACTTTCGTACCAATATAAAGACTAATAATCGTTAAAAGTGCACGATCTAACGGTATCACAGTTAAAGAAATGACAACGACAATTAAATCAAAAAAGAGTAATGCGTATGGTGTGCTCACATCCAAATATTTATTGGCAATCCGTGCTAAGATGGTCGTTCCTGCTGTTGTCCCCCCTGCCAATACAATCACACCGATACCTAAACCGATTGAAAAACCTCCGAAAACAGCGTTGATAATAATATCTTCCGTTTTCACTGCCCAAGATGCGGTTAAACTTAGAAACAATGAGATTAATACAGTAGCTACAATTGTTAAATACATGCTCCGTTTACTTAAAAACTTATAGCCGATTGCAATCAAGATGGCATTAACAACAAAGTTAACAATGGCGGGTGACCAATGGAATGCGTAGTATAAAACAATGGCTAACCCCGTCACACCCCCTTCACCGAGATCACCTGCAATCACAAATGCGTTCACCCCTACTGCAAATATAAATGAGCCTATCACGACTAATATTAAATCTCTTATTGTTCGATTCACCCCGTCATTCCCCCTTTTCATTTTTTATTTCAATCTTATCATATGCCATACTATCATATCTTTTACACAAAACGTACCCTTGATTTTCGTCTACACATATAAAGATAGACTGAAAATTTTAAATTTCTGAATATTTCGTTTACTTTTTGCTATGACTCGTGTATAATATGAATTACCTTATTTGTTGCTAGTCATCTAGTCAACAAGAGGCCATCTCCTTTGTGTTTTATAATAAAAGAGATTTTTGCTCGAGATTGATATCTTGCTCGAATATCAATCTAAATTATTCATTTCCCGTCTAAGGCAGTTCAGCAATCGCTGGGCTGCTTTTTTATACGCAATCAAACATCGAATACGTCCAACTGATTTTGTAGCGACACCCCATCAACGTGTAAGATAAGCGCTCGCTTTCCAATCTTTCATTATCATAATAGCAATCCTTAGCCTATCCCTAAAACCAATAAAAGAAGAGAACCCGCATCATTGCGATACAGATTCTCCTCCTTATTAACATCCGTCACACATACGGATTAATTTTACCATGCGAATAAACCGACAAAACTCGCTGTTAACAATGAAACTAAAATCCCTGCTAACAACATCATTGGTACATACTTTGAAATAATGTCCGACGTTTTTTCTTGAACAATCCCTTTTAATGTACCGATAATCATACCTAATGTAGAGAAGTTCGCAAATGAGACTAAGAAAGTCGAAATCACTGCGCGACGATGTGGCGCATAATCATTGACTTCTCCAGCAATTTGTCCCATGACAACAAACTCATTAGTCACAATTTTCTTCGCCATTTGTTGTGCCACTACCCAAGCTTCATCAATCGGTAAGCCCAGTAATAGTGCAAATGGCCACATGAAGACACCTAAAATTTGGTCTAAACCAAAGCTTCCTTTAAGATGGAACAGATGACCGATTCCTCCTGTAATTAAATGGATTAAACGATCGGCAAGTTCTGCTAAAGCAACAAAACTAATAACAAATGCAATGATAATTAACACTAATTTACCCGCATTTAATACAGAATCACCTAAGAAAGAGAAAAATGGTTGGCGCGCTTCATTTGAACGCAAATCATAAATCACGTCTTCGTCAGCATCTAATTTGATAGGATTCAAAATCGCCGCAACAATCATCGCATTAACAATATTTAATGGAATCGCTGTCAACACCAATTCACCAGGAATCATCGTCACATAAGCGCCTACAATCGCCCCTGAAACAGAACTCATTGACATCATCGCAATCGTTAAAACACGTGCGTCCTTCATCCGCTTCAATTGTTCACTCGAAACTGCAAGTGCCTCTGTATTACCTAAGAACATCATTTCAATTCCGAAAAATGCTTCAAATTTAGGTTGACGTGTAATTTTAGCAAGTACCCAACCAATGCCTCGCATCACCCAAGGCAAAATTCGGAAATACATTAAAATATCAAAAAGTGGAACAACTAATAAAATTGGGAATAGCGCTGCAACAGCCATATCTAATTGCTTCGTTGCTGTAAAGCTATGAAACGCAAAGCCAATCCCTGCAAAGGCAGCATCGATAACCCATGAAATGCCCTCTGCTGCTTTTTTTACTGCAAGTGTCCCGGCTGGGAAATAAACAAAAAACCATGCTAACAATAGATTTAAAACAACAAGTATCGCAATCGAGTGCCACTGGATGTTTTTTCGGTCCCGAGAACATAAATATGCAAGCCCTAAAAAAGCAACCAATCCAATAATATTAATGATTAAATACATAAAGCGCTACCTCTTACCTTTCAACTGTTTTTTAACAAGTTTAGTATACCACGTGCTTTCTTACCTGAGAATATATTTTTTTAGGCATTTAAAGTCTCAATGTATAAGCAATAAATGATTCGATATTATTTTTATTTGATAATTTTAAAATGTTTAGATCACAATTCAATACTTTTACACATTTGATATTAAAAAAACATTGCCACCAAACGAAAAACATCGTATTCTATAATTAACTGAAAATGATTATCATTAATGATTAAGTAGGTGGGAATATGTTACATGTTGCAAATGCTGAGATTGGAAAACCCTATCGTGTAAAAGCATTAGAGACAAATAATACCAATTTGAAGCATCGTTTACGCGCTTTAGGATGCGTGGAAGGATGTCAAATTTCTGTATATCAAAAAGGATTGTTTAAAGGCCCTTGCACAATGAAGATTAATGGCCAACATATTTGCATTCGTAATTGTGATGCTTGCGAGATTCGCTTGGAGCAAGCTTATGAGTAATGCGTATTGTATTTTAGGTAACCCCAACGTTGGCAAAACATCATTATTCAATGCGCTCACCGGATCTTATGAATATGTCGGAAATTGGAGCGGTGTCACAGTTGAGAAAAAAGTCGGTCAACTCAAAAAGAAATCTGGTCAGCTCATCGATTTGCCAGGCATTTACGATTTGGTCCCGATTTCTCGAGATGAAACCGTGGTCACAGATTATTTATTAAACGCATCATTCGACGGGATGGTCAACATTATTGATGCCGCTCAAATCAAACGTAATTTTAATTTAACTGTCCAGTTACTCGAATTCGGTGCCCCATTGCTGATTGGACTCAACATGATTGACGTCGCTAATAAACGCGGCATTCGGATTAATCATCAACGGCTTATGCGTCAACTGCATATCCCGATCATTCCAATCATTGCTCGTACAGGAAAAGGGAGTGACGACGTACTAAACGCGCTCGTCGATCACCAAGTCTCCCGTCAACGTCCGCTAAAAATTAATTATGGCACTGACATTGAGCAGTTGTTATCTCAACTCATTGCTGCGATGCCCACAACGCTTTCTTTAGCACGTGAACAATACCGTTTTTTAGCGATTCAATATTTATTACACAATCCATCTGTACGCACATATTTAGAACAAACGACATTACATCATTTTGATACATTAGTTACGAATTTCAATGCATCACATACTGTAGATATCGAACAACACATTGTGGCATGTCGTCAAAATTATATTGATACGTTATTAGCAGATGTGGTGACATACCCTGATACACAACGTCAACATATGACTGAACGTATCGACGCAATACTCACACATAAATTACTTGGCATCCCCATTTTTTTAGGTCTAATGTGGTTCATCTTTCAAATCACGTTCACTTGGGTTGGGACCCCGCTTTCGGACCAATTGGATGCTTTTTTCGGTGGTCCTTTAACCGAACAAACACAACGATTAATGGATTGGGTGGGCATTTATCCGGCACTGCAAGATTTAGTTACAGATGGCATTATCGCAGGGGTTGGAGGCGTACTCGTATTCATCCCACAAATTTTAGTCCTCTTTTTCTTTATATCTTTGCTCGAAGATTCAGGCTATATGGCACGTATTGCGGTGATTATGGATCGTATCATGGAAAAGTTTGGACTTAATGGCAAATCATTTATTCCTATGATTATTGGTTTTGGGTGTAATGTCCCAGGCATTATGGCTGCGCGAAGTATCGAGGAAGAAAAAGAACGTCTAACAACAATATTAATTGCACCATTCATGTCCTGTTCAGCAAGATTACCTGTTTATGGCTTGTTCGTTGCCATTTTCTTTGCGAAACATCAAGCGCTCGTCGTGTTGAGTCTTTATGTCTTAGGTATTGTTGTCGCACTATTCGTAAGTTGGATTCTTTCAAAAACATTACTCAAAAAGGACACATCCATTTTTGTCATTGAATTGCCTCCTTACCGCTTGCCGTCACTAAAAACATTATGGCGTAGCACATGGGAAAAAGGGAAAGGTTTCGTAAAAAAAGCCGGGACATTTATTTTTGCAGGATCTGTTATCATTTGGTTACTCAACTATACAGGACCATCAGGCATCAATGTCCCTGTCGATCAAAGCTTTTTACATCTGATTGGTGCGATGATTGCACCGCTGATTTCCCCACTCGGATTTAGTTCATGGCAAACAGCGGCCACGTTAATTCCTGGCTTTCTCGCTAAAGAAGTCATCATCAGTGCAATGGCGATTATCTTTGCGGTCAATGAAGACAGTCTTGTTTCAATGGTATCCACACATTTCAATGCATTATCTGCCTATACTTTTATGGTGTTTATTTTGCTGTATACGCCTTGTTTAGCAACTGTTGCAGCCATTCGTAAAGAAACACCTTCATGGAAATGGACGTTACTCGCTGTCACTTATCCCGTAACCGTTGCCTATCTTTTGTCGCTCGTCATATATCAAATCGGTTCATATTTTTTATAGGAGGCCTATCAACATGACCATTGTAGTCAATTTGTTACTCGTATTATGCATCGTCAGCTATACGCTATATACGCTAACAAAGTTTTTCAAAAAATCCAAACAAGGTAAATGTAGTGCTTGTGATGCAAATCAACAGTGTCCTACTGAACATTTACCTAAACATTTACAATAATTTGTAATCAAGCGTCACATCTGATTATTGAGGAATAACTCAGTCCCTTATCTCAATAGCATCATAGCGGGTGACTTGCCGTGCTCAAGTGCATGATTTCTGTTTTAACTTTCTCATTGCTACTTATAGACCGAAAAGAAAAAGCTGGAAACATATCGACATCACTTTTGCACTAAGTAGATGTTGATGTGTTCCCAGCATTTTTAAATTTAATGATTCTCGTTGTCTTCTGGCACTTGTTGGTGTGTGAGGTTTTGCGTCTCCACAAATTGTTGATATTTTTCATGTGTTTGCATTAACGACTCGTGACGCCCTTTGCCGGTCACTTCTCCATGATCTAAAAAGATGATTTGTGCCGCCTTTTTTATCGTAGAGAGTCTATGTGCAATGACGATGGTTGTACGGTTTTCCATTAATATATCTAATGCTTCTTGGATTTTACGTTCACTTTCACTATCAAGATTTGCTGTCGCCTCATCTAGCAACAAAATATCAGGATTTTTTACAAAGCTTCTTGCAATATCAATCCGCTGACGTTGTCCTCCTGATAGTTTCAGACCACGTTCACCTACAATCGTATCGTAACCTTGTTCGAACGCCATGATAAAGTCATGACAATTCGCTAATTTCGCATAATGTATCAGTTCTTCCTCAGGTACCTCTCTGTCGATACCATACAAGATGTTGTCACGAATCGTTCCATTCATCATCGCATTACTTTGCATGACGTAACCAATCTTTCTTCGCCAATCCGTAAGTGACAGATCATATATCGACGTGCCATTATACAAGATATCCCCTTGCTGAATTTCGTACATCCGTTCAATCAAGCTAAATATCGTACTTTTACCAGAACCCGATGGTCCCACGAACGCCGTCACTTCACCTCTCAGTACATTAAATGAGACATCATTTAATACAGTAGCGGTATCGTAACCAAAACGCACATGGTCAAACGTTAAATCTCCTGTTGGAATATCATGTTGGACGTTAGGTGCATCGATACGTTCAAGCGGTTCATGTAAGATTTCATAAATCCGGCTACTTGCTCCAACCGCTTTTTTATAATCCGTCACCAATGTCGATAGATTAATAAGTGGCATAGATAAATTCAATACGTAAAAAATCATGGCTACCAGTGTCCCCGCTGAAATAGCCCCTGAAGCGATACGCATCCCACCAAAGCCTAAAATAATACCAATCGTTAACAGCATAATAATCCCAGAAATAGGTTGGACAATTGCTGCGATCTTCGCTTGTTTCAGTCCTAAATCATAAATCTTTATTAGATTATGATGTGCTTTATCCAATTCCAACTGCTCTGTATTGGCAACTTTGACTAAACGCATCTCCGTCAACACACGACCTAATAAGCCACTAAAATTCGCGACTTCCGTTTGTGTGTTTGTCGATATTTTTTGCATGATTTTACCGAGAGGCACCATGACCAACACAAAAATAGGAATTGTAATGAACGTCAGCAGTGTCATTTGCCAATCAAGAACAAACAGCATAATCAACGAACCGATGAGTGTAATAATCGACGGGAAAAAACCTGGGAGTTTTTGTGATATAAAGTCATTAATCACCTTTGTGTCATCCGTTAAACGACTCATCAACTGACCGCTTTCATTCTTATCAAAAAACGGCATTTTCAAATGGATGATATGACGCCATAACACTGAGCGAATTGCATAAATAATTTTTTCACCAATTTTGTTTAACAAATAATACCCAATACCACTTAATAAAGCGTTAACTACAAATACGACAACTAATATCCCCAAAAAAACTGGATTGATCGACTCTACGGTGAATTTATCTACCAATTGACCAGTAAACAAAGGCACAAGTAGTCCACTTAGACTGCCTAATGAGGCAATCAACACGGCCACAATAATCAACCCGACTGGCCATGAAATTTTCTTTAATAAGAACAAAAGTGGGTTACGTTCTCTCATAATGACATACCTCTTTTTCTATTGTTATCGTTGCATTTTAAGACTACCTTCAGTCTTCGCGCTCTGTACAAGCAGTCTAACGCATTGATTTACGCTCCTTTTCATATATGACGTTAACAGATAATCCTTAAACTTTCCACCACTTTTGGAATTAATTGAAACTCTGACTTTTCCCAATGCACATCAATTGCAATCTCGTTTATAAACGCTTCATTTTATGATAAAATATTTCATGTTGTTTTATTATTTATAGCTATTTTAGATTGAGGGTTGCCAGATGAAAAAATTAATATTATCCATTGTGGTTGTATTCTTCGCCACTACTATTATAACACCTTTCGCCCGGGCATATACACCCACACCTGTCGAGCTTGCACAACAGAGTGGCTATCCCGTGACATGGCCTTACCAACCTGAAGGCATGATTAATATTAGCGAAACAGGACAAATTTTGTACAACTATCATAGCAACCAACAATGGTATCCTGCTTCTATGACAAAATTGATGACGATGTACTTAACATTGCAGGCTGTTAAAGAAAAGAAACTTTCACTGAATGATACGGTGAAAATCACGGACCAACATTATCGAATGTCTACGCTTCCCGAGTTGAGTAATACAAAACTTTACCCCGGTGAAATATATACGATTGCAGAACTACTTCAAATTACAGTTTCAGCGTCAAGCAATGCCGCTGCCTTAATTTTAGCCAATCAAGTTTCAGGAAACACCTCAGACTTTGTTGATAAAATGAATGAAACTGCCAAGGCTTTAGGAATGACGCACACCCACTATGTTAATCCAACTGGTGCAAGAAACCGCTTATTGCTAGAATTTGCACCTGAGAAATATCGAAATGAGGCATCATCTACCTCTACACCACGTGATTATGCCATTCTTGCTTTACATACGGTCAAAGATACACCTAAAATTTTAGATTTTACAAAACAAATTGCCCCTACGCAACACGGAGTAACTTATTACACTTTCAATGATTTGTTGGAAGGTGGAAATATGAGTTTACCGGGAACAGATGGCTTAAAAACAGGATCGAGTGATATTGCGGATTATAATAATTCTCTTACTACAAAACGTGGTGCATTTCGTATCTTTCATATTATTATGGGGGCAGGCGATTATCGTCACTTAGGTGGTGAAAAAGAACGTAACATGATGAGTGCAAGTGCCATTAACTATAGCTTTGCTCAATATGATTACAAAAAAGTCCTATCCAAAGGCAAGCATGTCATCGATGATAAAAAATATTATGTCACACAAGATTTATATGACGTTGTTCCAAAAAGTCTCAAAACGCCTTATCATTTTGTTGTCACAGATAGTCAAGTCCACCTAGAATATCCACGCCAGTTTATTACGAAAAATCAGGGGCCGCCTTCTGTTAAAGTGGAAAACCCACTCATTTATGAGTCTAAATCTGTCGTCGTTTCAAGTTGGCGTGCATATCCTGTATTGACGACACTCGCATTTGCAGTTATCGTATTGATACTTGCTTTCATACTCAACCGCATTTTCAGCTTGTTACGAAAAAAATAAACTTTTAATATCAACCATTTCGAAATGACTTCAAGGCGCCACATCGTTTATTCCAATGTAGCGCCTTGACTGAGTGCACTCGGAATCCCCATTGAACATCTCAGACTTTGTCTATTGGAGAAACTTAGAGTGTGGTTTCTCACTATTTCCTTCATTAAAACAAACAGAGACTGGCGCAATCGCGTGCCAGTCTCTGTTTGTTATATTCAATATTACTTTACATCTTTACCATACAATTCTTGTTTGATTTGCGTTGTTGAGATACCTTCCGTCCGCTTCAAGTAAATGACTTCACACTTACCTTTTAAGAAGTCAAATTCTCCTTCCCAATCATGGCCCATCACAAAAGTATCAATTTCATATTTTTCAACGTCTGATTCTTTTTGCGACCAATCCTTTTCAGGGATGACGAGGTCAACATAACGAATCGATTCCAACATCATTTTACGTTGTTCATAATTGTAATATGATTTCTTGTTTTTAATTTGATTAAATTCATCACTCGAAAGTGCTACAACAAGGTAGTCCCCCATTTCTCGTGCACGGCGTAACAATTCGATATGTCCATAGTGTAAAAGATCGTACGTTCCATATGTAATTACACGTTTCATCTTTACACCTCCTTAACATAGTTAAAATTAACTTCATTTTGTAAAGATTATAGCACAAACCAATATCGATTCCTAAAAATAATCGATTTACACCTTATATTTTTACTAGTTTTTTAACATAGTTCACGACTTGATTTAAACTTTCACTTGTGTTGTATTGATGCCATTCTTTAAACAACGGCTGAAGTTGACCTTCTCGAACTCGTTCATATAATGACAGTTCATCATATACTTTATACATCTGAGGGATATCATAATAATATTCATTCAAACCACGAACTTTTTCATATTCCGCTTCATCATAAACATAGAAAAGTGTTGGCGTATCTGCAATACTCGCTTCTATTGCTAAAGAACTGTAATCTGTAATAACCAAATCGGCTAATACAATCAAATCAAGTGTGCACATTTTCGTATTTTGCGCAGTTCCCACCACAGTGGGGTGATATTTACTTAAAAGCGTATAACCTGGAACCGCTGTTTCAAAAGTTTGTTTATCTATCGTTCGATTGGCACGTCCTTCTTCACGATACGTTGGCAAATAGACCGCTACTTTATTATCAATGCCTAACTCTTTTTTCAGTTTTTCTTTGTGCGCTTGATGGTCTAAACGGCGATACGTCGTTAATCTCGGACTCCCAAAGCCGATCAGTTGTTCATAGCGCGCACCAAACGCCTTTTCGAAGCAATGTGCCATTTGTTGTCCCCCGACTAAATATTTGTCGGTTGCTTCATAGACGGCACGATATTGTGCAACTTGTGGCTTGTGATTTAAATCCACAGCATGGTCTTCTAAACCGAACTTTTTCAGTGCACCTGCCGCATGCCATGTTTGAATCACAGTCTGACCTTTCTTTTTTTCCCATCCTGCCATTAATAAATAATACGTATCAATAAAAATGACTTTTGCAGTAGCCAATGCAGACAATTGCTTTAAAATTGTAGCAGTTTTAAGCGGATAGCATGTCACATGATCTCTGTTTTCTAAATAGTGAAAATCTTTTTCTTTTGCAAAAACAGTAATTCTAAACCCTTGTTCATCTAATTGATAGATAATCGGTAACTGGTCTTCCTTGAAAGTCATTAAAAATACGATATGATTTCTATCAATGCGTAAAGTACGATAAAAACGGCTTAAAAAAGCCACAATATATATATATAACGCTTTGATGTAATGTCGCATCATCTCTTCACCGCCTTAAAATATTATTTATAAACAAAGCCCCCAACACAATTCCATGTATTGAGGGACTGTTCTCATTACATAAAATCTGCAAAGTGATCTCTGTAGCGCATATGTAACATCGAACCCATAATAAATAACATAACTGTAACACAAATATTGTATAGTGCAAGTTCCCAGTGCGTGATAAAGTACCACTCATGAAAGAGGATTGCCGCACGGTAACTCTCTGCAACAAAATAAATAGGATTAAACATTAAAATCTTTTCTGCCAACGATCCTGCAGGAGGTGTCCACAAAATCGGTGACGCGTAAAAAAGAACCCTTAATAAAGCTTGCATTGCCATTTGTGTATCACGAACGAGCACACCTAAAGTTGAAGTTAATAATGAGACTGCCGACGTAAAACAAAATGCAAATGGAATGTAAAGAAACAGTTGCAACATATAAATGCTCGGCTTAATGCCTCCCACTGTACATAAAACAATAATCGCAAGGACCAACATTAAATGACCATACAATTTACTCGTCACAATATAAGTCGGAATAATAGAAAGGGGGAAGTTCATTTTTGCAACTTGACCATACTTCATCGTAATGGATTTCGTTCCTTCTAAAATACCTTGATTAATGAAGAACCACATGCTGATACCGACGAGTAACCAATAGATAAAAGGAATGCCGTCGATAGGATGATTACTTCTGATTCCAAACCCAAAGACAAACCAGTAAACCATAATTTGTATCACAGGATTAATCATCTCCCAAGCTAATCCAAGATAGTTGTTATGGTTTGAAATCTTAAGTTGGAATTGTGCTAACCGTTGAATAAGGTAAAAACTTTTAAAATGCTCTTTCACTACGGTAATAACAGAATTCATAATTTACCACGCTTTCACATGCTGGATAACCACCTAGAACGCATACTAAAGTGACCGTTGCACATTAATATTTGACCTAGTGTATCCCATCGCCTATTCTTTAATTGAAAAGCTGTACTGAATTAAGTAGAATAAATACATTGTATTCCTAATACTTTACAATAGCTTTACAAATTTAACAACCATACAATAATATATTATAATCTATAGACATAAGATGATGGAAGTAAAATACAAAATTCATTCTAATATTATCAATGTAAGGACTGTTCTCAGATGAATCCAACTGTCAGTATTAATGAAGTGACAAAAGAATATCGTATTTACCGAAACAATAAAGAACGTATTAAAGATGCATTGTGGCCGAAGCATAAAAACAAAACATTTTATGCACTCAAAGATGTCACATTTCAAGCCTATGCAGGTGATGTAATCGGATTAGTAGGTATTAATGGCTCAGGTAAATCAACGCTCAGTAATATGATTGGGGGATCTCTCTCACCCACACATGGGCGGATCGACAAAACAGGTGATGTGAGCGTTATCGCTATCAACGCAGGGCTCAACGGCAACTTAACAGGCATGGAAAACATTGAGTTCAAAATGTTATGCATGGGTTTTAAAAAGAATGAAATTAAAGCACTCACACCTGAAATTGTCGAATTTAGCGAACTGGGCGAATTTATTTATCAACCGGTCAAAAAGTATTCGAGCGGGATGCGTTCGAAACTCGGTTTTTCTATTAGTGCAACGATCAATCCAGAAATCCTTGTCATTGACGAAGCGCTCTCTGTAGGTGATCAAACGTTTACTCAGAAAAGTTTGAACAAAATTTATGAATTTAAAGAACAAGAAAAAACCATTTTCTTCGTCAGTCATAATATCCGACAAGTCAAAGATTTTTGTACAAAGATCGCTTGGATTGAAGCAGGTCGTTTGAAAGATTTCGGTTCTGTAGAAGAAACCCTCCCTAAATATGAAAGCTTTTTAAAAGATTTCAAGAAAAAATCCGCTGCCGAACAAAAAGCATTTCGCAATGCCCTAGATGAAGCACGGTTTGTCGTTAAATAGTAGTCTCATGTCATGGATGAGGCGCTTTCATCAATCAGTGGTTGGTGGCGTGAATCATGCCACTTCGCTTTTCTAACTTTTCTTTACAGGTTCACTGTTGAACAGCAAATGAATGCCATACTTTATTGTATCTTGATTCACTTCAAATGTGGTGTGATTTGTTTTCTTGAATGCATATTTCACTTAATATCAGGTGCTTGATACACGCAAAAAGAGCGATTCGGACAATCACGCTTGAGATTGTCTGAATCGCTCTTATCCATTAACTATCGCATCAACTTTTGCTTATATACAGCAAACATAAACTTAGGAATACGTTTCAATCGATGGATGCGTTTCAAATCGGTCAATGCACGATATACCCATTCTAAATTCATTGCGCGCCACACATAAGGCGCCCTTTTTACGTCTCCACTATATACGTCGATTGAGCCGCCCACACCCATCATTAAGGTGTGATCAAAATGATGACGATTATTTTGAATCCATTGCTCTTGCTTTGGATATCCCATTCCGACAAAAATAAAATCCGGATTAAACTGGCGAATTTGTTCAATGACCGATTGATCCGTTACATCGATAAAACCATGATGCGTTTGAAGCGCAATATTTGGATACTGACGTTGAATACGTCGTGCTGCCTTCTCTACAACAGGCGACGTTGCCCCAAGTAAAAACACTTTTTTGTTGCTGATATCCGCAATGTTTAAACATGTTTCCATCAGTTCTATACCCGGAACGCGTTCTTTCAGCGGTTGCCCCAATATTCGAGATGCTTTTACAATACCTGTACCATCCGGGACGATGTAATCGGCATGTTTAAGTGTCTGTAAATAAAGTGGATCTTCTGAAGCGTAGTGCACGATTTCAGGATTAGCTGTAACGATAAACAAATTGTGCTGCGTCTCTGTTTGTATATATGTCAAAATATTTTGATGCATGTCCAATAATGTCACATTATCAAACATGACATCCATCACTTGTACTTGTGCAGTTGCCTCTTTTAAAGCATATCCTTCTTCTACTGTAGTGGTATCACGACTAGGTAAAGTGCCCTCATGATGACTACTAGGCAATGCTTTCACCATAGTCTCACCTTCTATCTCTTATTATATTTAACAGCTGTTTACAATATTTTTACATGATATTGATGCTACTTTAACACATTTTACACCAAAATCAAGTTAAATCCTATTATTTTTATAAAATTCATTCTAAAGTCTGAAATCGAAAAAACCCACTACTCATGTCATCAATCCTTTCGTTGATTGTGTGTAGTGGCAAAGGAAAATAATGTTTAAAATCAGGCCATCAACTGACTTCTAGCGCTTTTACTTTTGCTTCATTTATTCCCTAAAGACGTTTTCTCATTCTGTCACGATAAATGTCCAACCACTTTAAGACTTAAGTCCATAGTATGGTGTTCAGGAAATCATTATAATTAAAGTAAGATTTATGAAAGGATGGACTTCTATGCAAGGATACTCTTGGATTACTTCCCCTATGCCCATTTCATTTCTAATACTCATCTGTCTCACAGGGGGATATTTATTATGTCGACATTACGCCAATCGTCCAATTTTTTCATGGCTCGATATCGCACTCAATTACATTCCCGTGCTCACGCATGAATTTGGACACGTCTTGTTCAATCGATTGTCAGGTGGACGGGTGCTAGACTTTGTCGTTGTTGCCACTCGACATGAACGTCAAATGACAGGGCAACAAGGCTATGCTGTGACACAAAGTAGAAGTCGTTCTGGACAAATTTTCACGACATTGGGCGGCTACTTAATGTCTCCGATCATGCTCACATTAGGTCTCTACTTCCAAAGTAAAGGGCAAGGCGCACTGTTTGTTCTATCTTATATTTTGATTTTTATTTATTTTACGTGGAAGACTTCACGAAAATTAGTTCCAATTTTACTCATTGCCTTTTTAATTTTAATCGGTTATCTCGGCATACAGTCTGAAAACTTATCACAGTATTCTCTCACTTATATGTTCGTTTACCATCTTATTCTTGGAACGCTTTTAGGTGAAATCATACAATCCACCGTCACCATTGTCCAATTAACATTCGCCCGTCCTCAACCTGATTGGGATGGCACAGCATTAAAGATGTTAACGCATCTCCCTACTTTCATCTTTTCTTGCTTTTGGATTATGATTAACATTTGTGCGTTCTATTATTTCATTCAACATACTTTACTTTAAAACAGAACAAGCAATGCAATCGGACGCATCCTCACTTGCATTGCCTGCCTGTTCTGTTTTGAGTTATTCTCCTTCAATCAAATAAACTTTTTCAGTGTAACAACGCATATTTTCAATTTTTTTCTGTAAAAAAGTCCGCCATTGTCTATGCTGTGTCAATGCATCTCGTCCTGTTAAAAGCCGTAATGGGACTTGTAAATTCAAACACCGTCCTACAATATTAAAACGCGTCACACCTGCTGGCACTTTTTGCCCTTTATTGACAATGGCTTCAATTTCACTCATTTGTAAGGGGGGATATTTCATTAGTACATCACCCGAATCTAAGCACAACCTCGTACGATGCGGGATACGTTCTACTTTACACCTCGAACTATAACATTGAACGATTTTTTTCCACGCTTCGAGCGAATGGTTTCCTAAATCCGCTTTGTACAAATAATATTCGGTGTGTGAATCGCACATTGTAATAAATGGTGGCGTTTCACGTACTTCTGTCGTCCACGGTAATAATGGCTCATTCGCTAAAATGTCACACCAACGTCCGCTCCGGATTTTGTGATGCCAACTTCCAATTGAATACTGCGTACGATGAATGATTTGTACTGGGATCATTTGACATCCGAGCATTCGTAAACTCATATAGCGATGAACGCCATCAATGACCATATAGCGCCCAAGTTTTGTTTTGACGACGAGTACTGGATGACGCAATCGCTGCTCTTTTTCAATACTCGCTTTTGTCTTTTCTAATCGCCCAGGTTCATAAGCTTCATGAAGATCTATCTTATCTACTGAAACCAACTGTAAAGTCTCGCGAAGATTCTCCATTATTCCTCCTCCTTTTTACGTGACCAATAAATGAATTGAGGATGTGGATGACTTAAAAAATCATGATGTGAAATCGACCAACCATATGCCCCTGCGTATTCAAAGATAATAACATCTCCAACAGTCAATTTTGGAACCATGATGTCTTTAGCAAAAACGTCTTTCGGTGTACACAATTGCCCTACAAGGGTGACAGGCTGTTGTTGGATTGATGGCATATTCAAAGGACTCGACGGTTCAGCCATCGTTAAGATTCGAAATGGGTGTTGATGTTGCCACGAAACGGGAAGTCTAAAGTGCTGTGTGCCGCCTTTTAACACCGCAAACCAATGTCCATGAACACGTTTTAAATCAAGCACTTCTGTCACATAATAACCGCTATGTGCCACTAAGTAACGTCCGCATTCAAAATTCAATGTAACCTGTTGCAATTGTTCCTGTTCTATTAATCTTGCCAACTGTGATGTAAAGGTCGTCCAGTCAAATTGCGCACTCAAATCTGCATAATTGACGCCAATCCCACCTCCGACATTGAGATGTTGCAAGGTGAATTGATGTTGCGTCGCCCAGGCTTTTGCTTTTTTAAAATACAATGCCATCACTGCTAAATGACGTTTGGCATCTAAATGATTCGAAATAGAGTGAAAATGAAAACCGTCCAACTGAATACGGGGCATTTGAAGCGCCATTGCAATCGCGCTATCAACATCGCTTTCATCTATTCCAAATTGTGTCGGTTGCCCTGCCATATGTAATGTTGCGCCTGGAAATGGCCCAGCTAAATTCACCCGAAGCAATATCGACATCGTCTTATTTTCACGTTCTAACAACATATTTAAGCGCTCTAGCTCCAACACACTTTCGACATGTATGCGTCGAATACCTTGTTGAACCGCATATAATAATGAATCTTCTGTTTTCCCTGGCCCACCAAAAATAATACGGTCAGCGGTTGTATGTTCAAGTGCTTTAGCCAACTCACCTTCTGATGCCACTTCAAAACCGGCTACGCGTGGATTGATCTCTGCTAAAAGAGGGGATTCACTGTTCGCTTTCATCGCATAATACATCTCACATTGTTTTGGCAACTGTGCTGTTACATTTTCAAGATGCATTACCAACGCATCCATATCATAAATGAAATGACAAAGTGCCCCTTGTTGTTTAAGCTGCTTAACGTACATTTCAAGCGTTGTCATCTCTATTCACCTCTTTCATCTGTGCCAAATCTTGTTGCAAATGACGATATATTTTCCCTCTGTCATCTCCCATCAATAAACACTGTACCCCTTGATTGCGCCATTGTTTGACTTGCGCCTCATCCCGCGGGAGCGCGCAGAAATATTTCCCCGCTGCCTTGGTTGCCTGATATATTTTTTGAATCGCACATTGAACGTCTTCATGACGCGTTTGCCACGGCAATCCTATTGATTGAGACAAATCTGCAGCGCCTTCAATAATCATGTCTAAACCGTCCACCTGCACAATATCTTCAATTTGTGCCACCCCTTCCATATCCTCAATCATTGCGATAACGATGATTGACGCATTGGATTGCGTCATCGCAGTAGTCAACGGAATCTTACCAAATTGTGCAACTCTGCCCCCGTTTAAACTGCGCATACCTTGGGGATAATAACGACTTAACGCCACTACACGTTCTGCTGTTGCGCGATCTTTCACATGAGGGATGATAATGCCTTTTGCTCCCATATCTAGTACTTTGATGATATCGCGTTCAATTGACGCACTCACACGGACAATCGGAATAATCTGCGCTGTTTCAGCCGCACGAATCATATGTGCAAGGGTACCATCATCTATAGCGACATGCTCTGTATCAATCACCACAAAATCATAACCACTCGCTGCAATCAACTCAACGACCAATGGATCTGGAATAGCATTCATTAAACCATACTGCATTTTTCCTAATTCTAGATTGGCTTTCAGTGATAATACACTCATTGAACCACCTCTCTTAACGGATTTCGTACTTGATGTAAACGCAACGCAACATCTTCTCTGAGACGACGTGTCGTTAGTTTTTCAATTTGAATCGTCGGTGCAAATAAATCAAAGTGTTCATAGTTTGGTAACGACGGAAACCTGTCTTGATACCTTTCAATCACTTTACGGATTATGCGCCACTGCGTTTGTGCTTCAACCTCGTAATTTTGATGAACGAATTGAACAATTTCTGCAATATTAATGAAGAAAAACGCATCATGAAGAAAATCTCTCACAAGTGTTACGGACTCCGTTTCAATGAATGAATTGCAATTCACTTTACGATGCGCTTCAGGGGTATAACGCAACTGTGGGTATTGTGCAATATCACTCAACAAACTCGGCTTAAATCGCAAACCATCATGAAAATCTTTCAGTGCAATACGCGTTGGCCAACCGTCCTCATGAATCAATGTCATATTTTGCGCATGTGACTCAAAAGCAATCCCATGATAATAAAGCATGTGAATCATTGGTGTCACCGCCACATCATAAAATTGCTGTAACCATCGTTCAACGCCATATTTTGAGCACCATGAATCAATCAATGGTCGCCCAGTGGTATCTGTTGAATAAAGCGCATTAAAAGGAAGCGCTGACTCATGTTCCTTAATATAGTGATAAATGTTTTCTCTCCAAATGACACCTAACGTTCCATAGATTTGCGTTTGTTTTATGGAAGATAATGTCGGATGATGATAAGCATGACCGAACACTTCACCTAAAAAAATTGTTTTCAATTCTTTTTCAAGGAAAGCGTCACGGGATTGGATACGCTTGAGCCAGTCTGTGATTTGTGCAGCATTTTCAATTGTGTGCGGGGCTAATACGCGCTTTGTAGACGTATTCGTAATACTGATAGGCACTTTTAAGCAGTACTTATCCTTATCTGTAGGCGCAAGCGTGCGAATCGATTGCTGTGGCATATAATTTTCCTCACACGTTCCCAACCAAATCATCTCCCCATTCATCCAAGCTTCTGCAAATACAACTTGGATGACATGCTCAAACTGCCAAGGATGAACAGGCAATATCATCATCGTTTCTAAAGTATGGCCAGCATGCGCAATCCGTTTTGTAAATTTTTCAAATGTCGCATGCCCGAGCTGCTTTTTCAACAACTGTAGCCTATCCACCGTGTGTGAGACAGTGGTTTCAACATAGTCCGATTTGACGGCAATCCATTGCAATGGCACTGACGGTCGAAAATCAGGTCCATAGGTTGTATTATCCGTCAACGTAAAACCGAGCCGCGATTTATAACTCGGATGATAAGGATGTCCTTCCATTGCGTATGCTTCAAAATCATCAAACGTTTCTAAATTTTGTATCGGTTGACGTGCACGAGAACGTAATGCCTGTGTATCTTTTAATTCCGTTTGTAACAACTCCAGAATGAAATCTTCCAATCGTGCTTCATCTTTTTCAAAAGTAAAGTTCACTTCTCTGAGGAGTTGGACATAATTTAACGTTTCGACCACTTCGTCATTTTCAACACGCCAAATGGGGGACATGACCCGCAATCGATCAAAACTGTCTGTGTGCGTCATTTGCACACGATATTGCGCTGTCTCTCCATTGATGTGATAGGCATATCGCGTTGAATCGTTCAGCGGAAGCATTTCATATTGAACAATATCTTCATAGACGAGAGACGTGATGAGTTGATGCATAATCCGTTTTCTAACTTGTTGAATGATTTGACTCATCGATGAAGCCCTCCTTTTCACAAATAGGATTCGGTATTTTAACATAAATGGGGTCTTCTCCCCGTTCTTGTAATTTACTCATTAAATTAGCTTTTGCGTAAAAAATAGGATTGTAGCGTAAATCTTCCAAACATTGGATGAGCAGATCACGGCCTTGTGCCTTTTGTTGCCATTCCGCCAATGTCGCGTTCACCGCTTTCCAAAGCAACAACTCTTGCCCTGTCGCTTTGCCTAACGTTGAAACAAGATGCCCTAAATGATTGACAATAATGTAATACTTAAAGCGATGCCATGCCTCTTGATGACGATACACAACCGGACTCTCTTCCCCGATAATCTTTGGGATAATGCCTTGTTGTGTCGCAATCAACTCGGACACACATATCCCTTCTAAATCACGTACATAACAGACGGTTGGACATCCTTCTTCTATTGTGACTAATGTATTTTGAACATGGGCTTCTAGGCTAATCCCCGTTTTAACAAACAAGTCGAGCATCGGCCAAATCACTCGATTTAAGTACAACGTCAACCATGCTTCACATGATAGTCCACTTTGCTGCCACACTCCGGCTAACTTGGAATGCACATGGTCTGGCATTGTTTCTAGCAGACTCGCAAGCACATGAATTTCCACCTCAGGACCATAATCCACGATGCCTTCTCGCACGATCATGGCACTATTGGCCAAAAGATCAAGAGATGTTTCATCATGGTTAGGTTGCAATGCACGATAACCATGTTCGAACATCAATTTAAAGGTGGGCGTTTCAAATTCATTTTTGATTGCTGCGACAACTTCCGCTGCGTCTAATGTCCTTTGTATCTGTTCAAAATCATTCGTCCTGATAAAGTTGGTCAATCGTACTTGTATCGGCAACTTTAAATAGATATTTAATTTTTTTGAAAAGACCGTACGTACAGATGAAGTGGGATAAACGACATCTCCACGTTGCCCTAAATCTTGTATTCTTCCGTTAGCCAAATATTGTTGGATCACCGGCTCCTGCTTTAAAACCGCGATTTGATATGGGTGAACAGGGAGCAAACGATACGTTGCTGTGTACGCATGTGCTTCGATTTCAGCTAATTGGCGCAGTGTCTGATCTACAACCTGTTCATATGTTGGGACATAACGTTCAACCAACAGTGTAGGATCAACCGCTAAATAGTGTAATTGAAAAGCCGCGTGGCATTCAGGTGCATATTTTTCAATATCTTCATCTGTAAAGCCTGTCGCACTTTTAGGTGTAGGATGAAAGGGATGACCTAAATAAAGCGATTGTTCAGATATTAAATAATCATCGTTGCCTGTGATAGCGGGACGTGTCATTTGTTCAAGATAACGTGCCGTTCTTGTAATACTGTTATGCATGTCTTGTTTCACACGTGTCACAATCGCTGTAAGAAGTGTCTCCTGCGCATCATCCGCCATCGCTTCGAGCACATACGTTATCGCTTCTAAAAGTGTTAACTGCGAGACATGCCCTATACTTTCTAGATATACGGCTTTGTCATACATATGGTGTCCCATGGGTGACCAATAATGCCATGTGCCACGCAACGTCAACTGATCATTCAAACGAATCTCCCATTGCGATGTATCTGATACGGTTTGATGCATCCCGTTTTCACGAAAATAAATATTTAAAAGTCGCTCTAACGTGGCATGTTCTGCGCGTTTTCTTGTATTAATATTTTGCACGACGTTCATTAACCTCCCAAAAATCCTTGAATATCGGATTTATTTTTTGATTTTTAATCTGTGATGTCCATAATACGGCACTGCTCAAAATAAAGGTCACTCCCATCATGATAAATGTGCTTGCTGGTGACGTATGGCTCGTTACCCATGCCCCACTCAAACTTCCGATCATTTGCCCAACGACTAAAAAACTGTGTGTCGTTCCAACAAATGTCCCTTTAAGTTGCTGATGACTTGCGTTGACGACGACGAACATGACACTTTGAATTAATGCACTGTATGTCAAACCTTGGAAAATACGCGCCAAACCGAGCATCCACAAATCCGATGCCAAACCTTGCCAAATGACGCTCATGCCACATAACACGCTAGCAATCATATACACATTTTTTACGTACGCTTTATCATTAAAATAGCCCCATAAAGGTGCACTGATCATAGAAGCACCCCAAAAAGCGGACTGGATCAATCCCACTGCCGCGCGATGATCAATCGATGTGTGATTGACATGTGAGGTCAGGGGTGCGAGTGCAGTGAGCATGCCATACATTGCAAAATTTGCAAGCATACCCACAATAATAAAGCGACAAGTCAAGGGGGTGCATAGCAAACATTTCATCGAATGACGTACACTTTTTTGTCTCTTTTGTTGTGGGACATCAAACTGTGATTGTGTCTCTGTTAAATAAAAAACAGCAAGCACACACATCGTTATTGTTAACCCCGCAATCATCAAGAGCAACGTTTGAAAACCAACAATTGTAGCGAGCAGTCCTCCAATAAACGGACCGATTAGTGCACCCGCACTGACTGCACTTTGTAGTTTCCCAAGCACTGTCCCGCGTTGCACTTCAGGGGCTTCACTACTCGCAAAAGCACTCGATGCTTCAACGACACCCCCAAAGGCGCCTTGCAGTAATCGGACAAGAATGAATTGAAACGGCGTTTGACAGAAAGCCATCAGCAGTAAACAAATGGCTAAACCAAATAATGCACGAATCACCATCCACTTACGGCTAATGCGATCCGCAAGTTTTCCCCATAAAGGCGCCACCATCATCGTTGTCAACGCTGGAGCAGCAATGGCGAGACCACTCCACAATTGAATTTCAACAATATTCAGTTTTTTTAGTGACGCGATATAGATTGGCAATAATGGGACTAAAACCGTCAGCCCTGCAATGGCGATCAATTGACCGAACCATAGCATTCGAAAATTACGTTGCCAAATGCGTTGTGCTGTCATGTGTCACCTTCATCGGATTCGGTACACGGCTTAAGCTAGAAGGCATGCTTCCTCCTCCGTCGCTCCGTTGATACAGAAGCGGCAACAAGATCCGTTTAAACGGCCATGTTTCTTGTTGAAAAATGATTCGTACGACTTCCTCATACTGCCCTGGCAACCAATCTATATCTCCAATCGCATTGTGCATTTTTTGTCTCACTAACGTCATTAAGGTCATTTCCGATATGTTAAAAACGTCCACGAGTGCATCAACAATTGCGTACAAATTGACACTCACTGCTAACGTTTGGAAATATGCGAAGAACCTTTCTATTGCTTTGTTCAATAACGTATTAGGGGTATCTTTTCGCACAATATATTTCGGTTGTTCTAACCCGTTTTTCTCTAGCCATTTTGGAAATATGCGAACCGTATCGTGATCTCTAAGAATGAAATGTGTCACCTGCCCATCTCGAAAAGAAACTAAGACATTTTGACCGTGTATTTCAGGTAACACACCATATTTGATAAAACCTAAAGCCATCTTCAAAAATTGTAAGCTGAGCTGTTCAAATAAGTGCAGCAACTGTGATGTCGTAGGTTCTGGTGTTCCTAAAATACGTTGATATAATCCTCGGTCATGCGCAGCAAGTGCAGCCATTGATACCACGATTGTGTTATCCGCCATGCTTTCAGGGTAATATCTGAACTGCATCGTTAAGTGACCGGATTGATCTTGAAAAATATCACGTTTTTCATTGATAAATGACCACCATACTGTTTCGTCGCAAAGTTGAACACTTTCATGAAGTAATGTGTCACGCGCTGTAATTTCACGTAATAACCCCTCTCCAGCTTCACCATTTTTCATATATCGTGTAGGTGTTAAGCGTAATGCGCCTAATGATTGCATTGAAAATGGTACTTTTAAATGCACCATCGATGGTTCAGTCGGTAACAACGTACGCATTGATGAAGACGAGACATATGCGCCAACATGCATATCGAGTAAAACGACGATACCTTGTTCAATCTCTGATTCGAATTGTTGTGGGATGACATGTGCATATTGCCATGGATGAACTGGAAAAATCAGATAGGCCTCAGCATCATAACCCCTTGCACTTAAAACTTGGCGACTTTCTTCCAAAGCAGTACCCCAAAACGTTTCATAGCATTGCGTTGTCGCTGTCGCACTGTGCAAGACATGTGTCTTCTTCACTGCAACTGTTCTAACTGCAAATGGTCGATAATATTCGGATTGGTAGCACTGATAATCTTCAGGTGTCAGACCTCTTTTTTCTTTCGCTAAAGGATGAAAAGGACGATCTTTTAAACTGGCCAATTGTTCGGAATAAATAAATGTATCCTCAGATGGAGAGAAATGAACATACTGATCTGTCAGTTGCTCAATAGCTACTGCCAACCCTGCAGTCACACGCTGATGTTCCCATTCTGTTGCAATATCTGCATTCATCGTAATAAACTGCTGCCAGAAAGCGACCGCTTGCAGTGGACGACAAACTTCCGCTTCAACACATTCAACAGCATCTCCATTAAATCGATACATATTCAAACCGCTTTGATAGACTGGAATAAGCAACACGGTATCTTGTTTCTCATATCGTAAATAACATTGCTGACCTAGGCGCATGGACTGACTTGCGCTGACTATCCCTCCGATATCTTCAAATATCAGTGCATCGACAAGATCTTTAAGGATGTGGCGATGTGCACGTTGTTTAAAGGACTCCTCATAGGTAGACATCGACACACCTCCTAATAAAGACTTAAAGTTGTACCTAGATTTTCAGCTTGCGCACGTTGATAAATCAAATATGCACTAGCGATATCTTCAATCGCCATTCCCATAGGATTCAATAAAATGATTTCATCTTCATGTTCACGGCCGACTTTTTCACCTGTGACCAATTGTCCGAGTTCGGCATGGAGTCGCGCCTTGCTAAAGCGTCCTTCTTCAACAAGCTGATGAATGGTTTTCTTCTCTCTATTACACTGAGACCAATCATCGACTACGACTTTATCCGCTTTAACAAACACCTCTTTTTCAACATCCATAATCGAAATATTGCTAATGAATGTCCCTGGACGCAACCAGTCATATGCAATATAAGGTTGGTCTGTTACCGTACACGGAATCACAACATCACCATGTGACACAGCTTCTCGTGCGGTTGATGCTTGTATCCACGTCACGTCAGGGCGATGTTTCTGCCATTTTTCTATCATTTTCTTCGATGCTGCTTCGAACTGATCATACAAATAGACACACTGAATATGATCAAATTGCTCTAACATCGTCTGTAACTGCTTCTCACCAATCAAACCACAACCAATAATAGTCAGATTTTCAAAGTTTTCTTTCGCTAAGTAACGTGCCGCAATCGCTGATACTGCCGCTGTCCTCATACTACTTATCAAACTTGCTTCCATGACCGCAATGGGATAATGCGTCTCTGGATCATTTAAAATAATGACCCCACTCGCCCGTTCAATGTCCCTTTTAGATGGATTATCATGCTTGCTACCAATCCACTTGATCCCAGAAATCGGATGTGCACCTCCAACATAACTCGGCATCGCAATAATCCGATCCGCAATATGACCATTTTCTGCATCTTGTCGTAAATATGGCTTTAAAGGTTGTACAAAATCTTGATGTGCATGTGCAGTCAAAGCTTCGGTCAATGCCTCCATATAAATATGTGACTGTGCACCTCCAGCTTTCTCAATATCCGAACGATTTAAATACAATAAAGTTTTATCCATTTTTAAAGCTCCTTTTCTGTTTATGATTGTGTTAACTGTGCAATCCAATCTTCTGAATACACTAAATCTAAGTAGCGGTCACCTCGGTCCGGTAAAATCGTCACGATCGTCGCACCGGGTGTCACATGTTCCGTTAATTGCTGAATGGCACTGATGATTGCACCTGTTGAGCCTCCAGCAAATATCCCTTCCTCATCTAACAATCGGCGACAACCTACCACAGATTGATAGTCGCTCATATGAATGACTTCATCAATCTCAGTCGCATCTAAAATTTCCGGCACACGACTGGCCCCGATTCCAGGGAGTGCTCTGTCGCACGGTGTATCACCAAAAATAATGGACCCTTTTGCATCTACAGCTATAACTTTTGCATGCGGATGATGGGCTTTGATCTTACGACTGATGCCCATAATACTGCCTGTTGTACTCACAGGAGCAACAAAATAATCTATAGGGCGTTGTACAGTGTTGACAATTTCCGTCCCTGCACCGTAATAATGCGCTTGCCAATTCAGATCATTTGCATATTGATTAATCCAATAGCCATGTTCAGTTTCTTCTAACAATGATTGCACACGTTGAATGCGTGTCATCAAATACCCACCATGTTCATCAGGCGTATCTACCATATCGACATTTGCACCGTAACTCTGAATCATTTTTAAATTCGTCGGTGAGATTTTAGGGTCCACTACACATGTGAGCTTTAGTCCTTTAATTTTGGCTATCATCGCAAGCGCGATCCCTAAATTGCCCGACGTACTTTCAATCAAATGGGTTTTAGATGTAATTTCACCCGTTTCAAACCCACGTTCTATAATAAATTGTGCCGGTCGGTCCTTCATACTCCCACCCGGATTCATATATTCCAACTTGGCTAACACATCATGATTTGGAAACAAGCGTGCCAATCGCACAATCGGTGTTTCCCCAATACATGAAAGTAGCGAATCGTAAATCGGTTCTTTTTGATTCACTGACACATGACCTCCTTCAAATCAAAATAAATATTTCTGCTATAAATGAGAATGATTATCATTATCGTTTATGGTGGCATTATATTTATATTTAATTTATAAGTCAAATATTTATATCCATATCAAAAATATAAAAATTCTATTGACATGCTTATTTAAATTAGAGATACTAGTTGAGAATGATTCTCAATTTCTAAATCACATCAAGAAAAAAGGAGACATGAATCACTTATGAAGAAAATTTTAAAATTGCTTGTATTTCCATTAATTCTTATTCTCGTCTTATCCGCATGTGGAAATACGAATAAAAAAACCAGTGAGGAAAAAGGAAGTCAGACCACGACAATTAAGCATGCAATGGGAACGACTGAGATTAAAGGACATCCTCAAAGAATCGTTACGTTATATCAAGGCGCGACAGACGTTGCTGTTTCATTAGGTGTTAGCCCTGTCGGTGCAGTGGAATCATGGACACAAAAACCAAAATACGATTACATCAAAGATCATTTAAAAGACACACAAATCGTCGGTCAAGAACCTGCACCTAACTTAGAAGAAATTGCAAAACTGAAACCTGATTTAATCGTTGCTTCTAAAGTAAGAAATGAAAAAGTTTATGATCAGCTGTCTAAAATTGCACCGACAATTTCACAAGAGACGGTATATCAATTTAAAGATACAACTCAAATGTTAGGGAAAGCGTTAGGAAAAGAGAAAGAAGCCGATGCGCTGCTGCAAAAATATGAGGACAAAGTTAAAACTTTCCAAAAAGATGCACAGGCGAAATATGGAGAAGCTTGGCCGATTACGGCATCCGTTGTAAACTTCCGTGCAGACCAAACACGCCTCTATGCTGGAGGCTACGCTGGGGAAATCCTTCATGACTTAGGATTCAAACGTCCAGAAGCTCAACAAAAAGAGGTGGATAAAGGAAAAGATATTATTCCGCTCACATCAAAAGAAAGCATACCTTTGATTAATGCAGATCAAATTTTCATTTTCCAATCTGATCCAAATGCTAAAGACGCACAGCTCATTCAGAAAAATGAGCAAGAATGGACTTCAAGCCCACAGTGGAAAAATTTAGATGCAGTTAAAAAAGGCCATGTCGCCAATGGGATTGATGAAGTGACATGGAATTTAGCGGGAGGCTATCAATCATCACTTCAAGTCATAGATGACCTGTATGAAAAATTAGATATTAAAAAGAATTAAAAATAAGGAGTTACACTATGTCATTTAAACCGATATATCATATGATTATTGCAGGTTTATGTCTTATCGTTGTAACCCTACTCAGCTTAATGATTGGACCAACGCTTGTATCACTACCACAGTTGATACAGGCGTTCTTCCACTTTGATGCTCGAAACGATATACATACTCTTGTCATAGATTCACGTGTCTCACGTACATTGATTGCTTTATTAACCGGTGCAGCGCTTAGTGTTTCTGGATTATTAATGCAAGTCCTCACACGAAATGCTGTTGCATCTCCCGGACTCTTTGGTGTCAATGCCGGTGCAATATTTTTCGTTATCTTTTGCGTGACATGGGTGCGCATCCAATCTTTTTCAACACTCATCGTCATCGCCATCGCTGGTGCACTGTTTGTCACATTACTCGTCGTCGCTTTAGGCATGTTTAAACAAACACGTTTTTCGCCACAACGCGTCATCCTTGCAGGTGCTTCCATTTCAATGTTGTTCACAGCTTTTACGCAAGGCATGTTAATCATGAATGAAACACAATTACAAGGCTTACTTTTTTGGTTGGGTGGATCGGTGTCATTACGCAATATTTGGGAGGTCCCTTGGATTATTGTATTGATTGGTATACTTCTACTCTTAGCTTTTCTGATGGCATCACACATTAATATTTTAATGACGAGTGATGATATCGCTGCCGGATTAGGTCAAAATGTTCAGCTTACAAAATGGATATTAATTGCGCTCATTAGTGCTTTAGCAGGGAGTTCAGTTGCGCTTGCAGGCTCGATTTTATTTGTCGGTTTAATTATCCCTAATATCGCTAAACGACTGCTGCCCCCACGCTATCAACTATTAATTCCATACTCCGCATTACTCGGTGCTTGCTTAATGATCGGTTCAGATATCGTGGCACGCCTCATTATTCAGCCATTAGAATTACCCGTAGGCATTATGACTGGGGTGTTGGGTGCTATCGTCCTTATTTATATGATGAAAAAGGAAGTTTATCACGTATGAAAAATTTACAAAATCACGCTTATATTCCATTGTTTTTTGCAACATTCACTCTGATACTCGTATTCTTGTTAAGTTTAATGCTGGGTTCAAGCTACATCAGTATGATCGATCTCTTGACTTATATACGTTATCCAAGCCAGAGTATCCACCAATTTACGATTGAGGTGCTTCGACTTCCTCGTGTAACACTCGCTCTCCTAGCCGGAGCAACAATAGGTATCAGTGGTTTTCTCTTACAAAATGTATTAAAAAACCCTATTGCTTCACCGGATTTAATCGGCGTCACAGGCGGGGCGAGTTTAGGTGCGGTCATTTTTATTGCCATGTTCAGCCATCTGAGCATCCATTTACTCCCCGCTTTCGCTATCGCAGGAGGGATGACCACCATGTTGGCTTTAATGTTATTTCAATTCAAAGGGCACATCCGTCCATCCACCTTAATCATTATCGGTATTGCCCTACAAACGTTACTCATCTCATTAACACAAGGCGTCTTATTAACGACAAAGCAACTATCCGCTTCCAAAGCATATACATGGCTTGTTGGAAGTTTATACGGTGCGACATTCCAAGAAAGCATCATTTTATTTGGGGTGTTCATTGCACTCACCCCTTTGCTCTATATCATCTTACCACGGATGAAAATCGCTGCATTAAACGATTCAGTCGCGGTTGGACTTGGGTTACACTTACGACAAACACAGTACTTACAGCTAGTGACTGCAACCCTACTTGTCTCTGTTGCAGTCAGCTTCATCGGTAATATTGGGTTTGTTGGGTTGATTGCGCCTCATATTGCTAAAACATGTATTAAAAGCAATGCATTAAAACAATGCATCATGACTGCATTAGTAGGTGCAATCTCTATCATGATTGCCGATTTGATAGGTCGTACGTTATTTTTACCTAAAGAAATCCCAGCAGGTGTCTTTGTTGCTGCCTTTGGTGCGCCTTTCTTTATTTACTTATTGCTCACTGTCAAAAAATGGTCATAAATCGATGCAAAAGGCGCTCACACGAAAGCACTGCACTGGAGGACACCGCCGTTATTTTCTGAAGTCCTTCATCTTGATAGGCATAAATCGCACTTTGTCTGCTCGATTGAGTCACAACGTGCCATCTGAATCATTCAAGTTCCAATAGAAAACGCCTGGAACAGAAATGTTCAAGAAAGAAAATATATAATAGAAGTTTTTGAATTTAGAAATCATGAAATACCTTTGATACTTTATTCACAATGACCTCTGCAAAATGGCTAAAGAAATTGGGCGGTAGACCCAGATACGATTTTAGAGAGTGAATCATTACGAAAAAAGACTTCCTTTCAATGGTAATCGAAAACGCGATTGACCTAGTCCCGTCAATCGCGTTTTTATACTAAATTAAAATGTCTAAAGAGATTATCTAAGCCCTGATCATACGAATCATGAAATCAAAGCATCTTAAATATCAATTGGATAAAAGTAAATTGTTAATGCTATCAAAACATGATTAAACAAGTTGATATTTTACTAATTTTTCTGAAAAATTCCTCCTTTTTTCGAGAAAATTATGCAATGCTTTGTGTAATTAAATCTAAGGTTTTTTAATAAGGTGTGACTCCTTTCTACTCATGCCACCGCATCATTTACGCTATAGAACTCGGGTCGTATGAGAGTTCATCTTGTCTGGCGGATTCATCCATTCTACATAGCCTTAGTTATGATGTTTCTGTTCGTCGGTGCGCGTGTTTGCGTCCGACTTCCTTTAGATTCCACTTCACAATGGACACCCTTGTCTTTCGCTAACAGTGCCTATACCAAGTCTGTAACGGACTTTCACCGTCAAGGTGTTATCTGTATCGGGCGCACCAAAAACAGCCACTAAATTCTAAAAATGAATTTTAACGGCTGTTTTCGGTGCTACAATCAATTGGACTGGTGAAGTTGTTACTCAGACTCGACTTTTTCACCAAATATCACTTCGGCATTTTGATAACTGAGTACGACTTTTTCTCCTTTGTTGTCTAACTTTAATAATTGATTGATATCATCTTTTTCAATTAAGCGCACCTTGTCACCAATGGATAATGCCTTACTAGATAAGAAAACGAGCAATTCAGAACGATCTCTAACGCGCCGAATTGTTACCATATCCCCTGCTTCAAACGAGAGAAGCGGTAACTTATATATCTCCTCATATTCATGGTTTCTTGGTATAACACCGCCATGAGGACAAGTCTTAGGGTAGTTGAGCAACGCGTCTAACCGCTCTATGAACAATTTTGAAACACGATGTTCTAACACTTCAGCTTCAACGTGCACTTCTTCCCATGTGTAATTTAAAACTTCAATTAAAAACAATTCAATGAGTCGATGGCGCTTAATCACATCTAATGTATAGGTTAATCCTACTTCGGATAACTTCACACCTTTATATGGTTTCGTAATCACATAACCTTCTTTTTCTAATCGTCCTACCATTTCACTTACTGAAGGTGGCTTTATATTCAAAAAGAGTGACAATGTTTTATTGGAAACATAAGTATTTATGCCATCGTGAGTTAAAATTGCTTTGAGATAATCCTCTTTTTCCTCAGTTAACATACCTTCACCTCTCTCATATATTCACCTTATTGTATCATGAAATGAATTGTTATTGACAACTTTCAAGTTTTAATATAATTTAGTTAGGGTAACCTAATAATTTATAAAGGTGGTGGTAATATGTTATCTGTAGAAAATCTAAACTTACATTTAGGTAACAAACATGTCCTTAAAGATGTGACATTGCGTTTACCTTTTAATGGTGAAATGATTGGGATTATGGGACCGAATGGTAGTGGAAAGTCATCGCTCATCAAATCCATTATTGGCGAATTGCCCGCTAAAGGAAAGGTTTCATTGAATGCTCAACCTGTCGCCCAGCACCTTACAGACATCACTTACATTCCACAAAAGTCAGTATTAGACCTTGATTTTCCTATAAATGTACAAGATCTCGTATTAACGGGGTGTTATCAAGAAATCGGTTGGTTTCGCCGCGTTCCTTCAGCAATTCGTTCAAAAAGAGATGCACTCTTAAAAGAACTCGAATTATATGATTTGCGCAAACGACAACTTCATGCATTGAGTGGTGGACAGTTGCAACGTGTATTCATCGCACGTGCGCTGATGTCCGATAGTTTGGTATACCTTCTCGATGAACCCTTTGTCGGTATTGATTTTAAAAGTGAACACATTATATTTGATAAATTAAATCAGTTGAAGCAACAAGGCAAATTGATTTTAATCGTGCATCATGACCTTGCAACAGCGGCACACTATTTTGACCGCATTTTGCTCTTAAATCAATCTGTTGCTTTCTTCGGACCTAGCTCTGAAGCATTACAACCTGAAAATATCGAATCTGTGTTTTTAAGTCATTATCACCCAAATCGAATACAAGATACACGATCTCATAGAAAGGAGCAGACGCAACATGTCGTTCGTTCAACACCTTTTTGAATATCAATTCTTATCTCGCGCCATGTTGACTGCTGTACTGGTTGGTATCGTATGTGGTGTCGTCGGTTGCTTAATTATTTTAAGAGGCTTATCACTCATGGGAGACGCAATGAGTCACGCCGTCTTACCTGGTGTTGCACTGTCATTTTTAATCCATATTCCGATGTTTATCGGTGCACTCGTTACAGGGATGTTAAGCAGTATCATCATTGGTTATATTTCTGATACTTCAAAAACGAAAAAAGATGCTGCCATTGGGATTACTTTCACTACTTTTTTAGCGCTGGGCATCGTACTCATCAGTGTCATTCATTCCGCTACAGACTTATATCATATCCTATTTGGAAATATACTCGCGATTACTCAATCTGCATTCTATACAACTCTATTTGTAAGCATGATTGTACTCGCTTTAATATTCATCTTATATCGACCACTCAAAATGTCGACATTCGACCCTATATTTAGTCGCATGAGCGGGCTCAATACGAAAGTCATCCATTATTTTATGATGTTACTCTTGGCCCTCGTTATTGTTGCCAGTGTCCAAACGGTCGGCGTTATTTTAGTTGTCGCATTACTCATTACACCTGCGTCTACAGCTTTTTTGATTGCGAAAAAACTATCAACGATGATGCTCATTTCGAGCATTTTCAGTGTTATCAGTTCGACTCTAGGTATCTATATCAGTTTCAAGCTCAATTTACCGAGTGGTGCAGTCATCGTACTGATCTCAGCCGTATTGTATGCCTTGACATTTAGCATTATCAAACTCAAATCCAAATTACATAAAGGAGTTATTCAAACATCATGATAAAAAAATCTTTATTGTTATTTATGCTTTCTCTCACAATGTTACTTACAGCTTGTGGCTTCAAACAACAAGAAACTTCACATAAATTAAAAATCGTCACAACCAACTCTATTCTCTATGACATGACGAAAAACATTACAGGTGACAAAGCTGAAATTCACAGCATCGTTCCTGTTGGACAAGATCCTCACGAATACGAAATCAAACCTGCTGACGTTCAAGCACTCACAGATGCAGATCTTATCATTTACAATGGTTTTAATCTCGAAAGTGGAAACGGTTGGTTTGAAAAAGCATTGAAACAGGCAAATAAATCTTTAAAAGATGATACAGTCATTCAAGCTTCAAAAAACGTAACCCCTATCTACTTGAAACAAGGAGAAAAATCTGAACACAATATTGACCCTCATGCTTGGTTGAGTTTAGACAATGGAATTCAATATGTAGAAAATATTAAAGCTGCTGTTGAAAAAGCAGATTCTAAACACAAACAAGATTTTGATAAACAAGGAACAAGCTATTTAAAAGAACTTAAAACATTAAATCAAGAAAGTAAAGATAAATTCAATGACATTCCAAAAGAAAAGCGTGTCATGATTACAAGTGAAGGTGCATTTAAATACTTTGCACAACAATATGACGTGACTCCCGGCTATATTTGGGAAATCAATACTGAAAACCAAGGCACACCTTCACAAATGAAACAAGCGATTGATTTCGTGAAAAAACATCAAATTAAAAACCTGTTACTTGAAACAAGTGTAAGCGATAAAAGCATGAAAAGCCTCGGTGAAGAAACAGGAGCGAAAATATTCGGTACTGTTTACACAGATTCAATTGGTAAAGAAGGAAGCAACGGAGACTCTTATTACAAAATGATGAAATCAAATATTGAAACGATTCATCAGAGCATGCAATAAAAACGATAGCCTTGTCACTTGGATTCAATAAACGCCGTAAATTTAAACCGATTCTCACATGGATATTGCTTAGCGCTTAAATGATAAGATTCACGCCTTGATATCAAAAATCGTCCGCTGAAAGTGGTACTTCACTTGTAGTGTGATGCTGATAGTGATGAGTAGTTTTAAAAAATTTGGCATAGTCGTGAGTTTCACGGTTATGCCTTTTATGTTGCTTTCTAAACCCGTTCATTTCCACTACAGGTGGACGCTTTCTGCGGGTATGACTTGAGCCTCCTCGGAAGAAGTTCACTTCCTGCGGGGTCTCAAGACTCATGCTATCCCCGCAAGAGTCGTACCTTACGTTCCAATCAACTTCGGTTAATGTCCTTTTTACGTAACGCCGACACACATTCACGATTTTCTCTTATATAACGGATATGTACTGAACTCGTATACGCATTGCATTAAAAAATAATGATGATGGGTGTGCTTTTTTCTTTCTTTATTCGATATATAAAGTGAAAGGAGGTCAGAAACATGAACATGAATCACTTAACACTTATTCTGACGCAAACAACAACATCACCTGAAGGGAAAATCAAAAAAACGTCTCGTCGCTTTACGCAATTACAAAATGACGCAACACACGAAGATTTGAAAAAGTTCAGTCAAATTATTGAAACATTGACTGGAGAAACGTATGACACAATTGAACTTTTGACATCCGAAATCATCCAATAACGGGAGGACAATACAAGATGAATACTAAAACTTTAGAAATCACTTTCACTGATGCACTGCAAAAAAACTTCAAATTAACGTTACCCAATATTCAAACGTCTGTTACGAAAGAGATGGTTGAGACGCAAGCACAAAACTTAGTGTCATTAGGGTTACTAAAAACAAATAATGGACGCATCCAACAAGCTGCAAGCGCACATCTTATCGATAAATCCATTGTCGTTTTGTTCTAACTTTTCATATTGAACGAGGTCGCTCCTATAGCGGACCTCGTTCTTTTTGTATCAAGACAAATTTTTAGTATTACTTGTTCAAAATAACGTCTATAAGCTTTAATTCATCCATCTATTCAAATGATGTGCAGCCGTTGCTTTTCACACTACGACACGGCCTATCACCCCATATCAGGACATGCGTCCGATTGATATAAACATGCGAAATACATTTAAGTCATACTAACATGTTATGCTGTTATTTTTAGGTCGAGAGACGTCCATCCTTACACGCTTGGACAATAACACGTTGTGGATGAAATGAAAATGACCAAGGGCATACATCGTCAAGCAAACGATCTATAAAGGGGGAAGCATCCGACTCCACTCACATATTCGCTGAGTGACATGGACGAATTCGTACTTCGTCTCCATAAAACACTTTATATTTTCCAAGCTTTTGACATATCGCATATTTTTCAAACACTTCATCAATACGCGCCAATGTCTTGTAAGATTTCAGAGGATTCAACACTTCTACATACTGTCCTTCTTGAAGATTTGATGTCGCATTGACGTTAATGAAAAACAAATGTTCATTAATCACGCGTACAATTTCATGTTCCTTCAAATAATCACAACTTTCCTTTTATATAAGCCATCCGACTGTACGATGACTTATGTTGATTGACAAAAATAAATTAGAACTTTTATCGAAAAATAACTTAACATATCTTCAGTAAACAATACAATAAAATCGCCCCTAAATATACAACTTTTTGTTATACTAGTCACACATTATAGTTTAAGGTCGTGGTTTTTATGATTTCGCTGTTGCTCATTTTAGGTCTATTCGCCGGGGCTGTGATCCCCGTGCAAACATCAATTAATACGCAATTAAGTCGCTACACACAATCTACCCTCTTCGCTTCGGCTATATCGTTTTCTACTGGTGTTTTATGGTTGATTGGGATGAACCTCATATTGAATCCCGGTCATTTTTCTATTTCAGCTTTCAAACATTATCGTTTTGATTACTATTGGTACATAGGTGGATTGATGGGCGTTGTCTTTTTAACTGGAAACATATTATTGCTCTCTCGTATTGGCGCATCATTAACGGTCGTTTCCAGTATTACAGGGCAAGTGCTGATGAGCGTCCTCATCGATACATATGGGTGGTTTCATGTACACGTACAGACCCTATCCATGATGAAAGTGCTAGGCATACTATTACTACTCATTGGAATTGTTTTTATGAATTTAAAAAGAAAGTCATCATTAACCCCACAATCTCAACATCACTTTTTATGGATTGCGTTTGCCGTTGTCATCGGCTTTGCACCTCCAATACAAACAGCGGTCAACAGCCATCTCGGCCAAACTTTAAATTCGCCCTATTTTTCCTCACTCATATCATTTACAGTTGGGGCAATCGCATTAACACTTTTAACAGCATTTGTACATAAGCGTTTCACTATAAAATCCACTGTCCCCTCACACGGGTCATTAAAATGGTGGCATTTTATCGGAGGCGCGCTCGGTGGCATTTTTGTAACGACCAATATTATCTTAACGCCTCATATCGGCGTCACTTTGACACTCATTACCGTCATGCTCGGTCAAATGATTGCGGGTGCGTTCATCGATCACTTGGGGCTTCTCGGTTTACCTTCACGCTCTATCACAAAGCCGCGTTTATTAGGATTGAGCCTCATCATCATTGCCATTGCAATCATTCAATTCAACTAATATGGTCATAAACTTTATAGGTAAATAATCAAAAATATCATCTATATCCCTCAATTGTATGGTGAGAGAATCAGATGATATTTTGGTTCTATACTTTTAACGGTTGGTGAGTTTTTCACTGGCCGTTATTTTTGTTTTAAATTCAAAAATAGCACAAATATCTCTATAATTGTAAGTGACAAAACCAACAAATTAAGGAGAGATATTCGTGCCTATGTATAATGATATATCAGAAATGATTGGAATAAAAGTATCAAATTTAAAAATCACTGAATGTTTAGGTATTCAAACCTTCAAGAACGTTCAATCATTGTTTTATAAAGGGGTTTTAACTTATCAACCTAAAGGTTGTGAGTGTTGTGGTATCAAGAATGAGCAACACACAGTTATTAAAAATGGCTTTCGCAGTACAAGAGTGTATATGGGGCTTATTCTTGAAAGGCCTAGTTATCTTGTGTTAAAAAAGCAACGCTTCTATTGTAAAGCTTGTGGTCAAACTTTTACGGCTAAAACACCATATATAGAACCGCGTTGTACAATTTCTAATGACGTAAAACTAATGGTGACGAGAAAGCTCGCCACTGTCATATCTGAAAAAGATATAGCGAATAGTGTTTTAGTTTCACCTTCAACTGTTCATCGGTATTTGAAAGACCTAGGGGAAGCAGTAAAAACACAACCTAGTGATATATTGCCCCAACATTTATCCTTTGATGAATTTAAGTCAACTAATGATGTCGACAGCTCTATGAGCTTTATATACTGTGATAGTATCACGCATGATATTATTGATATCTTGCCAGATCGACGTAAGTTCAAGTTGGAAGAATACTTTTTAAGATTCTCAAGAAAGCAGCGTGAAGGAGTTAAAAGTGTTTCTATTGATATGTATCCACCATACATGTCGCTAATTCAATCATTATTTCCCAATGCAGATATTATCTTAGACCGTTTTCATATTGTTCAAGCGGTTAACCGTGAAATCAATCACAGTCGCGTTAAAACAATGAATAGTTTTAAGACTAGAGAAAAACCCAAGTACAATAAATTAAAACGGTATTGGAAGCTTTTATTAAAATCTCCAATTGAATTAGACAGAGTCCACTATCACTCGTTCAGACTTTTTAATACATGGCATAGTCAGTATAGTTTAGTACAATTCTTGTTAACTTTTGATGAAGAATTCCAATTAACGTATGAAGCAGGACATCATATTCTAGAAACTCTAAGATCAAATAACATTGAACAATTAGAGGAAGCATTACAACGTTCGAAGAGTTTAAATATTTCAAATGGACTCAAACGTGTTATTAACACACTCATAAAATATATACCTTATATTTCAAATACGATTCAAAATCCTCATTTGACCAATGGTCCAATTGAAGGTATTAACAATAAAATAAAGCTTATTAAGCGTGTCTCTTATGGTTATAGAAATTTTTATAACTTTAGAAATAGGATTTTAATTATTTCAAGGTTATACGTAAGTGAATATAAAAAACGTACTAAGCAACAAAAAATTGCCACTTAGTACGATATTTCTTCACCAACCGACGTTGACAAAGAGCCGATATTTTTGATTTTCACCTATATATGTAAAATTTTTAACAAAATATTGCAAATCTTTAGCTATATTTTGCGTTTCATTAATTATTATCAAAATAAAATGCATATTAATATAAAGATATTACATATAATCTCAAACTTTACAAATAAATATATGTGATTTTGATTTACGATGGAAAAATATTTTATATCATTATAATATAAATTGTCATTTACTTAGCAATCGTTTATTAAAATGATGTCTATCCTTTAACATGCTACCCTTTTATAATGATATCGAATGTCTCAAAATGATTCTGACATTGACACGATACACAATAAAATAACTTTTCCTTCCCATTTTTCAGTCGCGAACAATCCTTTTCCTCATCGTCTTCTTTATCAAACAACTTTAGCACGCATGCTCAATTGCGTAGTGAAGAAGTTCAAAAACGCTTATGGTTACAGAATTCACACCGATACCTGCCTTTAATCGCATGCCTCATTCTTCAAACTAGTGTATTCAGTTATAGTGATGTTTCAATGATAACAATGACTTTAAAATAAAGCAATGAAGCCGTTTCACGGCAATAGCAATCCCTCATCCAATTATTCCTATTGTGCATTTGCATAAAATTTATCGACTAGATTTTCCATAAAAGCGCACAAATTAGAACTTAATTGTACAACGTGTTTTATATTCAATCTTTCCTCTTTCTGATCAATATTTCCAACTCAAATGGTGAACGCTTCTCGGCCAACTCTCATATTTTAATAGTTAAAAAATAACTGTTATTTCTATGATTTCACTCTCATTTTAACATGATAATATGGAAGAGATTCCGTATATCAATTCATTATTAAAGCAAAATAATCACTCCTTTTCACCCTATGATTTCAACACTAAAAAGGCATATCCTCATTGCTTTTTTCAACTCAAATACTCGCCCAATCATCACTCAATTGTTATATATAAAAACAGTAAATACATCAATCGAATAATAAATTATGATAGAATAAACAAGCAACTTTTAAATTAATAAATGCGTTTTTATTGGCTAAAAAGTTGTTAAGAATCCCAATGCAAATATTTTTAAACCAAGTTAAACGCAACTTTAAATACATTTTTACTTTTTCACATCTTTTTAGTTATTTTTATGCAAATTATGGGTATGTAAACATATATAACAACTTATATTGAGGCGTTTGAATTTATTTCTTTAACATTTAAGCGTTGTGAAATGTTGAAGCGTCTTATTTTACAAATGTTTACCAATTAGATATAATATATTAAATAATTCGGATGTTAAAAAATATATTATAATTTATACTAGTGCGTTTTTGTGGTGTGAGGCACACTTTGTTTGCTATAATATAAGATGTTATTGGGATTTTCTAGAAATGTAGAGTTTTTATTACATTTCATCACGTTAAGGGTAATATATATGGGAGGTTATGCGAATGGCTGTTACAAGAGTTAAAGATTGTTTTGAATTGTTATCTATGGTGACTTATGCGGATAGATTAAAGAGCGTGATCAAAAAGGAATTTAAAATTAGCTTTGAGGAGTTTGCTGTTTTAACACACTTAAGCTATAGAATAGAAGAGGAGTATTACTTAAAAGATATTATTAACAACTTAAACTACAAACAACCACAAGTCGTTAAAGCGGTTAAAAATTTATCTCAAGAAGGATACTTCGACAAACGACGAAATGAAAACGATGAGCGAACTGTGCTTATTTTAATCAATGATCAACAACGTGAAAAAATCGATGCGTTATTAAATCGCGTGAATGATACAATCAAATCTACCGATATTAGACCACAATAATCACAAGAAACACCTACAGAATAGAAATGATCAAAAAACCATGCAGCATCAGCCATCACACTGATGTCGCATGGTTTTTTGTTGTGAAAAGATATATATAATTCCAATCGCGATTTCAAATAATGACGCAGATGATAAACATTTTTACATTATCAAACACAAACGGACGAGTGAAATAAACTAATCCATCCCACTCGTCCGATCGATCACCCTATATTTCTAAAGCGTTTTTCTATGTCATTAGGACTTTTTTCTAGTCGATAATTCTATTGTGTAAAAAATAATAAGCACTAAAATCATCACCCAAATCGCAATAGAAATCAGTTGTGCGGCTTGCTCATCTGGCACGATGACATCAATGGTTTTCTGAAGTAGCAATAATCCGATTCCTGTATACTCTAAATATTTGCGATATAGACCAAAAGCTGTCACCATCAATCCAATTAGCGCAATGACCATATGCATATATTGTGTGACAACATGAATGCCTAAGTAAAAGTCAAACGCATTCATTAAAATCAAAATGACCGCGATAATGGCTAACGCTCCGCCAGCATAACTTTCTAATTTATTTCGATATAAGTAATTTTTATGCATGATGCGTGTATAGATAATGATTGATATCGGTAAAATAACAAACATATATACCAACGATAATCCCGTCGCCGCACCAAAAGGTATCAATTGTTTATCATATAGAGAAGAGATCAAAATAAAATTAATAATAAAGAATACGACAGGATTAAACTGTATAATAAATAAGTTTTTTTGAATCGTTAATATAATCTCAGCTGGAGACTTTTGACGATATTCAATATAGTCTTTATCTTCTGCTTCTGACTTTTGAATATCTTTTCTCAAATTTTCTTTCACATCATCAATTAAATTAGGTGCAACACCTTTATGTGTAAAATAATCTTCAACATTCTCCAATAAAGTCCGATCGTTAGGTCTCATATAATCCTCCGTCTCATTTGATACATCGTCTTATTATGTCAGTAAGCGAGACGCGCAGACACTTGCTCTTGATGCACGTTATTCATCATGATGACTCTTATTTAATTTGCTTCCAAGTCAATGCGGTATAACTTTAACGTTTTGTCGTGTGGATTGGATGATGTGAACTGATATGAAACAGGGCCATCTGAGATGTAACCACTATTTCCTGTGATATTGTTAAAATGTAAACGCATGATTGCACGTGAACTGACTTGCTTTTTCACATCGTCATATTTAGGACCATTCAGTTCGTCATAGCTCATGCTAATGCGCTTCACTTTCGCATGCCGACCCGCACCATTGGCTGTAACAATCATCTGACCCTTATCCGTATGATATTCGTAATATTCCTCTTTCCCATTGGCGTTAGTTGTATGAATCCCTTTTCCTTTATCTTCAAGCACCTTGCCCATTTTTTCACCAATAGCCACGCCTTCAATCTCTTGATCACCATTCTGTAGCGCTTTGACTGACTCCAAGCTATTCCCTGTCATTGCATTAGCTGAACCTGTATAAACACCTGAAAATGTAAGTCCTGTTATAAGTAACACGCTTGCCAACTTTTTCATAGGGTTCACACTCCTCTTTCTCTTTATCGTATTCACCCTTATCATACCCTAAAGTCCACGGGAATAACAGTTATATTACAAAAAGATTACAGATCCATATTATGCGTCGTTCTTTGCATAAAGTTTTTCACCGTTTTCAGGAACTTCTCTTTTTCTTCTACAAAGGGATAGACACCTGATTTCTTAAATAACGCGTACGTGGCATTCGGCAATAATTGCGCCACATATTCAGATTCGTTTGGTATCACACGTTCATTCGCCACACCTGCAATCACTAACGTCCGCACATGTACTTCCGGTAAAAATCCTTCCAAATCAATGTCTGTGAACGATTCCTCTACTGCCGTTTTTTCAAAATCAGTTAATAACGCTGCAGAGTCATTCACACCTTTAAGAAATCGACGTACTTTCCCATTGGCGAAATAGAGATGTTTATCTAAATACTTCGCCTGTTCCGCTTCACTCCATGTTCGGATTTTCTCGGCGTATTTACGAAACAGTCGCTCATCAGGTAAAACTTCTTCTTCCACTGTCGGATTAATCAAAATCAACTCCGACACTTTTTCTGGCGCTCGACGTACTAAATCTAAAGCGACAGCACTGCCTAATTCAATGCCAATCACTGTTGCACACTCGATATATAAAAAGTCCATCAATTCTTTTAAGTCTTGGCTATACTCAGGGAAATCAATTTGTAAAGGTTTATCTGAATAGCCATGACCTCTTAAATCAATAAGAATGACTTGAAAATAACGTGATAAGCGCTTGGCAATATCTTCAAAAATCGTATGGTTCATGTAGATAGAATGTACCATTACAATTGGATAGCCTTTACCCATAGAGCGGTAATTCAAGGCCGTACCATCTGATGCTTTAAATAATTGCATTACTTTTCAGCCTCCCGTTTAATATTTAAAATATCTAGTAATTCTTCAAGCGTTGTAATTTCAAAATCCATTTCTGAATCGAGTGGCACGACTTCGTCCGCTTGTTCACCGTGACGATACCAAACACTCACCATTCCCATAGCTCGCGCTGGCGCCACATCGTTTAATGCATCATCCCCTACATAGATCACCTGTTCCGGTTGTACGTCTAACTTTTCTAATAAATCTTCATAAATTCGTGGGTGTGGTTTTCGAAAGCCGACATTTTCCGAAGTCGTCAAGTGATTGACGTAAGACTCTATTCCTAATGCATAAACACGATAACGCTTAATTTTAGACTTACCATTCGCAATGACACCAATTTTGTAATTCGCTTCTTTTAATTTTCGTAAAGTGTATGTCGTATCATAAAACGGAAACACGTAACGATAAAAATGCATTTCAAAATCATGAAATAAGTCTTTCCAAGTTAAACGATCTATATTAAATCGCTTAATCATTTCTTTATACAAATCTGGTTTGTCATGATCGGCATCATCATCCAGCTCTATAAATTTTTTACGAAAGTCTGAAGCCTGTACGCGCACCAAATAATCATGAAATCGTTCATATTGTTCTTCAATAAATTTTTCGCGTGATTTCTGACGGTCTAACAGTGTACCTTCTAAATCAAAGATCACGGCTTTAATTTGTGTTAAGTCCATAGTCTACCCCATTACTTCATCTTTTAAATAATATTATACTATATGCGTCAATGATTTATCGGCGGTCCATCACCATGAGATATAACATCAATGGAATGCCTAAAACCGCCAATACGATGCTTGCCGGAATTTGAATCGGTGCGAACCACTGTGCGCCTATAACATCGGCAGCGACCATGATTGTGCCCCCAATCAAAACATTTAAACCCATTTTAAAAAGCAAGTGCCCTCGACTCATCCGATGCACAAATTGAGGAATGACCATCCCAATAAATCCAATCACACCGACAAAACCAATCATCACGGCTGACAACATCGTCACAAGAACGAGTATGCTTAATGATAAACGTTCGACGTTTAAACCCAATGCAGCGCTCGACCATTCATTCATTTGCAACAACTTTATTTGAGATGTCCAAAAAACCAATAGCCCGCCTACCACTAAAAGTAATAAACTGACAACAATGACTTCTCGATACTCTGCTGCAGAAAATCCCCCAAACATATAAGCGACAATATTTTGTAAGCGTTGAGGATTGAATTGAACGAGTATAAACAATACCGCATTCAATAACGCCCCTATTAAAATACCTGCTAAAATCAATCCTCGGGTCGGATTGCCTTTTGATAAGGCGTAGGCAATCATCATTACAATCAACAATGAGACCATTCCCATCGCTATCGCAAAAGGGGCAATCCAAACAAAAGGAAGGCCAAGCATAACAGCAGAGGCTGCACCAACTGTCGCCCCATTCGCCAAACCGAGCGTATAACTATCTGCGAGCGGATTATTTAATATAATCTGAAACATTTGCCCTGCAAGCGTGAGTCCCATTCCAACGAACAGCGCTAAGAGTGTGCGTGGCAACCGCACCTCTACAATCAACGTCTGCGTTAAAGGACTCCCCCATTCCAACTGACTCAATAAGCTGTATGCACAGACAAGCATTAAAAGAAGGCTCCATGTACTCATGGCCATGAAACCTTTGATTTTCCTATTTTTCATAAATGGCATCTCTCAACATTTTCATCGCCTCATCCAAACGCGGTCCAGGACGCGATAACATATCATCGTTGAGTGCTATCACACGTTGCGCTTTGACCGCCTTGATTTCATCAAACCCACCACGTTGTTGCACTTCTGATCGATAGGCTTCTGTTGACACACCCGTTGTCGCAATCATTACATCAGGATTCTTCTTGATGATTTGCTCTTTGCTTACTTTGGGCCAACCTTGAACATCTGCAAATATGTTTTGCGCATGCAGTTGCTTAAGCATATCGTTCATAAATGTTTCTCCACCTGCCGCATAAATTTCAGGTGTTGATGCAATCTCAATAAACACTCGCGGTTGTGCTTTGTCGGGAATTTGTTTTACCACTTCTGCAATATGCTGTTTCGTTTCACTCACAAGCGCTTCTGCCTTTTTTTCTGTTCCAGTGACCTTACCAATTTGTTTGAAACTGTCATACATCTCTTCAATCGAATGTGCATCTTTAACATAGACGACTTGAATGCCACGCTCACTCAAGCGATCGAGTACTTTTCCTTGTGTCGCTTTTTGAGATTCATGCGCTAATATCAAGTCCGGCCGTGCTTTAATGAGGGCTTCTTCATTCAAATGTAAAGCATCAAATTGCTGCTTATTGCGCACTTCTTTTGGATAATCATCTACAGTTGAAACACCGACAATTTTATCTCCAAGTCCTAGTTCATATAAAATTTCCGTATTGCTCGGTATTAATGAAATCACCCGTTTGGGGACTGTATCAGAAGATCCCTCAGTCTTTTTGGTCTGATTTTCATTAGCATCACACCCAACAAGTATGAAAATCATTATGATGATTACGGTTACAAACCATTTAAATTTCATCGTTTCACTCCTATTTTCATCGTATTTGTTTATCTTATCATTTTTCATAGTTTTATAGTGTTTGAATTTATTTTTATTTTGAAATTTTACTGTATTTTTGTTTAAAGACCTTTATTCGTTCCACCTCTTATTATTTCTCTTAAAGCGTGTAAATATTTCATGTTGATTAAAAACAAAAGCATTCATCATCAACAATCAAGCATAAATAAATAACAAATGAAGAAATTTATATTAAATATTCAATTTGATAAAATCTATTAATAAACTATATTGACAATTATGGATACCTCGGAATATAATTAATTGAAAATGATTATCAATTGATAAAGTGTTTGCTGTTGTATGCGGTTTCAGCACATCACATTCAGGCGTGTTGATTTTACACAAAACATTTATCTTAGCAAGCAACCACGATCATTATCATAATCTATTATATCGATGAGGTGAAAACTATGAAAAAAATGACAACGGTCTTATTAGCATCGTCACTTCTACTCACTGCATGTGGGAATCAAAATCATGATGATAAACCAAAAGGGAAATCATCAAAGGGAAGTACTGAAAGCACGGCGGCGTTAGAGAAAGCAACACAAGAATATAAAAAGTTTACAGATAATGAGTTAGATCAATTCCTTGTTGGAACTGAAGACTTTGTCCAAGCCATTAAAAATGATGATAGAGAAAAAGCGAAATCATTATATCCGAAAGTACGCATGTATTATGAACGTTCTGAACCTGTTGCTGAATCGTTTGGAGATTTAGACCCTAAAATTGACGCACGACTCGCAGACCTGAAAGAAGAAAACAAAGAACAAGAATGGACAGGTTATCACAAAATCGAGAAAGCCCTATTTGAAGATCAAATCATTAATGACACGACAAAAAAAGATGCTGATCAACTGTTAAAAGATACGAAGGAATTACGTGCAAAAGCAGACACTTTAGATATTACACCCAAATTAATGCTCCAAGGATCTGTCGACTTACTCAATGAAATTTCAACTTCTAAAATTACTGGTGAAGAAGAAATTTATTCTCACACTGACCTGTACGACTTTAAAGCTAATATTGAAGGTGCCGAAAAAATATATGAACTTTTCAAACCTACTTTAGATCAAAAAGATAAAGATTTAAGTCAAAATATTAAATCAAAATTTGATAAAGTCAATCAATTATTAGACAAATATAAAAAAGATGATGGCTACATTTTATATACTGAATTAACTGACTCACAGAAAAAAGAACTCTCCAATGCGGTCAATGAACTGGGTGAACCATTGAGTCAAATGGCAGTGGTTACAGAATGACACAACAAAACAACCATAATGAGACGATTTATTCACGCCGATCATTCCTCAAAATGTTAGGCGTTGGGGGCGCGGGCATCGCGATAGGGGCTAGCGGTGTTGGAAGTATCTTCTCATTTAAATCGATGTTCGATACCCCCCAAGATGAATCAGACACAGCATATCAATTTTACGGTAAAGTTCAACCTGGTATTACGACCCCACCGCAAAAAAACATCCATTTAGCTGTATTAGATTTGAAAAATAAAGATACGACAGTCATTCGAAAAATGTTTAAATCTTGGACACAAAGTGCTCTGAACATGATGCAGGGCAAAGCAATTGGAAAGGCAACAAGCAATACTTTGCTCCCACCTGTTGACACCGGAGAAGCGTTAGATCTTGATGCAAACAAATTAACTCTTACTTTCGGTGTGAGTAGAAACTTTTTACAACAATTAGGACTTAAAAGTAAAATCCCTCACTCATTTAAAGATTTGCCACATTTTCCAAATGATCAGTTAGATAAAGCCATTACAGGCGGAGATATCTTCATTCAAGCGTGTGCAGACGATCCACAAGTCGCCTTCCATGCCATTCACAACTTAATTCGACCTTATCTCGATGTTGTTCAAGTGAAATGGTCTGAGACAGGTTTCATTTCTGGAAAAGGCAAAGAGACTCCGCGAAATTTAATGGCATTTAAAGATGGGACACAAAACCCTCGTGACACAAAAGGTTATAAAAATTATGTATTTCTAGACGACGGTTGGGCAAAGTATGGTACCTATTGTGTATTAAGAAAGATTCAAATCCATATCGAAACGTGGGATCGCACAGCTTTAGAAGAACAAGAAGCAACATTTGGACGTCATCGCGCATCTGGTGCCCCATTAGGCAAAAAAAATGAGTTTGATGATATGGACTTATCAGCAAAAGATGCACAAGGAGCGGATGTTATTCCAAAAGATGCCCATACACGCTTAGCAAAGGAAGCTAATACAGAAATTTTACGTCGTGCTTATAACTATATGCGTGGTACAGACAATAAAACAGGGAACTACGACGCAGGACTATTATTTATTTCATTCCAGAAACATCCACAACAATTTATTGATATACAAAATAGTTTAGGCTCAAAAGATAAACTAAATGAATATATTACACATAGAGGGTCCGGATTATTTTTAATTCTCCCTGGCGTCAAAAAGGGAGGTTACTTAGGTGAAGCATTATTTAATTAAATGTGTTATCGTTGCTATCCTATTGAGTGCCTTCACTAAAATCCTTCCTGTTACTGCTGCTGAAAATGAAAAAGATTTTAATGATGTCTATGTCGCTATTTCAGATGCAAAGTCAGCATTACAAAATAAAAACCAATCTGACACTGCTAAAAAGAACAGTATTGAGCAAGTGGAAAAGCAAGTCCATGCCTTAAAACTTGATCATTCTGAAGAAGGACAACGTGTCGCATCCGATTTAAAAAATTTAAATACCGCTCAATCTACTGAAAAGCAAAAAGCGCAACTTTCAGAATTAACAAAGTCACTCATTGCTTATGAAAAGACACACAATCAAACAGACAATAAAGCAGCGATTAAAACGTTACAGTCCTTAATTAATCAACAAGAATCCGTCATTAAAAAAGCCATAAAAGATAACAATCAAGAAAAATTAAAGCAAATTAATGGTACGCTTAATTCAATATGGACAAAACATGAATCCGTCATTAGAAACAAAAATGTGGATCAATACGGTCAAATTGAAGTTTATTTAATGCAATTAAGGGTGTCTATCGAAAAAGAACCGTTAAATACTCAAAAAGTCGACTCAAGTTGGCAGTCTTTCAAATCAGCAATCAATCAAGCTGATCAAACCGTAGGAAACAAACATAAACGTCAATACCATGCAACAGATTTAAACATATATCTCAATCAATCGATTCAAGCAATTGATCGAGGAGATTTGAAGCAAGCCGATCAATCACTTAGTCAATTCATCAAAACATGGCCGTATGTAGAAGGCCAAATCCAAACGAAAAACATCAGTCTTTACAATAAAATTGAAAACCGTATCCCCTACTATCAAGGTATATTAGACAATACTAACAAAGATGATGTAAAAAAAGCATTGACCACTATTAACCAAGAAATTGCAGAAACAGTTGGCAAGCAAGGTTATACTTCATGGGATGTCATGCTCATATTTTTACGTGAAGGATTAGAAGTATTACTCATTGTTATGACATTGACAACGATGACACGCCAAATGCACGATAGAAAAGGCACAGTAAGTGTTTTAGGCGGCGCCATAGCGGGATTAATCATCAGTTTATTACTCGCATTTTTGTTTATCCGCTTACTTGGCGATAGCGGTATACTCAGAGAAGGTATGGAAGCCGCTCTAGGATTGATTGCTGTATTCTTAATGTATATTGTCGGAATATGGATGCATCAACGTTCAAATGCGAGACGCTGGGATGCAATGATGCAATCGATGTACAATAAGGCCGTTCAAAACCGAAATCTTCTATTACTAGGCACCATTGGAGGCATCACCGTATTAAGAGAAGGTGTTGAAATTATAGTTTTTTATATGGGAATGGTCGGTAGCATTACAGCGATACACTTTATTTTAGGCATTGTTTACGCACTTGCCATTTTAACTGTATTTGCATTCTTATATCGCTTTATCATTAAATTAATCCCGATTTATTATATTTTTAAGTTCTTATCATTCATTTTATTTATCATGGCATTCAAAATGCTTGGAATGAGCATTCAAAAGTTACAATTATTAGATATCATATCGAGACACAGTTTAGAAAATGTTCCTACGCTAAGTTGGGTTGGTTTCTATCCAACGATTGAAACACTTGTAGCACAAATGATTTTCATGATATTTGTGGGACTCATTTACACGTTTAAAGCAAATAAGAAACCTAAATAATCTGTTAAAAAACTGCAAAACTAAAGTACACACAGATCAAATATGCTAACCCGATTATCGTTCACAGTGATTGGCTATAATGCGGGGGTGGTTGCTCATCTCCACTCCCCCACATTTCTTCAAACATTTAGAACGACAAGTCAACGCATTAAATGTATTGGCTACCCTTATCGTAAACACATATTAAAAAAGTGATAAGAGAAACATTTAGAGAAGAGGAATTTTTATGTTAGAAACGACATTCGTTTTAGGTATGACGAGTCCAACCGGTCTTATCATCATCAGTGTCATTGCGCTCATTCTTTTTGGACCGAAAAAACTCCCTCAATTTGGTCGAGCCATTGGTTCAACGTTACGTGAATTTAAATCTGCAACAGAACATATCACAGAAGATGATGAATCTTTAGATACTCCCAGTACAAAACCTACGAAACAAGAACGCCAATGAATTATCATTAGCCCATCATTTTAACGAGCTGAACACACGGCTCATCAAAGTTGGTGGAACATTTATCGTCACACTCATTGTTGTCTATATGTCATCACATTGGTGGATGTCCCTATTCATTCAAGCTGTAGCGCAAAAAGGTGTTCCCTTACACGCCTTTAGTTTTACTGAAATGATACAGATATACATCATGATTATTTTATTTTGTACATTCTGTATCACGTCTCCCGTGCTATTTTATCAATTGTGGGCATTTATCGCACCAGGACTTAAAGGTGTGGAACGTCAATTTATTTATCGATATAGTCTGATTTCATTTTTACTTTTTCTTATAGGAATTGCACTTGCATACTGGCTCATTTTCCCGCTCATCGTTCAGTTTTCATTCAACTTGTCAAAGTTGATGTCGATTGAGCCAGTTATTGGTTTCAAACAATACTTGACTGAACTACTGCGTTGGCTCTTGTGTTTCGGTATCATTTTTCAATTGCCAGTTTTATTTATAGGCTTGGCTAAATTCGAACTCATTGATGCAGTCATGTTACGACCTTACCGCAAGTATGTTTACTTCAGCTGTTTTGTATTGGCCAGTTTGATTGCCCCTCCTGACTTGATGTTAAATATCTTATTGGCATTGCCTTTGATTTTATTATTTGAACTGAGTATGTTCATCCTTCGATTTACGAAGCCTTATGATCAATCAATATAAAAGGCAACTTCAGTGTTTTTGAACTGAGGTTGCCTTTTTCATTACATTTGTTCTGGTGCAGAAACGCCAACTAATTGTAACGCGTTGCGCATTGTAATTCGTACAGCATCAATCAATGCTAAATGTGCGCGTGTCTTCTCTTGATCCTCTGTTAAAACTTTTTCCGCATTGTAAAATTTATGGAAATGTGCTGCTAAATCTTGAATATAATTCGTCACACGATGCGGTGCTCTCGCTTCAGCCGCCCCTTCAATCATAGGTTCAAATTCAGCTAATTTTTTTAACAGCTCAATAGCTTTCTCATTCGTAATCGTTTGGTATGCTGCGCCTTTTACAACCTGATACCCTTGTGCTTCGGCTTGGCGCAAAATCGAACAAATACGTGCGTGTGCATATTGTGCATAATATACCGGATTGTCTTGCGATTGTTCTTTTGCAAGGGCCATATCAAAATCAAAATGCGTGTCCGCACTGCGCATCGTTAAAAAGTAACGTGCCGCATCTCGACCGACTTCATCCATAATTTCTCGTAAAGTAATCGCATTACCTGTCCGTTTGCTCATTTTCACTTCTTCACCATTGTGCATTAAACGTACCATTTGCATGATTTGTACTTCTAAACGGTCACTATCAACGCCAAATGTTTCAACCGCTGCTTTCAGACGATTGATATAGCCATGGTGATCTGCGCCAAATAAGTTAATTAATTGATCATTGCCACGTTGGAATTTATCATAGTGGTATGCAATATCTGGTAAGAAATACGTATACGTCCCGTCTTTTTTAATCAACACACGATCCTTATCATCTTTAAAATCCGTTGTTCGCAACCACGTCGCATCATCTTTCTCATAAACGTAACCATTTTCCGTCATTTTCTCTAAAACTGCTTGGATTTCATGATTTTCATACAAGGTACTTTCACTAAACCAATGATCAAAGTGAATATTGAAGTCTGCAAGATCCTGTTTTAACTTAGTCATTTCATAAGCGACGCCTAATTCTCTAAATGTTTTTAAACGTGCTTCATCCGGCAAATGCATTAAATCTGGTTGCGCTTCAGCTAAATTCGCCCCAATCTCTTTAATATCTTGACCGTGATAGCCATCTTCCGGCATCTTCGCTTCATGTCCTAAATGTTCTAAATAGCGCGCTTCTATAGAATACGCTAAATTCGTAATTTGATTACCCGCGTCATTAATATAGTATTCACGAGTGACGTCATACCCGGCTGCATCTAAAATATTACATAATGTGTCACCAACCGCAGCGTTACGCGCATGACCAATATGTAAATCACCTGTTGGATTGGCTGATACGTACTCTACCAATATTTTTTTGTTTTTAGACTGTGCCACACGACCAAATTGCGTATCTTCTGTTAAAGCCTGATCAATCACTCCGTTGAGATAACTTGGGTCTAAATAAAAGTTAATAAATCCAGGCCCTGCAATATCGATCGATTGAACACGTGCCGTTGCCGTATCTAAATGATCCACAATACTTTGCGCAATCTCTCTTGGGTTACGCTTCGCTTGTTTCGTTAAAACCATCGCAATATTCGTAGCATAATCGCCATTTTTTGTATCTTTAGGTGTTTCTATTTTAATTTCTGGTATCGTATCCACAAGCTGTGCCTGTTGAATACTCTTTTTTATTTCTTCAATCAAAGTGTATTTAACTTGATCAATGATATTCATTTTATCGCTCCTTATATTTAATCTCGTATTGATATGTACCCACTTTTTCATCATCTTGAAATAACACGTAATGAATTTTCAATCTTCCTCCGCTTTCAGACACAAAATGATTCATACCTAACGTCTGTACTGTCAGTAACATTTTACCATATGGCAATTCATAAAAAGTTGTCGTTTCTTGGCCTTCAACAAAGTGCAAGTTCATCCTAATGTCGCCGTTTCGAATGAGCTTTACACTCCCTTCCAATACTTTTAAAGTGACATCTACAGTAGCCGATTCAATTTGTTCTTGATAACGAATCCACGCCGATTCTTTTTTCAACCATTGTCCCATCGTTTGATATGAAAAGCACTCTTTTTGACCCTCTCGCTTCACCACTTGTTCCACTTCGATTGTCACATTATGTTCCACCTGCGTTTTCACCTTATTTCGTTTGAATTTCGTTTAAATAATAATTGCCATTATATCATAGATTGAAAGGCGATTACGTATCAAATTTCATATTATCATGCAGCCTTATATTTCTATGCGCAAACGTAGAAGGTGACTTTTTCTAACACGGCGTTAATCCGTCGTTTAGAAATCAAGTCACCTTAAGCGGGATGTATGTTACAGCCTTCTATGTTTAACAAAAACCCTTTACCAATCATATCGCATCTATTCAGCAAAGGCTTGATGTAACGTCGCTGATGAATTCGCCCACATCGCTTCGTCATGCGTCTTAAGAAAATCAGCTAAGATTTGACGGTTTTCTGGACCAATTTGATCAACAATAATGTTGTGTTTCATTGATTTATCCATCATATTCACATGTTCTGGCATACTTTTATACCCACGGCGAATACGTTTATTCACTAATAAATAAGCAGCGGTCACTCCCGCATAATACGGTCCTTGTTCGCCTCGCTCTGTCGTCACCCAACATAACCAATATGCCTTAGCCCCTTCTACATCAACTACGGCTTTATCAGTAATCCATTTGACACCGCGTTCCACTGCTGCACGTGCATGCATTGCACCAATATCAATAAAAGCCTCCTGTGCCTCAATATCGATAAAGACCGGGGCAATATTATCGAGACTAATCGCACCGATGTTCGTCCCTTTATGACCATCTAATGGATCGTTTTTGATAATATTAAAATTAAATCCTTTTTTCTCAGCCATATCGCTAACCCTCCTCAATTTCGATCTGCATCATCTCCATGATTGTAAAATATAGATGATACTTGTCACCACATTTTGATATCAACCGATATTAATTCAGCTCGTTTAATAAGTTAATAATTTTTGTTTTAATCTCTATATCTTCAATACCCATGATTAACTCTTTTGGATAATATAACTTATAGTCTTTTCGTTTAATTCCTGTAATGCTTGAAATAATCAAGGACTGACTACTAATTTCACGTATGTTGCCATTGTGTTGTAACAAATGAATCGGCTGTCTATTGGAACCCGGGCGATCATAATCGTACGGCAAGTCAGAAAACGAATCGCTCACAAAATAATAATCAGGATCAATTCCCGCTTGCTCAAACAAATCACACAGCTCTGTAATCGTTATGATTGAACCGTCAAACGGTAAAAACTTAAATAAATCACGATGAATGAAACGACGCGCCAAATCACTAAGAATCGGGTCTGCTTCCTCAGTCCAACGTTTCAAATAATAAACGACATCCGCTTCATCTAATCTGACATATTCTTCCACTGTTGCACGATTCTCAAAAAATGGCACAAAATCTCGTGGTGCGATATTAAAGGCATATCCTTGTTCGTACAAATGTTTTGCACGTTTAAAACAATGATTGAGGACCACCTCACCACTTCGACTGACAGGATGAAAATAAATTTGCCAATACATTTGATAACGACTCATTATAAAGTTTTCTACCGCATGCATGCCACTTTCTTTAATCAACACTTCTTTCTCTGAAGGGCGCATCAATCTCAAAATGCGTTCCATATCAAAAGTACCGTATGATACCCCTGTAAAATAAGCATCTCGCTGCAAATAATCCATTCGATCCGCATCAATTTGGGATGAAATCATCGACACCACCAGTTGATTCCGATGCGTCTTGTTGATAACTTCTGCGACCTCACCTGGAAATGTCTCACTCACGCGGCGTAACACCGCATTCACTTCTGTATCTCCCATAATAATGGCTTGCGTATAAGCTTCATGATCCGTGTTGAAAATTTTTTCGAAACTATGTGAAAATGGGCCATGTCCTAAATCATGTAATAACGCGGCACACATCGCAAGTGGGCGATCTGCATTATCCCATTCTTGGCGTTCTTTAAACGTTTCATCTATAATACGGCGTACAATTTCATAAACACCTAAGGAATGTCCAAACCGACTATGCTCAGCAGTATGAAAAGCTAAATTCAGTGTGCCCAGTTGTTTAATCCGACGCAAACGTTGGAATTCTTTTGTTTTAATTAAGTCCCAAATCAGTTGATCTTGAACGTGGATATAACGATGAATCGGATCCTTAAACACCTTTTCTTCCGACAACTTACGTACAACATACGCTGTTTCTGTCAATCAAACCCCTCCTTGCCATCATTTAATGTAATGTTTTCTTCATTAATGCTAAATGCATTGTTTCACCGTACATCATATGGGCATAAGTACGAACGACTTCAAAACCTTCCTGTTCGTAAAATTCAACCGCTTTCTCGTTCTGCGTGTCCACTTCAAGATAAACGGCATCGTACGCCCCTCCGACATGGTCTAACCCTTTTTCTAACAGTAAACGACCGTACCCCCTATTTTGGGAATGCGGACGTACATAATGTGCAGACAAATACAGTTCGCTTCCTTGAATAAAATTCGCAAAACCGACGACTTCTCCGTCTTCGATTGCGACCATGAATAATTGGTCTTCCAATCTTTTAAGCAAATGCGCCTCGTTATATGAAGCCGCAAGTAGTTCATTCACTGTAGAAGCTGCATATATATTTAAATACGTATTGTACCACGCTTTTGTTGCCACATTGCGGATACCATGTACATCTTCTGGTGTGGCAATTCTTACTTCATACATTTCACATTTCGCTCCTTATTGCTTTATAGAATACATTCTATTATACCACAAACACGCACTGAAAAAGCGGTGAAACAGCTTTCCACCTCCTTCTCTTCTTATCGTTAAAAACATGTCTTTACGTCGCGCTATGCGTATATTGAACATGACGCACTCAAAAAAGACACCTCTCAACAATGACAGGCGTCTCCCCTAATATGCATCTATCAACAAGAAAATCAACTTATCCTTTACCTTTACGATTCTCCAATTTTTCTTTTAATTTACGATCTTGTTCTTCTTTCCGACGTTTTCGCTCTTCGTTACGCTTTCTCAAGCGCTCTTCCTCTTCAGGATCACGTGGTTTTTGAAGTTGCTTTTGAACTTTCTCCATCAATTCTTCTTCTGTTGTTGCAGCCAACGGACGATTATTGACAAACGCAAATGTTTTACGCCGACCTGGTCCACAATATGATTGACAACCCACTTCAATCTCCGCATCTGGGTCAAGCTTTTTCAGTTTTTGGGTCAATGTTTTAAGATTCACTGCTTGGCAATCATCGCAAACCAAAAATTTATTTTTCACCTCGACGTCTCACCTCTCAATTTTTTAGCTTTATTCATTTTACTCTTTTTCCACAATTTTTCAAGGTAAACATATTCAAATCCTAATCGGTGGTACTGTAAAACCACCTTTCTCATATCACGTTCCATACAGCATAGACGATACTTTTCTCATAAACTAACGATTCAACCCCATCATTTTGTGTTTAATCCCTTACGCTAAAAATGACATCGACATTCATTATATGATTATTCCTCTATAACTTTAAATCATGTAAATCCAAAACTACACAAAAACATTATTACATAAATTATACATATTATTAATATTATGTTAAAATATAATATATAATAAAATAAGGAGTGGTGAGATGAAAAAAATCCGATTGCTGCTATGGTTGTCTCTTTTATCCGTTCTCTTTATGCCTATCGACTCTGTTTGGGCTCAAAAAGGATCACAGACGCTCGTGTCAGACACAGTGAAAGATTCTCACAGTAAATATACGGCGAAATACGAATCTGGGACCCATCAGCATTGTACAGCCATTCTGATTTCGTCAAATGTCGCCGTCACTGCTAAACATTGCGGGGGATCACAAACCACAAAATATGGTGGCACCATCTATCCAGGAGAGTCCGGATTGAGTACCCCTTTTGGTTATATGAATATTAGCACGTACATTCCAAACCCCAAATATGATATTGCTCTATTAAAAGGGACCGATAGAGACCAAAGTAACGCCTACAAATACTATATAAGACAATTCAAGACGACTGTAACAGGTTTCTCAGATTCAGAATTAAGCGGGATGGTCGGTCGTGAAGCCTACTCCTATGGTTATCCTTACAAGTATAGTGGTTATAAACAATATCGCAGTGATGGCACCATTGATTTTTATCAACACGATCCCCTTCTTCGGACGACGTTACCAACTTTTGAAGGGCAATCGGGGTCTGGTGTCTTCTTAAAAAATGGTCAGTTTGTCGGCATTATCATCACAAGAACATCAGATTACAAAGGAAATGTCCTTCCGTTTACACAAGAAATTGCCAAATGGATTAATGACAACGCAAAGTAGGTAGCCCTGACGTTGTCCATTGTTTGATGTGCTTGATGGCGTAGATAAAGGGGCTGAGCTTTATTCCCAGTCGTTTGCCGATTGTACGACTAAACTAGACATGACAGGTTATGGTGGTCGTTACCTTTAAGATTAGGCACAGTGCTGTTACACTCATCCAAGAATAATGATATTACTGACACCAAATTGCCTTTTCGACACATCCATATGTGACATGCACGCTCAGCGCACGATGCTTGATTTAGGCAAGTCCGCTTCCACTTTACATTCGATATATAACATATTAAAGGTGTGATAACATGAAAAAAGTATGCTGGATCATATTCCTTTCGCTAGCCTGTTTTCTCCTTATACCTACCGAGTCCACTTTTGCTCAAAAGGGAACACAAGTCCTTGTTCCAGACACAGTGAAAGATTCTCATAGTAAATACACTGCCAAATACACATCTGGTACCGGTCATACTTGTACAGCGATTCTTATTTCATCAACTGCTGCAATAACTGCGCAACATTGCGGTGGAACTAAATCTATGTCTCCCGCCGGTACGATATATCCAGGTGCGTCAGGATTACAGACACCTTTCGGGTATATGAATATTCGATACTACATTCCACATCCCAAATATGATATCGCAGTCATTAAAGGGATTGATAGGGATCAAGATAAATTCTACAAATACTATATCGGAAAATTTAAAACAAAAGTGACAGGTTATACAACTGAGACATTTAACAGTTTCGTTAATAAAGCAGTATATTCCTATGGCTACCCTTACAAGGAAGGGGTGTTTAAACAATATCGCAGTGATGGTGAAATCACTCATTTTAGTCAATATCTTCCTCTCTTAAGTACGACGTTGCCTGCTTACGAAGGTCAATCGGGATCTGGTGTTTTCTTAAAAAGTGGTCAATTCATTGGTATTATGACAGGGAAGACACAAAAAGACGAAGCAAATGTCCTCCCATTTACAGAAGAAATCGCCAACTGGATTAACGACAATGCGAATTAGTAATCCTGACGTTGTTCATTGCTGGACCGTAGATAAAGGCGTTGACCTTTATCTACGGTCGCTTCCTAATATCACGAGCGAACTCTATACGATTCATACTTGTAACGCTTGATGTACGATTGTGTAAATCTCTCAAATGCTTGTTTTGATTTTAGAGGGTCTAGCTGTACTTTATCGATATCATTCATATAATCCCATTTATACGAGGTGCTTACCATGAAAAAAACATTACTCTTGATTTTGTTATTCGTCATCCTTGGTTTACCCGCTTCAAAGTCTCTTTCATATGCGACGAGTGATCCAGGCAAACAAACCGTCGTCGATGATACAACGAAAGATCCAAAAAGTAAATACAATGCCAAATACGAACCATCAGTAGGAACACATTGCTCATCTGTTTTGCTCACATCAAGTGCCGCACTGACTGTTAAACATTGCCTTGGTCCTTCCCCCTCATCGTTTGGAACGATTTACCCAGGTGAATCAGGTCTACAAACACCGTTCGGTTACATGAATATCCGTACCTATATCCCTCATTCCACATATGACATTGCTATTCTCAAAGGCACCGATAATGACAAGTCGTCCGCCTATAAATACTACCTTAAGAATATTAAAACTGAAGTAAAAGGATTGACAGACGACGAATTAGATAAACTTAAAGGAAAAAAGATATATTCATATGGCTATCCGTACCAATTCAGTGGCTATAAGCAATACTTGAGTACAGGCACGGTTGAATTTTATGAGAAAACCCCTCATAACGTTCTCCGTACAACAATGCCAGCGACAGGCGGACAATCCGGATCTGGCGTCTTTTTACAAGAAAACGATCAACTCATTGGTATCATTATTACAGCAACACCAAACGGACAAGCGAATGTACTTCCAATTAGCCAAGAAATTGCTAATTGGATTAATCAGAACACAAATTAAACCGATGTCCTTAAGCCAATTGGCTTTAAACCTTTTGATACCTGCCATGACCAATTATATGAAGAAGATAAAATATGTCGTCTCAAGTTGAACTATCCATCATGTCTTCCTGTTTTCCTTAGTTCAATTGCATACACATTTATCTATAACAGATGCTCTTAACCTCCTCTTTTTATCACAACGCACGAAATAACGAACACTCGACACCACACAACGTCGTGTCAAAAGTGTTCGTTATATTACAAAGGGGATGTCCTCCCATTTACAGAAGAAATCGCCAACTGGATTAACGACAATTCATAATTAACAGTACATAGGTCACTCACGCACAAAGAGGTTGGCATCGCATCTCCAGCCTCTTATTCATGTCATGATTTAAATGCAAATAAACTTACACATCGAAGTGCCATGCAATAATCTCTTGTCACTTTGTAATTACACATATTTATTTTTTCATAAATTTTTAAAGTTATTCCTTTAATATATTAAATAACATCTATTAAAGGAGTGATCATATGCAAAAATTACGATTTCTATTTTTAGTGACACTAGTATGTTTTATCCTGTTACCTGTCGATACTGCTTATGCCAAAAAAGGAACACAAGAGATTGTCTCAGATACAGTTAAGGACACGCACAGCAAATATACTGCTAAATACGAGGCTGCGAACCACTCACATTGTACGGCCATCCTCATTTCACCAACTGTCGCATTAACCGCCAAACATTGTGGTGGGGATCATCCTACGACATATAACGGCAAAATTTATCCGGGCGAGTCAGGGTTGAGTACCCCTTTTGGTTATATGGATGTTAGTACCTATATTCCAAACCCGAACTATGATATTGCGATATTGAAAGGAACTGAAAAAGACCAAAGTCGCGCCTATCATTACTATATTAAATCATTCAAGACACCTGTTACAGCTCTTTCAGATGAAAAATTATATGCTATTACGGGACTTGACGTATACTCATATGGTTACCCTTACAAGTTTAGTGGTTACAAGCAATATCGCAGTGATGGTAGTATTTATTATTATTATAAAGATGTTGCTTTTGTTCATACATCATTACCTACGTATGAAGGGCAATCCGGATCCGGTGTTTTCCTAAAAGATGGTGAATTCGTCGGTATCATTATCACAAGAACAGAAAAATTTGAAGGTAATTTCCTCCCTTTTACGCAACAAATCGCGGACTGGGTTAACAAAAACGCAAATTAGTATTTTATCCTTTGTCTTATTCGCCCAAAACGAGGCTGGCGCATTACAACCAGCCTCTTCGTTATGTCGTCAACTGTCATTTAAACACATGTTTCATGCTATTTCACGTATAAAAAACATGCATGCATTACTTTTTCTTACACACTGAGTACTTTCAATTTCTTTTTGAATTTATAATACACGACAAATAGCGGTATTAAGAAAAGCAAATAAATGAAATGACCGACGATACGCATCATCGCAAAAGGGAGTTCAAACAAGTATGCAAACCAAAATTCAGCACCTTCCTTCTCCCATAGTCCTGGAGTTAAGAATATGTCCCATTTGAAATGGCTTTGCGTTAAATTTGTCATGAATAATATGAAAAACACTAAAAACATACCATTCAAATATTTCAGCCAACGGTTATAATAATTGCTTAAAGACTCTCGATCAGAAAACAACACTTCTGTCTTGTCACCTGCTTTCATCCAATATTGATTCGTACAACCGCCGCGATAACCATGTACATGCTCCCAACCAAATGATTCATATAAAGCAAGATAATCATTCATTTTTTGGCGGCTATAAATCTCTTGATAATCTAAGCGTACGATATGCGATTCATCGGTCTTTTCGAAATAATAATTGCCAAAAACTGATACTTTGGCTAAACGATAGCCTTGTTGAAGTTGGTCATTAAGCCATCGTTCTTCTTTGAGAGGATCAAAAAAACAATTCCACTTTTTATAATGCATTTTCATCTGAAATCCCTCCTTGTTGATAAAGTGACACTAAATGTTGCAAGCGTTCTGTTTCAAGTTTCAAAATTTCTTCGCCTCGTGCTGTGATTTGGTACACTTTGCGTCGTTCTTTCGGATCGCTAATCATTTGAATATAGCCATGTTTACTTAAATTTTCTATCGCCCCGTATAATGTTCCAGCAGCAATTTGTACTTGCCCTAAACTTAACTCTTGGACATAAGTCATCACACTATAGCCATGCAACGGTTGCCGTAATGCTAATAAAATGTAATGCATTGTTTCGGATAACGGGACGAGTTGAGGTCTTTTTTTCATTTATTTTCACCACACACTATATAGTTGTACTGTATAGTCAGATTATATAGTTGGACTGCATAATTGTCAAACAGCAAAAAACAGGCATTGACCACTGTCATATGTAACTAAACTCAGACAATGGTTCAACGCCTATTTATATATGTATGAAATTGTGCAAATTACCAAAATACGACCTTTTGTTTTAAAGACACTTAACGACAAATCCCTTTATAGCCTGCATTAATTAAAAATTATAGAATTAACGAAATAAAAGATAACTTTTTTATTGTATTGTATTTTTAAGTAATTAAACTAAAATACGTATAACTTAATTTATAAAGAGGTGCTTATCATGAAAAAAGTATTATTATTGATTTTATTACTTGCCACTCTTTGTCTCCCGATTTCAAAACCGCTCGCTTATGCGGCGAGTGATCCAGGTAAACAAACGGTTGTCGACGATACAACAAAAGATCCAAGAAGTATATATAATGCCAAATACGAGCCGTCAGTAGGAACGCACTGTTCAGCGCTTATCATTAACTCGAATACCGCAGTGACAGCTAAACATTGTCTCGGCGATTCACCCAAATCATTAGGAACGATTTATCCAGGTGAGTCCGGTTTGAAAACACCTTTCGGCTATATGAATATCAGTTCATATTTCCTGAACGATAAATACGACATTGCGATTCTTAAAGGAACAGACTATGATAAATCATCCGCCTATAAATATTACCTTAAAAACATTCATACAATTGTGCGCGGCCATTCAGACGAAGAATTATTTAACCTTAAAGGAAGAAATGTTTATTCGTATGGCTATCCGTACAAACTTAGTGGTTACAAGCAGTATTTTACTACAGGAACTGTTGAATATTATGAAAAAGTTCCTTATAACGTGCTTCGTACAAACATGCCTACGACAGGTGGCCAATCGGGTTCAGGTGTCTTTTTACAAAACACAAATGACTTTATCGGTATTATTATCACCCAAACGGGTGGAAAAGGCGATGTCCTTCCAATTAGCCAAGACATTGCCGATTGGATTAATAGTCACAAAGACTAATTTAAGGTCATCGTACAAAGCGATTTATCATGCCATTTTAATGAAAGAGATATCAAATCAAAATAACGAACACTTTTGACACGACATGGCGTGGTGTCAGGTGTTCGTTATTTCACTATAAAATCAGTAACTTTTCCAGTTGCCTATAACAAACAAGGTTGGACGGAGTGATTTCATTTTAATCCTCCATTTCGACTGTCATTTTCCAAGTGTGCTGTTATTTTTTAATCGGCAAACTATGCGTAATATCAATTCCTAACACAAGTGGCATGATAAAGTACACGACGACGATAATCACAACAATACTGATTAAGTTCATGACAAACCCTTTGACTGCCATTTCTTTAATTTCAATCTTGCCTGTACCAAAAACAATGGCGTTCGGTGGTGTACCGACTGGTAACATATAGGCACAGTTGGCCGCCATCGCAGCCGGTGCCATCAACAGCAATGGATGTACATCAATTGCTACTGATAAAGTCGCCAGTATTGGCAAGATCATTGTTGCGGTCGCCGTATTCGAAGTGATCTCCGTTAAGAATAAAATAAACACTGTAATCACGATTACAATGACCAGTGGACTTACGCCCTTTAATGACGTCATCTGTTCACCAAGCCACGCTGCAAGACCACTTTGTTGAATCCCTTTGGCTAATGCCAAGCCCCCACCGAATAGAATGAGCACACCCCATGGCAATTCTTTTGCAACTGACCAATCTAAAATGCGTTGATGTTGGTGTTTGGATGGGATTAAAAATAGTACAATCGACACAAACATCGCAATTGTACCGTCTGCCACGAGTTCTGTAAAAGTCCATTTCGACAGTAAAAATTCACGTGAAATCCATAAAAAACTCGCCAACAAAAAGACAACGAAGACGACTTTTTCTTCGTATTTGATTTTACCTAAAGCATCTAATTTGTCTTTAATAACTTTTTGACCACCTGGCAATGTTTTCATATCATGACGAAATGCCACAAATTTGAAGTACAACCATGCTAAAAACAGCAGTAAAATAACAGTTGGTACACCGACAATCATCCATTTCGCAAAGCTCAGTTCGCCACCAAAGTTTGTCGCATATTGGCCTTTTAAAATGATGAGCGGTGGCGTGCCAATAAGAGTACCCAAGCCCCCAATAGTGCCGGCATAACCGATACCGAGCACCAGTGAACGTTCAAACTTTTGAATACTTTCATCACTATCCGCTTCAGTTTTCAATGCATTAGCTTCTTTTACAATCGCTAAACCAATCGGAATCATAATCATTACCGCAGCAGTATTCGATACAAACATCGATAAACCACCTGTTGCAACCATAAAACCAAGTAAAATGCGCCCAGTGCTTGTACCAATACTGCTAATAATCGTGAGAGCAATCCGTGTATGTAAATCCCAGCGTTCCATCGCAATGGCCAAAATAAAACCACCTAAGAAAAGATAAATAATATCATTTCCATATTGTGCGGATACTGTCGCACTGTTCATGACATGTCCCAACGGTAACAAGACAAGTGGCAATAAACTTGTCGCTGGAATGGGAATCGCCTCTGTAATCCACCAAATCGCAATCCAAGCAGTTATCGCTAGAACGTAAACCCCTTTGAATGATAAATCATCTGGTCGTACAAAAAGTGAAATCAATACGAAAAGTAGTGGCCCGAGTACGAGCCCAATCGCTTGAGCTAACGTATAAGATGGATCTTTCTTTTTGTCAGTAAAAAAAGTTAATAATCTTGATTCGTTTGGACTGTTCATGATACGCCCCCCTTTGTTTACAATAGAACATCCGGAATTATAATAATTTTTTAAATAGTATAACATATTTAGAGATTAAGTATCTATAGGGAGTTAAGCGCTTTCTTTTCAATATTTACCAAGAAATTTAAAGCCTATCTATATTTAAAATAGAATTAAATCTAAATATAAAAAATATTAGCATCCTTTGGTGTAATAGTATAATAAAGGCAGAAATATAATGAAGAGATTGTTTTTAATTTGTTTTGGTTATGGTGATAAATTCAAAAGAAGCTATGAAATCTTAGAAAAGTTTCTCAGAATTAATATGCATAAGGTGATATGAGAATAGAACAATTTACAATCTAAAAGTGGAATTAATTACTTTTTGATACCGTTTTATTCACTTTAGTTGTTAGCCTTTTGATCACATGTATCTCTTTTTTGATGGCGATAGAAAGACTCAAAAGTGAAAGTAATAATTACGCCAGTATAGGTTGAAGTATCATGGACTCAATCCATACTGACGTTTTTTATAGTAATATCCTTTGATCAGGCAACTTGAAATTTGTATGCTACTTTTTAGCCGGCAATTTCAAAATTTCAATAGGCTTTCGAATAAATGATTTAGCCACTTGATCCGATATGAGGAGGCCTACTGCAATCGCCCCTGCGATAAGCGTCGCACGAACAAAAATATCACTTGCTTCATTAAAATTTAATGTGAGCAGTTGCTGTGTCGCTTTAAAAAAGATACTTCCCGGCACTAATGGAATAATCCCAGGCACCATAAAGATAATGACTGGCGATTTATATATTCGTGCCATGATATGTGAAATAATCCCTAGTACAAAACTGCCATATAGACTCGCATAAATACCATCTACGCCAAAAATTTCAAAGCCAATATGATACGTTAAATAACCAAAGCCCCCGCATAATCCAGCAGGTAAAAACAAACGCTTCGGCGCATCATAAATAAACGCAAAACAAAAAGACGTTAAAAAACTACAGATAAAAATGAAGAAAATTGTCAATGCAACGACCCCCTATAAAATAAGAAAAGCACTCGTCACACCTGCACCAATCGCAAAGGACGTCACAATCGCTTCTAAAAATTTCGCAGTAAACATCAACATATGGCGTCCAAACAAGTCTTGAATGGCTGTCGTAATTAATACACCCGGTACAATCGGCATCACAGCGGCTGTAATCACCGCACCGATGTTTAATCCCCCTAAGGCATGATGTAATGGAATCGCAATCAATCCAATCATCATCGCTCCTAAAAAGTCGGGAATGAATAAGGTTAACTGCTTTCCTTTCATCCATTCTGTCACAAAATAACCTAATGCCCCCGCTAGAACAGCTGGAAATAACTCGACCCATGATGCGCCTTGTAAATATAAAAAGCCCATAGAAATCAACCCTGCAAACAACATTTTATGCCCAAGTGTATAACGTTGCTGTTGTCCTTCCAATTGCTTTAACATGCGATAAGCGGTACGAAAATCTATTCTTTGTTGTGCAATTTGTCTTGAAATATGATTAACAAGGTAAACATGTCTTAAATTCGTATCATTTTTTTGAATTTTAACCATCCGTGTGTCATGGCTTGGTGATAAAGAAAAATTAATGAAAATGTTCAATGCATACCCTTGCGATGCTTCGTATCCATAACTTTTTGCAATGCGTGCCATCGTATCTTCGACGCGTGTTGCTTCAGCACCACATTCCAACAATATGCGCCCTGCTAAAATAACAAGGTTCGTTACCTCTTGATCTGACGGAAGATGTTGTGTCATCTGATCACCTTCTTTTGTTGTTTTATTCTTTCACACTTTTCATATACGTGCGCATCTCCTATGGTGCTTTCCCATTCGATGTAGAAACTACGCGCGCGACTTAAACGCTTCTCCTCAATTGAACCAGACATCGAAGTGCGGTTGTCACCTTCATATAGGCTTCACTTGATTCAAAAAGTATAAACGATTTCCGTCAAAATTGCTATGAAAACTCTATAGCACATTTCCTCACTACAACTGAATCTCCCGCTGCATTTTTCAACATATCATCTGTTTGAAGGCCAGATTTTTTCATTTGAATAACAGTCGTCAAAATGATGCCAAGCGTGCTCCTTTGAAATTTCTAAATCGAAAGGGTCACATTCAATCCTTCATTTCGTACTTACAGCTAATGGCATATCATATGCACAACATAAATAAGCAGTGACGCGATTGTACAACGTTCACTGCCCTTTTTATTCAGATTATATTTTAAATAATGTTTCTAAACGTGCATCGTCCAAACGATGTCCAACGAAGAAATTGCCAAATTCACCATAGCGCGCTGTTGTTTCATCAAACCGCATTTCATATACGATTTTTTTGAATTGTAGGACATCATCTGCAAAGAGTGTCACGCCCCACTCATAATCATCAAAACCAACGGAACCGGTAATAAATTGTTTAATCTTGCCCGCATATTTACGACCGATTAAACCATGATCATACATTAACTTTTTACGTTCTTCCATTGATAACATATACCAGTTATATGTTTCATTACGACGCTTGTTCATCGGATAGAAACAAATGTATTCCGTCTCTGGTAACGTTGGATATAAACGCGCTTTAACATGTGGATTTTCATAAGGATCTTCATTAGAATCTCCTGCTAAGTAATTGCTTAATTCTACAACGGATACATATGAATATGTTGGAATAAAATGGTCCGCAATGGCCAACTTATTGATTTCATTCTCTATTTCATTCAACGTTTTCATTTCTGGGCGTAAAAACCATAACAAGAGGTCTGCTTTTTGCCCTGTCACATTATAAAGGACTTGATCGCCTTGACCTTCAGACTGTGCCTGTTTGTACTGTTTCATCAGTTGGTTAAATTCTGTTACCATTGCTTCACGGTCTTCCTCTGGGACTAAGCGCCAAGAAGCCCAATCTATTGCATAAAATAAATGTAAACTATACCATCCATCTAAAGTCTCTGCTGCATGACTCATTCAGAACACTCCTTAGAATTATTATTATCTGTACAAATTAAATTTTATCACACATCCCGTCGTCAAAACGATTTAAATGATTACAAATTCGTGTCATGGAAATCTCAAAATAAATGGCGTATAATAATATGTGAAAAATTTGATAAAGGAAAGTCGAGGAGAAGCAGGATGTCTCATTTGTTAGATGGACTTAAAGATAAACTTTCAAACAAAAATGTTCGAATTGTACTACCAGAAGGAGAAGATGTGCGCGTCCTTAAAGCGGCCGTACAATTACACGCTTCTAATTATGTTACACCTATCGTACTAGGAAACATCGATAAAATTAAAGCACTCGCTTCTGAAAATGATTTAACGATTGAAGACTTAAATATGATTCAACCTGATACAAGCGATCTTAAAGCGGCATTAGTTGAGCAATTTGTTGAACGTCGTAAAGGAAAAGCCACTGAAGAACAAGCACAATCACTACTTAATAACGTGAACTACTTTGGAACGATGCTCGTCTATGCAGGTCATGCAGACGGTTTGGTAAGCGGCGCTGCACATTCAACAGCAGATACCGTACGCCCCGCCCTTCAAATCATCAAAACAAAACCAGGTGTCTCTAAAACATCAGGTATTTTCTTTATGATTAAAGAAAATCAACAATTTATTTTTGGTGACTGTGCAATTAATCCACAACTAACAGCCACAGATTTAGCTGAAATTGCTGTAGAAAGCGCGAAATCTGCACAAAGTTTTGGTATGACACCTCGCGTTGCAATGTTGAGCTTCTCAACAAAAGGGTCTGCTCAATCAGATGATACACGCAAAGTCGCTGAAGCCGTACAACTTGCACAAGAAAAAATTGCAGCTGAAGGATTATCTGATGTCGTGATTGACGGCGAATTCCAATTTGATGCCGCAATTGTTCCAGAAGTCGCTCAGAAAAAAGCACCGGGTGCACAAATCCAAGGCGATGCAAATGTTTTCATTTTCCCAAGTTTAGAAGCAGGTAATATTGGTTATAAAATTGCGCAACGATTAGGGGGCTTTGATGCAGTAGGGCCTGTATTACAAGGTTTGAACTCACCTGTTAATGACTTATCAAGAGGTTGTTCAACAGAAGACGTTTACAACTTATCTATTATTACAGCTGCACAAAGTTTACAATAATGGATTTCACACAACGTTTTTTCAACGGACACACATGGCGTTACGTTGACCATTCGACCGGTTTAGAACCGATGCAATCTTTCGCCTTCGATGACACCTTTTGTGAAAGTGTCGGTGCTGATTTGTCACCCAATGTTGTGCGCACTTGGGTTCATCAACATACGATTATTTTGGGCATTCATGACTCACGACTTCCTCATTTAAAAGAGGGGATTCAATATTTAACGGACGAACGCGGTTATAATGCGATTGTTCGCAATTCAGGTGGGTTAGGTGTCGTACTCGATCAAGGGATTTTAAACATTTCTCTTATTTTTAAAGGGAAGACTGAAATTTCTATTGACGAGGCATTTACTGTGATGTATGTCTTGATGAGTAAAGTCTTTGAAGACGATTTTGTAGCGATTGATACACATGAGATTACCCATTCTTATTGTCCGGGTAAATTTGACTTAAGCATCCGCCAACAAAAATTTGCCGGTATTTCACAACGCCGTGTACGTGGGGGCATTGCCGTTCAAATTTATTTATGTGTTGAAGGGTCTGGCAGTGAGCGTGCAGCACTGATGCGCCACTTTTATGCGCGCGCACTCAAAGGTGAAACGACAAAATTTACTTATCCTGACATTCACCCTAAAAGTATGGCCTCATTAGAAGAATTACTCGGTCGCCCCATTACTGTTCAAGAGGTCATGTTTAAGTTACTTTACGCAATTAAAGACTTAGGTGGGGATTTAAATATGGCACCGATAACCGATCAAGAATGGGACCGTTATGCACATTATTATGAACGAATGCTTGAGCGCAATGCGAAAATGAATACAAAAATAAGCGAGAAATAGTACAGCCACAATCATTTGAGAAAGCTTAAAAAAGAGAACTGACCACTCGTGTATCACACACGCGACCTGTCAGTTCTCTTTTTATTATGAATATGTTCCACGTTTAAAAATCGGATGTGTTATTCATGAGAAATATAATGTGACTTCCCTTTCAAGAAGAAACTTAAAATTAATGCTAATGCACTTAATGCCGTCGCGATCCAGAACGCACTATTGACACCATCTACTGATGCGAGACGACTGACGAATTGAATCAAAGCCCCCATCGCTTGTTGTTGCCCTCCCATTTGTTGCGCCATTGCTTGTAAACTATCTTGAATAGCTGGGTTTGTACGATCTAAATCTTGTTGAAACGTTGCAAGATGCGATTCTGTTTGTTGCGTCATCACAGTAACGAGAATGGCTGTCCCAATCGAACCTGCCAATTGTCTCATCGTATTCACCAGTGCATTACCGTGAGAAATTAAACGCGATGGTAAAGCATTCATTCCAGCTGTCATGATAGGCATCATCACAAAACTCATTCCAAATGATCGAATAATATAAATCATTAAAATGCTACGATAAGGCGTGTCGATTGTAAGCTGTGTGAGTTCCCATGTGCCATATGTGGTAATGGCTAAACCAATAATGGTAATCGGTTTGATCCCAATTGTATCGAGTAATTTCCCTGCAATGGGCCCCATCACCCCCATAATTAAAGCCCCTGGCAACAGGAGTAATCCAGAATCGAGTGGAGAGAATCCTCTTAAATTTTGTAAATAGAGCGGCAACAAAATCATGCCTCCGAAGAGACTCATTGTCAATATCATATTAATAACTGCCGTTAATGTGAATCCGGAATATTTAAGCACTTCAAAATTAAGCATCGGCGCTTTCATCGTCAACTCACGAACAATAAATGCGATTGTAAAAATGGTCCCAATGAGAAACATGATGACAATCTTAGTCGCGCCCCAGCCCTCATTTCCTGCTTCACTAAAACCATAGAGCAGTGCACCGAACCCGATTGTACTGAAGATGATACCCGGAATATCCGCAGTAGGGTTCGTTGTTTTTTGATAAATACCAAACCATACAAAAGTGAGTACGAGTGAGATTAAACCGACAACGAACATGCCAAAAAACATCGTATGCCAATCATAATTTTCAACGATGTAACCAGAAAGCGTTGGACCAATGGCTGGCGCTAAAATCATCGCAATGCCCATCGTCCCCATCGCCATACCACGCTTCTCAGGTGGAAAAATCGTCATAAAAACATTTGTCCCTAATGGCATTAACACACCTGCCCCCATCGCTTGAAGTACACGGCCACCCATCATCACTGGGAAATTCCATGCAAAGCCACAAACGAGTGAGCCAACCGTAAAAATCAACATCGCCGTTAAAAATAATCGTCGATATGAATACTTGTTAAAGAGAAATGCGCTAATTGGAATTAAAATCCCATTCACTAACATAAATCCTGTCATCAACCACTGTCCTGTTGATGGAGAAATATTGAAGTCCGTATTGATCTTTGGTAATGCTGTATTCAATAATGTTTGATTCAAAATGGCAATAAACATTCCGAAGACCATTGCAACTAATATTTTCGAACGTGTCACACCTTTTTTAAACACATAGCTTTGTGCTGCATCCGCAACTTTCTGATTGACGTCCTGTGTGTGGTGTTGAAGGTGCTCTGAGTGAACCATATCATCATGGTGATGCAACATCTGATGTGCTTTGCTTTCTTGCATCATAGCTTCATCGGTTCTCAGACGTTGTTGAGACCATGCACGTTTCTTTCTTCCTCTTATTAAAATTCCATTCATAATCAGTATCACAATAAGAGCGACGATAACATAAATCATCACAAACATTTGATGACCCCCTCTTAATTTTTGTGAATACGTACTTCTGCGTTCATCCCTGGAACGACACCATGTGCAGGTGGATTGTCTAATTTGATTTTAACTGGAACTACTTGAGTCACCTTTGTATAATTTCCATCACTGTTTGATGATGGCATTAACGAAAAGCTTGATGCAGTTGCAAAGCCCAGTTGGTCAACTTTCCCTTTAATTTTTGCATCTTGTCCATCAATTGTGACATCTACCTCTTGACCCGCTTGAACGTCTTTGATTGCTGTTTCATCGATGTTCGCTGTAATATATAAATCGTTCATATCATATGCGTAAGCAATAGGCTGTCCTGCTTGTACAATCCCTTCTTCTTGTGCTTCTAATTTTACAATTGTCCCTGTTTTAGGCATCTGAACTGTCATTGTCTGTGGTCCATCGCCTTCACCTGCAGTTTGTAATTTTGCGACAGTCTCTCCTTTTTTCAATTGATCCCCTTCACCCACATTTAAATCTGTGAGTTTTCCAGATGCTGGACTGGCAATTTTGATTTGTACGCCATCCACTTTGGCGTTATCTGTTTTAATATAATTTGCAGATTGATTATAAAAATAAAAACCTACTATACCTATTACAACAAGTGCGACAATTGTCACTATATTCACTAATATAATCTTTTTCATATTTGAGACTCCTTTTCTTTCATTCTTTAACTTTTGTAGTATAAAATAATTAAAGTTAAAAAAATAGAGACAATCTTTTCAAATGTGTCGGATTCGAAACTATACTATAATGTGAATGGGTGATGATATGGTAAAAACAAAATCAAAAGCACGACGCCGCATTGTTAAAGCGATGATTAAACTATTAAAAACGGAATCTTTTGAGGCGATTACAATTAAACAGATTTGTGCAGAAAGTGGCGTGCATCGCTCCACGTTTTATGCTCAATTCGAGGATAAGTATCAACTGTTCAATCTACTCATTCGCTATCATATGGCAAAGTATGAAAAACTCATGCAATCTACCTCCAAGGTCATTGGAACCTATCCGCTCGTTGAATCAAAACGTCGTATCATTAAAACATTTAGAATCTTATTCAAATATTTAGAACGGCACCGCACATTTTTTACTGCGATTCTCGTCACACGTCCACAACTTCATGTCATTAGACAATTTTTACATTTTACAAATGAGGCTTATGAATCATTATTAGCCCAGTTACCTAAAATGCATCAACCCCATTATTTTATTCACTACACGATAGGCGGAGAACTTGCATTGATTTACAGTTGGTTATCCCAAGGCTGTCAAGAATCACCAGATGAAATGGCACATATTTTGTACACGAATATTATTAAAGCGGAGCGCTAGTTTCATTTTCAAATCGCCGAACAGTCACTTCGGATTCGTTGTGGCCTCATTTCAAACAAACGATGTTCTCATCCTTCCACTCCACCTGATTTGAACGCGCTAAATAGGCCTGTCTCATCATGAACAGTCGCTACGCTATTCATGAGAGCAGGCCCTTTATTGGAGAACTTTTTGAAAATGAAAAACGCAAAATGATATGTATTTACTGCCATATATTTTGCTTATCACTACTTTACCATGTTTTTCTTCATTTGGGGATACAATTATTAAAAATTTATTGGTTTTTTATGAATTAAACTTTAAAAAAATTACTTCGTTACTTCTATTGATAAAAATCAGATTTTAAACACTCGTAATAATTTATACTTATGTATGTATCTCGGTTTAATTCGTCTTCATGTTTTACACCTACTAGACGAAACCCACTCTTTTCAGCCACACGCTGACTACCTATGTTCTCAACGTCAGCACGCAACTCAATTTTATTTAGATGATAATCATTAAAAGCAATCTCACACATTTTATGAACTGCAGCAGTCATGATACCTCGTCCCGTCGCGTGTTCTGCAAGCCAATAACCAATTTCCGCTTTCCGAACAGTGGGATTCCATGCATGCAAATCAATCATTCCGATGCATTGCTCCTTTTCATAAATAAGATAGAGCAATGCGGTCCCACGCGCCACGCTTTCTAAAGTCTCTTGTAAATACTGTCGTTCCTTCTCTACTGACGTAAGCATTTCAGCCCAAGTTAAAAAGCGCTTTAAATACGAACGATTTTTTTCGATAACTGCATAAATTTCTGCCGCATGTTCGATGGTTGGATGGACGAAATCAATTTGATCGTTCACAGACAATTTGAAGTGGTGCATATAGAACAACCCCTTGTTATTTTTTGATATTATACCAACATCAATTTGTCAATACAATAGACAGAGTTGGCGCCGTCACTTCACCTTTCAATCCCCCGATTCACTTATCCTTTTCACCACATCCTCCAACACTATAAAACAATTGAAAAACCGTGCGATACTGCCGAATATGTATGACCACACCTCATTCATGAGAAGCGTCACACTCCGAAAGCATCACACGGTACAACAAACGCATATTCAAAATTTCGATATTACTCTTCAATCATTTTTTCAACTTCGTGTTTACGTGTGTCGAGAATTAATTGCGTTAATTCATCTTTATCCATGCGACGTAACTTAGGTAAGCGGATAAAGAAGAAAATCAGCCCTAAAATTGTCCATCCACCAAGTGCGATATGCGAAGGCATGGATAACGCAGCTGGTGAAAATGGTAGCAAAAGTAATAGTAAAAAGATAAAAGCAAACAATGCTCCCAATATCGCAAAACTTTTATAAATAGGGCCATAAGTTTGACTCTTTTTGTCAAAACTGAACAATTTTACCGCAGCCAGACAGGTGACGAGATATGCAATAGACACACCTGTCGATGACATATCTACAATCCAAGTTAAGGCCGTACGCCCTAACCATGGTGCAATTAAAGTCATTGCAACTAAAAAGATAATCGCGACATAAGGTGTTTTATATTTTGGATGCAATCGACTAAATATTGACGGCATAATACCAGAACGTCCCATTGAAAATAGGAGTCGACTCGAACTTAATAAAAAGCCGTTTAATCCTGTAAAAATTCCCATAATGATTGCAATACTCAACACACCTAAGCCGAGTGTCCCAAAGGCTTTACGTGTAACAGACCCCGTTAACCACAAATCGCTACTGCCCCCTGATAACCATCCTGTGTATAAAATCATAAGGATATATGTGAGTGATGCAGCAAGCAAACTGTATACAATCAATTTAAATGTTTTATTCGGTGAAAAACTAAACTCTTCAGCCGTTTGTGGAATATTATCAAAACCAACATAGGCCCATGGTGCCACAGCAACAATCATAATAATCGCTTGAAACCAACCATAGTGCGTCCCATTGTAAGGTTTTAAATTATCTAATGAATAGTTAGAACCAAAGAATGATCCCACAAACAAAAGTAGAACAACAACGACCATTGCGACACAAAAGTAATATTGTAATGAACCTGACACACTTGCGCCTTTAATCGCAATGATCATAAAAACAAGCAATAAGATAGATGCAATTAAAATTTCAGTAATATAAACATCCCAACCCGCAATCGTATAAAGCTTTCCAAATTCAATCACATTGGGAAGTAAAAATTTAATCAGCAGACTAAAAGCGGTCGCATTTAACGCTACAACACATATGTAACCAAACGTTAAAAACCATGCTGAGAAGAAGCTGACGTATCGTCCAAATCCTAGAAAACTAAATGCAAAGCCACCCCCTGATACAGGAAAACGCTCGACTAATGCCCCATAACTCACCGCAATCACAATCATCAATAACGCACCAATAAAAATCCCTATCGATGCAGCAATTGGACCGGAAGTTTGAATCCAATCTCCTGGTAAAATAAAAGACCCCCAACCAATACAAGACCCATAGGCAATCGCCCAAACAAACTTTTCAGACAAGTTCTGTTGTAGATCGCCACGATCAGGTTTTTGATTCTTTTTTTTCATTATCATTTCACCCCTGAATATTCTTATACCCCTGTTTCATTTTTTATAACAACGAAATATTGCAGCAGAAAAATAAATCATACCTCAAAAGTTGAAAAAATGCATTAAAAATTTTTCAACTCAATATTTATGTAGATGAAATAGTGCGTTATAAGATAGATTGATGTTCAAATATATTTTGACCATGATGGCTCGTTTAACTTCTTGCTGTCGTATTGCGCATGCAGACCCATCCTCATCGTACAAAGCCTCTGTAAATGAAATGGATTCCATTCGCATCGCGTTTAACACATATCAAAAAACACCTTCCAATGGTTTCATTTCTCAATGATTCCTTTGAAAGATGTTTTTGATCATACGCACACACGTATTTATTTTAAATTGCTTCATATTTGCTGAATTCCGTGTGGTATCATTTGTATCTCGAACTATATTTTAAATGCGGCAATGGCTAACATCAACCAACCTACAACAAACAATACCCCGCCAATAGGTGTGATGGCGCCAAGTACGCTGACTTGTGTTAAAGACAAAATATACAATGAACCGCTAAAGAACACGATTCCTAAAAACATGAGCCATCCTGCCCAACCGACATTCACATTTAACGTGCTACCGATGATACCTATGAGAACAAGACCAAGGCCATGATACATTTGATACGTTGTTGCTTTTTCCCATACGGACATATAATGTTCTGATAATTTCCCATCGAGTGCATGCGCACCAAATGCACCTGTTCCAACAGCCATTAATGCATTCAATGCACCTAATATAATAAATATTTTCACGAAAATTCCTCCTAAAAATTAAAAATCAAATATCGAAGCCCCGTTGCCTATTTCATCATCCGTGACCATACGCGCATCTGATGTCGTTTGTGAGCGACTAGAAGATGCCACTTGCCCTCCCATACGTCTAATTTCTTCATCAGACACTTGCGCCACTGCCATTTTTGATGATGCCGACGCTGATCCTTGAGGACTCGAAACCGTGTCATGTTGTGGCACTGCTTGTTCACTGTATAATCCAGTTAACGCGTGGATGGCATAGATATGTTTATGAAACGCTTCATCCGACTTGGCGCCATCAGCCTGAACAAGCTCGTATTCCAACATTTGTATCAATTTTTCTTTATTCATCTTCTCCCTCCTTTTTCTCACACCAGCGAATTGGAGATAACCCTTGCGCTTCAAGGTATTGGTTTGTCTTAGAATAAGGGCGAGAGCCAAAAAAACCACGATGTGCAGACAATGGACTCGGATGCGGTGATTTAATGATGTAATGTTTCGTTGTATCAATCAGCTTTTCTTTTTGTTGTGCGGGCCTTCCCCATAATACGAAGACCACGCCTGATTTATAGTCAGAGACCGCACGAATGATTTCGTTTGTAAATATTTCCCAACCGATGTCTTTATGAGAATGTGCTTGTCCCTGTCGTACGGTAAGCACTGTATTTAGCAATAGGACACCTTCTTTCGCCCAATCTTGTAGATGCGGGGACGTGCGGTGACAACCGATATCATCTGCCAATTCTTGATACATATTTCGCAGTGAAGGCGGAAACTTCGCGCCCGGCTGAACGGAAAATGCCAGTCCATGCGCTTGGTTAGGCCCGTGATATGGATCTTGACCTAATATGACAACTTTGACATTTTCGAATGGCGTAAGGTCAAAAGCTTGGTAAATGTTTTTACGTTCTGGGTAGACAATTTGTGTTGTATATTCTTTTTCTAAAAAATCATGCATCGCTTTAAAATCATGTTTGGTTGTAATTTCATGAAATATTGTTGACCAATCCATCTGATTCACCTCAGCCACATTTTAACATAATTTGATATTCCTCACCGCTTTCATTCAATAAACATTTAGATAGCAACACAAAATTGCACGTGATAAAATAATAGCAATAGGCAACCGCCATGTTTTAGGACGATTCCTTTTCATGAACGGAAGAATTGATGCCAATTGGAGGAGTGAAAGAACGATGGCTTTAAAAAAAGTATTAACAATTGCTGGATCAGATACGAGTGCTGGTGCAGGCATGCAAGCGGATTTAAAAACATTTCAAGAATTAGATACGTATGGGATGGTGGCGCTTGCTGCAATCGTTACAATGGATAAGGAGACATGGTCACATGATGTGACACCTATTCCATTCGACGTCTTCAACAAGCAGCTCGAAACTGTGATTAGCATCGGTCCTGATGCTGTCAAAACAGGGATGCTCGGTACAGAAGAAATTATTCAACGTGCAGGAGAGGCATTTACTGAGTCTGGCGCAAAATATTTTGTCGTCGATCCTGTGATGGTTTGTAAAGGGGAAAATGAAGTACTTAACCCGGGAAATACTGAAGCAATGATTAAATATTTATTGCCAAAAGCTACAGTAACAACGCCTAACCTTTTTGAAGCGGGACAATTATCAGGATTAGGGACTTTGAAATCAATCGATGACATGAAAAAAGCAGCACAGATTATTCATAATCAAGGCGCACAACATGTGGTCATTAAAGGAGGCAAAGCATTAGACGAAGCTCAGTCTTATGATTTGTACTATGATGGTGAAACGTATTATCAATTGGCAACAGATATGTTCCAACAAAGTTATAACCACGGTGCTGGCTGTACGTTTGCAGCCGCTACAACAGCAAACTTAGCTAACGGCCAATCACCAAAAGAAGCCGTCATCAATGCCAAAGCATTCGTCGCTTCTGCAATCAAAAACGGTTGGAAAATGAATGATTTTGTTGGACCAGTGGACCATGGTGCTGCAAATCGTATTGAAAAGATTGCCGTTGACGTGACAGAAGTATAATCTTGCCCTCATATCGAACATGGCTTAGGGCTATACAGTGTAGAATCAATTGTAAGTCCAATCCCAAAATCGATATCCTCATTAAACATGGCCAGTCAGAGGTGCCTAATGGATTGCCGTAGTCGCGCATCCAATTAGGCGCCACACTGATGCGGCCAAATGAATCGCAGCGATGCATTCACATCAACTGAAACGCCTTTGTACCACATCTGCTTCCTTTAAAATCTCCGAAAAACCTCATCCGCGCGACATGACACAGCATCACTTATTCCCATCGAATGACTAACTTCTCATCACCCTTTTTATTCACGACTCGAATCGTTTGTCCTTTGCCTTCTATGTCTAATGCCTCGTCAATCCAGATTGGGCACTTGTAAACCACTTGATATGTACGCGCATCTCGCCCTAATATTTGCCAAACCTTTTCAACAACAAACTGCCCTGGCACAATATCGACGTGAATAGGATTGTCATCTTGCACAAGCGTCAAATAATGTTGCACAGCTTCTTTTGAAAATTTCATTCTGCCACCCGCTTCACAAAAACTTGTCTTATTCTATTTTCATTGGGTAAAATCAGCACAAAACAATAACGTTCAAATCCTTTTATTGGCTTGTATGACTCCCATACCAATGTCGCTTCAACCGCTGATGCTTGCGCAATGGGTTGTCCTTGAGTGACAGACGTTTCTACAAGAATAATTGGTTCTCTCATAAAAGGTTGAAACAGCATGAAGGCTTGCCAATATCGTGCAAAAAACAATAAAGGCACGTCGGATGTCATCGGTTTTTCAAACAATGCGCAATAACGTGCAAGTGCCGCTTGATCGAGATGTAACACACGTGTTTCTTTATCCCCAACGTTCAAAGAGTGCTGCATTCCCCATTCCGCCTCCAATCCCCATCGTCGCAATCGTTCTATGGGCTTGCGTCATATAAAATAAACGCGTCACTAACATCGCACCGCTCGCACTGTACGGATGACCGATTGCAATTGCGCCGCCATAACGATTGAGTTGATCATCGCGTATTCCTAATTCACGTTGGGACGCAAGAACTTGTGCACTAAATGCTTCATTGAGTTCCACCGCATCAATTTGGTCAATCCTCAATTGTTGGCGCTCTAAAATGCGCGTCACTGCGGGGACAGGACCGATACCTAAGACATGTGGCGAAACCCCCTCAACGGCGTAATCCACAAACAACAAGCCTTCTGTCAATCCGACTTGACATGCACGCGCTTCTGACATGACCACGACTAAACAAGCACCGTCATGCTTAAGACAGCAATTTCCCACTGTTACTGATCCGCCGTGACGTAACGGTTTCAAACGAGAAATACGGTCATACTGAAGATGCGGTTTGACACTTTCGTCTTGTTCAATGTACTGACCTTTAACCTTTAACGGGAGAATTTCATTTGACAAGAGGCCTTGAGCCATCGCTTGACTCGTACGCTGATGACTGCGAATCGCAAACCCATCTTGGTCTTCTCGTGATACGTGATACTGTTGTGCCACATGATCCGCCGCTTCAATCATACTCGGGTCCTGACCCGCAGGTGCAAATGGCGCGCGCTCATAAAATAATGGCGGTGTAGACGAATAAAGCGATGTCGGTTTTTCTATTTTCCAAGGCGCACGACTTGTACTTTCCACGCCTCCTGCAATATAAAAATCGCCTGCGCCACTTTCAACAAGGCGACACGCCAGATGAATCGCTTCCAATCCTGAACCACATTGACGATCTACTGTCAATCCTGGCACAGACACATCGATTCCTGCTTCCAAAAGACTCTTTCTCGCAATATTTCCTCCTTTACCGACAACATTCCCCAAGATAACATCGTCTAATGTATCCAGAGATAGGGGCAATGTGGCGGAGAAATGTTCAAACAATGGCTTGAGCAGTTGTTCAGGTTCCCATTTTTGTAACATGCCACCATAAACCCCAATCGGTGTACGTTTTGCGGTTACAATAATTGCTTTTGTCATAGATATTCCCCCTTATCATAACGCCGTTGTGCTTCAGCGCGCGACACTTTACCACTTGCAGTAAGCGGCAATGACCTGACACAAATAAATTTTGATGGTATTTCATATCTTGAAACACGTGATGAAAGCCATTGTCGCAACGCATGAACGTCCAACTGTGCGCTTCCGATATAAAGCGCAATCCCTAACTCGCCTAGCTTGTCGTGTGGATGACTTACGATGACGGTATCTACAATGCCAGACCATTGCTTGAGTTGCTGTTCAATCATTGCAGGATAAACATTTTTTCCACCAATAATGAGACGATCTTTCACACGTCCATGTAAATACAACATATTTCCTTCTAATCGCGCATAGTCACCCGTCGCAATCCATTCACTCACCTTTCCTTCACCAATATAACCTGAAAAAGTCATTGGACTACGCACCAACAATTGTCCAACGCCCGTTGCATCTTGCTCATGTATACGCACAGCAACATTCGGAAATACATATCCAACCGAATTCAGTGGTGCACTTTGATTGCGGTTCACACTAATAAAACTCGCTTCTGACGTACCGAAAAACTCGTCAATCGGAATCTCTGGAAATATGGCTTTCAATTGTGCATGGCGACTCGGTGATAATTTGTCTCCTGAAATGAAAATGTGACGAATCCAATGTGAGGTTTGTCCCAGATGGATCGTATCATATGCCATTGTAGGGACAAGAAATAATGCGCACGTTTGTTGAATTTTTGTAATGTAAGACCATGCTTTTGCCATATCATATTGATCTTGTCCTATAAATGTTTTGCCGTTCCATAGCGCGTAAATCATCACATACAACGTTAACGAATGGGCGTATGGTCCTAGTGCCATATACATCTGTACAGAACAATCTAACAATGTATCATTCACCGCAAAAGAAGCTGTCCATGATGGCCAATCTCTAATAAATCCTTTCGGTAAACCTGTCGTCCCTGACGTAAAACCAATATGTAACAGTTGCGGTATTGCCAGCGCTTCATTTAACTGTTCAAATGAAGTTGGCATCAATCCTTCATCCCCCCAAATATAGGGAATACGATGTAACGCAATGAGGGCATCACGTTGTTCTGTTGACCATTGTGCCCCCAATACACATGGTACACCTTGACGTACTCGGACTGCTAAATAAGCCACGATAAAATGCGCCGTTCGTGTATGTACTAACAAAACATTTTGAAACGCAATCGCGTCGGGTAGCGCTTCACTTTCTTCTTGTACACTTTTCCATAACGTTTCATAGGTGATTGGACTATTGTCCAGCCATAACGCAACATGCTCGGGTTTTTCTTGAGCATATATTTTAAGTTGATTTAACAATTCCAACACAATCACACTTCTTTAATATTTTTGACTTATTTTAACATAGACATTGCGTACGAGAGCGATAAAGATATTTCCCTTTCAAATCTTTTATGCTTCCAATATGTGTAATGAGAATTTATAATCCATCAGGCTAGTGAGATGACAAGATTGGATTTTCATCATAAAAAAAGCAGGGCAATGATGCTCCCTGCTGCCACACATAATAGGCATTTTTCTTTATCTTTGTCGGACTTCATTTTGATGTGCTAGCAATGTGTACGTTGTTTCAATGTATGGAATTTCCAATTGATGTTTTTGCCCTTGTTTATATATATAACCTTGGATTGCTTCGACCTCTGTCACGCGGTCATTCATCGTATCATAATACATGCTTGTCGCACTTTCTTCAGAAAAAATACGATATGCTGCGATGACATCATCTACAAATGATGCTTCATACGTAATTCCTTCTGCATTGGCCACTTTCAAACCTTCTTTAAGCAGATTTTTACACAAGTGAACCATCTTTTCATCTTTCAACAGTCTTGCAGTATCACGACTTAAAGCTGTGAGTGTATTCATACCTAGATTAAAAATCAATTTAAACCAGATTGCTTTTTCAATGTTGTCTTCTAGCTGTAAAGTTAACATTGAAGATGCTATTTCAGCTTTGAGTTGTTCAGTAAATGCATCTCTCTTGAGATGAATACGATAATCTTTATCGTGTCTGACATAGTCCTCTTTTTTCTCACCGCTAATATAAACGACTGCTTGATATGCATCGTAATCTCCAAGTTTAGACAGCAAACCGTTGCCATTTTGCGCTAAAATTACTTTCGACTGGTCATGCGTAATTCTTTTAAGATCTGCTAAAATCGTATCTAATTGATGTGTTTTCACTGCGATAAAGATGACATCAAATTGAGATGACGTATTGGATAAACTTTGAACAGCAATTGGCTTTTTCTCACCCGTTTCTCGCTCTTCAAATGTCATCGTCTTGCTTTGTCTGCCCAGCAATGTCACATCATTTGTATCTAGTGCTGAGGCAATTGCTGTTCCTACCGCACCTGATCCAATAACTGCCATTTTCATCATTACTCATCATCCTTTCTCACTCTTTACATTCAAAGTAACTTGCACAATGGGATTATGCAATTTGTTCTACACATTACTCAATATATTATTTTTTTATTTATAAGTAAAGTCCGTTGTTTAGCCAATTGAATCATTGAAGAGAACCCTCACCTGTAAAAACTTTCTTCGCGCTTTTACTGTCAAATCATTATCCTAAAAACTTGTAGAATATAAATTATGCCCACAAATCATCTATAAATCTTGCATTCTTCAGAAGTATCAAGAAATAGAACCCTACCTACATGGCTGGAACTAAGGCCAAACTCATGCTGTATCTCACTGAAAATAATCTGTCTTGTATTTTCGTACACGGTTTACCTTACATCACTTAAATGTGACTTTTCTTCCTAAAAATCGCGTTTGATTCATTTGGCATGGCTGCATCATCTACGTATACTTCGACATTGGGATGATGGTGTAAAATTGTTGCCGGTACGTCTGTTGTCACCTCTTGTCGCATCAACTGACGAATGGCTTCTTGTTTTTGTTCACCAAAAGCTAATAAAATAATACGTTTTGCTTTCATAATTGATTGTAAGCCCATAGAAATCGCTTGTTTCGGTACGTCGTCAATCGTGTCAAAATAACGACTATTAGCTTGAATGGTACTCTCTGTCAAATCAACACAATGCGTCAAACTATCAAATGATGTCCCAGGTTCATTAAAACCAATGTGACCATTTTGACCAATACCTAAAATCTGTATCTCAACTGGCCCTCCTTTTTCTAGCAGTGCTTCATAACGTTGCGCTTCTGCCTCTATATCATCAGCCACACCATTTGGGAGATGGATTCGCTGTGCATCGAAATGTGGGTACGCACCGAACAACACTTTCTTCATATACTGATAATAACTTTCTTCATGATTTGCATCTAAACCGACATATTCATCTAAGTTAAACGTTTCAATTTGAGAGACATCCAGTTGATTTTTCTGTAATAGTTCAACTAATTCACGATATACGTTAATCATCGTCCCTCCAGTGGCTAAACCGAGTCGGCTGTCCTTTTGATATAACATCTGTTTGTATAACTCACATGCAACATAAAAAGAGGCATGTGCTTCTGATCCCAAATTGATGATTTTCATACTATCCTACTCCTCAATCATTTTCACAAAACGTCGTGTGATTTCACGAGGTCTCGTAATTGCGCCACCAACCACTGCTGCATAGACCCCTTTATCGAAAACTTTTTTCAACATTTCAGGCGTTATCACGTTCCCTTCTGCAATGACTTTTTGGTCAACATTGGCAAGAACTTCATTTAAAAATTCAAAATCATTGTCATACAACACCTGACCTTGTGTTTCTTCTGTGTAACCACGTAATGTTGTACCGATATAGTCAAAATCGAGACGATCTGCATTTTTCGCTTCTTCTAATGTTGCAATATCTGCCATTATCTCAACATGAGGTGCTTTTTCTCTAATATACTTCACCAATGTATCCAAATCTTGTGCGGGACGTTGACGTAACGTTGCATCTAAAGCAATTACTTCACATCCACTTTCAATCAATTCATCCACTTCAAGTTGTGTTGCAGTAATAAAAACGGACGAATTGTCATAGTCACGCTTCACAATTCCAATAATCGGTAAATCTACTTCTTCTTTGATCGCTAAAATATCCGCTTTTGTGTTCGCTCTAATGCCTACAGCTCCACCTTCTTTAGCAGCGAGTGCCATTTTCCCCATAATCCATGGCGAATGTAAAGGCTCATCTGGCAAAGCTTGACAAGAAACGATTAATCCTTGTGGTAATTTCATCTTAATGACTCCCTTCCAATTGTTCTTCGACTTCATTTTTTATTGCTGTCACATGTGGTCCGTACACAATTTGCACACCATTACCTTTTTTGATAATCCCTTTTGCATCTGTTATCCGAATGAACGCCTCATCCATCTTGGTAATATCATTCAAGGTTACTCTAAGACGTGTTGCACAGCAGTCAATAATGGCAATGTTTTCAGCACCGCCTAATCCTTGAATAATATGAGTTGCACGTGGCTGTTCAGGGCGTTTTGTGACCGTCTCCAAATCTTCGCGTCCAGGTGTTTTAAAGTGAAATACCTGAATTAAAACTCTAAATATCACATAATAAAGCAAAAACCAAACGATACCGATTGGTATTATCCATAAATAGTGCGTCTTCGCTTGACCTTGCAACACGCCGAAGAGTATAAAGTCAATAAAGCCACCACTAAATGTTTGTCCCACGGTAATATGAAATAAATCCGCCATCATAAAAGCTAACCCATCCAATAAGGCATGCACAACATAAAGCGCAGGTGCAACAAATAAAAAGCTAAATTCTAATGGCTCTGTAATGCCTGTTAAAAAGGAAGTTAACGCTGCAGAGAGCATCAATCCCCCTACCACTTTCTTACGTTCAGGCTTGGCAGTATGATAAATGGCTAACGCTGCACCAAGCAATCCAAACATCATCGTAATAAAACGCCCTGACATATAACGAGAGATTCCCTCATAGTAATGGGTTGTATGTGTATCCGCTAATTGTGCAAAAAAGATATTCTGTGTTCCTTGAATCGTATGCCCATTTATTTCTAATGTTCCTCCAAGGGCTGTTTGCCAGAATGGGAGATAAAAAATATGATGTAATCCAAAAGGTCCTAACATGCGTAAAATAAAACCGTATAGAAACGTCCCAATCAATCCTGTTTTTTGGACTAGATGACCGGCACCTGTCATGACATGTTGAAAAAATGGCCAGACAAAGAACATCATCACACCTAATCCAATAGCACCCATTGCTGTCACAATCGGTACAAAGCGTGAACCACCAAAAAATCCTAAAAACTGAGGTAAGGTTATTTTATAATATTTGTTATGCAAAATCGCAGTCAGTAATCCGACCACAATCCCTCCAAACACACCCGTTTCCAGTGTTTGAATACCGAGTACCATTCCTTGCCCCGATTTAGCTAATGCTGTTGCTGGTGCCAATTGATCCGTTATCGTCAGTAATGCATTCATCGTTGCATTCATAATTAAAAAGCCTAACATCGCTGAAAGACCTGCCGTACCTTTATCTGCTCTTGCTAAGCCCACCGCAACACCAATAGCAAAAAGCACAGCCAAATTTTGAAAGACGATATTCCCAGCCGCACGCATCAAAATAAACAAGTACTGTAAAAAAGGGATATTCAGAAATGCGTAAGCTTCTACAGTATTGGGATTACTCAATGCACCTCCAATACCTAGCAGTAGTCCCGCTGCAGGTAAAATTGCAATCGGTAGCATAAATGACTTCCCAAATTGTTGGGCCTTATCAAAAATCCTGTTCAATTTTTCCCCTTCTTTCTCATAATGCTCTCCTTCAATATAGCATCTTGAAAAAAATCGTCAATATAATATATTGTTTTGAAAAATCTTTTCAAATATACTGTATTCACAGGGGGTGTCACGATGAAAATTGAAAATCGTATTCAACAATATCAACATTTGTTCACTAAAGTCGATCATCAAATTGCAAATTTCATTTTAACACTAGACTACCGGATTGATATCGGTGCAATCAATGATTTGGCGCATGCTATTGGCGTTTCCCCTTCTAGTGTGACGCGCTTTGCTTACAAATTAAATTACGATAGTTTTCAATCTTTTCGCTTCGCCATCCAACATGAACTACAAAACGAGCCGATTCATCAAAGCCCTTCGATACAAATCTTACATCAGCATTATCGTGCAATTATGGATCATACCGGTGAGTTTTTAAGTGAAAATGATTTAATGTATCTCGTTAATGCGATAAAAGAGAGTGAAAAAATTATTTTCCTTGGTATCGGTAGCTCTGGCTTGAGTGCACAAGAAATTTATTTCCGTACAGCACGAATGGGGTTTCATGCGATTGCGATTACAGACCCACATTTGATGACTGTCGTCGGACATATGTGTACGCCACATACGACCATCGTTGCTTTCACGAATAGTGGTGCAACGCAAGAAATTATCGACAGCCTTCGCCATGGCTCTCAAAACGGCGCCAAACGAATTGGTATCTCACACTTCCGTACACCTGCGCTCGAAACATATTGTGACCGTATCATTATGACTGCCGATCGAAGTCGTACACACGATGCCTATTTCATCAACTCTCAGCTCTCAAATCAATTTATTATTGATTTAGTAAGCTACCATTTATTACAAGATGTTCATCGCTTTGAACACTATATGAAGAGTTATCATGAACTCGCTACAAGAAGACAACAGACGCCCCAACCTCCTTCTGACACCATCTGATTTGACGTTTTAACAAGACGTCTAGCTGATGAAAACAATCATTCGTCTCACTTCTTTTCAACTGATTGGTTCAGGTCGGATTGGCATCTGGGAGATATGATTTCTCAGATGTCATCCGCTCTGACAAACTCCCCCCCTCTAATGGCAGACATATCACAAACGCGTACCACATGATTCTCTCAAAAATGCGACACCCGCTTTCCAAACTATAAGTGAAATCGAACTCTTGGCATAGTTAACAATTTGGGGAGATTAAAAAACTCATGAGATTGCACATCCTATTCTCGTCATTTCAATCATTCAAAAGTTCAAATCACACTTCTTAACATAGATGAATCACTACCACACGAAAAAAGATCGCTTTTTGCTTAAATTATATGAGCCAGTGGAAATAAAATGATAGATTAAATGAGCAGAGCTATATTATTTTTCTTTCTTTTTTAGTAAAATGGACAGATAATCACAATCAGGAAGGCAGTGAGTTTTTTGCAATCGATTACACAAGATGCGGTACAGACGCTACTCGATCAGTATGCCCATCAACCGGTTTATATCCATGTAGAGACGACTAATGGTGCTTATGCGAACCATTTTGACCAACGTGTGTTCAATGCAGGCACATTTTTAAGAAATATCCAAATCACTTATCAACATGCCCAACTTAAAGGAGGGGCAAAAGACCCTTATCGTGTAGGACTCAAACTGGATCATAACGGATGGATTTATGTCCAAGGGCTCACACATTATGAAGTGACAGAAGATGGCATGTTTTTATTAGCTGGATTTAATTACGAAGGTCAACTTGCGGCTACATTAGAAATTAGCCGTCATCCATTTAAAGCATAGAAAGGCGTGAAAATCATATGACAGTTGAACAACATATCCTTGTCATTTTCCCTCATCCAGATGACGAAACTTTTTCATCAGCTGGTACTTTGGCACATTATATCGACCAAGGGGTACCCGTCACATATGCTTGCTTAACGCTCGGACAAATGGGACGCAACCTCGGTAATCCTCCTATCGCGACACGTGAATCACTGCCTGATATTCGTGAACGCGAGCTTGAAAAAGCTGCAGCTGCAATCGGGATTACTGACTTACGAAAAATGGGATTACGAGATAAGACCGTCGAGTTTGAACCGCATGACGAATTGGATGCGATGATTCTACAGTTAATTGAAGAAACACAACCGACGACCCTCATCTCATTCTACCCCGGCTATGCTGTTCACCCTGACCACGAAGCGACTGCAGAAGCCGTGGTCAGAACAGTAGGCCGTATGGACGCCCAACAACGTCCAAGGCTACAACTTGTTGCATTTAGCAATGATGCCATTGAAGCACTCGGTGAACCCGATATTGTCAATGACATCTCAAAATATAGAGATCGAAAATATGCTGCATTTGAAGCACATCTATCACAGACTGGACCTTTCTTGGAACAACTTGCCAATCCTCAAATCAAAACATCAGGTGTTCCCAAAGATACTGCAGCATTTTTAACAAACGAAACCTTTTGGACTTATCGTTTTTAATGAATCACACGACATTCACAATACTGTGAAAATATAGTGGAGGCAAAGACATGACTGAATTTGATTTATCGACACGTGAAGGACGATGGAAACATTTTGGCTCGGTTGACCCAATCGAGGGGTCAAAACCAACAACAAAAGCTGAAATGACCGACCTTCAAAGTACACACAAAAATTTTTTATTTGAAATAGAAGAAGTTGGCATTAAAAATTTGATTTATCCCGTTTGGATTGATCAATATCAAACGGCAGGAAACTTTAGTTTTTCTACTAGTTTAAATCAAGACGAAAAAGGAATTAATATGAGTCGTATTTTAGAGTCGGTGGAAGCAGAGTACGACAACGGCATTCGACTCGAATTCCATACACTGACACAACTGCTTAATCGACTTAAAAGCAGTATGAAACAACACAGTGCTGGGGTAGATGTCAGTGGCAAATGGTTCTTCAACCGCTATAGCCCGATAACGCACATTAAGGCAGTCGGTTATGCAGATGTCACATACGGCTTAGCAATCGATGAAGATACAATCACACGCAAAGAATTAACGATTGAAGCGGCCGTAACAACACTTTGTCCATGTTCAAAAGAAATCAGTGAATATTCCGCACATAACCAACGCGGAATCATTACGGTAAAATCATATCTTGATAAAGACGTGACACTTCCAGAAAATTATAAAGAAGTTATTTTAGATGCGATGGAAGCGAATGCAAGCTCCATGTTATATCCTATTTTGAAGCGTCCAGATGAAAAACGCGTGACAGAACGTGCATATGAAAACCCTCGTTTTGTCGAAGATTTAATTCGCTTGATTGCAGCAGATCTCGTTGATGTCGCTTGGATTGCAGGATTTGATATTGAGTGCCGTAATGAAGAATCCATTCACCAACACGACGCCTTTGCAAAACTGAAGTATAGAAAATCATAACACTTATTAAAGACAGAGGGTCGCACATACGCATACACATGTGCGATCCTCCAATGTAAAAAAATTCCGCAATAAAAAAGAAGCCCTACAATTCTATTGTCTGGCTCCTAAAAAAGTTCATTCACAACCACTCTCGCTCCATCCAACACAACATACAATGATTTTTAGCATACTTGGTTTAACACTCATTGACACCCTAAAAATATCCATGGTTGATATACTGTTCAATTCAACGCACTTAAGTTAATCACTCTATCTGCTTGTTGCGCTTGTTCCATATTATGTGTTACTAAAACAACCGTTTTTCCATGCTGATCTCTCAATTCTTGAATTAATTGGAAAGCTGTATGTGCAAGTTGTGGATCCAGTGATCCGGTAGGTTCATCAGCAAGTATGATGTCTCCCGGTTTTAAAATGGTTCTCGCTACTGCGACACGCTGCTGCTCCCCACCTGATAAAGTGTTAATTGTGTTCTGTGCTAAATCCTCTATCCCCAAACGCCTTAAAACGTGTTCTATTTTTTTATATTTTTCATATCTATTTAATTTAACATATTCAAGCGCAATCATGAGGTTTTCCTTGACTGATAAGTTTGATATTAATGCATAAGACTGAAATAAATAGTTAATCGTCTTTCTTCTTATTCGTGTCGCAGCCATAGAATGAATATTGGGTAGCGGTTGTCCATATATTTTTATTTCGCCCTCTTCTATCGTTTCTAATAAACCCATCATATTTAATAAGGTCGACTTCCCACACCCTGACTGACCAACAATCGCTACAAACGCACCTTGATCTATTGACAAAGAAAAACCATCTATAACCTTTCTATTCCCGAACCTTTTAGTCACCTGTTTGATTTCTATTGCTTTCATTATGTTCTCTCCTTTATTGCAAGAAGTAATTGTTTAATATCATTACGTGTCATATAGAAATAAAAAACGAACAATTGAATGACCTCATAAATGATCATAATGATAATGCCTGACTTGGAATGCCGTAAGTAAACAATACCTAAGTCTATGATCCAAATGATCGTCATTATCATTAATGGCTTGTTGTACATTTTTAAAAAGCCATATCCTAAAAACTTAGAAATATAACAGCGTTCATTATTAGAAAGACGATAGACATAAGCAATTGATAATAAGACTAAAATCGAAAGCAATAAACCTGTTAAAATGGCTAATCCAAACCATGTGATAGTCTCTACTAAGTCTTTTTGCAGTCCATCGATATAGACCCGTATGGGAACAAAATCTAAGGCGTTATCATCTAAATGATATTGTGACAAATAACCTTGTGTGGTATACTTTTCAGCCGTTTGTTGATTGTCAAATTTAATGTAGCCATTCATTTCATTACTTCTCAAGCTTCCTGACTGCATATCATTCATATTCGCTGGTGTGATGATGTAAACAATAGGATTTGATACCATCACATGAGAATCTGGTTTGACACTCCAATTAAATATCTCTTTGTCATAATGATACGATACAAATTCAAAGCGGTTATTTTCGTTAAAAGCAGTCATCATATCACTATCTTTCGCAACACTCTTCTCACTTTCTTTAATCCATTTTTTAAATTTTTCTCTTTCGCTGTCACTGTATGTGTCTGGTATTAAAAAGACCTTTGTTCCCTGTTCTGCTGAAGTTAACGACTGATGATGCACCTTGATTCCTATTTTCTTCAAATAGTTAGGAGAAAATGTCATATACCAAAATGGGGTTTCCGGTAGATTTTGATAAACCTTATTCCGTCTATAATCATCTAGCAACCTTCGACTTATATACTCAGAATGGGCAATATAGACATCAGGATCTTCGACAATAGATTGATACCATTGATAAACATCTTTATTCAATATATTAGATTTTCCAGCAATAGAAGCTTGGTCATCACCGACATTAACCGTCTTGAGCGTATACACATCTATCACCGACTGCCATTGTTTCGATATCTGAATATTACTAACGACTTGTTTCATAGGACTATCCATATAGAGACTTCCGATTACAAGCAGACCACTGAGTAGCACGTAACCTATCCCACCAATTAAATAGAGTAAAGGCATCGACATTTTCCCTTTAATGGCGTTAATCGGCTTCATGGAAAAAACGACTCCTCCCGCAAAGCTAATCATTAAAAAGATGAGAATAGTATGAATGACACCTCCTAAAAAGAAATAGGAGAGTGCTCTTAATGAAATAGCATACCATCCGCTTACCCACCAAGAAATTACGCCTAGTATCGGTATAAGTAAAATTGAGAAAATAACAAATTGTTGAAACAGCTTTTTAGCAAGCGTAAGCTTTGACCAGCCAAGTAAGGTTAAAAACCCTAAATTCTTTAAACTTGAGAGGGCAATAGCTACAAACAAAGTAAATAATGCCACCATATTCAGTAATAATAAGCCTGAAAGTGTCTGTGGAAGCATGCTCCCCAGTTCAATCATCCCTTGACTTGGCGACATGAGTGATGTTGTTGACTGGTGTGTTACAGCAGATAATTCTTGTAACAATTGCTCTTTTTCCTGATCACGATGAAGCCCATAGACCGTATAAGAACCTTCTACACTTTTGGTGATATCCATATAATCTTGCATTTTAAGAATCGAATACCGTTTTGAAAATTGAGGACTGTCTATTTTCTTAATACTATGAACCGAACCATTAAAAGGGCCAATCGTTGCATTTTTTTCTCGACTCGAGAATAATTTAACAATATCTTGAGACGATACGATAACGTGATTAAAAGATTGGATAACAGGAAATTGCTTTGCATCTCCAACTACCCCTATCACTTTATGTCCGGTATCGTTATTGATGGTAGAAGTCATAAACATGAGATGTGGATGACGATGAAAGATGTCAAGAATTTCGTCTTTTTGTTCAGTCGTCTTATATTTTACATAAAATGTGTCATGGTCTGACGTACTTTCTATACTTTCCCATTGATTGTCATAATCATCTCCTAAATGAAAAGTCACCATCATTAGAATCAATACCGCTTGCATCACAATCAAAATAAACGTGAGATATTTTATTTTTCCTACGAATTGTACATGTCTCATCTTATTTTACCTTTTATGTCTATCTGCAGTTCCAATAAGCAACTGCCTTTTTAAATCCAACATATTGTTGTGCATATGCGCTAGTTCCAGGTCTCTTCCAACCAGAAAAGATCGCATTGGCAGTTGCGGAATGCATAAATTTTCCCGTTTGAACATTAGAGTAACTGTAAAAAAAATGTTTTCTGCCATGCTCCCAATGTATTTTCACTCCTTTAAAAGTAGGACTTTCTGTAGCTGCATCTATCACAGCAGGAATAGACATCATCATCGAAATAGATAACAAAAAAACAACAACCCATCTTTTGATATTCATATCCATCTCTCCTTAAAACATCATGATATATCACCTCATTATAATGATAGCGCCAATTATTGTAAAGTAATTATAATATATTTATTTTAATTAATATACATATTTATATTAATATATATACCACAAATTATAAAATAATAAGGTCCCCCAAAAATCCAAATATTTGATAACAATAAAGCCTGTTCTTTAAGAAGCGAATAATGACTGACACAAAAGCTTTGACCTCAAAATCGTCGCTATAATAAATTTTCTGGTCTCATATCAATGATGTTGATTCTTTATCAAATTGAGCTGGTGAGCAAAAATTATAGAGATTCAGCGACATAAAGTGGGCTTGGTCTCTTTTTGATTTGGTCTACAAAAGATTCGTACATAAAATAAGACAACTTCGTAGGGGGTAGGTTGTTCATAAAATTTTAAAAGTGTTTTCTAGTCACGCTGCTATTGATTGTATAAAGTGCTCTGAGCTATTTTAAAACGGAGCATCACTGTGACATAGGGCTCAATTATTTGAGCACCGTAAGATGAAATTGTTAATAAGAATATCATCTACATGATCTTGTCTGCAAAATTCACATCATTCAAGACCATCACTTAACTGATCAAAATAAAATAAAGCTAAGGCACCTTTATCCTTCTTCTTCAACCTCATCTTCATCATGCGTCATGCATTGTTACTAAGATTTTTCTACTATTGATGAAACCACTCTAGGTAGAGCGTAACCCCTTTTCACTCATATTATCGTACCGTTTACATTACAAAGCCTAAATATATTGGACTGTATCTCCTTTAGCAGTGCGCACAATTTTATCCTATTTTCTTCAGATATCACATTGCAATGGATACCTATGTCTATCGCTAATGTTCCTATTCCCATGTCTGTATTGGTTCTTTACCTTCAAGTTCTTGCGTATGATGAACATACAAAACCGCTTAAATAAAGCGCTATTTTTTATAAAAACTAATTAGTTGACGTATGTTAATTTTAGAATTAAACTAAATAGTAGAAAACAATCTCTCAATCTTAGTGATTTTTTAAAGGTAGTTTTAGAGTGAATAATCTTTATCTAGTTGTAAGTTTATTTAGGGGGTAAATTAATTTATGAAAAAGTTAAAAAGTCTTGATTTTTTGCCAAACAAGCTGAATAAGTATTCCATTCGTAGGTATACAGTGGGAACAGCTTCTATTTTAATTGGTTCATTGATGTACTTAGGGGTATCGAACAATGCCGATGCATCCGAATTGAATGAACAGACTAAAGCAGAGGCTACAAGTCCAATGGTGGATGTTGTCAATCCAACTACTGAGACACCTCAAACCAATTCAGCAGTTGCTACACCAGTTGAAGGACAACAAGCAAATCCAATAATGATGAGTCCAGGCACAGGTGAAAACGTAGGTTCAAACATTATTGTTGAAGATGATGATATGCAAAACAATACTGTGGGTCCAAGTACAGGTGAAAACGTAGGTTCAAACATTATTGTTGAAGATGATGAATCAGATGCTGATGCTGATGCTGACGCTGATGCAGATGCTGATGCCGACGCTGATGCGGATGCTGACGCTGATGCAGATGCTGACGCCGACGCGGATGCTGATGCGGATGCTGACGCTGATGCAGATGCTGATGCCGACGCTGATGCGGATGCAGATGCGGATGCTGACGCTGATGCTGATGCCGACGCGGATGCGGATGCTGACGCTGATGCTGATGCTGATGCTGATGCTGATGCTGATGCAGATGCGGATGCTGACGCGGATGCCGACGCTGATTCGGATGCTGATGCAGATGCTGACGCGGATGCGGATGCAGATGCCGACGCTGATGCCGACTCGGATGCTGATGCCGATGCGGATGCTGACGCTGATGCTGATGCCGACGCTGACGCTGATGCGGATGCTGACGCTGATGCGGATGCTGACGCTGATGCAGATGCTGATGCTGATGCGGATGCGGATGCTGACGCTGATGCAGATGCGGATGCCGACGCTGATGCCGATGCCGACGCTGATGCTGACGCGGATGCTGACGCGGATGCTGACGCCGACGCTGATGCCGATGCCGACGCTGATGCGGATGCGGATGCTGACGCGGATGCCGACTCAGATGCGGATGCGGATGCGGACGCTGATGCGGATGCGGATGCTGACGCTGATGCGGATGCGGACGCTGATGCTGATGCCGACGCTGATGCTGATGCCGACGCTGATGCTGATGCCGACGCTGATGCTGATGCGGATGCGGATGCTGACGCGGATGCCGACTCGGATGCTGATGCCGATGCGGATGCTGACGCTGATGCTGATGCCGACGCTGACGCTGATGCGGATGCTGACGCTGATGCGGATGCGGATGCCGACGCCGACGCTGATGCCGATGCTGATGCCGACGCCGACGCGGATGCTGATGCCGATGCTGATGCCGACGCCGACGCGGATGCTGATGCCGATGCCGATGCCGACGCTGATGCCGATGCCGACGCTGATGCCGATGCCGACGCTGATGCCGATGCCGATGCCGACGCTGATGCCGACGCTGATGCTGATGCGGATGCCGATGCTGACGCTGATGCCGACTCAGATGCTGATGCGGATGCTGACGCTGATGCGGATGCGGACGCCGACGCGGATATGGATCACAATAATGATAAAAATACAAAAGCATCTTTACCAAATACAGGTCAAACAACAAATACTGCACCACTTGCAACAGGCACACTGTTAGCTGGATTAGGCACACTATTCCTTTCTAGAAGAAGAAAGAACAACAAAGATCAATCATAATTTTATAGGGCATACCGTTCATCTTGAGCGGTATGCCCTGCTGTACATATTGCTATGGAAATCTTGTTTAATGCTATTTTAAACAGATTTGAAGTTGAAATGTTTGAACTGAGTCAACATGATGTTGTCAATTGAGGTATAATTCATAAAAAGGTATTCATTTGTTATATCAAAAGATCGAAAAATTTAAGCAAAGCAATATCTATTATATTGACAGGCATAAAACGAATCCTGACTTCATTAAAATGGACTTTTTGTATGAAAAGACGTAGGTTTCATTCGAAGTGATTGTGAAAGAAATGCTGTAAACAAGAAGGGCTGCTATTGATTTTGATGTGAGTAATAATGGGAAGCGGACACTGTCATTTTTAACTTGCCATTGACACATCATCTATATTTTGTGCTATCATTCACTAAATATCATATAATGAATCGCCACAATAGATTAGTTTTGTTTAGACAAAGAAGCATAACATGAAGAGGTTAATAGAGTAGGAAGTGCTCGTCCTCATCATTAAAGGAACTAGGACATAAATATGTTTTAGAGCGCAAAACAGGAAGAACTTCTATATTAAAGGGTTTCTCAAATGAAGTGTGTAAGTTATTCAAGATATTTTATGACTCTATCTTTAATTTGATTATGCAAAAGAAACTGATTCATAACCATAGACCCATTTGGAATGAAACCAGTTGACCATTTCTTTTCAAGTTCCTTAGTTCGTATAAACAGAAGTTTTAGGAGTGCATTCTCATTTGGGAATGCACCCTTTTTTGTTACTTTTGGTAACTTGAATGAATAAAGTTTGATGGTGATGCATTTGGGAATTGTGTAGCATTCTTGCCTGAATGAGTATATACAACGTTATAGGTCGATTCCCTAGGACTTTTACTATAGAAAGCCCAACCTTGAGGGAAAAATTCATACATGTGTTTTCCTATTACAGACGTCTTATCTTTTATAGGGTTATTAGGAAAAATGTCTTGAGTTGCTACAAAGAACAACATAACATATGCCACTAAAGTTACCATAAAAAGTAGTGACAACCTTTTATTATTATTTTTGTTCTTTTGTAAATTTTTTCACCTTTGTTTCTGTTAATGTAATTATTACAATAACTGATAAAAAGTAAATTAAAGCTTGAATGATAATAGAGCTACTATTCAGAAAATTAATCACATCGTAAATAATCCAAATGCTACCCATGAACATCAAAAGAAACTGGGTCTTAATAAAAATCTTTTTAAACTCCTTTTGAGAGAAGTCCCATACTTTTTTAGATTGCATAGATGTTGGAGTTCTGTAACCAATAAAAAAGTTAGGCTTATCACCAACTTCATTTTTTTGAGCAAAAAAGACTAAATATGTGGTTGCTAAGGATAATACACACAATCCCATCAATAACATTGTCACACCCCATTATTAGAATTATGATTTAATATAAATCACACTTGGATTATACAATATTTTTTATTTCAATTAAAATTTCTCCCTAACTGTTGAAGTTTAGTTCCTAACTATTGTAAACAAATATACATATTACTTTTTATTAGATGTATGTTCTTTTTAGAAACTAATAATACGTTACAGATATGATACAAATATTTGATACATTACCAATAAAGTAAGATTGTATGAAGAGTGTAGTATTATATTATTAATAATTTTTCCAGTTTTATGATACAACCAACAAAATATTAAGCCTGTGCCTATTAAAGGTAAAATATATTCGCTTAAATGTAATAATGCAAAAACAATTGAAGAGAAAAGTGCAGTGACTCGTTTTTGATTAAAAATCCTATTTAGAAAACTCCATAAATACTTTCGAAATATTAACTTTTCTACTAAAGGCGATATGAAGATACAAATCATTAATAAAAATGTATTGTTAAGATATTTTACTGAATCACTTGTAGCAATCCTATTTACTATATAGAACTCGGGTAGTATGGGACTTCATCTTGTTTAGTAGACTCATCCATTCTACATAGCCTTAGTATGATGTTTCTGTTCGTCGGTGCGCGTGTTTGCGTCCGACTTCCTTCAGATTCCACCTCACGATGGACACCCTTGTCATTCGCTAACAGTGCCTACTAACAAGCCTGTAACGAACTTTCACCGTCAAGTTGTTATCTATATCGGGGCACCATAAAAACGCATTAAACAACAAAATAACGTTGCTTAATGCGTGATCGTCTCACCAATCGACGTTGACAAAAAACCTTTAGATCATATCTAAAAAGATCGGATTTATCCGGCCCCTAGTCTCTCATCTTTTATGATATTCCCATGTCACATAATTTTTCTATTCGTCTTTCCCCAACACACGATAAATCGCTTTGGCAACTCCACTGTTTTCATTGGAATCCGTGACAAATGTTGCACGTTCTTTTAATTCTGGCAATGCATTTTCCATCGCAACTGCTACACCTACACGGTCTAGCATAGATTTGTCATTCAAATTATCTCCGACTGCCATCGTCTCGGACATATCGATTCCCAACTGTTCAGCAAGCGTTTGCAATGCGAGACCTTTTTGTGCATCGCTATGCGTGATTTCAATATTGCCAATCGATGAAGAGGAAACAGCCAAATTACTACTGTTTGCTAATTCTGCTTTGACACGCTCAATTTTTTCTAAATCTGTGTCATGCGCCAAAACTTTCATAATCAATTCCCCTGGCACCGCTTCAATGTGATTATAATTCTCGACGACTTTTAATGTCCCAATGTCAATACGATGATCGATGTGCGCTCGTATTTTTTCCACGTTCGGTTGTTGGCCTGCACGTTCAGCAATATCTACATAGATTGCTAAGTCTCTTTCAGGATCTTCAGTATAAATACCAAAATTTGTATACACTTGATAATAAATGCCTTCACGATTTAAAACGTCTCGAATACGTTGATATAACCCGTGATTTAAACTTGAAGTATGAACAATATCAAAACTTTCATCCCTAACTTCTGCACCATTTAAACAGATGTAAGGGACCTTTAATCCTGTTGGAATAATGGGATCATTTGCTTCGTAAAACGCGCGTCCCGTCGCAATTACCACTGTAATCCCTTGAGACTGTGCATATTGAATCGCTTTGATATTTTCTTGTGACACTTCATGTGCAGCATTTAATAAAGTTCCGTCCATATCTGTTGCAATCAATTTAATCATACAATTTCACCTTTATCCTCTTAAGGGAGTGTAAAATCCCCCTCTCTTTTTCATGCACTTCATTATAACATAGAACACAAAAAAACGCGTGCCATTTCTGACACGCCCATACTGTCATCTTCCACTTTCACGAGATAACAACCGTTCTATTAAAAAACACTCTGATTAATGCACATCATTCTTTTTGAATAGCACACTAAACACTAACGATAAGAGCATGATTGCTAATCCAATGATTAAAAAATTTAAATGATTTGATGGATTTAATATGGCAGCAAAGGTTCCTGTTCCGATGGGCATAAAAAGAACTGCTACTGTAAAGATAATCCCAAACACTCTACCGAGCAACGCACTCTCCACGTCTCGTTGTATAACCGAGAAAAATTGAATATTGAAAATGGAAAGAAATAAGCTGAATAAGGCTGGGGAAAACGCAAGAATCACGGCATTATGAAACGTAAAGTACACGGGTGTAATCAATGTGAGCATCAATCCAGATAACGCTAAAAACATCATTAAACGCATCATCGATAATTGTTTATTCACAACACCACTTAATATCGCTCCAGCAAAGCCACCTATTGCTTCTGCCGTTAAGAAAGTTCCGTACAGTCTATCTGATAAATGTCCAAACATCTGACTACTATATGGTAGCAACAGATTATAAGCTGCTAGAAAAAAGTTAACGAGTGCCGATAGAACAATAATGATAAAAATAGATTTATGGTGATACACATACACAAATCCTATTTTTAAGTCCTTAAAAATATCGCTGATTGACGTCTTCTCTTTTGTTGCTACTTCTTTATTCACAGGGATAATAAAGAACACCAGTAATGCAGATATTAAAAATGATAATCCATCAAGCAATAAAACACCGTGTACCCCTATCATATGGTATAAAAAAACAGCAATCATGGGAATCGTTACTTTGATGATGGTACTCGTTGTTTCCAAGAGAGAATTAAGTCTAGCAATACGATCCTTTCTTACAATTTCTTTAGTAAATGCTTTATAGGATGGACCAGAAAAAGCGCTCATCAATGCTAAAAAGACATTCGTCAGCACAATCGCATAGATTAACCATTGTTCTTGAGTGATAAATGAGAGCATCACACAAGCAACACCACATAAGATATCTGTCCAAATAATGATTTTTTTGCGCCTAAAGCGATCCGCCATCACACCACCAAATAAATTGAATAAAACACCTATTATATTTTCCAAAGATTGATAGATTGCAACCAATGATAGCGAAGTTGGATTTATCCCAGCAAGAAATGTATTATTCGCAAAATCAAACATGATATCTCCAATTCGAGAGATCCCTTTACTACTTATCAAAAATAGAATATTATTTTTTTCGTTTGTTTTCACTTTAAATTCCTTTCATTTAAAAATTTAAGTCCTTATTATGCTAAGTTCCTCACTACATTTGAGCTGTATCGGTGTCCTCACCCCGAATCCAATTGTTTTAAGATCACATCGACCAGAAACATGGCGTTCTGAACGCATATTGTGAATATTCAAAATTTAATCCTTTTATCTGTACCTTACAAATTGATAAAAAACACGCTGCCTTTTTAACTTATTATCGACAGTTGTATTTCCCAAAATGGCAGATGATATGAAATGCTTTGATTCTTTCTCTATGTATCTCTAATTTATTTAATATTCAATCTTTTTTATTCAGATGTCAAGCAATTTTTTAAACTTATTTTATATTATAAGTACGATAAACGGACATCCACCAGTTGCTCAAAATGTCTTGTCACTTCAAATTTTTTCAAACTCAAAAAAGGCTTTAAAACGAACCCATTTCAAGCCTTTCTCTGAATTTCATTATTTTGATGACAAGGTAGAGGTCACCCTCTCATGCCTACTTTTTTTGTTTTTTGCGCATCCGTAATGATTTGAAAAATTGACGTAAGATTTCACCACAGGAATACGCAAGAACGCCTGTTACGACCGTCGCGCGATGGTTCATTCGGTGATCTTGGACGAGATTCATCAAACTGCCCACGCAGCCCCCTTTCGGATCAGCCGCACCATAGACTACCTGATCCACCCGACTCATCACAATCGCGCCTGCACACATCACACAAGGTTCCAGTGTCACATAAAGCGTGCAGCCTTCTAAACGCCATGTCCCTAATACTTTCGCCGCTTGTTCGATGGCGATATGTTCTGCATGGGCAGTCGGTTGTTGGTCTATTTCTCTTAAATTATGCGCGCGTGCAATGATTTCCCCATCCTTCACCACAATTGCGCCGATAGGGACTTCCCCTTTTTGAGCGGCTTGCCTCGCCTCTTCTAACGCAATTGACATATAATATTGATGACTTGTCATACAGAAATAGCCTCACTTATGTTAAAATTTGTAGTATTGATTCAATTAAAATAATAATGGAGCGAAAAAAATGAAAAAACCGTTTATCGCAATTGAAGGTCCGATAGGCGTTGGCAAATCTTCACTCGCACATCTGTTAAGTCAATCTTATCACTTTTATGAAGCGAAAGAAATTGTTGGCGAAAACCCTTACCTATCTGATTTTTATACTGATATTTCAAAGTGGAGTTTTCAAACGGAGATGTTTTTCTTATGTCACCGTTACAAAGCTTATCAAGACCTCGCTGAACATACGGAAGGTATTGTCAGTGACTATCATATCTATAAAAACAAGATTTTTGCACGCAATACATTAAATGAAATAGAATATGACAAATTTTCACGGATTTATGATATTTTAACCGAAGATCTCATTCATCCCGATTTTACTGTCATTTTAGATGCAGATTTAGCTGTGCTCAAAAAACGCATCGCTCAACGTGATCGTCATTTTGAAGCACATATTGAAGACAGTTATTTACTTAAATTAAAAGAAGACTACGCAAATTACTACACTTCTTTAAAAAATGAAGGACATGCAGTGTTATGGATTGATACCACACACATCGATTTTGTCCAAAACGAAGCAGATTATCATGCGATACGTCATCAAATTAACGAACTCATCGGAGGCTATGAAAATGAATGAATATAATATTCCATCCAATGCCGTCATTACTATTGCGGGGACTGTAGGTGTTGGCAAATCTTCTTTAACACGGGCGCTTGCCGAAAAACTCAACTTTAGAACTTCATATGAAAACGTTGAACACAATCCATACTTAGATAAATTTTATCACGACTTCAATCGTTGGAGTTTTCATCTCCAAATTTATTTTTTAGCTGAGCGCTTTAAAGAACAAAAGCGTATGTTTGAATACGGTGGCGGTTTTGTTCAAGATCGTTCGATTTATGAAGACGTTGATATTTTTGCAAAAATGCATGAAGAACAAGGGACCATGTCACGTGAAGACTTCGATACATATTCAAACCTTTTTAAAGCCATGGTCTTAACCCCCTATTTTCCAAAACCAGATGTGCTGATTTATCTTGAATCAGATTATGATACTGTGATTAATCGCATTCAAACGCGCGGACGTCAAATGGAAATCGAAACAGATCCTGAATATTGGAAAATGTTATTCAAACGCTATGATGACTGGATTAATCAGTTTAACGCATGCCCCGTTGTCCGTGTGAACATCAAAGAATATGATTTGTACGAAGATCCCGCTTCCATTGATATCGTCTTGAAAAAAATCGAACAAGTCATCCAAACATACAGACAAGTTGATCCACGTTCATAGACCTTTGTGCGAGGTCTTAAAATAGCCGAGATTGAAACGCCCCTAAAGTTGTACCTTAACATTCAACTTTAGGGGTTTTATTTTGATGTAACGCTTGACGTTTACCGCCTTAGTTAAGAATGAAAAGGAGATACGCCCCATTATTCTGAAGTCATCTCCGTTAAAACATCTTCTAATAAACCCACATGATCAATGACCGCATCCGCCGCATCAAATGTCGCATCCCTGCCTAGACCCGTTCTCACACCTACATTCAATGCACTCCCCATATTTTTACCGGTACGCATATCAATATCTGTGTCTCCAACCATAACAACCTGCTTCCCACTAATCCCCTGTTCCCATAAAGGATTAAGCAAACGAATGTCTGGTTTTTCATATTGCCCCTCATTTGTTGAAATCAATAAATCAAAATAACCTTCCAGACCTGTCTGCTCAATAAACTGAGTCATGCCTGTCGCATTATCACTTGTCACAAGACCTAATCGGTACGACTGGACTTTTAAACGTTCAAGCAATGTCTGAACACCCGGGTAAAGTTCAATTTCAGGAACACGCTGACGCATCAACTTTTGACTCTGTTGTGACACCCATTGCGACACATCTTGTTGCGTGAACTGTTGAAACACATCAATCATCTCTGCCAATGTACCGCGCTCCATCACACTGCCTTTAACAAATTGATTGCCGTTAACGCCGATTGCACGATACACAGACGCTACATCTTTAATATTAAAATGCGCACAAACATCATTGACGAGCTGAATCCCTATTTTGACCCAACTTTCATCAAAATGAATCAAAGTCCCATCTTTATCAAATAAAATCCATTTCAATTGCGCCATCAATTTCCCTCCATTTTTATAGCTCTTTAGCCTACATCATACATCGAATATACGTTAAAGACGAGATAAACCCATTTCACTACGTGTATGCACTATAACAATAGCATTCAAATACACGATTCACACCTCAAAGATTTTAAACTATAGCACAAAATAAATACAGACCATTAAATCTTTTTACGTATAAAAAGCATTCTAATATTTCATTTTAATACCTTAAATATATCTTAAAATATTTTTAATAATAATTTAATTGTTTTATCTAATACAAGGTATATTATTTAATTGAGGAGTGGTAAAAATGAAAAATATTATTAGAAAAAAGAAATTAATGTCTTTAGCTTTAGCGACTTTAATGTTCACTGGGATCGTCAATACTGGGGAAGTACGCGCAGCATCTCCTGCGCCTCATTCAGAATTAACGTTAGCCACACATAACGTTTATATGTTGTCCACCTATTTATATCCAAACTGGGGTCAAAACATCCGGGCCGACTTAATCGCCAAATCGCAGTATATCAAAGGAAACGATGTCGTCATACTAAATGAAGTATTTGATAATGGCGCGTCAGACCGATTACTAAACAATCTAAAAGCTGACTATCCTTATCAAACAAGCGTGCTAGGGCGTTCAACATCGGGCTGGGATCGAACAGAGGGGAATTATTCGAGCTCAACATTTGAAGATGGTGGGGTCGCTATCGTGAGTCAATACCCTATCAAAGAAAAAATTCAACACGTCTTTCAACATGGTTGTGGCTTCGATAACAATAGTAATAAAGGCTTTGTTTATACTAAAATCGAAAAAGAGGGTAAATTTGTCCACGTCATCGGTACACATACACAATCCGAAGATTCACAATGCGGTGCTGGACACGACAGAACAATTCGTGCTGAACAAATGAAAGAGATCAGTACATTCGTAAAAAATAAAAACATTCCAAAAGATGAAGTGGTTTACATCGGTGGAGATTTGAATGTCAATAAAAATTCAACATCTGGAGAATACCAAGAGATGCTTAAAAACTTAAATGTGAATGATGTGATTTATAACGGTTATACAAGCACTTGGGATCCGAAATACAACTCTATTGCGAAATATAATTTCCCTAATGCACAGCCGGAATATTTAGATTATATTTTTGTCGATAAAAATCATAGACAACCTGGGAAATTAGTCAATGCGGCAATTAATGAGAAAGCACCTACATGGGATGTTTACAAATTCCCTTACTTATATGTCTACAATGATTATTCAGACCATTTCCCTGTAAAAGCGTATAGTCAATCATCTTGATGATGACTTCACATGCAGAAAACATGGCTGATACAGGCAACGAAAAGCGAGAAAACTTGAGTATCCAAGATTTCTCGCTTTTAAATATAGGCGAATGCTCAATAGCATATTAATAGTAAAAATAATTTCCCACGCTATTGAACCTGTCCGATGAAATACCTTTTAATATCTTGGTACGACAACACGCCAACCTTGTGGATCTTCTAATTGTCCGCTTTGTATACCAGTATATTGATCATAAAGATGTTGTGTAATCGGCCCAGTTTTGTTGTCGTTAATCACCATCTGCTGGTCTTTAAATTGCAACGTTCCAACAGGAGATATGACCGCCGCTGTCCCCGTACCGAAAATCTCTTCCAAATCACCTTGATGATAGAGTTCGAACAACTCTTCTATAGAAATACGGCGTTCTTCTGTTTCATAGCCTAATAACGTCGCAAGTTCTAATACTGTTTTACGCGTAATACCCGGTAGAATACTGCCGTTAAGCGCAGGTGTCACAACTTTTCCTTTGATGACAAAAAAGATGTTCATACTACCGACTTCTTCTACGTATTTTTGCTCTACACCGTCTAACCATAAGACTTGATCAAAACCAAGTGCATTGGCATTAGCTTGTGCGAGTAAACTTGCTGCATAGTTACCAGCTACCTTTGCAAAACCGACGCCTCCCCGTACTGCACGCACATATTCATCTTCAACATAAATTTTTGTCGGACGTAATGAGTCACCACCATAGTATGAACCTGAAGGCGACAATATAATCAACAATCGATACTCGTGGGAAGGATGAACCCCTAACACACCTTGTGTTGCAAATACAGTAGGTCGAATATATAACGATTGACCTTCCCCATCAGGCACCCAATCTCGATCAATATCGACAAGTTGTTTCAATCCTTCTAGTAATAAAGATTCATCAATTTCCGGCATTTTCAACCGTGCTAATGACTGATTAATACGTTTAAAGTTTTCCTCAGGTCTAAATAATACAACCTCGCCATCATGCTTATATGCTTTTAATCCTTCAAAAACAGACTGTCCGTAATGGATGCTTTGCGCAGCAGGAGATATCTCAATTGGACCATAAGGAATAATCTTTAAATCGTGCCATCCTTTATCTGATGAATACTCAAAACTTAACATGTAATCAGTAAATACTTCACCAAAAGTCAGCGTATTAAAATCTGGCTTTTCTTTCAGCGAAGGACTTACTTCTAATTTGACTTGATCTGACATGATTATTCCTCCTATATGTAATTTCATATATGACATTATATCAGTGTAAGTCTTATAATTCAACGAGTATTCCGAAAATTTAAAATAATTAATGCCTATTAATTTAATATTTTACAACCTTACTTCAATTATCCATTATTATTTTGTATCTTTAAATGACAATAAAAAGTAAGGTCTCGCAAAAACAGTCAATACCGATTTATTGCTTTACCTTACTTTTTATCTCGATTTATTTTATTGCACTTTATGATTTTCTTTTTCGCGAATACCTTCAAGCATACGCACAGTCATCTTCTCTAAATCATATTGTGGATTAAAGCCCCATTCTCCACGTGCACAACTTGTATCAATATTGTCTGGCCAACTTTCCGCAATGTCTTGACGGGCAGGATCGACATCATAATCTAATGTAAAATCAGGAATATGCTCTTGAATCGCTGTTTTAATCATTTCAGGCTCAAGGCTCATCGCACTTAAGTTATATGCATTACGGTGGATCAATTTTCCGCCATCCGCTTCCATCAATTGAATAATGGCATCAATGGCATCGTCCATAAACATCATATCCATATAGGTGTCTTTAGCAATATAACTTGTATATCGTCCCTCACGAAGTGCTTGAAAATATATATCTACCGCATAGTCTGTCGTTCCTCCACCTGGTTCTTTCACATAAGAAATCAAACCAGGAAAACGGACGCTACGTGTATCCACTCCAAATTTAGTGAAGTAATAGTCACATAGAAGTTCCCCAGAAACTTTATTCACACCGTACATCGTATTCGGACGTTGTATGGTGACTTGAGGTGTATTTTTCTTAGGGGTATTCGGACCAAATGCACCAATTGAGCTCGGTGTGAAGAATTGTAAGCGATATTTACGAGCAGTTTCTAATGCATTAATTAAACCACCCATATTCAAATTCCAAGCCAATAATGGTTTTTGTTCACAAGTCGCTGATAATAATGCCGCCATATGCATGAGCGTATCAGGTTTAAACGATTCGACTAATTGTATCATTCTATTTTCATCTGTGACATCAAGCACCTCAAAAGGGCCTGCAGCAACGATAGAATCTGCCTCTGGTTCACGGATATCTGTTGCTAAAACATTGTCATTCCCATAGATTTCTCGACATTTCGCAACAAGTTCCGTTCCAATTTGCCCTAGTGCACCTGTAATCATTATTCTTTTCATCGTCTTCCATCTCCAATCTGTCTTTATCACGCGGACATATGCGTTTCTTGCACAATCATTTTCTCCAACAACTATTCAGATTATACCATTTAAGCGATTTATTGTATATCTATCAAACACATCGTCACACAGTCCCATATTTAAATCGCTATTCGACATATCAAAAAAGAGGTGAACACCGCTTCAAGATGCTTCACCTCTCATGTATGCACAATTCGTATTAAATGATGTCGAGTTCTTTACCTACACGTTCATACACTTCTAATGCTTGATCTAACATTTCTTTTGTATGTGCGGCTGTAGGCATGTTACGAACACGTCCCGTACCTCGTGGAACAGTTGGGAAAACAATCGATTTCACATAGATCCCCTCTTCCATTAGACGCTTACTAAATTGTTGTGTTTTCTTTTCATCACCAATAATCACTGGTGTAATCGGCGTTTCAGATGCACCAGTATTAAAACCTAAACGTGCTAAACCGTCTTTTAAGTAGTTGGCATTTTCCCATAAACGATCATGAAGCGCTGTAGATGCCATCAATTTCTTCACTGCTTCTGTAATCGCTTTTGTGTCTCCAGGCGCCAATGATGTTGAGAATAAGAATGGACGTGATTGTGCTTTCAACCAGTCTATTAACTTTTGACTCCCCGCAACATAACCGCCGACAACACCGATTGCTTTTGATAACGTACCGATTTGGAAGTCCACTTTATCTTGCAAACCAAAGTGTTTCACTGTTCCTGCACCTTTACCCATCACACCTGAGCCATGTGCGTCGTCAACATATATCATGATGCCATATGCTTCACAAATTTCAACAATCTCAGGTAACTTCGCAACATCACCGTCCATACTGAAGACACCATCAGTAATGTACATCACTTTGTTATAGAGCCCTGATTCTACAGCCTCTTTGGCTTTTTGACGTAAATCATCCATATCTGAGTGATTGACACGAATAATTTTAGCTTTTGATAAGCGACAACCATCAATAATTGAAGCATGGTTTAACTCATCAGATAAAATCGCATCATTTTTATTCATAACTGCTGAAATTGCTGCCATATTACAGTTAAACCCTGATTGATACGCAACTGCTGCTTCAGTCCCTTTAAATTCTGCTAATGTTGCCTCTAATTCATCGTGTAAATCTAAAGTCCCGTTAATCGAACGAACGGCACCTGCTCCGACACCATGTGAATCGATTGCACTTTTAGCAGCTGCTTTTAAGTCTTCATTTGTTGCTAAGCCTAAATAGTTGTTTGAAGACAAATTAATGTATTTTTTACCATTAATTTGAATTTCTGGTCCATTTGCACCTTCTACTGTGTCAATCTCGTTGTATAGACCATTTTCTTTTAAATGGTTTAAATTTTCATCAAGAAAATCGTTTAAATGTTGTACCACCGTCAATTCCCCTTTCACCTTTTCAATTATCTTTATCATAACGTATTTTGAACAAAGTTAAAAGCAAGTGTATAATAAATAAAATCACTGTACTGAAGGAGAGAGTTATTGTGAAAGATTGGTTTCAACTGGCATCTGACAAAGAAGAGGAGATGATACGTACACGTCGCTACCTCCATCAGCATCCTGAATTGTCATTTCAAGAAAAGCATACAGCGACTTATATTTTAAACAGATTAAAGGCATTAAATTTTCAAATTGAAACACCTGTCGGGCGTCACGGTATCGTTGCACGTATCAATGGCTCACAAAATGGACCAACAATTGCATTACGCGCGGATTTTGATGCCCTCCCCATCCAAGATTTAAAGGCGGTTGCTTATCGTTCGACCATCCCAGGTGTGATGCATGCATGTGGACATGATGGACATACTGCGATTTTATTAACAGTCGCTGAACTCCTTCACGAACATCAACACCAACTTAAAGGTACTGTCATCCTTATTTTTCAATATGGTGAAGAAGTCATGCCGGGAGGTGCCCAAGAGATGATTGCTGATAATGCCTTAATGGGCGTCGATAAAGTCTATGGCAATCATTTGTGGACGGGTTATCCTACAGGCACGATTCATTCACGTCCAGGACCGATGATGGCACAACCTGATGAATTTACCGTTACAATCCATGGTAAGGGCGGACATGGCGCAAAACCGCATGAAACGATTGATCCTATTGTTATTTTGGCTGAATTTATTTTAAGTACCCAAAAGATTATTTCTCGTACGCTAGACCCTGTCAAACAAGCCGTCATCTCTTTTGGAAAAATCGAAGCTGGTGAGGCAGATAATGTCATTCCTGATACTGCAACTTGTCGCGGAACAGTACGTACCTTTGAAACGGATATTCAAGCACATATTTATCACAAAATGGACCTGTTGTTACAGGGCTTGTCCCTTGCTAATGACGTCACTTATTCATTTGACTATATTAAAGGATACTTACCTGTATACAATCATGCGCCCTCAGTCGAAACAGTGCAAAAAGCAGCCGATGCGCTCAATTTTAGATACCGCACCGCTGACTTAATGATGGTCGGTGAAGATTTTTCTTATTATTTAAATGCACGACCTGGTGCTTTTTTCTTAACAGGATGTGGGAATGCTGAAAAAGGTACAAATTGGCCGCATCATAGTCCTCATTTTGATATAGATGAACAAGCTATGAAATACGCAGTCAGTACCTTTATGAAAATCCTTGAACTTGAATCACTGTTTTAAATGATCGAATCAAAAAAGAGCTGGCGAAAAACGCCAACTCTTTTTTATCTATAACATATAGATTATTTTTCGATTTCAGTAACAACGCCTGATCCTACAGTACGTCCACCTTCACGGATTGAGAAACGTGTACCGTCTTCGATAGCGATTGGTGAAATTAATTCAACTTCCATTTCAACGTTGTCACCAGGCATTACCATTTCAGTACCTTCTGGTAAATTAACAACACCTGTTACGTCAGTTGTACGGAAATAGAATTGTGGGCGGTAGTTAGAGAAGAATGGTGTATGACGACCACCTTCGTCTTTTGATAATACGTAAACTTCCGCTTTAAATTTTGTATGTGGTGTGATTGAACCAGGTGCTGCTAAAACTTGACCACGGTTGATGTCTTCACGTGCAACACCACGTAATAAAGCACCAATGTTGTCTCCAGCTTCAGCGTAGTCTAATAACTTACGGAACATTTCTACACCAGTAACAGTTGTTTTAGAAGATTCTTCAGTTAAACCGATGATTTCTACTTCGTCACCAACTTTGATTTGACCACGTTCAACACGGCCTGTCGCTACTGTACCACGACCAGTAATTGAGAAAACGTCCTCAATCGGCATCATGAATGGTTTGTCTGAGTCACGGTCTGGTGTTGGAATGTAAGTGTCAACCGCATCCATTAGTTCTAAGATTTTTTCTTCGTATTGTGGGTCGCCTTCTAAAGCTTTTAATGCTGAACCAGCGATTACAGGAACGTCATCACCTGGGAAGTCGTATTCAGATAATAAGTCACGTACTTCCATTTCAACTAATTCTAATAATTCTTCATCGTCAACCATGTCAACTTTGTTTAAGAATACAACTAATGCAGGTACACCTACGTTACGTGATAAAAGAATGTGCTCACGAGTTTGTGGCATTGGACCATCAGCAGCTGATACTACCAAGATACCACCGTCCATTTGAGCCGCACCAGTAATCATGTTTTTAACATAGTCCGCGTGACCTGGGCAGTCAACGTGTGCATAGTGACGTTTTTCAGTTTGGTATTCGATGTGTGAAGTATTGATTGTGATACCACGTTCTTTTTCTTCTGGTGCGTTGTCGATCATGTCGTATGATTGTGCAACAGAGTCACCATGTTTTGCTAATACAGTTGCGATAGCCGCTGTTAAAGTTGTTTTACCATGGTCAACGTGACCGATAGTACCGATATTGGCATGTTCTTTTGAGCGATCGAATTTTTCTTTTGCCATTATAAAATCTCTCCTCTTTGATTAAGAATTAATTATTTTAATATCTCTCATGAAAGTTTCTCACCAACATGAGAGAAATCATGTTATTTCCTTTATAAATCATTTCTTAGAAAAAATCAATTTAAAAAACAGTAGGGTTCAGAATGATTAAGCCCCTTTATTCTTTTTGATGATTTCCTCAGAAATTGATTTAGGTACTTCTGCGTAGTGATCGAAGTACATTGTGTAAGTACCACGACCTTGTGTATTAGAACGTAATGAAGTTGCGTAACCAAACATTTCTGAAAGTGGAACATATGCATTAACCACTTGTGCGTTACCACGTGCTTCCATACCGTCTACACGGCCACGACGTGCTGTAACGTCACCCATGATATCACCCATGTATTCTTCAGGCATTTCGATAGTAACTTTCATCATCGGTTCTAAGATAACAGGATCACATTTTTTAGCAGCTTCTTTAAGCGCTAAAGATGCAGCAATTTTGAAGGCCATTTCAGATGAATCGACATCATGGTATGAACCGTCAAATAATTTTGCTTTTACATCAATTAATGGATAACCTGCTAATACACCATTTTCCATTGCGTCTTTAAGACCTTGTTCAACTGATGGAATGTATTCACGAGGAACAACACCACCAACGATAGCATTTTCAAACTCAAAGCCTGCGCCAGTTTCGTTTGGTGTGAATTCGATGTGAACATCACCATATTGACCACGACCACCAGATTGACGAGAGAATTTACCTTGAACGGCTGCAGATTGTTTGAATGTTTCACGGTAAGATACCATTGGTGCACCCACATTCGCTTCTACATTAAATTCTTTCTTCATACGGTCAACAATGATGTCAAGGTGAAGCTCACCCATACCACCAATGATAACTTGACCTGTTTCTTCATCTGTATGCGCTTTGAAAGTTGGATCTTCTTCTTGAAGTTTAACAAGCGCTTGAGTCATTTTATCTTGGTCCGCTTTAGACTTAGGTTCAACTGATAAGTGGATAACTGGCTCTGGGAATTCCATTGACTCAAGGATGATGTCATTTTTCTCTCCACAAAGTGTATCCCCTGTACCTGTATCTTTAAGACCTACAGCTGCTGCGATATCACCAGAGTATACGCTGCTGATCTCCTCACGTGAGTTCGCATGCATTTGTAAAATACGTCCTACACGCTCACGCTTACCTTTAGTTGAGTTTTTAACGTATGAACCTGAAGTTAATGTTCCTGAGTATACACGGAAGAACGTTAATTTACCAACATAAGGGTCTGTCATTACTTTAAACGCTAATGCTGCGAATTCCGCATCATCATCTGCTTTAGCAATAACTTCTTCTTCAGGGTTGTCAATACGATGACCTACGATTGGTTTAACATCTAAAGGTGATGGAAGGTAATCAATAACAGCGTCCAACATTAATTGAACACCTTTGTTTTTGAATGCTGTACCACATAAAACCGGATAGAATTCAACGTCTGTAGTCGCTTGACGGATTGCGTCTTTAAGCTCTTCAACAGTGATTTCTTCCTCTTCAAAGATTTTTTCCATTAAACCTTCATTTGTTTCAGCAACAGCTTCAATTAATGCTTCACGTGCTTCTTCTGCACGCTCACGATAATCCTCAGGAATTTCAGTTTCTTCAATTTCAGTTCCTAAGTCGTTCGTGTATTTGAAACATTTCATTGTGACTAAGTCGATGATTGCTGAGAAATCATCTTCCGCACCGATTGGTAATTGAATTGGTGCAGCATTTGCTTGTAAACGGTCATGTAGTGTGCTAACTGCATAATCAAAGTTTGCACCTAGTTTGTCCATTTTGTTTACAAATACGATACGTGGTACGCCGTATGTTGTTGCTTGACGCCAAACTGTCTCAGTTTGTGGTTCTACACCTGATTGTGCGTCTAAAACAGCAACTGCACCATCAAGTACACGTAATGAACGTTCAACTTCTACTGTGAAGTCTACGTGTCCTGGTGTATCGATGATGTTAACACGGTGACCCTTCCAAGCTGCAGTTGTAGCGGCTGAAGTGATCGTAATACCACGGTCTTGCTCTTGTTCCATCCAGTCCATTTGTGAAGCACCTTCATGTGTTTCACCAATTTTATGGATACGTCCAGTGTAATAAAGAATACGTTCAGTCGTCGTCGTTTTACCTGCATCAATGTGTGCCATGATACCGATATTACGCGTGTTCTTTAAAGAAAAATCTCTTCCCATAGGTATTCTTTCTCCTTCCAGAATAATAGGATTATATGATCAGATATAGCTTTACCCTAAGCATGTATAGCACAGTTCATTCACAAGCGATAAAGCAAGTTGACGGGACTATACGGAAATTGCTCAGGGAATTCGCAAATATCTTACCAGCGGTAGTGCGCAAATGCTTTGTTCGCTTCAGCCATTTTGTGAGTGTCCTCACGTTTTTTAACTGCACCACCAGTGTTGTTAGCTGCGTCTAAGATTTCGTTAGCTAAACGCTCTTCCATCGTTTTTTCACCGCGAAGACGCGCATAGTTTACTAACCAACGTAAACCTAAAGTAGTACGACGCTCTGGACGAACTTCTACAGGCACTTGATAGTTAGAACCACCTACACGGCGTGCTTTAACTTCAAGTACTGGCATAATATTGTTGATTGCTTCATCGAAAACTTCCATAGCATCACGACCAGAACGTTCTTGAACTAAGTCAAATGCTGAATAAAGAATACGTTGAGCAGTTCCACGTTTACCATCTAACATAATCTTGTTGATTAATTTTGTTACTAATTTAGAGTTGTGAATTGGATCTGGTAACACATCTCTTTTAGGTACTGATCCTTTACGAGGCATAATATAAGTCCTCCCTTCCTATTATAATATATTTGATTTCTTGCGAGATGACTAAAAAGAATTTTTACATTTTTTTAATCTTATTTTTTAGGTTTTTTCGTACCGTAAAGTGAACGACCTTGCATACGACCGTCAACACCTGACGTATCTAAAGCACCACGAACGATATGGTAACGCACACCTGGTAAGTCTTTTACACGTCCACCACGTACAAGTACAACACTGTGCTCTTGTAAATTGTGGCCAATACCAGGGATGTATGCGTTGATTTCAATGTTATTTGATAAACGCACACGTGCATATTTACGCAACGCTGAGTTTGGTTTTTTAGGTGTCATTGTACCCACACGTGTACATACGCCACGTTTTTGTGGAGAATTCAATTTAGTAAATTGTTTCTTTTGACTATTAAAACCTCTATTTAAAGCTGGTGAATCAGATTTTTTAGTTTTGCTTTGTCTTGGTTTACGTACTAATTGGTTAATAGTAGGCATTCAAGTTTCCTCCTCTCTTGATTTCTTAATCCCACACATCCAGGTGGTTCATTTTTTGGTCAAATAAAATTTAGTAAGTATTTCACTTACTAATCTCACTTCAGCAAAGCAACGACTGTCGCTTTTACATTGATACCCACGTATTCTCCAAGCGCTTGTTGGCTTGAAAAAAATTCAATCGGTATCTTATTTTGATTGGCAAAGCTTAACACGCATGCGAGTAGATGCACATTTACATCTTCACCTATAATCAGTTTGCGTACCCGTTGTTGCCGAAGCGCTTTTAACGTTTCTTTTAAACCAACAACGCAGGCTTGTTTGTCAAAGCGTGTGACTTTTTCATTAGACATTTTCATATCCTCCAAAGTACTGCTTGCATCAACCTTTACTATATTATCATTTTCTCAAAACGTTCGTCAATAGTTATTGATAAAATTCTTGATTCCCACTCACGATTTAAAAATGTTGCTAAAACAAGCCACGGACGACGCTCCTGAACGCCAGCGATAAACCACTTTTTCAGGTCAAGTCATCCATGCTCATCTTAGAATATTAACCGCATTAGAGAGAGAAGTTTTTCTTCTCTCCCTTATATTCGTACACCGAATGGGTCAAGGTTAGTCTACAACGACTTGTTCTTCAGCTCCAGCTTGTTTCGATTCGTCTTTTTCGATATCGACTTTACTGTAACGTTTCATACCTGTACCGGCAGGAATTAACTTGCCGATAATAACGTTTTCTTTAAGACCTAACAAGTCATCACGTTTACCTTTAATTGCCGCATCAGTTAACACACGTGTTGTTTCTTGGAATGAAGCCGCAGACAAGAAGCTTTCTGTTTCAAGAGAGGCTTTCGTAATACCAAGCAATACCGGTTTAGCCGTTGCTGGACGCTTACGTTCTTTAAATGCTTCACGGTTTGCATCTGTGAAATTATGAATATCCACCAATGAACCTGGAAGCAATTTCGTATCTCCTGCTTCAATGATACGTACTTTACGCAACATTTGACGCACCATCACTTCGACGTGTTTGTCATCGATTTCTACCCCTTGCATACGGTAAACTTTTTGAACTTCTTTCAGCAAGTACTCTTCTGTTGCAGTTAAACCAGCGACAGAAAGGAAGTTTTTCGGCTCGATAGATCCTTCTGTTAAGACTTCACCGCGTGCAACGGATTGTCCAATTTCCACTTTCAAACGAGATGTACCTGAAGCAAGGTATGCACGTGTTTCGTTCGCACCTTTAACCACGATTTCTTGTTGACGGTCTTTACCTACTGTAATATTGTCGATGACACCTTCAATTTCAGTAATGACAGCTTGACCTTTCGGGTTACGCGCTTCGAAAATTTCTTGAATACGTGGTAAACCTTGTGTAATATCGCTTCCGGCAACCCCACCTGTATGGAATGTACGCATTGTCAACTGTGTACCCGGTTCACCGATAGATTGTGCAGCAATTGTTCCTACTGCTTCACCCACTTCTACTTTTTCACCAGTCGCTAAGTTTTTACCATAACATTTTTCACATACACCATGCCGTGTGTTACATGTAAATGCAGAACGAATGTACATTTCTTCAATACCTGCATCTGTAATTTCTTTCGCAATTTCAGGTGTAATCAACTCGTCAGGACGAATAATCACTTTGTCCGTTTCAGGATGACGAACGGTTTGTTTAGAATAACGCCCTTCAATCCGCTCGATAAATGGTTCAATCATTTCTGTACCTTCTTTGATATCTGAAACGAGCAAGCCACGATCTGTACCACAGTCTTCTTCACGGACGATGACATCTTGTGCCACGTCAACGAGACGACGTGTTAAGTAACCTGAGTCCGCAGTCTTAAGTGCCGTATCCGCAAGTCCCTTACGCGCACCGTGCGTCGAGATAAAGTACTCTAGTACCGTTAAACCTTCACGGAATGATGATGTGATTGGCAATTCGATGATTTTACCTGATGGTGCGGCCATTAATCCACGCATACCTGCAAGTTGCGTGAAGTTAGATGCGTTACCACGGGCACCAGAGTCACTCATCATGAAAATTGGGTTTGTTTTATCAAGAGACTTCATCAACTTAGCTTGAATTCTGTCTTTTGCGTTTGTCCAAATTTCAATAACCGCATTGTAGCGCTCTTCTTCCGTCAATAAACCACGGTTGAATTGCTTTTGTACACGTTCAACTAATTTTTCAGATTCGTCTAGAATTTCTTGTTTATCTGGTAGTACCACGATATCCGCAACACCAACCGTAATACCTGCTTTTGAAGAATACTTGAATCCTAAATCTTTCATTAAGTCAAGCATCATCGACGTATCTGTAATGCTAAAGCGATTAAATACTTCAGCAATGATATTACCTAAGAACTTTTTGTTGAATGGTGGCACAAGCTCAGTATTTTCAAAATACGCAGCTAAGCCTCCTTCACCAAGTTCAGATGCATCGACAAAATATTTATCTGGTGTGCTCTTCTCTAAGTTAGTTGCTGTCGGTTCATTGATATACGAGAATGAATCCGGAATAATTTCATTAAAGATGACTTTACCAACAGATGTTGTTAAAATTTTACGGTTTTGTTCTTCTGTAAATGTTGGGTTGTTGAAAGATGAAGCTTGAACACCGATACGCGTGTGCAAGTGAACATGTCCATTCGCATAGGCTTTGATCACTTCATTTGTATCATTAAATAGCATACCTGTATTTACGGCATCTTTACGCTCTAATGTTAAGTAGTAGTTACCCAATACCATATCCTGTGATGGCGTCACGACTGGTTTACCATCTTTAGGGTTCAAAATGTTTTGTGCAGCTAGCATTAACATACGTGCTTCTGCTTGTGCTTCTTTTGATAAAGGTACGTGAACCGCCATTTGGTCACCGTCAAAGTCCGCGTTATAAGCCGTTGTTACAAGTGGATGTAATCGGATAGCACGCCCTTCCACTAGCGTAGGTTCAAATGCTTGGATACCTAATCTGTGAAGCGTTGGCGCACGGTTTAACAATACAGGATGTTCAATGATTACATCTTCCAGTACATCCCATACTTCGTCATCCATGCGTTCAATTTTAGTTTTCGCATTTTTGATATTTGTTGCGATTTCACGTTGAACCAATTCTTTCATCACAAATGGTTTAAACAATTCTAATGCCATTTCTTTAGGTAAACCACATTGATACATTTTCAAGTTTGGTCCTACAGCGATAACCGAGCGTCCAGAATAGTCTACACGTTTACCTAATAAGTTTTGACGGAAACGCCCTTGTTTCCCTTTCAACATATGTGACAATGATTTGAGTGGACGATTACCCGGACCTGTCACCGGACGACCTCTACGGCCATTATCAATCAATGCATCGACGGCTTCTTGCAACATACGTTTTTCGTTTTGCACGATAATACCAGGTGCGCCTAAGTCTAATAAACGTTTTAAACGATTATTACGGTTAATGACACGACGGTACAAATCATTCAAATCACTTGTTGCAAAACGTCCACCATCAAGCTGAACCATTGGACGAATTTCAGGTGGGATAATTGGAAGGACATCAAGAATCATCCAAGCCGGATTATTACCTGAGTTACGGAATGATTCCACCACTTCTAAACGTTTAATCGCACGTGTTAAACGTTGGCCTGTTGCCGACTCTAACTCATCACGCAACATTTTCAACTCTTCATCCAAATTGATTTCTTCTAATAAATCTTTAATCCCTTCAGCACCCATTTTGGCAGTGAATTGACCTGGGAATTTATCATAATAATCACGGAATTCTGCTTCTGAAAGTAACGTTTTCTTTTCTAAACCTGTTGGTCCTGGATCAACCACGACATAAGAAGCAAAGTAAATAACTTCCTCTAATGCACGTGGCGACATGTCTAACAAAAGTCCCATACGACTTGGAATCCCTTTGAAATACCAAATATGTGAAACAGGTGCTGCAAGCTCAATGTGCCCCATACGTTCACGACGTACTTTTGATTTTGTCACTTCTACACCACAACGGTCACAAATCATGCCTTTATAGCGTACACGTTTATACTTTCCACAACTACATTCCCAGTCTTTAGTCGGTCCAAAAATTCTTTCACAGAAAAGACCATCTTTTTCTGGTTTTAACGTACGATAGTTAATTGTTTCTGGCTTTTTAACCTCACCATATGACCAAGAACGAATTTTTTCAGGTGAAGCGAGTCCTATTTTCATGTAATGAAATTTATTTACATCAATCAAGGAGCCTACCTCCTTTAGTTTAAATTAACTGTGCTAGTTGATTGACTTACATTATACTCTTTAAAATGTTGAAGCATCGGATACGAACCGATAGCCAACCCCTCTCGTTAGCCTTCGATTCTTTTCTGAAATGATGTGAGGTGGGGGCCAGGACAAAAACGCCCTCGCCCTTCACTCATACCACCCATCATTCTCGATTATTCAGTCACTTCTTTTTGTGATTCTGGAACACTTGAAGGTTGAATATTAACTTTGCGATCTGGCATATCATCATCATCTAAATCGCGCATTTCAATTTCATTATCTTGTTCATCCATCACTTTAACATCGAGACCTAAACTTTGTAATTCTTTCATCAACACGCGGAATGATTCTGGAACGCTAGGTCTTGAGATGTTCTCACCTTTAACGATGGCTTCATAAGTTTTCACACGACCTACCGTGTCATCTGATTTGTATGTGAGAATCTCTTGTAATGTGTATGCTGCACCATATGCTTCAAGTGCCCATACCTCCATCTCACCAAATCTTTGACCACCAAACTGTGCTTTACCACCGAGTGGTTGTTGTGTCACTAATGAGTACGGTCCAGTTGAACGTGCGTGTAGTTTATCGTCTACCATGTGCGCAAGTTTCAACATGTACATCACACCCACTGAGATACGGTTGTCGAATGGTTCACCAGTACGGCCATCATAAAGTACGGTTTTACCGTCACGTGCCATACCTGCTTCTTCAATTGTTGACCATACATCTTCATCGCTGGCACCATCAAATACTGGTGACGCAACATGGATGCCTAAGTTTTTAGCGGCCATACCTAAATGAAGCTCGAGTACTTGTCCGATATTCATACGTGATGGTACACCAAGTGGGTTCAACATAATATCAATCGGTCGACCATCTGGTAAATATGGCATATCTTCTTCAGGTACAATTTTAGAGATGACACCTTTGTTACCGTGACGACCACACATTTTGTCTCCTACGTGGATTTTACGTTTTTGTACAATGTAAACACGGACTAATTGGTTTACACCTGGTGAAAGTGAATCATCACCGTCTTCACGATTGAACACTTTTACGTCAAGGACAATACCTCCCGCACCATGTGGAACACGTAATGACGTATCACGAACTTCACGTGCTTTTTCACCAAAAATAGCATGTAACAAACGCTCTTCAGCGGTTAATTCTGTTACACCTTTTGGCGTAACTTTACCTACTAAAATGTCACCATCTTTAACTTCTGCACCGACATAAACAATACCGCGATCGTCTAAGTTTTTCAGTGCATTTTCCGATACGTTTGGAATATCACGTGTGATTTCTTCCGGTCCAAGTTTCGTGTCACGCGCTTCAGATTCATACTCTTCAATATGAACAGAAGTGTAGACATCATCTTTGACAAGACGTTCACTCATGATAACGGCATCCTCATAGTTATAACCGTCCCAAGTCATGAATCCGACAACGACGTTACGTCCAAGTGCCATTTCACCCAGTTCCATAGATGGACCATCGGCTAGAATTTCACCTTTTTCTACGATATCACCCTTCGCAATAATCGGGCGTTGGTTGTAACATGTTCCTGAGTTCGAACGTTTGAATTTCGCTAACGGATAACGATCCAATACGCTTTCTACTTCTTCACCATTTTCTTCTACTAAACGACGCACCAAAATTTCACTCGACTGAACATGTTCTACACGTCCACGATGTTTAGAAATCACAGCTGCCCCTGAATCACGTGCCGCAACATGCTCCATTCCTGTTCCAACAAATGGAGATTCTGGGTTGAGCAATGGCACAGCTTGACGTTGCATGTTCGCACCCATTAAGGCACGGTTTGAGTCATCGTTTTCTAAGAACGGAATACATGCTGTCGCCGCAGAAACAACCTGCTTAGGTGAAACGTCCATGTAATCCATTTTTTCTTTGGCCATTGTTGTGTTATTACCCCGGAAACGACACACAATCTCATCGTCTAAGAAACGACCATTTTCATCGAGACGTGCATTCGCCTGAGCGACAACATAACTGTCTTCTTCATCAGCAGTTAAGTAATCGATTTGGTCTGTAATCGTATTTGTCTCAATATCTACTTTTCGGTACGGTGTCTCGATAAAACCAAACTCATTGACACGCGCATAACTTGATAATGAGTTGATCAAACCAATATTCGGACCCTCTGGTGTTTCAATTGGACACATACGCCCGTAGTGGGAGTAATGGACGTCACGCACTTCCATTTGTGCACGTTCACGCGTTAAACCACCTGGCCCTAAGGCAGATAGACGACGCTTATGTGTTAATTCAGCAAGTGGGTTCGCTTGGTCCATGAATTGTGATAATTGAGAACTACCAAAAAACTCTTTAATCGATGCAATGACTGGACGAATATTGATTAATTGTTGTGGTGTAATCGAATCTGTGTCTTGGATTGACATTCTTTCACGCACGACACGCTCCATTCTTGACAAACCAATGCGGAATTGGTTTTGTAACAACTCACCGACTGAGCGTAGACGACGATTACCAAGGTGGTCGATATCGTCTGTGTAACCAATACCATGCAATAAATTAAAGAAGTAAGACATAGACGCAACAATATCTGCCGGTGTAATACATTTCACTTCTGAATCTGGGAACGCATTACCAATCACTGTCGTTGTACGCGCTTCATCATCATTAGGGACATACACTTTAATGGATTGAATTTCCACTGGCTCATCAATAATGCTGTTTTGAAGTTCATAAACTTGTGTATTCGCATTTGTTTCGAGTACATCCATGATTTCGTCTAATTTACGACGATCCAGTACTGTGCCTTCTTCAGCAACAATTTCACCTGTATCCGTATTCACAATCGGTTCTGCTAGTTTCTGGTTGAATAGGCGGTGTTTCAAATGTAGTTTTTTGTTGGCTTTATATCGGCCTACACTTGCTAAATCGTAACGTTTAGGGTCAAAGAAACGAGAGTATAACAAGCTTTTCGCATTTTCTACAGTTGGTGGCTCACCTGGACGTAAGCGCTCGTAAATCTCCAATAACGCTTGTTCCGTATTTTCTGTACTATCTTTTTCCAATGTATTGCGTAAATACTCATTATCACCAATTAATTCGATAATTTCTTGATCTGTTGAGTAGCCTAATGCACGTAATAACACAGTTAATGGTAACTTTCTCGTTCTATCGATACGTACATAAACGACATCTTTCGCATCTGTTTCGTATTCCAACCAAGCACCACGGTTCGGAATAACGGTCGCATCATAGTTCACGCGTCCATTTTTATCTAATTTTTCATTAAAATAAACAGATGGTGAACGCACTAATTGTGATACGATAACACGCTCTGCCCCGTTAATAACGAAAGTACCTGTTTCCGTCATTAATGGGAAGTCTCCCATAAATACTTCTTGGTCTTTCACTTCTCCAGTTTCTTTAATGATCAAACGCACCTTCACGCGCAAAGGTGCTGCGTACGTTGCGTCACGGTTTTTAGATTCTTCTAAATCATATTTTGGTTCACCTAATCTATAATCTACAAACTCTAATGAAAGATTCCCCGTGAAGTCTTCAATTGGAGATATATCACGGAACATTTCTAACAAACCTTCTTTTAAGAACCAATCGTACGATTTCGTTTGAATTTCAATTAAGTTTGGTAACTCTAAAACTTCTGAAATTCTTGCGTAGTTTCTACGTTTACGATGTCTTCCATATTGGACAAATTGACCTGCCAAACAGATTCACCCCTCAAAAATTGTGTGAACACTTTTCAGTTCCCATCATGCAACAAGACAAAAAGAAAACGGTAGCACATGAAACGATGACACCATTTTCTATTCTATAAGTCTTATTTTGAAATGTTACAATGAAACTTTAACCGTAAAAGTACACACTTATTGAACATAATTATTTCATCTTACGACTATATCATAACTCAACGACAAAATCAACATTTAACACTCTTTAAAATGTGATAGCCTTTACTATTTTTGATCGACTCAACATTTCCGAAAACGTCAGACATTTTTTTCTTCGCAGAGGGCATACCTTGTTTCTTTTGTATGACAACATAAAGCATCCCTTGTTTTTCAAGCACATGATATGCATCACTGAGAATTTGATGAACGATTTGTTTACCCGCTCTAATCGGAGGATTTGTCAAGACGTATTGAAAAGTTTCGTCAGCAACTTGTGAGAGACCATCGCTTTCTTTGACCGTCACATTTGTGATTTGATTACGCTTCGCATTTTTCTCCACTAAGCTCAACGCTCGTCGGTTCACATCTACCATGGTCACGCAATCATGTGGTGCCACTTTCGCCAACATCAAACCGATTGGACCATAGCCGCAACCTACATCAAGAATCGTCTTCTTTTGACCTGGGGGATGTGCATTAAGAAATGTTTGAATTAACAAATCCGAGCCAAAATCCACTTGATCACGCGAAAAAACACCGGCGTCTGTAGTAAGATGAAGCTGATGCCGTTGATACTGGTATGTAATTTCTTTTTCATTCGTCCGGGCATCAGGTTGTACATCATAGTAATGACTCATCGGCGTTGCACCTCTTTATCGTTTAATATTCAAAAACCCGCTATTATGTAATAGCGGGTTTTTCACTTATCAATGAATTATTTCAATTCTACTGAAGCGCCAACTTCTTCTAATTGTTCTTTAAGTTTTTCAGCTTCTTCTTTAGGCATTGCTTCTTTGATGATGCTTGGTGCACCGTCAACTAATGCTTTCGCATCTTTTAAGCCTAAGCCAGTTGCTTCTTTAACTGCTTTAACAACTTTGATTTTTGATGATCCAGCTGAAGTTAATTCAACATCAAATTCAGTTTTTTCTGCTGCTGCGTCTCCACCTGCTGCACCTGCTACTGCTACTGGTGCTGCTGCAGTTACACCAAATTCTTCTTCAATTGCTTTTACTAAGTCGTTTAATTCTAAAACTGACATTTCTTTGATTGCTTCAATGATTTGCTCTTGATTAGCCATGTTTATATTCCTCCAATTTTTAATTTTAGTTTTAATTAATCAATTATTCTGCGTTTTCTTCTTTGTTTTCTCCAACAGCTTTAACTGCATAAGCGAAATTGCGAATTGGTGCTTGTAATACAGAAAGAAGCATTGATACAAGACCTTCGTGTGATGGTAATGAACCTACTGTCTTCACATCTTCAGCAGAAATCACATTACCTTCCATGATACCTGTCTTGATTTCTAAAGCTTCGTGTTCTTTAGCGAATCCAGCAATGACTTTTGCTGGCGCAACGACATCTTCAGTCGTAAATGCGACTGCCGTTGGGCCAGTAAAGAATTCATCCAAGCCTTCAATGCCAGCTTGTTCCGCTGCACGGCGTAACATTGTGTTTTTGTACACTTTGTACTGAACATTCGCTTCACGTAATTGCTTACGCAATTCTGTTACTTCTGCGACTGTTAAACCACGGTAGTCTACAACTACTGTAGAAACAGAACTTTTAAGTTGATCTGCGATAACGTCAACTTGTTGTTGTTTCGCTTCAATGATTCTTGACATCTTGACACCTCCATAGATAAGTTTTGGGTGCTTTTATAATTAAGTTACACTTAAATTAAAAAAGCACTTTTTACCCACGGCAAAAAGTGCTTGAAAGATTTAACGTTCAAGTCCATTTTAGCCTCGGTAGGATATAAGTTTAAGTCCTTGCTCAGAACTCCTACTGTCTTAGGTAAAATATTCAACAGAATTTAATATAAAGGTTTTCTCGTAATAAGTCAACCTTTTTATGAAATCATGTACTAAGTGATGAATACGCGCTTCGATCACTCAGTACGGATGAATGTGATTATTTGAAAGTCGCTGTGTCTACTTTGATACCAGGACCCATTGTTGTTGTAACCGCTACAGACTTAAAGTATGTTCCTTTAGCTGAAGCTGGTTTAGCTTTTGCTAACACGTCTTGTAAAGTGTTGAAGTTTTCAACTAATTTTTCTGTTTCAAAAGAAACTTTACCGATAGAAGCGTGAATGATACCTGCTTTTTCAGCACGATATTCTACTTTACCTGCTTTGATTTCTTCAACTGCTTTTTTAACGTCCATTGTTACAGTACCTGTTTTAGGGTTAGGCATTAAACCTTTAGGTCCTAATACGCGACCTAATTTACCTACTTCACCCATCATGTCTGGTGTTGCTACAACAACGTCAAAATCGAACCAACCTTGTTGGATTTTGTTAACGTACTCAGCGTCACCTACATAGTCAGCGCCAGCTGCTTCTGCTTCAGCGATTTTATCACCTTTAGCAAATACTAAAACGCGTTGTGTTTTACCAGTACCATTTGGTAATACAACTGCACCACGGATTTGTTGGTCGTTTTTACGCGTATCGATACCTAAACGGAATGCCACTTCAACTGAAGCGTCAAAGTTAACAACTGATGTTTCTTGAGCTAAACGAATCGCTTCTTCAACACTGTAAAATGCTTGGCGATCAACTTTTTTTAAAGCTTCTTGATACTTTTTACCTTTTTTAGCCATTTTTTGTCCTCCTTTAGTGGTTTTATCGGAATGTCCTCCCACGTTAACCTGCTTAATAGCAAGTTGAGCGCAGATAGCCCTCGCGTTCAATACACGATTCAAATGATTCATATCTCATTAATCAATGGCCTATCTGCGTTCGTTTTCGAAATTTATCGTATCATTTTATTGTTTTTTGAATGTTGACAATTACTCAACAACAATCCCCATACTACGTGCAGTACCTTCGATGATACGCATAGCTGCTTCTTCATCGGCAGCATTTAAGTCAGGCATTTTACTGTTAGCAATTTCACGTACTTGATCTTTAGTTACTGTTGCAACTTTGTTTTTGTTAGGCTCACCAGAACCTTTTTCAACGCCTGCTGCTTTTTTAAGCAATACAGCTGCAGGTGGTGTTTTAGTGATAAATGTAAATGAACGATCTTCATATACATAAATCTCAACTGGAATGATTAAACCTACCTGTTCTTGCGTACGTGCGTTAAATTCCTTTGTGAAAGCCATAATGTTCACACCGGCTTGACCTAATGCAGGACCAACTGGTGGTGCTGGGTTTGCTTTACCTGCTGGAATTTGTAACTTAACTACTTTTTCTACTTTTTTAGCCACGATGTGCACCTCCTTGATATCGTGATGTGGTCACAGGGCTCATTTTTGCCCTCCCACTCTTAAACATTTCGTGACGAAATGTAGCGCTTCGAATGCGCGACCACGTAATTATAACACTCCAGATAACATAATACAACACATTTTTTGTAACATTTTTCCCTGGAGGTTATAACTTCTCTATTTGATCAAACTCTACTTCGACAGGCGTCTCTCTGCCAAACATATCGACCAGTACTGTGAGCTTGAATTTATCTGCTTCAATCTCACTGACTTCACCCACTTGACTTGCAAATGGGCCAGAGGTAATACGGACTTGTTCTCCTAAATCCACTTCAACGTCGATTGTTTTCTCATTCATACCCATCTGCTTCAGAATAAAGCGCACTTCATCTGGCAATAACGGGTTTGGTTTTGAACCTGCACCTGCTGAACCTACAAAACCTGTCACACCTGGTGTGTTTCTTACAACATACCATGATTCGTCTGTCATGATGAGCTCAACGAGTACATAACCCGGAAACGTTTTTTTCATTTGTTTCTTCGCTTTACCATCTTTGACTTGTGTTTCTTCCTCTTCTGGAATCACCACTCTAAAGATTTGCTCCGTCATATTCATCGATTCGACACGTTTTTCCAAATTCTTTTTTACTTTATTTTCGTAACCAGAGTAGGTATGAACTGCATACCAACGTTTTGCACCTATCTCTTCAGACATGCTGACAACTCCCCATTCCTATTTTATCAATTCAATTAACTGTCCAATTCCGATGTCTAAGCCCCAGAAAAACAACAAGAAGAATAATACAGTCATGACAACAATGGTTGTATATTTAACAAGTTCCGATCCTGTTGGCCAACTCGTCTTTTCCATTTCGGATTTTACACCTTGGAAGAAGCTTTCTTTTTTCGGCATTATCAATTTCCCTCCAATTTATTTGGATTCTTTATGAAGTGTATGTGTGTTACATTTTGCACAGAACTTTTTCAATACTAAGCGTTCTGTAATGTTCGTCGATTTCGGTACATGATAATTTCGATTACCACATTTTTCACAATTTAACGGCACTTTTTTCAACGTTTCTCACCTTGCTTCTATAATACCAGTTTACTATACATAAGTTTGCATTCAATTGTCAAACGCCATTATGCGTCTAGTAAACATTTCATTTTTTGTCGAATTCTATAGATCGCGTTGTATACTTTTTTATCTCTAGTGGCTAACGCTTGAGCAATTTCCGCCGGTTTCCACTCTTGTATCAATCCTTCTAAAACACGCATTTCAAAAGCGCTTAATTGTTCTGATACTTGTTGTAGTAACGCTTCAATTTCATATCTATCATATCGTTGTTGCTGTTCCAACTGATTTTGATAGCGAAAGGCGTATCCTTGAACATAATCTTCAAATATTCGCTGATGCGTCAGTTTCCTACGACGATAATCGACTTTGCGACGATAAATGGTACGATTGATATAATGCTCGAATGGAATTCCTAGATAAAAGTGCTCACTCTGTAACTTCTGATAAATCGCAATCATCACGTCTTGAATTAAGTCTTCACAATCTGCCTGCGCCACACTGAAATCACCAAAGCTTTTTCGCGCTAACTGCTCAATGTACATCATTAACTGTGCCATGGCTTCCGGTTGTTGCTGTTGAGCGCGTTGAACCGTCTCAGCAAAAATCGTCTGTTGTTCGAGAGATAATGTCATACTGATTTCCTCACCTTCGACAAATTATCTCTAATCATATCTGTCAAAGGGGGAAATCAACAACATACTAAAAGACTAGTCTTGAGACTCACCACGTCTAAGTTTTTCAAATTCAGAGAGCAATTCTTCTGACAGTTGAATGCGTGTACGGGGCTTGTTTTCGTCAAAGCGATGTATCGACTTTACGACGGCATCTTTGTTTTCTTTTAAATGACGCCACATTTCTCGCGATGATAAACGATATGCACCTGTTCCGAATATCGCATGTTGCTCACTCATATCACTCGTTACTACGGTAATATGCGTCGTATGTTTATTGTAAATGTTATAAACATAGCGCTCTATAAAGCTGTCCGCCGTTTCATTTTCTTTCGTGAAGATGACTTTTACGCCGTGATACACATATTCTGTTTGAGGTGTACCACGATCATACGCATCGAACACACATACAATTTCACCCTTTGTCACGGCGCTGTAATTCGAAATTTCTATTAACAGTTTTTCTCGCGCCTCTTCCAAACTTTCTTTAGCAAGGCGACTGAGTTCTGGAGACTGACCTATCATGTTATATCCATCTATTATGACATAGTAGTCTTTCATATTTATTTGTCACCACCAATAGGGTGTCGTTTGCGAAATACTTCATACATCATCAAACTTGCAGCGACCGAAGCATTGAGACTGTTCACATGGCCGACCATCGGAATTTTAATGTAAAAGTCACATTTTTCTTTTACACGACGACTCATGCCTTGTCCTTCACTCCCAATCACGATGGCTAAAGGCATGTCTGCTTGCATCTCACGATAGTCTGTCGCATGATTCGCCTCAGTGCCCGCGACCCAATACCCTTTATCTTTGAGCACATCTATCGTTTGAGATAAGTTCGTCACGCGAATGACAGGCACGTGTTGAATCGCACCTGTTGACGCTTTTGCAACGGTTTGCGTCAATGCCACCGAGCGCCGTTTCGGAATGATAATGCCATCCACCCCCGTCGCGTCTGCCGTTCTCAAAATCGAACCTAAGTTATGTGGGTCTTCTAAACCATCTAGAATTAACACCGTTGATAAATGTTCCTGTTGTGCTTGTCGTATTAAAAAATGCTCTAAATCTTCATACTCATATGGTGCAACATATGCAGCTACCCCTTGATGTGGCGCACTTGAAATTTGATCTAATTTAGATTTTGGCACCTCTTGGACAACGAGTTTTGATGATTTCGCAAGTTTTAAAATATCTTCAATTTGCTGTTTCTTCATGCTATCTTGGATTAAAATTTTATTGATGCTGTGACCTGATATGACTGCTTCTCTCACTGCATGGCGACCCACAATAATTTCCGAGTCCATGGATTTCAACGCCTTTCTTCCACATATTCAACAATGGTTTTTAATAATGCTTCCAATCGTTCTGTTTGTTGATTTAGATATAAAAAACCGAGTACTGCTTCTAAACCCGAACTTTTCCGATACGTTTGGACATCTGTATTCTTCGCTTTCGTATAACTTTTGGCGTTGCGTCCACGCTTCACAATCATGTACTCTTCATCAGTAAACCAATCATTCTCTACTAAACGCATTAACGTTTCCGCCTGGCTTTTAGCAGAGACAAATCGTTTCGCCTCTTGATGGAGCCGATTCGGTTTGCTTTGAAGTTTTAAGATGATGTACGTTCGTACGTATTGGTCGAGTACCGCATCGCCGACATAGGCTAATGATAGTGGGTTGAGCAACGTAATATTGACCCTTTTATCCACGTTTATATCTCACACCTTGTGGCGTATCTTCTAATATAATGTTTTGTGCTTTCAACTGTGCTCTAATTTCATCTGCACGTGCATAATCTTTCGCTTTTCGCGCTTCATTTCGTGCCTCAATCAATTTTTCAATCTCTTCATCAAGTAGCATATCCCCTTGATTCGAAGTCAATGGCACCCCTAAAATGTCACTAAATGTCTCAAATACAGCTTTAAAACGCTGAATGACTTGTGTCGACGTATGGTCTTCTAACAAATACTTGTTCGCAAGCTTAACTAAATCGTACCACGCGGTAATCGCATTCGCTGTATTAAAATCATCATCCATGACTGTTTCAAACTGCGCTAAAATCTGCTCGATTTGCGTTAATATTGCCCCATCATCAGTTAAATTCGTCGCTACCGCTTCACGTGCATTCAAAGCGTCGTAGCTGTTACGAATACGCGCCAAGCCACTTTTAGCCGCTTCGACAAGCTCTAAATTATAATTGATTGGACTTCTGTAATGCACACTAATCATAAAAAAGCGTAAAACATCAGGATCGACTTCTTTGATAATATCGTGAACTAAGATAAAGTTCCCTAAAGACTTACTCATCTTTTCATTATCAATATTAATGAAGCCGTTATGCATCCAGTAATTTGCAAACGGTGCGTGATTATGTGCTTCTGATTGTGCAATTTCATTTTCATGATGTGGAAATTGTAAATCACTTCCACCCGCATGAATGTCAATTGTTGGCCCTAATTTTTCAAATGCCATAACTGAACATTCGATATGCCAACCCGGACGCCCTTCACCAAACGGGCTATCCCAACTAATCTCATTCGGCTTTGCTTTTTTCCAAAGCGTAAAGTCGAGCGCATCTTCCTTATTTTCACCTTGTTCAATCCGGGCGCCTACCTTTAAATCATCTAAAGATTGATGACTCAACTTACCGTAATCTTCAAACTTACGTGTTCTAAAGTAAACATCTCCACCACTCTCATAAGCAAAACCTTCATCCACTAGTTTTTGAATAAATTGAATAATTTCATCCATATGATCCATTACCCGTGGATTACATGTGGCTGGTTTTACATTTAATGCGGCAGTATCTTCATGAAACGCTTTGATATAACGGTCTGCAATTTCCGGAACAGTCTCACCCAACTCCTGCGCCCGTTTGATTAATTTGTCATCCACATCTGTAAAATTAGAGACATAGTTCACTTCATAACCTTTATATTCAAAGTAACGACGAACCACATCGTAATTGATTGCTGGGCGTGCATTCCCGATATGAATGTAATTATATACTGTCGGCCCACACACGTACATTTTTACTTTGCCTGGTTCAATTGGTTTAAACTTTTCCTTTTGACGCGTTAATGTATTATATAATGTAATCATCTTTAATCTCTCCATTTTTAGTTTGTTCAAGTTGTCGTTCAAGCTGCTTCAACTGTTCATAAATTGGATCTGGTAAATCGAGATGATCAAACGTTTTCCCAATTCGTTTTCCGTCTTGCTTAACAATCCGACCCGGTATACCCACCACCGTCGAGTAACTCGGCACATCGCTTAACACAACAGAATTCGCACCAATATTCACATTTGAATGCACTTTAATATTACCTAACACCTTAGAGCCCGCTGCAATTAAAACATTGTCCCCAATGTCCGGATGCCGTTTTCCTTTTTCCTTCCCAGTACCGCCCAGTGTCACACCTTGATAGATCGTCACATTATCGCCGATCGTACATGTTTCACCAATCACAACACCCATGCCGTGGTCAATAAATAAACGTCGTCCAATTTTAGCTCCCGGGTGGATTTCAATTCCAGTATAAAAGCGGGAAATTTGTGAAATCACACGTGCAAGTGTGTAACGTTTCTTCTTGTACAAACGGTGCGCAATCAAGTGACTCCACACCGCATGTAAACCTGCATATGTTGTAATGACTTCTAAAGTTGAGCGTGCTGCTGGATCTTGTTCAAATACCATTTTGACATCATCTATCATCCGTCGTATCACAATCATCCCTCCTTTTAATCACATGACATGCGTTTGATTGTTTCAAGCCCAAAGCATTTTGTCACAGCTTTCATACTCAGTAAGACCCTGTGCATGATGATTTAAAAAAACACCTCTAACATATTCAATGTCAGAGGTGCTCATACGCACGGTTCCACTCTTAATTAGTATATCGCCAATGGTTGATTGGACAAATATACTCACTCAATTCATCATTTAATTTTTTATCCTAAAGGTGCATTCAACAAATTTTGCGATGTACTTCCACCCACCGTACACTCTCTGATTACACGCCATTTGCTTACTTGTCCTTTATTCAATTCCACTTTTATAGTAGTCGATTTCTAATATGATATCAAGTTTAAAAACCGTTAATGCGCATTTTATAATAAGCTTTGGATACGGCCGAGGACTTTTTCTTTGCCTAGTACTTCCATCGTATTTGGCAATTCCGGACCGTGCATTTGTCCTGTGACCGCTACACGAATTGGCATGAACAATTGCTTTCCTTTGATCCCTGTCTCTTTTTGGACTTCTTTAATCGTCTTTTTAATTTCAGCCGCTTCAAAGTTTTCAAGTGTCGTCAATTTACTATGGAGGACTTGCATCAATTCTGGCACTTGTTCACCGTTAAGTACTTCTTGTGACGCCTCATCCAATTCTTTCTCATCGCGGAAGAACAACTCAGATAATGGTACAATTTCACCGGCATAGCTCATTTGTTCTTGATAGAGTGCAACCAATTTACGTCCCCAATCCAATTCAGACTCTGATGGTGACTCAGGAAGCAATCCTGCTTTAATCATGTGCGGTAATGTCATTTCAAACACTGTATCCGCATCTTTTTCTTTCATATATTGATTGTTAATCCACGCCAATTTTTGTTTATCGAAAAAGGCAGGCGATTTAGACAAACGTTTTTCAGTAAACATCTTGATCAATTCATCTTTAGAGAAAATTTCTTCTTCCCCTTCTGGAGACCAGCCTAACAAAGCGATAAAATTAAATAACGCTTCTGGTAAGTATCCTAAATCTCTATATTGCTCAATAAATTGTAAAATTTGACCGTCACGCTTGCTGAGCTTTTTGCGTTGCTCATTAACAATTAACGTCATATGTCCAAACTTCGGCGGTGTCCAACCAAACGCCTCATATATCATCAATTGTTTAGGTGTATTAGAAATGTGGTCGTCGCCACGGATAACGTCTGAGATTTCCATATAATGGTCGTCTACTGCCACCGCAAAATTATACGTCGGAATACCGTCTTTTTTTACGATAACCCAATCCCCAAAATTGTCTGATTCAAATGATACAGGCCCCTTGACCATATCATTGAACGTATACGTTTTATCTTGAGGAACACGGAAACGAATAGAAGGTTGTCGTCCTTCAGCCTCAAATTGTTGGCGCTCCGCCTCTGTCAAGTGCGCATGTTTGCCCCCATAACGTGGCATTTCACCACGTGCAATTTGTGCTTGACGTTCTGCTTCTAATTCATCTTCCGTCATATAACATTTGTAAGCTTTGTCTTCAGCTAATAACTGTTCAATTAATGGGCGATAAATGTCTCCACGCTCTGATTGACGATAAGGACCATAACCTTTATCTTGATCTACAGATTCATCCCAATCTAGACCTAACCATTTCAAATTCTCGAATTGTGATGATTCCCCATCGGCTAAATTACGTTGTGTATCTGTATCTTCAATACGGATAATAAAATCTCCGTCATAATGTTTGGCGAATAAATAGTTAAACAATGCCGTACGTGCGTTACCAATATGCAGATAACCTGTCGGACTTGGCGCATATCTTACTCTCACTCGGTTACTCATTTCGTTCACTCCTGTTTCGTTTTTCAATTGTTTCATTATAGCATGTCATGTTCATTTATGCATGTGGCGTTCCGATTACACTTTCGCGTTTAAGGAAACAATCGCTTGTGCTGCGATGCCTTCTTGACGCCCAGTGAATCCGAGTTTTTCACTTGTTGTTGCCTTCACATTGACACGTGCGACTTCAACTTCAAACAATTCAGCAATCACTGCGCGCATACGATCAATATGAGGTCTGAATTTCGGCTGTTCTGCAATGATTGTTGCATCAATATTATTGATGACATAGCCTTCGTTTTTCACTTGTATGTATGCTTCAGTCAGCAACTTTTTCGAATCCGCATCTTTAAACTGCGGATCTGTATCTGGAAACAACTTACCGATATCGCCTAATGCACATGCACCTAGCATCGCATCTGTAATCGCATGTAGCAATACATCCGCATCACTGTGCCCTTTTAATCCATGTGTATGTGGCACTTCAATTCCCCGATAATCAAAGGCCGTGTTGCATCAAATGCGTGCACATCATAGCCTAAGCCCACTCTAAACATCTTCACATCATCTCCTTTTTTCTAATATTGCTTCAGCATAAGTCAAATCTTCTTCTGTTGTTAATTTAATATTATCGTAATCGCCTTCAACCATATAGACGCGCTGTCCATTTGCTTCCAGAAGCGAGGCATCATCAGTCCCCGTAATTTGTTGCTTCCGCGCGTGTTCATAAGCTGCCTTCAACTTACCAAAAGTGGCACCTTGAGGGGTTTGCACCTGCCATAACGTCGTACGATCTAACGTTTCAGCGACGAATTGCTGTGTCACACGTTTAATAGTATCTTTAGTCTGAACCCCTACAATTGCAGCCCCGTATTGTTGAATCGCGGTTGTCACTTCATGAATCGTCTCATGTTTAACAAAAGGGCGCGCACCGTCATGGACTAGGACAACCTCTTCATCCGAAAATGACACACTTTGTATCACACGTGCAATACTGTCTTGGCGTTCACTTCCTCCGATAACTAGAGCCTTTACTTTATCATAAGGTTTAATCAATGTCTGAAGTGATTGTTCATCTCTCGGGTGAATGGCCAGATGAATACTCTCGCAATGGGAATCCGCCTGAAAAACCGCTATCGTATGTTCCAAAATACTGCGTCCCGACACGTCGATAAATAACTTATTATACGAACGTCCCATCCGCTTTCCCGTGCCCGCGGCCGGTATAATCACGTGATAATTTGCCATTTATACTTCCACCTTTTTCGCAAAAATAATTCGCCCTGATGCAGTTTGTAACATACTAATCACTTCGAGTGTAATCGTTTGATTGACATATTGTTTCGCATCATCAACGACAACCATTGTTCCATCATCAAAGTAACCGACACCTTGCCCCGGCGCTTTGCCAACCTTTGTAATCATTAAGTCAAATCGATCTCCTTGATGAACTTCTGGTCGTATTGCATCAGATAAGTCATTCACATTCAACACTTTTATCCCTTGAATGCTACATACTTTGTTCAAATTATAATCTGTCGTAATCACATGCGCTCGGTAGTGTTGTGCTAAACGAACAATAAGGTCATCAATATCATGATGACTACGTTGCGGATGAATGATACGCGTAGGGTGCTTCGATGTGTGCACCGAGTTTAAGATTTCTAAACCGCGGCGCCCTTTATCTCGTTTCACGCTATCCGTCGAATCTGCAACCATTTGAAGCTCATTGATAACCCCTTGAGGAATCAATACTTCTCCATCAATAAAGCCCGCTTCCATAATTTTTAAAATACGCCCATCAATAATGGCGCTCGTATCGATAATTTTAGGCACTGCATTGCGGGCGTTGATTGCCATCGAACGCGCCATATTTTCCGGTAAAAACAACAGCATTTCATCACGCTTCTTGAGTCCAAATTGAAACCCTAAATAACCTAAACTTAACGTGAGTAGGATGGGCACGACTCGGTTAATAAAGTTCGTCCCAATGAATTCTAGGATAAAGGACACCATCACCGATATCAGTAAGCCCATAAACAACCCAATCGTTGCAAAGATAATCTCAATCGCACTGTAACTTAAAATATATTGTTCTATATCTTTGATTGCATAAGCAATACGTGGAATAAACCAGCCAAACAAGATAAACACTGTCATAATACCCATTAACGCAGTCACATAGCTATTTTCCATCACGGGAGGGTGATTGATATGAAAATCAGTAAAAAGTTCAGGAATTAAAACAATACCTAAGACACTACCAATCATAATGTATGATAAAACAACCCATAACTTAATAAAATCCATGTCATTACCCCTCCTTCCAATTATTTTAATGCGTATTTTAACGCTTCATTCACTGAGGTAACGCCTATCACTTCAATCCCTTTCGGAAAATGCCATCCTCCAATATTATTTTTAGGAATAATTGCACGTTTGAAACCTAATTTTGCTGCTTCTTGCACACGTTGTTCTATTCTTGATACACGTCTGACTTCACCTGTAAGTCCTACCTCACCAATAAAGCAATCCAGACCATCTACTGCCTGATCTTTGAAACTAGACGCCGTTGCAACAATGATACTCAAATCCACTGCCGGCTCGGACAACTTCACGCCTCCAGCCACTTTAATATAGGCGTCTTGTTGTTGAAGTAAATAGCCTTCTTTTTTCTCCAATACCGCCATCAATAGGCTAAGGCGATTATGGTCGATCCCCGTCGCCATACGTCTCGGATTATTAAACGTTGTCGGTGTCACTAATGCTTGCACTTCAATAAGTAACGGGCGTGTCCCTTCCATTGTCGCAACAATCGTAGAACCCGCAACATTAGTTGATCGTTCTTCTAAAAACATTTCTGAGGGATTCATTACACTTTTCAATCCCGATTGTTTCATTTCAAAGATCCCCATCTCATTCGTCGAGCCGAAGCGGTTTTTAACTGCTCTTAAAATACGATATGCGTGATGCTCATCTCCTTCAAAATACAGTACCGTATCCACCATGTGCTCGAGTAAACGCGGCCCCGCAATCTGGCCTTCTTTTGTCACATGCCCTACAATAAACGTCGCAATGTTCATTTGTTTAGCAATATGCATCAGACTTTGCGTGCTTTCACGGACTTGCGAAACAGATCCCGGTGCAGAACTAATTTCCGGATGATAGATGGTTTGAATGGAGTCCACAACAATCAAATCCGGTTCTAACTGCTTCACCGCTTCATGAATAACCACCAAATCCGTCTCAGCAAAAACATTCAATTGGCTTGCATCTTCATCCAATCGATCTGCTCTTATTTTAGTTTGATTGAGTGATTCTTCCCCTGTGACATACAGTACTTTTTTCTCTTGTGATAACGCCGCACACATTTGTAGTAATAAAGTTGACTTTCCGATACCTGGATCCCCACCAATGAGGACGAGAGAACCTTCTACGATGCCACCACCGAGCACACGATTCAATTCACCGCTATTCGTTTGAATCCGTGGTGCGAGTTCTTGCTTGATGTCATGCAATTTTTGTATCTTTGCTGTTGATGCTTTCTCTGAGCGTACCCCATGTTTCGGACTGGTTGTCTTTTGTTCAAAAGATTCTTCCATTGAATTCCATGCCCCACAGTTCGGACATTTTCCCATCCATTTCGGTGATTGATAACCACAAGCGGTACATTCAAATATCGTTTTCTTTTTTGCCACCCCGACACCTCCATCTCTTCATATAACATATCTATTTTATACTCGAAAGCGGTTCATGACAAATGTTGTTGTTTATCCTACACGTCATCCTGCAATCATGATTTAAAGAACGCTTTGCTCGTCGCTTGAAATGGTGTCCAGTTGCGTGAAAAATGCCTAAAAGTTAAAGCACGTCATTAATATGATTAATGATACCATTTATGATGCGATCATTTAATGTACATCTGGTGCAACCCCGGCAAACCTTTAGGTCGCATTTTTATGATCTTGCAAAGTCATTTTATCTTTTGTAGATGAATGATCCTCATAATTAAAAACGAAAAGCGGACGAGCCTTATGGATGATTACACATCCTATTCGTCCGATTGATCATCACGGCAAAAACCCGAGACCTTCCCGTATAGAGGACGGGTATCTCGGGTTTTATGATTGGCTGAGTTGTTTTAATCTCAGATTCTTTCTTTTTTCACATGTTATGCTTCTGTGACTGCTTTATCTTCATCTGCTTCACGTTCATGAATGTCATACTGGAATGATTCACCATCATAATCTACAGTGACATTTTTACCTTCCAATTCTTTACCTTCTAAAATCAACTCACTCAAGTTATCTTCCACGGTTTTTTGGATGGCACGAATCAATGGACGCGCACCATATTCTGGATCATAGCCTTCTTCAGCAATTTTATCTTTTGCGGCTTCTGTCACATTGATATTAATATTTTGTTCAGACAAGCGTTGTGTTAACTTACCGACCATCATCGTAACAATTTCTTTCAATTCTTCTTTATTTAATTTATGGAAGACAATCGTATCATCAACACGGTTTAAAAATTCAGGACGGAACGCATTTTTCAATTCTTTCATCATCGTTTTGCGAATTGTTTCGTAATCTTGTCCTTCCGAACTACCACCGAATCCGGCAAAGCGTTGATCTTGGAGTTCTTGTGCACCGACGTTAGATGTCATAATAATCACTGTATTTCTAAAGTCTACTCGACGTCCTTTCGTATCTGTTAAATGTCCATCATCGAGTACTTGTAATAGAATGTTAAAGACATCTGGATGTGCTTTTTCAATCTCATCAAATAAAATGACAGAGTACGGTTTACGGCGAACTTTTTCAGTTAATTGCCCACCATCATCGTGACCCACATATCCTGGAGGGGCACCGACGAGTCGACTGACCGCATGTTTCTCCATGAATTCACTCATATCCACACGTATCATTGCGTCTTCTTCTCCAAACATCGCTTCTGCTAAAGCGCGCGCAAGCTCTGTTTTACCGACCCCTGTAGGTCCTAAGAAGATAAAGCTACCAATTGGACGTTTTGGATCTTTTAATCCCGCACGTGCACGACGAACTGCTTTAGAAACCGCAATGACAGCATCATTTTGACCAATGACACGTTCGTGCAATGTCTCTTCTAATTTGAGCAGGCGATCCGACTCTGTTTCATTCAAGCGTGTCAACGGAATTCCAGTCCAACCGGCAATGACTTCTGCAATATCTTCAGCGACTAACGTTGTATGCTCGCCACCTTGATTGTTTTTCCATTCGTTTTTAGCTTCTTCATATTGTTTCTCAAGTTTCGTTTGTTTATCTCTTAAGTTTGCGGCATTTTCAAACTCTTGAGCATGGACTGCCGCATCTTTTTCTTTCTTCACTTGTTCGATTTGCTGTTCAATTTCTTTTAAATTCGTTGGTGTTGTATGACTTTTCAAACGTACTTTTGAACTCGCTTCATCGATTAAGTCAATCGCTTTATCCGGTAAGAAGCGGTCTTGTACATAACGCTGGCTGAGCTTAGCTGCAGCAACAATGGCTTCATCTGAAATATTGATTCTATGATGCGCCTCATAACGATCGCGCAATCCTTTCAAAATTTCAATCGTATCCGCTACGCTCGGCTCAGCAACTTGTACAGGTTGGAAACGACGCTCAAGGGCTGCGTCTTTTTCAATGTGTTTCCGATACTCATCTAACGTTGTGGCACCAATACATTGCAATTCACCACGTGCCAATGCAGGTTTTAAAATATTAGACGCATCAATCGCACCTTCCGCACCACCAGCACCAATAAGGGTATGCAATTCGTCAATGAACAAAATCACATTTCCAGCTTGATGAATTTCTTCCATCACTTTTTTCAAACGCTCTTCAAATTCACCGCGATATTTTGTCCCTGCAACAACTGTTCCCATATCTAATGACATTACACGTTTCCCTTTAAGTGTTTCAGGTACTTCATTGTTAACAATCGCTTGGGCAAGCCCTTCTGCAATGGCTGTTTTCCCTACACCCGGTTCACCAATCAATACAGGGTTGTTTTTCGTACGACGACTCAACACTTCAATCACACGTGTAATCTCCGCATTACGTCCTACGACAGGATCTAATGTGCCATCTTTAGCAATGACCGTTAAATCACGGGCTAATCCATCTAAAGTCGGTGTGTTATTCGCTTTCGCACCTTGCGTATTTTTATTAGACATTTCAGGACTGCCTAAAGCTTTGACTACTTGCGCGCGTGCTTTAGTAATATTAAGGTCTAAGTTCGCGAATACACGGGCAGCCACACCTTCATTTTCACGGATCAATCCAAGTAAAATGTGTTCTGTCCCTACAAAATTGTGTTGTAACTTACGTGCTTCATCCATAGACAATTCGATTACTTTTTTCGCACGTGGCGTATAGTGTAGCGCCCCCATTTGCTGTTGACCGTGTCCAATTAATTTTTCGACTTCTTCAATGACTTTCTCTTCAGTAATGTTAAAACTTTCCAATACTTTCGCAGCAATGCCTTCAGGTTCTTTCATTAAACCGAGTAGTAAATGTTCCGTCCCAATATTGGAATGGTTCAAGCGAATTGCTTCTTCTTGTGCATGCGCTAACACACGTTGCGCACGTTCAGTTAATCTTCCAAATAACATATGCCAACCTCCTAATTATATATAAGTTCTTAAAATCTCTGCGCGTTTGGCTTCTATTGATTGCTCATCCGTCTCATCTATTAAAAATGGTGACTGTATCGCGACCATTAATTCATTAAATCGAAAATTCTCCATATCTAATATTCCTAAATCTACGCCTAACTTAATATCACTTAAGCGATATGATGCTTCTTCCACTGAAATGAGGCGACCATACTTTAATATACCCAATGAACGATAAATTCTATTCAATGTTTCCATATGATTATGCGCATTGAGTCGTTCGCGCAATGCGAGCTCTTCATGAATGATTTGATTGACTAATTCCGTCAATGCATCAATAATTTCTTGCTCACTTTTTCCTAAAGTCATTTGATTCGAAACTTGATAAATGTGACCATAAACTTGTGAGCCCTCACCGTAAATCCCACGAATCGTAAAGCCGAAACGGTTGATCGTCTGCGCAATGCGATTCATTCGCTTCATAATGGATAACCCCGGCAAATGCAACATCACGCTCGCACGCATCCCTGTTCCTACATTTGTTGGACACGTCGTTAAGTAACCGAGTTGTTCATCATAACTCACTTGCACTGCCTGATCTAACGTATCATCAATTTCTGACGCTTTTTGATACAATTCGTTTAAAGACAAATCATTACCCATCGCTTGGATTCGAATATGATCTTCTTCATTCACCATGACACTAATCGACTCATCCTCACTCAGCAACACCGCAGCAGCCGGTTGTTTCGTTAGCTCCGGACTAATTAGATGTTTCGCCACGAGCTTATACTTGCTCAATTGATCGAGTTCATCTAAGCGCAATACCTTCAAATCCGTCAACACATCTTGTACTTCGTTAATCACGCGATGTCCCTCTTCTTCAGATGAAAACATCAGTGGATGCACATAGTTTTCAAGATTGCGCGCTAAGCGAATACGTGAAGACATAATCACAGGTTGTGCATTGACCTTTTTCATCCAATGGCTCATGTATTGATCCAAGTTATTCACCATCTTGTCGGGACACCTCACTTTGTCGCTCAAGCGCTTGAATCTCATCACGCACGACAGCCGCTTCTTCAAATGCTTGTTGCGCCACTAACTGATCAAGGCGCGCACGTTTGGCTTCGAGCTGCTTTTTGATTGCACGTTGATGTTGCGCTGATTTCGGACATTTACCCGCATGTTCGATATGCCCACCTTGTACGCGTCTTACGATATCATAGACATCTTCTTTAAACGTCTGATAACATTGATGACATCCGAACTTGCCGACATGTGCAATATCTTTTAACGTCATTTGGCAATTCGGGCAACGTTTTTGTTCTCGATAAACCACTTGATCGACACTCAGCCCATGTTTTGCTGCCAAATGTTGTAAAATTTGTTGAATCACAAAAGTGCCTTCAACATCATCGCCTTCATGCCACTGTGCATCGGATGACTCGTCACCCGTTTGATCATACATACGAACGTTCAAATGTTCATGTTGGTCTTTGTGTTGCTTCTCAAGTACTCGTTTATCGATTTTCATCGCACATCACCCTTCTAGTAATAATTAATGACAGGAAGTAACCGTTTTAAAATATTGGCTCGGATGATATCTCTTGAAGCTACATCCATTTTCAACGTTTCTCTATCCACTACTGCTGCAATCATCTTGGCTTCTCTCTCCGTGACTAAACCATTGTCTAACAAACCATCAATAATATATAAAGCTTGTTGTTGCGAAAGGGCAGGGCCAATCAAGCCGATTAATCGTTTAATATAATTGTTTTGGTCTTTCGTCTCCACTTTAGTAATTCGAATGTAGCCACCGCCACCACGTTTGCTTTCTATTTCATAACCATGTTCATTCGTAAAGCGTGTTTTGATGACGTAATTCAACTGAGAAGGCACACAATCAAATCGCTGTGCAATGTGTGCACGTTGAATTTCCACAACATCGTCTTGCGCTTCTTCAAACAATTGCTTGATGTATTGTTCTATGATGTCAGACATATTATGCATGGTATCACCCCTTTTGACCATCTTTGACTATATTATAGAGCTGACTTTGACCTTTTTCAACCAATTTGATTTTAAATTCCCAAAATAGTTATGTTACTGCTTACATTTTTGTTGTATGATAGTCTTAGTGAAAATTTATTAGAAAAACAGAGGTGGAACTCACATGCATATTTTAATTGGGGTCATCGGGATTGTTGTTTTCTTAGCCCTCGCACTCGTTGCAAGTTCAGACAAAAAGAACGTGCGTTGGCATTACATCGGACTGATGCTTGTTATTCAGTTGATTTTAGCCTTTTTCCTACTCAAAACAGATATTGGTATTAAAATTGTCGGTGGTATCGCAAAAGGCTTTGAATATTTACTGAAACAAGCGGCAGTCGGTGTCAATTTCGTCTTCGGTGGATTACTGAATGACGGAGCGATGTCATTCTTCTTAAGTGTATTATTACCGATTGTATTCATTTCAGCACTCATCGGTATTTTACAATACACGAAGATTTTACCATTGATCATTAACGTTCTAGGCTTTTTAATCTCAAAAATTAATGGTATGGGTCGCTTAGAGTCGTACAATGCGGTTGCAGCTGCAATTTTAGGGCAATCTGAAGTGTTTATTTCGTTAAAAAAACAATTGCCTTATATTACAAAACAACGCTTGTATACATTAACTGCATCTGCAATGTCAACTGTATCAGCCTCCATCATTGGCGCTTACTTCACACTTATTGATCCTAAGTATGTTGTTACAGCCGTTGTATTGAACTTATTTGGCGGCTTCATCATCGCGTCGATTATCAATCCTTATAAAGTCAATGAGGAAGATGATAAGCTTCTGATTGATACAGAAAAGAAACAGCAGTCTTTCTTTGAAATGTTAGGTGAGTATATTTTAGATGGTTTTAAAGTCGCAGTGATTGTAGGGGCGATGTTGATTGGTTATATCGCTTTAATTTCATTGTTAAATGGGCTCATTGGGGGAATCATCAGCCTCGTTTCTGGTGGTACATTGGATTGGAACTTCCAAACATTAATTGGTTTTATCTTTGCGCCATTAGCGTTTTTAACAGGGATTCCTTGGAACGATGCCGTGGATGCTGGATCGATTATGGCGACAAAGTTATTGTCCAATGAATTCGTAGCCATGACTGAACTGGGTAAAGTCCATGGCTTAACAGAGCGTTCTTTAGGTGTTGTCTCTGTATTCTTAGTTTCATTTGCAAACTTTAGCTCAATCGGCATCATCTCAGGTGCAATTAAATCATTACATGATGAAAAGGGAGATATCGTCGCACGTTTCGGCTTGAAATTATTGTTTGGTGCAACACTCGTATCATTCATTTCTGCGACAATTGCAGGATTTTTCTTGTAATTCATGATATTCATATTAGAAAAGGCACAACATTCACGTAAGCAATGAATGCTGTGCCTTTTTTTATCATCTTCTCATCCATTTATAACAAGTGCTGCATATAGCGACTCACCGGTTCTGGCAATACACCCCAATCCATATCTGTAGTAAAAGCTTGTTCCGCATATCTCATAAATGAGAATCCAACATAAATATCAATCGGGTCAAATAACATGATATCGGCTAAGCGATGATTTGAAATCAAGGGGGTCATCTCTAACTTGTCCTGATACAAATGAATGAAACGCTTTAAGCTCACCATAATTTCATCCATTTCGTAATTCATCGGTGCATCCCAAACCAATTGATTTAACCACCGCATATTAATCAATTGTCGATCTCTTCTAATATAATTCATTCCCATCAGATTTCTAGAAAGAAAATGCGCTGACCCCGTTAATGTGATGACCGGTATATTTAAGCTTTCCAAACATTTTCTGAACTGAATTTGTTCTTTCGGACTTAAATTCGCCTCTGGATAAGTGTAAATAAGCAAGGTTCTATGATTTGAAATTTGTTCCATTTCTTCAACAATGAGTGGCAGCATCCTTTCTAGCCGATTAATCAATCTATAATAATCAACATGATCATCAAACTTGAACTGTAGATGCTTTGAAAATGCTTTGTAATCAAAAGGTTTAGGTTTAATGGGCAACCCATGATCAACGAATTGAACTAAATCTTCAAGTAATACATTCATCGTATGCAAGTAGCTTTCTATTTCATAATTTTCTTTGAGTTGTCGAACAATTTTTTTGTTCAATAAACTGGTTTGAGCAAGTTCAAATTCTTTTTCAATAAATTCATGATTAACCAACCAACATTGATAGCGTTGAGAGGGAATGACCTCTCCATCTGCCTTGTCAATTATCGTGACATACGCTTTATTAGATGCCCGTTTTTGAAAATAGCCATAAATGGTTTGTAAAATATCTTCTTCTCTTGTATCAAACTCATTATATATAGATGTATAGTTTTCAATGTTCAATTCAATAGAATGAAGCCCTTCGCTTTTTAATTCCCACACTATTTTCTCCATTTCAAATAACCTCTAAAATAATATTGTTCGATTTTCCCCTAAAATCACACTATTTTTATCTTCTTCTCCAAGTAAAATTTGCATTTTTTCATATTGCTTCTCTGTAATCATTAATGCACGGACATGGCCTTCTCTTGGTAAAAACTGTTTAATCTGATTGACACTTAGTGTCGCTGCATCACGATTGATGACACTTTTGACATAGATTGAATATTGCATCATTAGAAATCCATTTTCGAGTAGCCGTTTCCTAAACTTACTATATATCCTTCTTTGTTGCTTCGTTTCAACAGGTAGGTCAAACATTAAGATGACTCGCATAAATCTATAACTCATAAAAAGCGTATTTAGCAAGATTTGGAAACATTAATAAGGATGTTTGTCCTTCTCGAAAATAATCAATGACAGATTGAATCATCAATTCAATAGCTCTTATGACCGTTTGCATCTTCCCATCAATCTCAACCCTTGCATGTAAAAGATTCACTAACTTGACACGATATTCTTTCGTCATAAACGATTCAGGCGGATATTTCATTAAGTACAAATCAACTAATGGTCGAAAAGGTTCAATCAAATCAGAGGCAAGATTAAAATGATTACGCCCACCGATATGATGTATGCCTAATGAAGGGATTAAACCTTTTGCAACTAAGGTTCTTCCTATCGCAGCATTTAAAATAGCATAACCATAGTTTAAGACTGCATTTTCAAGCAAATCCTCATTATCTCGGTTGAAATTCGTAAAAAAACTATTAAAATAATATTTTGCTGCTTGCCCTTCAATATTGTTTTTATCAAAAATTTGTACAGAGCGATACAATTCATACATCTTTTCAATTCTTTCATTATCAATTTGACAATGTTTCATGCATTCTATTTGATTGTTGATTTTTTTCTTCACAATCCATTTCCATAATTCTTCTTTTCTCGCATGATCCCAAGAAAGTTGTGCACGGGTTTGGTTATACTGCCTATAATGGCCAGACACAGGCTGCATCACACATTCTGGTAAATGTTTTTGATTACAAAAGATAACAAGGATATTATAATCTGAGAGCTCAACTAATAAACGTGCCGTAATTGAAACAGTTAAATCTTCTATCACGATTGCAAAAATATCATTTAAAGGAATTTTATATTCGTCATCTCCTTTTACAATTTTAAGACTGTTTAGGTTAAGGGAAAGTCGATTCACCTCTGCTACATATACAATTCTCCATGCCATTAGTCTTCATCCTTATTAAAAATGAATTGTGGCTTTTTGCCAGGTTGTGCCTTATACAAATTTCCTAAAATATCTGTCGTATATTTTTCAATGGATTGCGTCTTAGGACTAATGGTTTTAACAATCCTTGGTGTCGTCGTAATACTATTGAGCTCACAGTATTCTTTATATCTGATATCCACCATATCCAATTCAACTAAGTTTTTATCTCCATTATTGATTCCGATAACACGATAAAGTTCTCCATCAAATTCAATGAGGTCATTATAATAAAACGATCCTATAAATTGAGCGTTTTGATTGATGCCTTTTTCCTGTTTAAGCGCCTCATACTTTTCTGTTGGGATATAATAATATTTTTCTTTCTTTTGTACATCTAAATAAGTAATAGGAACCATTTTATATCCTTTATCTGTATGGTATATATCAAAGCGAAACGACTTCAACGACAGTTTAACTAACTTTCGATTCGAATCCTCGTAATCACCCGTTACATCTAAATGCTTTCCAACTTTTTTTCCGATATACTTCAAACTTTTAACAGGTGGGCCATCTCCTTTTTTGGCATATTTTGTGATATACCCTTGTTCTTCATAATAACGCGCTAATGGATTTTTCTCTTCTGCATATTGTTTCATTGCGAGTTCAAATTTCTTAAATGTTTCCGGGTCATGTTGAAACATTAAAAACTTTTCTGGTTGTTTATCAAACAAGCGTTTAACATCTTTATTGTCTTTACTATATATATCTTTTAATGTTTGAACGACGTACAAATCTTCATTCACTTCGCGTGTCGAATAAAGGGTGTCATTCACTAATTGTCGATTAGGTTTCTGATCGACGCGATGAGAGAACTTAAAGTCTTTAAAGTTTTTAATAGCAAACGCTTTTTTCGTATTTTCAAACAAGTCTTGATAATTATCTTCACTCTGCACTTTGACAGTATCAGATTCCACTTCACGTCCAGGTTCATTCAGTATCGCTTCGATTTTATTTAAAGTTTGATTTTTAAATAGAAAATCAGCATTTGCAATAATCAAAGCATCCTCAGCATGATGTTTATATCCTTTGTTTCGATCTTTATCAAACTTCCACACTTTTCTTAAATAATGCGTAAATCCACCATTAATCGTTTTCACCTTTACAGGTAATTCATGCGTTTTAAAATATGCTTTTAACAATGAAGCTAACTCACGTGTCGCATATCTTGTATCCACTAAGTTTCTATTGATAAAGTCTTTTTGAACATCAAATTTATTAATATCTCTTTCTTCTAATAAATAATTTCTTTTCTTTTTAGAGATTCGATCTTTAGCCTTACTCAAGTTTAAAATATGTTGTTTGAATTCCGGATAAGTCATCGAAGCCTCTCTCGAATTCAAATATTGGTATGGCGTTTGGTTCCCTTTTTTGGCGTTTTCTTCAGCCAATACTAAAACTTTATTCTGCATAGAATTATCAAACGAGACGGAACGCGGAATGATATGATCCACTTCGTATAAATAAGGTTGCTTGAGCAATTGTTCTAAAGGAATGTCTTTAAGCGAATATAAACATTTCCCTTCTTGTTGTTGATGAAGCGTAATTTTCTCTACTAAACGCTTGGCATTCGGTTGACCATACTGCGCGACTAATGTATTGATTTCATGTCGCGCCTTTTCATTCTTTTTCTGTAATTGATTTAAAAACTTTCGTTTATCCGCACTATTTTTTTCTCTTGCTAACTCTATAATAATATCATCAGGCAAGCCATACTTTTGGATAATTGCGTTGATAACCTTGATGGATTGTGTAAATGCACGTTTAACAACAGGAGATAAAATAAATTCATCGACAAGTTGCGTTGGAATTTGATGACATTGAGACAAATCTAGTTTTTGAGGTTTGAGGTTGAGCTTCACAAACAATTCCATTTGATTTAATGACGTTTGCCATAAATCAGGAATTAACAAATTCATACACTTTAACGATAATCGATGTGTGCCGGCATAACCCGTTAACGCACTCAGTTTCTCTTTTTCTGCTTCTGAAAACACTTCTGGAAATGTATTCAATGCCGCTTTCATACTCTCTGCATCTTGATACATCGTTAAAACGACAGCAATACGATCAAGTAAATCGATATCTTCAAGCTTCGTTGGATCACTGAACACCGACTTTAAATCATGATACAACTTAAACGATGTGAACAGCGGCTTTTCTGATTTATTGATTCGATAACCTTTGATATCGCTTTCATTGACACCGATTTCTTTAGCAATTTGTTTTAATGTCGGCACCTTTTTTTGCTTAAACACATTCTCTATGATGTGATATTTTTCAGCATAAGTTAATTTTGAATTGTCATCTCGTGTAATCACTAAGTTATTCAAATCATTCAACGCATTGAATAAATCTGCAGTGTAAGCGTACTTCACACTTCTCAATTCTTCTGGGAAATATGTACAATACCCCATCAACATTTCGTACCATTTCTTAATATCTCCATCCCATCCATACGGGCTCCCTTCACCCGGACCTTCATAATAAGTACGTCGACTTTCAAGTAACGCTATGTATTGCTCAACGAATGAATTGTCAATATTGTGAAAATTTTGTTGTTGTTGGAGTAATGCACGTACCTCTTTAACAATATCTTCCGTTTTAAATCTATTTTTCTCTCCTCGAACTTGATGCGCGTTCGCTAATCTGTCTAATTGAAGTTCACATACAAATTGACCTTTTAATGCTTTCTCATTTTTCTTTAACTGCGCTGTTGTAGATAAAGTACTATCCGTTTCTTCATCATCACCTACAATATTGATGTTGTGAATACCTCTTCTTTTAGCGATATGTAACAATGCAATTACCAATTCATCTTTAGTCAATGGTGAACGCAAACCTCTCACTCTAATCTCATAAGGATTCGTACTTTTAGGAAGTACGTCGCCTTCTAACAATCCAGCATTTTTAAGCAATTGTTTGATTCGATTTAAGCGATGAATTCGTCTTCTTTTTAAACGACGCGCCCCTCTTTTGCTTCTTCGTCCTTCATTATTTTCAACATTGGCCTCTGGAAATAAACGGACACCTGCATCGATAACCTCTCTTGTGACACGATCAATGATGCCATAACCAACAGAAGTAATACCGATATCCAGACCCAATATATAACTATTACGCATACATGTCCCTCCCATTTCATCCAAACCTACTCCGCTCACATTTGATATAGAAAAATCCCACTAATAGATTAGCGGGATAAACACGACATATTGTCTTGTTTTAGTAGGTTCTGTCATTTTAGGTATAAGTACACTTCAGTACTCACAATTATATTGTACCACATATTAAGTGTATGGCAAGCCTTTTTTGAACATTGTTTCACACATCAGAAACAACATAGTTCAAAAACCGATTTTGATAATTAAGGAAGCCCCTCAACGTATCACTCACGGTTCAAATCGTCATTATATTAAAACCATTCATGTATCATTTATACCTAAAATAAAAGAGTACTAAAACTTTAAAGTTTTTTTATCGAGTTTTGATTATTGTATCACTTATACCTAAAATAACAGAGTACTAAAACAAATTAATTTAGGCTCGCCAACATCACTATGTATCACTTATACCTAAAATAACAGAGTACTAAAACAGAGACGAAAGCCCCTCAGGTGCGTGGAGTGTATCACTTATACCTAAAATAACAGAGTACTAAAACGCCAGTTGTCGAAAGTATTCTCTAACTCCTGTATCACTTATACCTAAAATAACAGAGTACTAAAACATTAAGTATAGCACAGTGCATACACTTTGTGTATCACTTATACCTAAAATAACAGAGTACTAAAACAACTAAGCTGCGGATTGATAAAACTTTTTTGTATCACTTATACCTAAAATAACAGAGTACTAAAACTCGGTTTTATCTTTCCGAATGATAACGAATGTATCACTTATACCTAAAATAACAGAGTACTAAAACTAAACAATTAAAAGAAGATGCACAAGCTGAGTATCACTTATACCTAAAATAACAGAGTACTAAAACCTCTAGATACATTATACTATATTCCATTCACATTGCCACTCATTTTTAAAAGTGCACAATAAATTATAGGTTGTAATCAAAAAAACATGCCTCCGTACTGAATCACTAATGTTGAAGTGGCGTGATTCCTTACATCATCGGCATGTTTTATCTTTATGCGTGTGTCATGACGTGCTCAATAAAATATTGTGTGATACGATAATCATCTGTTAATTCAGGGTGGAAAGAGACACCTAAATAACGGCCTTGTTGTACAGCGATGATTTTTCCATCAATTTCTCCAAGTATTTCAACTGCAGATTCAACCGATTGGATATGAGGGGCACGAATAAATACACCTTCAATAGGTTGGTCTATACCTTTGATATCGAGTTCAGCTTCAAAACTATCCACTTGACGACCGAATGAATTTCGCTCTACGGTGATATCTAGTTTTTGAAGATAACCTTCTTCTCCAACAATATCTTTCGCAAGGACAATGAGACCTGCACATGTTCCAAACATCGGGAGTGATGATTCACGTAATGCCGCTTTAAAGCCGTATAGGTTCATTAAACGGCGCAAAGTCGTCGATTCTCCTCCTGGAATAATCAATCCATCAATTTCTTCGAGTTGTTCTACTTTTTTTACAGGAATTCCTTCATGACCTGCCAATTCAATATGACGAAGATGTTCACGAACTGCACCTTGTAATGCTAAAACACCAATTTTCATCTTACCAACCACGCTCTTGCATGCGTTCTTCTAATGACAATTTCTGGATATCTAATCCTTTCATTGCCGTACCTAATTTTTTCGCTAATTCACCGATCAATTTGTAATCTTGATAATGTGTTGTCGCTTGAACAATTGCTTTTGCAAACATTTCAGGGTCTTCTGATTTGAAAATTCCTGACCCAACGAAAACGCCGTCAGCACCTAATTCCATCATTAAAGCCGCATCTTGTGGTGTTGCCACGCCTCCAGCCGCAAAGTTTACAACTGGTAGTCGGCCATGTGCTTTAATATCTTTTAAAATCTCATAAGGTGCACCTAGGTTTTTCGCTTCAGTCATTAATTCATCATCACTCATGACTGTGATGCGCTTCACTTCTTGATTGACTTGGCGCATATGACGTACCGCTTCAACGATATTTCCTGTTCCTGGCTCACCTTTCGTCCGTAACATTGCAGCACCTTCGCCAATACGACGCGCGGCTTCACCTAGATTACGACAGCCACATACAAACGGAACTGTATAATCGCTTTTCTTCAAATGGAACACTTCATCTGCAGGCGTAAGGACTTCTGATTCGTCAATGTAGTCCACGCCCATCGCTTCTAATACTCTTGCTTCTGTAATATGACCAATACGACATTTTGCCATAACTGGAATAGAGACCGCGTTCATCACTTCTTCTACAATTGAAGGGTTACATGCACGCGCCACACCTCCAGCCGCACGAATATCTGATGGTACACGCTCAAGCGCCATGACAGCGACTGCCCCTGCTTCTTCTGCAATTTTGGCTTGTTCTGCGTTGACGACATCCATGATGACGCCACCTTTTTGCATTTCTGCCATACCTCGTTTAACACGTTCTGAACCGATTTGTTTTGACATAGGTGTTTTCACTCCCTTTTATTATTTACACATGTAGCTTATACTATTATCTGAACCGCTTAAAGTGTCAGAATTACAAAAACTAACCTGGTCAGATTGGAGATGCCTATGGAAATGTTAATGTTTCATATTGATAAATCACTCGCCCAACCTATTTATCTTCAGTTATATGAAAATATTAAACAAAGTATTATTAAAGGACAGATGCATGAAGGTGAAAAACTCCCCTCTAAACGGCAACTGAGCCAATATTTATCAGTCAGTCAAACGACCGTTGAAAGTGCATACGCACAACTGGTGGATGAAGGCTATATCTATAGTCGTGCTAAATCTGGATTTTTCGTCAGTGATATCGACACGCTTCCTTTTACGCAATCGGTAGAGTTGGAAAGTCTTTCCCAAGTTCACCCTCCTTTTCCAAATTTAACTTACGCGTTTAAATTAGGGACCATTGATCAACATCATTTCCCTTTCGAGCAATTTCGGAAGTATGCGAAAGAAGCATTTGAAGAATTACAATTTCACCTGATTGAACCGGGTCATAAACAGGGGGATCTTGCATTAAGAACGCAAATTAGTCATTATTTATTTCACAGTCGTGGGGTACAGTCAACGCCTGAACAAGTCATCGTTGCTTCATCTACTGAACAATTATTATCAATGATTACAGACTTATTGCCCGACACGAAAAAGTTTATTTTAGAAGACCCGATTTATCCTCAAGTCCATCAAGTGCTCAAACGTAAGCATATTCCTTATCACTTCATTCCAGTCGAAAAAGAGGGCATTGTCATTGAAGATACGTCACATCAATCCCATCATATCGTGTACATTACACCCAGTCATCAATTCCCAACAGGTGTGACCATGCATTTAAAAAACCGGATGCGCCTTTTAAAATGGGCGACTGCACAGCCCCACCGTTTTATCATTGAGGATGATTATGATTCAGAATTCCGCTATGAAGGTAAGCCCATTCCTGCACTTCAAAGCTTAGATCAAGCGGGTCGTGTCATTTATGTAAGCACCTTTTCAAAATCGATTTCACCAACGATTCGAATTGCTTATGCGGTGTTACCCAAACCACTGTTATCACTCTATCAACGCACCACTCATATCGAAGGGGGGACCGTTCCCCGCCATACGCAATATATGGTGGCACGATTTATGGAGACCAATCAGTTTGAAAGGCATTTAAATCGAATGCGTAAAATTTACCGTCAAAAACGGGATATCATTCTCACACAACTGATGCGCTATCCACATGTTTTTGACGTTTCCGGTGAAAAAACGGGGATGCACTTTATCATTACGATAAAAAATGGTTGGAGTGAAAAAACTTGTTTGGAGCGCCTGACACACTTTGAAATAGATATGAAACCACTTTCTCATTATCTTTATCACAACAAGCAAGTCCAACCCCCTCGATTTGTGCTAGGATTTGGAGGCATTCCGATATGTGAACTTGATCAACACATTGCCCAACTGATTCGTTGCTTTACTTCAAATGATTTCCAATAAAAAGCACGCGGGAGACATAACCAGTCGTACACCGCGTGCTCCTATTTGATATGTTTCAATCTTTTAATAAATGTGGATTTCTTCTGTTTTGATAATCATACAGCTCAATTTGTTGAAGTTGCATTAAAAAACGTCGTAGTTGCGCATAACGTGGCATTTCAGGAAGCATCACAATCGCCTCTTGACGTTGCCCCTTCTCAAATAGTTTAGCAATATTTTCAAATGTCACTAAATATTGCCCCATCTCTTCCTCACTGATCATCGGCCGTTGCTGATCATACATCGCTTGTAATAATTTAAAACTCATTTGTTCGAGTATAAACATAGCAGGATAAAAGTATTGTGTCCGCTTTTGATTGGATAATAATTCACCATATGCGAAACGATACATCGCTTCCATATTTTCAATACGTATTTTCAACTTCAGGCGATCTCGTTGGATAAACATCTCATTATCGTATGGGGTATTGGAAAAAATCGTATGAAAAATTTGCGCTTCCATACGTGTCACTTGGGCCATCATCTCTGGCAAATATTTAGAAGCCAGACGTCTGCCAATCAAGAGAATACCTATGACTGCAATTAAGATTCCGACCGTTGTATCCAATAAACGTGGAATTGCAATATCTAAAGTTAATTGCCCTTGTGCCAAACCTGCGAGTAATACCACTTGACTGGTAATCGCAATCATCGCAAGTGTATAATTCGCACCGATTAAAGTTTCAGTGACCATCCCACTGAAACAAAGTGCAAGGATAATCATGGCGGTATGTGGCTCTAATAATAAAAAGCCAATGACTATCACAATGCCCACGCATGTACCAATCCATCTTGCCCCTGCACGCTCAATACTTGCAACGGTTGTTCCACCGAGTAAAACCGTATGCGCACTCAATGGAATCCAATACGCACGCTCAAAATTAAATAACAAGGCAACTAAAATCGCAACCCCCATGATTAAAGTATATTTAGCTGCAGAAATAAAATTCATAGACTCTGGTGTTAAGTGGTAACGTAATCGATTCCAATATTGTGGCGATTGCATACGTACATGCTTTTCAACTTGTTCTTGAGGGCTATCCAACACTTCATCTATCTTAAAAATCAGCTCCACCAATGTGTCAAATTCAGGCGAGACCGATATCGCTTTCTTCCATGTCGTCTTTTGTTGCGTTTGATCTGTCACACGTATGACGACATCTGTCATCATTTCCGGAATAATGGCAGGTATTGGGCGATGACCTTTCGCATTTAACTCCAGTAATTCAGAATAAACCCCTTCAGCTGCATGGTGAAGCAACGTTAAACGCTGCACAGCTAAAGTTTTCTTCTTCATCAGTGCCCGCGAGGCTTTCAACGTCTCTGATGTTGCAATTAACGTTTGTACAGTCGTTTTAGTTAATGCATTAAATTTCACTTGATCATTAAAATGCTGTACCATTTGCTGCAATTGTCGAAACTCATTAGAAACTGCGTCAAATTCAGGTGTTTCTTTGCTTAAAATAGACGCAATCAATACAAACAAAATAGCAAGTATTCCCCCTATACCCACTATCGCACCACGTATTAAAAAGGAAGAAGGCTCTATTGGCATGACACTAGATAAACTAAAACCAATGATAAAAAATGTGGATGCAGGTCCAACAATATCAAGGGTATTAAAAACATAATATGGAATGACTGCAACAAACAATAGGAAAATACCAAAAAGTAAAGGAATCCCTGCCGTTAAAGTACCAATCATCATCGTAACGACCAGTCCCATTGCTGCAAATACGACCGAACGAATACGTGAGGTAAAAGGCCCTTTAAAGACATAAATATTGGCAAACGTTCCAATCGTCGCTAATAGCGCACTTGAAAAGTCATTAAAAATCCAACCATAAAGTAAAGGAATCAACATCAAAAGACCTTGGCGAAATCCACGTTGCAAATCAATTTTATGTATATCAAGATAGACCACTTTCTTCAAATAACGAAACAAGCGCATTCACCTCCAATTCAAATGATCACTTGCCTCAACATATCTATTTTTATCATTATTGTGAAAATCTCGCAATAAACAAGTCTCATAAAGAGAAGATAACGGCACATTTCATTGTATAGGAGTGAGAGACAGATTGAAAGAAGGCTCTTTGTCAACGTCGGTTGGTGAAGAAATATCGTACTAAGTGGCAATTTTTTGTTGCTTAGTACGTTTTTTATATTCACTTACGTATAACCTTGAAATAATTAAAATCCTATTTCTAAAGTTATAAAAATTTCTATAACCATAAGAGACACGCTTAATAAGCTTTATTTTATTGTTAATACCTTCAATTGGACCATTGGTCAAATGAGGATTTTGAATCGTATTTGAAATATAAGGTATATATTTTATGAGTGTGTTAATAACACGTTTGAGTCCATTTGAAATATTTAAACTCTTCGAACGTTGTAATGCTTCCTCTAATTGTTCAATGTTATTTGATCTTAGGGTTTCTAGAATATGATGTCCTGCTTCATACGTTAATTGGAATTCTTCATCAAAAGTTAACAAGAATTGTACTAAACTATACTGACTATGCCATGTATTAAAAAGTCTGAACGAGTGATAATGGACTCTGTCTAATTCAATTGGAGATTTTAATAAAAGCTTCCAATACCGTTTTAATTTATTGTACTTGGGTTTTTCTTTAGTCTTAAAACTATTCATTGTTTTAACGCGACTGTGATTGATTTCACGGTTAACCGCTTGAACAATATGAAAACGGTCTAAGATAATATCTGCATTGGGAAATAATGATTGAATTAGCGACATGTATGGTGGATACATATCAATAGAAACACTTTTAACTCCTTCACGCTGCTTTCTTGAGAATCTTAAAAAGTATTCTTCCAACTTGAACTTACGTCGATCTGGCAAGATATCAATAATATCATGCGTGATACTATCACAGTATATAAAGCTCATAGAGCTGTCGACATCATTAGTTGACTTAAATTCATCAAAGGATAAATGTTGGGGCAATATATCACTAGGTTGTGTTTTTACTGCTTCCCCTAGGTCTTTCAAATACCGATGAACAGTTGAAGGTGAAACTAAAACACTATTCGCTATATCTTTTTCAGATATGACAGTGGCGAGCTTTCTCGTCACCATTAGTTTTACGTCATTAGAAATTGTACAACGCGGTTCTATATATGGTGTTTTAGCCGTAAAAGTTTGACCACAAGCTTTACAATAGAAGCGTTGCTTTTTTAACACAAGATAACTAGGCCTTTCAAGAATAAGCCCCATATACACTCTTGTACTGCGAAAGCCATTTTTAATAACTGTGTGTTGCTCATTCTTGATACCACAACACTCACAACCTTTAGGTTGATAAGTTAAAACCCCTTTATAAAACAATGATTGAACGTTCTTGAAGGTTTGAATACCTAAACATTCAGTGATTTTTAAATTTGATACTTTTATTCCAATCATTTCTGATATATCATTATACATAGGCACGAATATCTCTCCTTAATTTGTTGGTTTTGTCACTTACAATTATAGAGATATTTGTGCTATTTTTGTATTTAAAACAAAAATAACGGCCAGTGAAAAACTCACCAACCGTTAAAAGTATAGAACCTGAAAAACTCACCAACCGTTAAAAGTATAGAACCTGAAAGAAAAACAGAATGAATGCGAAGAGCTCTTAATAGAGAGGCATGCCAAAAGTTTCAAAAAGAAAAAGCTTCAAAGCAATAGAATACCATTGCTTTGAAGCTTTCGATAACCTGGCACCGTCCTACTCTCGCGGAACGTAAGTCCGACTACCATCGGCGCTAAAGAGCTTAACTTCTGTGTTCGGCATGGGAACAGGTGTGACCTCTTTGCCATTGGCACCAGATTCATCATATTGAATGTGTATACATTCAAAACTAGATAGTAAGTATCGTATTTATCAATAAAACCTAATGAACATCATTTTGATTAAGTCTTCGATCGATTAGTATTCGTCAGCTCCACGTATCGCTACGCTTCCACATCGAACCTATTCACCTCATCATCTTTGAGGGATCTTATAACCGAAGTTGGGAAATCTCATCTCGAGGGGGGCTTCATGCTTAGATGCTTTCAGCACTTATCCCGTCCATACATAGCTACCCAGCGATGCCGTTGGCACGACAACTGGTACACCAGAGGTATGTCCATCCCGGTCCTCTCGTACTAAGGACAGCGCCTCTCAAATTTCCTACGCCCACGACGGATAGGGACCGAACTGTCTCACGACGTTCTGAACCCAGCTCGCGTACCGCTTTAATGGGCGAACAGCCCAACCCTTGGGACCGACTACAGCCCCAGGATGCGATGAGCCGACATCGAGGTGCCAAACCTCCCCGTCGATGTGAACTCTTGGGGGAGATAAGCCTGTTATCCCCGGGGTAGCTTTTATCCGTTGAGCGATGGCCCTTCCATGCGGAACCACCGGATCACTAAGTCCGTCTTTCGACCCTGCTCGACTTGTAGGTCTCGCAGTCAAGCTCCCTTATGCCTTTACACTCTATGAATGATTTCCAACCATTCTGAGGGAACCTTTGAGCGCCTCCGTTACTCTTTAGGAGGCGACCGCCCCAGTCAAACTGCCCGCCTGACACTGTCTCCCAGCACGATAAGTGCTGCGGGTTAGAAATCCAATACAATGAGGGTAGTATCCCACCAACGCCTCCACGTAAGCTAGCGCTCACGTCTCTCAGGCTCCTACCTATCCTGTACAAACTGTACCGAATTTCAATATCAGGCTACAGTAAAGCTCCACGGGGTCTTTCCGTCCTGTCGCGGGTAACCGGCATCTTCACCGGTACTATGATTTCACCGAGTCTCTCGTTGAGACAGTGCCCAAATCGTTACGCCTTTCGTGCGGGTCGGAACTTACCCGACAAGGAATTTCGCTACCTTAGGACCGTTATAGTTACGGCCGCCGTTTACTGGGGCTTCGATTCGTAGCTTCGCAGATGCTAACCACTCCTCTTAACCTTCCAGCACCGGGCAGGCGTCAGCCCCTATACGTCACCTTACGGTTTAGCAGAGACCTGTGTTTTTGATAAACAGTCGCTTGGGCCTATTCACTGCGGCTCTTCAGAGCGTGAACCCCAAAGAGCACCCCTTCTCCCGAAGTTACGGGGTCATTTTGCCGAGTTCCTTAACGAGAGTTCGCTCGCTCACCTTAGAATTCTCATCTTGACTACCTGTGTCGGTTTGCGGTACGGGCACCCTGATTCTAGCTAGAGGCTTTTCTTGGCAGTGTGAAATCAACGACTCGAGGAACAAGTTCCTCTCCCCATCACAGCTCAATCTTAAGAGTGCCGGATTTGCCTAACACTCAATCTCACTGCTTAGACGTGCACTCCAACAGCACGCTTCGCCTATCCTACTGCGTCCCCCCATCGCTTAAAGCGAATCATGGTGGTACAGGAATATCAACCTGTTATCCATCGCCTACGCCTTTCGGCCTCAGCTTAGGACCCGACTAACCCAGAGCGGACGAGCCTTCCTCTGGAAACCTTAGTCAATCGGTGGACGGGATTCTCACCCGTCTTTCGCTACTCACACCGGCATTCTCACTTCTAAGCGCTCCACATGTCCTTGCGATCATGCTTCGACGCCCTTAGAACGCTCTCCTACCATTGTCCAAAGGACAATCCACAGCTTCGGTAATATGTTTAGCCCCGGTACATTTTCGGCGCAGTGTCACTCGACTAGTGAGCTATTACGCACTCTTTAAATGATGGCTGCTTCTAAGCCAACATCCTAGTTGTCTGGGCAACGCCACATCCTTTTCCACTTAACATATATTTTGGGACCTTAGCTGGTGGTCTGGGCTGTTTCCCTTTCGAACATGGACCTTATCACCCACGTTCTGACTCCCAAGTTAAATTATTTGGCATTCGGAGTTTGTCTGAATTCGGTAACCCGAGAGGGGCCCCTCGTCCAAACAGTGCTCTACCTCCAATAATCATCACTTGAGGCTAGCCCTAAAGCTATTTCGGAGAGAACCAGCTATCTCCAAGTTCGATTGGAATTTCTCCGCTACCCTCAGTTCATCCGCTCACTTTTCAACGTAAGTCGGTTCGGTCCTCCATTCAGTGTTACCTGAACTTCAACCTGACCAAGGGTAGATCACCTGGTTTCGGGTCTACGACCAAATACTCATTCGCCCTATTCAGACTCGCTTTCGCTACGGCTCCACATTTTCTGCTTAACCTTGCATCAGATCGTAACTCGCCGGTTCATTCTACAAAAGGCACGCCATCACCCATTAACGGGCTCTGACTACTTGTAAGCACACGGTTTCAAGTTCTCTTTCACTCCCCTTCCGGGGTACTTTTCACCTTTCCCTCACGGTACTGGTTCACTATCGGTCACTAGAGAGTATTTAGCCTTAGGAGATGGTCCTCCCAGATTCCGACGGAATTTCACGTGCTCCGTCGTACTCAGGATCCACTCAAGAGAGAATTCGTTTTCGACTACAGGATTATTACCTTCTCTGATTAACCTTTCCAGGTTATTCGTCTAACAAATTCTTTTGTAACTCCGTATAGAGTGTCCTACAACCCCAACAAGCAAGCTTGTTGGTTTGGGCTCTTCCCGTTTCGCTCGCCGCTACTCAGGGAATCGATTTTTCTTTCTCTTCCTCCGGGTACTAAGATGTTTCAGTTCTCCGGGTCTGCCTTCTTGCATGCTATGTATTCACATGCAGATAACACGACATAACTCGTGCTGGGTTTCCCCATTCGGAAATCTCTGGATCAACGCTTACTTACAGCTCCCCAAAGCATATCGTCGTTAGTAACGTCCTTCATCGGCTTCTAGTGCCAAGGCATCCACCGTGCGCCCTTAATAACTTAATCTGTTATTAATTATGTGAGTCGTTTTTCAACGACTAGCGATTCATTTTTTGTTTCAAGCTTTTAAACGCTTGTCACTCGGTTTTGCTTGGTAAAATCAATACTTACTTATCTAGTTTTCAATGTACAATTTCAAATGGTGGGCCTAAGTGGACTCGAACCACCGACCTCACGCTTATCAGGCGTGCGCTCTAACCGGCTGAGCTATAGGCCCATTTGAATTTTGAATCCTCAAATGGATGAGCATTCAAAACTGAATACAATATGTCACGTTAATCCGCTATCACCTGCTGGTGATATTCCGTAATTATCCTTAGAAAGGAGGTGATCCAGCCGCACCTTCCGATACGGCTACCTTGTTACGACTTCACCCCAATCATTTGTCCCACCTTCGACGGCTAGCTCCAAAATGGTTACTCCACCGGCTTCGGGTGTTACAAACTCTCGTGGTGTGACGGGCGGTGTGTACAAGACCCGGGAACGTATTCACCGTAGCATGCTGATCTACGATTACTAGCGATTCCAGCTTCATGTAGTCGAGTTGCAGACTACAATCCGAACTGAGAACAACTTTATGGGATTTGCTTGACCTCGCGGTTTCGCTGCCCTTTGTATTGTCCATTGTAGCACGTGTGTAGCCCAAATCATAAGGGGCATGATGATTTGACGTCATCCCCACCTTCCTCCGGTTTGTCACCGGCAGTCAACTTAGAGTGCCCAACTGAATGATGGCAACTAAGTTCAAGGGTTGCGCTCGTTGCGGGACTTAACCCAACATCTCACGACACGAGCTGACGACAACCATGCACCACCTGTCACTTTGTCCTCCGAAGAGGAAAACTCTATCTCTAGAGCGGTCAAAGGATGTCAAGATTTGGTAAGGTTCTTCGCGTTGCTTCGAATTAAACCACATGCTCCACCGCTTGTGCGGGTCCCCGTCAATTCCTTTGAGTTTCAGTCTTGCGACCGTACTCCCCAGGCGGAGTGCTTAATGCGTTAGCTGCAGCACTAAGGGGCGGAAACCCCCTAACACTTAGCACTCATCGTTTACAGCGTGGACTACCAGGGTATCTAATCCTGTTTGATCCCCACGCTTTCGCACATCAGCGTCAGTTGCAGACCAGAAAGCCGCCTTCGCCACTGGTGTTCCTCCATATCTCTGCGCATTTCACCGCTACACATGGAATTCCACTTTCCTCTTCTGCACTCAAGTTTTCCAGTTTCCAATGACCCTCCACGGTTGAGCCGTGGGCTTTCACATCAGACTTAAAAAACCGCCTACGCGCGCTTTACGCCCAATAATTCCGGATAACGCTTGCCACCTACGTATTACCGCGGCTGCTGGCACGTAGTTAGCCGTGGCTTTCTGGTTAGGTACCGTCAAGATGTGCATAGTGACTTACACATGTGTTCTTCCCTAACAACAGAGCTTTACGATCCGAAGACCTTCATCACTCACGCGGCGTTGCTCCGTCAGGCTTTCGCCCATTGCGGAAGATTCCCTACTGCTGCCTCCCGTAGGAGTCTGGACCGTGTCTCAGTTCCAGTGTGGCCGATCACCCTCTCAGGTCGGCTACGTATCGTCGCCTTGGTGAGCCGTTACCTCACCAACTAGCTAATACGGCGCGGGTCCATCTATAAGTGACAGCAAAACCGTCTTTCACTGTTGAACCATGCGGTTCAACATATTATCCGGCATTAGCCCCGGTTTCCCGGAGTTATTCCAGTCTTATAGGTAGGTTACCCACGTGTTACTCACCCGTCCGCCGCTAACGTCAAAGGAGCAAGCTCCTCATCTGTTCGCTCGACTTGCATGTATTAGGCACGCCGCCAGCGTTCATCCTGAGCCAGGATCAAACTCTCCATAAAAGAAGTAAGCTTGATATAGCTCGTTGATTGTTTAAGTCAATCATTCTTGAAAGTACTGTTGAAGTACTCAAAATTATCGGAATTAACGTTGACATATTGTCATTCAGTTTTCAATGTTCATGTTATTTCTTTTTGACTCGACAAGAATTAATTATACATAATCATCGCATCTGAGTCAACAACTTTTATCATTTTTCTTTAATTTTTCCAAGAAAAAATGACCAACAGGTCATATTAAAAGTTTTGCTTGGCAACGTCCTACTCTCGCGGAACGTAAGTCCAACTACCATCGGCGCTAAAGAGCTTAACTTCTGTGTTCGGCATGGGAACAGGTGTAGCCTCTTTGCCATAGTCACCAAACAATGGTATATGAATGTATATACATTCAAAACTAGATAGTAAGTATCGTATTTATCAATAAAACCTAATGAACATCATTTTGATTAAGTCTTCGATCGATTAGTATTCGTCAGCTCCACGTATCGCTACGCTTCCACATCGAACCTATTCACCTCATCATCTTTGAGGGATCTTATAACCGAAGTTGGGAAATCTCATCTCGAGGGGGCTTCATGCTTAGATGCTTTCAGCACTTATCCCGTCCATACATAGCTACCCAGCGATGCCGTTGGCACGACAACTGGTACACCAGAGGTATGTCCATCCCGGTCCTCTCGTACTAAGGACAGCGCCTCTCAAATTTCCTACGCCCACGACGGATAGGGACCGAACTGTCTCACGACGTTCTGAACCCAGCTCGCGTACCGCTTTAATGGGCGAACAGCCCAACCCTTGGGACCGACTACAGCCCCAGGATGCGATGAGCCGACATCGAGGTGCCAAACCTCCCCGTCGATGTGAACTCTTGGGGAGATAAGCCTGTTATCCCCGGGGTAGCTTTTATCCGTTGAGCGATGGCCCTTCCATGCGGAACCACCGGATCACTAAGTCCGTCTTTCGACCCTGCTCGACTTGTAGGTCTCGCAGTCAAGCTCCCTTATGCCTTTACACTCTATGAATGATTTCCAACCATTCTGAGGGAACCTTTGAGCGCCTCCGTTACTCTTTAGGAGGCGACCGCCCCAGTCAAACTGCCCGCCTGACACTGTCTCCCAGCACGATAAGTGCTGCGGGTTAGAAATCCAATACAATGAGGGTAGTATCCCACCAACGCCTCCACGTAAGCTAGCGCTCACGTCTCTCAGGCTCCTACCTATCCTGTACAAACTGTACCGAATTTCAATATCAGGCTACAGTAAAGCTCCACGGGGTCTTTCCGTCCTGTCGCGGGTAACCGGCATCTTCACCGGTACTATGATTTCACCGAGTCTCTCGTTGAGACAGTGCCCAAATCGTTACGCCTTTCGTGCGGGTCGGAACTTACCCGACAAGGAATTTCGCTACCTTAGGACCGTTATAGTTACGGCCGCCGTTTACTGGGGCTTCGATTCGTAGCTTCGCAGATGCTAACCACTCCTCTTAACCTTCCAGCACCGGGCAGGCGTCAGCCCCTATACGTCACCTTACGGTTTAGCAGAGACCTGTGTTTTTGATAAACAGTCGCTTGGGCCTATTCACTGCGGCTCTTCAGAGCGTGAACCCCAAAGAGCACCCCTTCTCCCGAAGTTACGGGGTCATTTTGCCGAGTTCCTTAACGAGAGTTCGCTCGCTCACCTTAGAATTCTCATCTTGACTACCTGTGTCGGTTTGCGGTACGGGCACCCTGATTCTAGCTAGAGGCTTTTCTTGGCAGTGTGAAATCAACGACTCGAGGAACAAGTTCCTCTCCCCATCACAGCTCAATCTTAAGAGTGCCGGATTTGCCTAACACTCAATCTCACTGCTTAGACGTGCACTCCAACAGCACGCTTCGCCTATCCTACTGCGTCCCCCATCGCTTAAAGCGAATCATGGTGGTACAGGAATATCAACCTGTTATCCATCGCCTACGCCTTTCGGCCTCAGCTTAGGACCCGACTAACCCAGAGCGGACGAGCCTTCCTCTGGAAACCTTAGTCAATCGGTGGACGGGATTCTCACCCGTCTTTCGCTACTCACACCGGCATTCTCACTTCTAAGCGCTCCACATGTCCTTGCGATCATGCTTCGACGCCCTTAGAACGCTCTCCTACCATTGTCCAAAGGACAATCCACAGCTTCGGTAATATGTTTAGCCCCGGTACATTTTCGGCGCAGTGTCACTCGACTAGTGAGCTATTACGCACTCTTTAAATGATGGCTGCTTCTAAGCCAACATCCTAGTTGTCTGGGCAACGCCACATCCTTTTCCACTTAACATATATTTTGGGACCTTAGCTGGTGGTCTGGGCTGTTTCCCTTTCGAACATGGACCTTATCACCCACGTTCTGACTCCCAAGTTAAATTATTTGGCATTCGGAGTTTGTCTGAATTCGGTAACCCGAGAGGGGCCCCTCGTCCAAACAGTGCTCTACCTCCAATAATCATCACTTGAGGCTAGCCCTAAAGCTATTTCGGAGAGAACCAGCTATCTCCAAGTTCGATTGGAATTTCTCCGCTACCCTCAGTTCATCCGCTCACTTTTCAACGTAAGTCGGTTCGGTCCTCCATTCAGTGTTACCTGAACTTCAACCTGACCAAGGGTAGATCACCTGGTTTCGGGTCTACGACCAAATACTCATTCGCCCTATTCAGACTCGCTTTCGCTACGGCTCCACATTTTCTGCTTAACCTTGCATCAGATCGTAACTCGCCGGTTCATTCTACAAAAGGCACGCCATCACCCATTAACGGGCTCTGACTACTTGTAAGCACACGGTTTCAAGTTCTCTTTCACTCCCCTTCCGGGGTACTTTTCACCTTTCCCTCACGGTACTGGTTCACTATCGGTCACTAGAGAGTATTTAGCCTTAGGAGATGGTCCTCCCAGATTCCGACGGAATTTCACGTGCTCCGTCGTACTCAGGATCCACTCAAGAGAGAATTCGTTTTCGACTACAGGATTATTACCTTCTCTGATTAACCTTTCCAGGTTATTCGTCTAACAAATTCTTTTGTAACTCCGTATAGAGTGTCCTACAACCCCAACAAGCAAGCTTGTTGGTTTGGGCTCTTCCCGTTTCGCTCGCCGCTACTCAGGGAATCGATTTTTCTTTCTCTTCCTCCGGGTACTAAGATGTTTCAGTTCTCCGGGTCTGCCTTCTTGCATGCTATGTATTCACATGCAGATAACACGACATAACTCGTGCTGGGTTTCCCCATTCGGAAATCTCTGGATCAACGCTTACTTACAGCTCCCCAAAGCATATCGTCGTTAGTAACGTCCTTCATCGGCTTCTAGTGCCAAGGCATCCACCGTGCGCCCTTAATAACTTAATCTGTTATTAATTATGTGAGTCGTTTTTCAACGACTAGCGATTCATTTTTTGTTTCAAGCTTTTAAACGCTTGTCACTCGGTTTTGCTTGGTAAAATCAATACTTACTTATCTAGTTTTCAATGTACAAATCATTCTGAATCCTCAAATGGATGAGCATTCAAAACTGAATACAATATGTCACGTTAATCCGCTATCACCTGTTGGTGATATTCCGTAATTATCCTTAGAAAGGAGGTGATCCAGCCGCACCTTCCGATACGGCTACCTTGTTACGACTTCACCCCAATCATTTGTCCCACCTTCGACGGCTAGCTCCAAAATGGTTACTCCACCGGCTTCGGGTGTTACAAACTCTCGTGGTGTGACGGGCGGTGTGTACAAGACCCGGGAACGTATTCACCGTAGCATGCTGATCTACGATTACTAGCGATTCCAGCTTCATGTAGTCGAGTTGCAGACTACAATCCGAACTGAGAACAACTTTATGGGATTTGCTTGACCTCGCGGTTTCGCTGCCCTTTGTATTGTCCATTGTAGCACGTGTGTAGCCCAAATCATAAGGGGCATGATGATTTGACGTCATCCCCACCTTCCTCCGGTTTGTCACCGGCAGTCAACTTAGAGTGCCCAACTGAATGATGGCAACTAAGTTCAAGGGTTGCGCTCGTTGCGGGACTTAACCCAACATCTCACGACACGAGCTGACGACAACCATGCACCACCTGTCACTTTGTCCTCCGAAGAGGAAAAATCTATCTCTAGAGCGGTCAAAGGATGTCAAGATTTGGTAAGGTTCTTCGCGTTGCTTCGAATTAAACCACATGCTCCACCGCTTGTGCGGGTCCCCGTCAATTCCTTTGAGTTTCAGTCTTGCGACCGTACTCCCCAGGCGGAGTGCTTAATGCGTTAGCTGCAGCACTAAGGGGCGGAAACCCCCTAACACTTAGCACTCATCGTTTACGGCGTGGACTACCAGGGTATCTAATCCTGTTTGATCCCCACGCTTTCGCACATCAGCGTCAGTTACAGACCAGAAAGCCGCCTTCGCCACTGGTGTTCCTCCATATCTCTGCGCATTTCACCGCTACACATGGAATTCCACTTTCCTCTTCTGCACTCAAGTTTTCCAGTTTCCAATGACCCTCCACGGTTGAGCCGTGGGCTTTCACATCAGACTTAAAAAACCGCCTACGCGCGCTTTACGCCCAATAATTCCGGATAACGCTTGCCACCTACGTATTACCGCGGCTGCTGGCACGTAGTTAGCCGTGGCTTTCTGGTTAGGTACCGTCAAGATGTGCATAGTGACTTACACATGTGTTCTTCCCTAACAACAGAGCTTTACGATCCGAAGACCTTCATCACTCACGCGGCGTTGCTCCGTCAGGCTTTCGCCCATTGCGGAAGATTCCCTACTGCTGCCTCCCGTAGGAGTCTGGACCGTGTCTCAGTTCCAGTGTGGCCGATCACCCTCTCAGGTCGGCTACGTATCGTCGCCTTGGTGAGCCGTTACCTCACCAACTAGCTAATACGGCGCGGGTCCATCTATAAGTGACAGCAAAACCGTCTTTCACTGTTGAACCATGCGGTTCAACATATTATCCGGCATTAGCCCCGGTTTCCCGGAGTTATTCCAGTCTTATAGGTAGGTTACCCACGTGTTACTCACCCGTCCGCCGCTAACGTCAAAGGAGCAAGCTCCTCATCTGTTCGCTCGACTTGCATGTATTAGGCACGCCGCCAGCGTTCATCCTGAGCCAGGATCAAACTCTCCATAAAAGAAGTAAGCTTGATATAGCTCATTGATTGTTTAAGTCAATCACTCTCGAAAGTACTGTTGAAGTACTCAAAATTATCGGAATTAACGTTGACATATTGTCATTCAGTTTTCAATGTTCATATTAAAAAATAATGGTGGAGACTAGCGGGATCGAACCGCTGACCTCCTGCGTGCAAAGCAGGCGCTCTCCCAGCTGAGCTAAGCCCCCATATTTTTAGAAAAGTCGGGAAGACAGGATTTGAACCTGCGACCCCTTGGTCCCAAACCAAGTGCTCTACCAAGCTGAGCTACTTCCCGTTATTTAAATTAAATGGCGCGCCCGATAGGAGTCGAACCCATAACCTTTTGATCCGTAGTCAAACGCTCTATCCAATTGAGCTACGGGCGCTGAAACGTATTGATGCCGAGGACCGGAATCGAACCGGTACGGTGATCTCTCACCGCAGGATTTTAAGTCCTGTGCGTCTGCCAGTTCCGCCACCCCGGCAAAATAATGGAGCAGAAGACGGGATTCGAACCCGCGACCCCGACCTTGGCAAGGTCGTATTCTACCGCTGAACTACTTCTGCTCAATCATATTCAAATGATGAGCCATAGAGGATTCGAACCTCTGACCCTCTGATTAAAAGTCAGATGCTCTACCAACTGAGCTAATGGCTCATTAAATGGTGCCGGCCAGAGGACTTGAACCCCCAACCTACTGATTACAAGTCAGTTGCTCTACCAATTGAGCTAGGCCGGCATGGTGGAGAATGACGGGTTCGAACCGCCGACCCTCTGCTTGTAAGGCAGATGCTCTCCCAGCTGAGCTAATTCTCCATTATAATATGCCTGGCAACGTCCTACTCTCGCGGAACGTAAGTCCAACTACCATCAGCGCTAAAGAGCTTAACTTCTGTGTTCGGCATGGGAACAGGTGTGACCTCTTTGCCATAGTCACCAGACAAATTGTTTTTTAATTTTTATTCAACTCTTGTTGAGTACCTTTTTATAATACCCGCTTTGTGAAAACTTTTCAATAGTTAATTTTACACTTTGTTTAAGTTTTTTACAAGTACTTTAAATTTGTTTGCCACTTAATTTGACGACTTTTATATAATACTCAATTCTATCAACAAAGTCAACTGATTTTTTAGTGTTTTTTATATTTATTTATTATCCTCTGTTCAAAGCTTCATATTGTTATTCTTCGACTGCATCAACAACCTCTTATCTTCGTGTTGGAATTGGAAAATCAACCTCATGCATCGCTCCGATGATTTCTTGAATCAAACGTCTGTAGAAATCAGAACAATAAAAATTGTCTCTTTCATGTACCGTCATACTCAAGCGGAACACTGATTGAATAACACGCATGCGATACCGATATTCGTCTACAAATTTCGTTAAGCATCTGCAAAATGCGTGTGCTACTTCTTTCAATCCCCTTTCAAAATCTCATCCGAGTCGTTAATACTTTTCGTCGTTATTTAATAAACGTAAACCCTACATCATGCGTACGGTTTACGTTTATTAAAATTATCATTCATTCATGCGTGAATCATATGTTTCTATCATTAGAACGCGACAATTTATTTTTGACGCATATACGGGAATAATAAGACATCACGAATAGAAGGTGAGTTCGTTAATAGCATCACTAAACGGTCGACACCAATACCGAGTCCACCAGTTGGAGGCATCCCATATTCCAATGCTTCAATGAAATCTTCATCCATTTCATGTGCCTCGTCATTGCCTTGTTCTTTTTCAATTAATTGTGCTTCAAAACGTGCACGTTGATCAATTGGGTCATTCAACTCTGTAAATGCATTCGCATGTTCACGACCCACAATAAATAACTCAAATCGATCTGTAAAACGTGGATCTTCAGGATTTTTCTTAGCTAACGGAGAAATTTCAATGGGATGACCATAGATAAATGTCGGTTGAATTAATGTTTCTTCGACTTTTTGTTCAAAGAATTCATTTAAAACATGACCATACTTCATGTTGCCATCGACCTCAATACCGTGTGCTTTTGCCAATTCATGCGCTTCTTCGTCAGACTTCACTTCATAAAAATCGACCCCTGTGACTTCTTTAACAGCATCGACCATATGCAATCTGCGCCATTGCGGCTCTAAATCAATGGTTGCATCACCATATTGAACTGTCGTTGTGCCTAGGACACGACGCGCAATATGTGCAACAAGCGCTTCTGTTAACGCCATGATATCTTTGTAATCCGCATAAGCTTCATACAATTCAATCATCGTAAACTCTGGATTATGTCGCGTCGATACACCTTCATTACGGAAGACACGTCCAATTTCATAAACTTTCTCCAAGCCCCCGACGATGAGTCGTTTCAGATGCAATTCGATCGCAATACGCATATAGAGTGTGGCATCTAAAGCATTGTGATGTGTGACGAACGGACGTGCCGCTGCGCCACCTGCAATTTGGTGCATCATTGGCGTTTCAACTTCTAAAAAGCCTTTTTCGTTCAGATATGTGCGCATCTCTTGAAGAATGCGACTACGATTGATAAATGTTTGTGTACTTTCTTCGTTCGTAATTAAGTCAAGGTAGCGTTGGCGGTAGCGTTGCTCAATATCCTGTAAGCCATGATGCTTATCCGGTAACGGGCGCAATGCTTTAGAAAGAAGTTTGAATGCCTTTGCTTTAACGGATAACTCGCCTGTATTTGTCTTAAACATAACCCCTTCGACGCCGACAATATCGCCTAAATCGGCACTTGACCAAATATTAAAAGCGTCATCACCGACTTGATCTTTGCGGACGTAAATTTGGATTTGACCTGATAAATCTTTAATGTGTGCAAATCCCGCTTTACCTTTACCACGTTTTGTCATAATACGACCTGCAATCACCGTATGACTTTCCGCTTCTTTATCAGCAAGTTCTTCTTTTGTGTATGCGTCCCATTCAGCTTTTAAAGCTTCTGCATTCCCCGTACGTACAAATTTTTCACCAAATGGGTCAATGCCTAAATCTCTCAACTCTTGTAATTTTTGTCGACGGACCAGCATTTGGTCATTCATTTCTTCAGTCATCCTTAACTCTCCTTTTCATTTCCTATACTTCTAGTTTTTGCTTTTCCATTCGTTCATCACGAAATTGCGTTAAAATTTCAGTCATTTCCGCTAAAGTTTCTGCCTGATTTAACGCTTTACGTGCTGTGCCATTTCCTCTGACACCTTTCAAGTACCAAGACGCATGTTTTCTCATTTCCATGACGCCGACTTTCTCGCCTTTTAAATCAACAAGGCGATTCAAATGTAGTAATGCAATTTCAATTTTTTCATCAATCTGTAGTTCGTCTATCAGTTCACCAGTTTCTAAATAATGAACCGTACGATAAATCATCCATGGATTACCTAATGCCTCGCGTCCAATCATGACCGCATCGACCCCTGTTTCTCGCAGCATCTTTTCAGCAAGTTCAGGGCTCGTTACATCACCGTTACCAATGACTGGAATATTCACAGCTTCCTTCACTTGACGAATGATATCCCAATCCGCCTTACCTTCATACATTTGTACACGTGTCCGGCCATGTAGCGAAATCGCCGCAGCACCTGCACGTTCAGCTGCTTTTGCATTTTCAACTGCAAAAATGTGATTTTCATCCCAACCAATGCGCATCTTGCATGTGACAGGCTTACTCACACGTTCTGTCACAGCTGATACCATTTCATAGATCTTGTTCGGATCGAGTAACCAGCGGGCACCCGCTTCACATTTAATAATTTTTGAAACCGGACACCCCATGTTAATATCAATAATGTCCGCTGTTGTATTTTTATCGACGTATTCAGCTGCTTCAACCAACGTCTCTTTTTCTCCTCCGAAAATTTGCAGTGATAACGGGCGCTCATTTTCATCTATATAAAGCATTTTCATTGTTTTCGGGTTGTTGAATAGAATCGCTTTGTCACTCACCATTTCAGCACATACGAGCCCTGCACCGAACTCTTTAACGGTGAGTCGAAACGCAGAGTTACATACCCCTGCCATCGGTGCAAGGACGACTCTGTTTTCAATTTCAACGTCTCCAATTTTCCACATTTCAAAATTCCTCCAATGTTTTCAAAGTCAGTCACTTTGTTTCATCATAATGTTTCTTTATATTTCACTACTGTATCATCATGTGGGACGAGTTGTTGAATGGTTTGGCCTGAATGCGGTTCAATGACGTTTGTAGCGATGTCATTCAATGGAATCATGACAAAAGCACGTTCAGTCATGCGTGGATGTGGAACGATTAAATCTTCGTCTTCAATCATTGCATCACCGTACAACAAAATATCGATATCCATCGTACGCGGGCCCCATCGCTCTTTGCGTACGCGATGTAATTCGGCCTCCGTTTTCAAGGCGACTTCAAGTAATGCATGAGCGGGCAGTTCTGTTTGAATGTGTACACATAAATTCAAAAAATCAGGTTGTTCTGTATAGCCCACCGGTTTGGTTTCGTAAACGGGAGACACTGAGACAACATGAATTGCATCGTGCGCGTCTAATAACGCAACGGCTTGTTTCAACTGTGCTTCACGATCACCGATATTACTTCCTAAACCTAAATATGCATCAATCATGATGACTCACCCTCACAATCTCTACACCGACCCCTTCATAATGACCAGGAATAGGCGGATTTTTTTTTGTGATTCTCACTTTCGTTTCCATTACACGATTATAGTGTGAATTTATACGTATTGCAATACGTTCCGCGAGATGTTCCAACAATTGAACTGCTGCATCGTGCATGATTGCTTTGATATCTTCATAAACTTCACCATAATGTACGGTATCCTCTACACGATCTGATTTCCCAGCTTCACGTAAATCGACTTTCATTTCAACATCAACCGTAAAAATTTGTCCAATTTCATTTTCAGCAGCAAGTGCACCGTGATAAGCGTAAAATTCGAGTCCTTGTAAAAATATTTTATCTTTCATCTTCGTATCCTTTCAATGCATCCATTGCTCGCGCGAGACGTGCATTCATTAAGACATTATGGACACGCACGCCATGTACGCCTTTCATAATGCCGTATGCAGTTGTGGCTGCGGTAGCTTCATCGCGCTCATCAATTTTATTATCTCCACCGAGCAACCATTTGATGAAACGCTTACGACTTGTTGCCAATAGGACTTTATACCCTGTTGCCACCAATTCATCCAATCGAGACATCGCTTCTTGTTCTTCTTCACGAGTTTTAGCAAATCCGATGCCGGGATCTAACCAAATTCGTGATTGTGCAACCCCAGCCCGTATTGCTTTAGTTGCTTGCTTTAACAATAATACAAGCATCTCATCCATGACGGGCATATCCCGCGTACCGTCACCGTTATGCATTAAAATCAATTCCGCATCGTAACGTGCAACGACTTCAAATATGCGTGGATCATAGAGACCTGCCCACTGATCATTAATCATTCTCGCCCCTGCTTCAAGTGCCGCTTCTGCCACTTCACTGCGAAAAGTATCTACAGAAATCGTGACATTTAAATGTTGAAGCGCTCTGACCACCGGAATAACCCGTGCCAACTCTTCTTCTACTGTTACTTCTTCATGACCAGGGCGTGTTGACACACCCCCGACATCAATAATATGTGCACCTTGTTCAACCATTTGTGTCGCATGCGCAACTGCTTTCGTCACTTCATTAAATTGGCCGCCGTCTGAAAATGAATCAGGTGTGACATTTAAAATACCCATAATTTGTGTTTGTGGCATGTATCGTCTTCCTTTCCATTTCATTTCCCCTACACATCCACTATAGAATAGCTATATTATAACAAATTTCATTCAATAAGGTATTAAGAGGACACATATTGAGTGATTTGCCCTATGACGCATTTGAGAATACGAGACACATGGATTAAAATACGTTTCAACTCAAAAGACATATGGCGAGCAGCTCTAGACCGTAGACGAACGCGCTCGCCTCAAATGTATCGGCGTTGGCTTAAATCTCTCTATAAATTGAAAAAGCCGGACTGCGAAATTCCTTTCACAATCCTGCTTTTTCTCAATCTTTATCACATTTACTCGAAGTTGTACAATGGCGTTGATAAGTAACGCTCACCATTACTTGGCAAGACTGTTACAACCGTCTTACCTTTACCTAATTCTTTTGCTTTTTGAATCGCAGCATAAATTGCAGCACCTGAAGAAATACCACCGAGAATCCCTTCTTCTTTTGCTACACGACGTGATGTTTCCATCGCAACCTCGTTACCGACTTTAATGATTTCATCATAAATCTCTGTGTTCAATGTACCCGGAATAAATCCAGCACCTAAACCTTGCAATTTATGCGGTCCTGGTTCACCACCACTAAGTACCGGCGAATCTTCTGGCTCAATCGCTACAATTTGAATCTCTGGATACTTTTCTTTCAAGACTTTACCTGCACCAGAAAGCGTCCCCCCTGTACCAACACCTGCTAAAAAGGCATCGATGGTACGGCCTTTGAATTGTTCGACGAGTTCTGGACCTGTCGTCAATTCATGCACGCGTGGATTGGCAGGGTTTTCGAATTGTTGTGGCTCAAAATAACCGTATTTCTCTTTGAGTTCTTTTGCTTTTTTAATGGCACCTTTCATCGCTTCTGCTCCAGGTGTGAGCACTAATTCCGCACCATACGCTTTTAATAAGTTGCGACGTTCCATACTCATTGTTTCAGGCATAGTGAATACCGCTTTGTAGCCTTTCGCCGCACATACAAACGCAAGCCCAATTCCTGTGTTACCTGATGTAGGCTCAACAATCGTATCGCCCGGCTTGATTTTTCCATCTTTTTCAGCTTGTTCAATCATCGCCAATGCAATACGATCTTTAACTGAACCTCCTGGATTTTGATATTCCAATTTCACATAGATATCTGCTGCATCTTCACCTGCTTGGTGACGTAACTTGACTACGGGGGTTTGACCAATTATTTCAGTAATGTTCTCTACGGGTTTTCTGACCATCATCATCAGCCTCACTTTTCATATATTTTGATAACACATAGTTTTTGTATCGGATATCTTAAGTGTACCACTATTTATATGTCAACAAAAGTAAATCACTAATCTTAATCCTATATTTTTGTTTCTTAATATCAACAAAAACATCATAAATCGTCATGACCGCCCCATACACGCAATCCTTTTAAGATGTCGTTTCAGTCAGCAAGGATTGAAGCGCCTCTTCAGAAAAATGATAACGTGAGCGACAGAAATGACATTCCGCTTCTGCACCGTGATCTTTTGCGATCATATCTTCAATCTCTGCTTCCCCTAAACCTTTGATTGCATTTAAAAACTTGTCATAGCTACATTGACATTCAAATGCGACGGGCATCGTTTCTAAAACTGTCACGTTCTCTTCGCCTAAAATCGTTTGCAACATTTCTTCTGGCGTCAGTCCTTCTGCAATTAAAGTAGATACTGGTTTCATCGACTTAATTGCCGCTTCCAAACGATCAATCGTTTCTTCTTTAGCCCCTGGCATCACTTGAATCACAAATCCTCCAGCCGCTTTAATTGAGTTGTCCGGATTCACTAAAACCCCCACCCCTACTGATGAAGGCACTTGTTCGCTGTTGGCAAAATAGTACGTAAAATCCTCGCCTAGCTCCCCAGAAATAATAGGGCTACTTCCCGTATAGTAATCACGTAGGCCAATGTCTTTGACTACGTTGATGGCACCGCTTGTTCCTACCGCCCGTCGCACATCGAGTTTGCCTTGTTCGTTTAATGGGAAGTGTGTTTGTGGCTGTGTGACATAGCCGCGTACTTTACCTGTCGCATCTGCGTCTGCAATAATTCTTCCAATAGGACCATCGCCATCAACTGTCACTGTTAACTTTTGGTCTCCTTTTAACATGGCACCCATCATCACAGTGGCTGTCATCGTTCTACCTAATGCTGCAGAGGCTGTCGGCCATGTGTAGTGCCTTGTTTGCGCTTCCTGAATCGTTTCGGTTGAATTGACGCTATATGCGCGAATTTCGCCATTAAAGGCGAGTGCTTTCACTAAATAATCATGTGTCATTTTTCTAGCTCACTCCTTAAAATCCCTTAAAGTAATCATATTGATGGATAGCAAAGATTTTGAAGTTCCATCTATGCGTTCTCTACTTTGCATCATCATACGCGTTAGTTAATGCGGACTCAACTAAAATGCCTTGCATACGATTGGCACAATTGAGTCATCGCGGTTTTTAGCGTTTACACGTTAGTGACGTGATCGGTGATGCCTAACATTCCATGAGAAAAGGACCTTTCCTAAAAGTCGATTACTTTCAAGAAAAGTCCTTTTGCTCAATGCCTATTGACGTGGTGATGGGTCGTCACCTGGGCGTTCAATGTTTGGCCCTTGCTCAAAACCTGTTGTATCATTTTGTTCCTCTTGTTTTGATTCTTCATGCCCTTCAGACGAATCATCTTTCGATGGTGCCTCCTGACGACGTTCAGATTGACCACGGTTTGCACGTTCTGTCAACGCTTCTTGCTCGCGTCGAATGTCATCATAAGACTTACCAAATTTGCCATCTTTAAATGCTTCATTTTCTGAATGATTCACCACTTTAGCTTCATCATAATTCACTTCTGGCAAATGCCCTTCATGGAATAATGACTGAATTTGTTCAGCAACTAATGTTTCTTCTGTTAATAGTGTCTCTGCAATTAATCGTAATTGTGATTCATGTTCCAATAAGATTTGTTTACAACGTTCATATTGTTCTTTGACGATACGTTGTACTTCTTTATCAATTTCAAATGCGATTTGACCAGAATATTCCGGCTCACCAGACATATCTTTACCTAAAAAGACTTGTCCGCCACCATGTGAAAATTGTAACGGTCCAAGTTTTTTACTCATACCGTATTTCGTCACCATATCACGTGCAATTTGTGTCGCACGCTCAAAGTCATTCGAAGCACCTGTCGACACTTCATTAAAGATGATATCTTCTGCAACACGTCCACCAAGCAAGCCACAAATTTTATCGAGCAATTCTGGCTCTGTCATTAAGAAACGATCTTGTTTCGGCAACATCATTGCGTAACCGCCGGCTTGACCTCGTGGAACAATCGTCACTTTGTGTACCACTTCTGCTTCATCAAGCACCATACCAATAATCGTATGACCTGCTTCGTGATGAGCGACAATGTTACGTTCTTTGTCAGAAATAACACGAGATTTTTTAGCTGGACCGGCAATGACACGATCGGTTGCTTCTTCAATATCACGCATGTCGATTTTTTTCTTACCACTACGCGCTGCAATTAATGACGCTTCGTTTAATAAGTTTTCCAAATCGGCACCTGAGAAACCAGGCGTACGTTGTGCAATCGCTTTAAGGTCTATTGTCTCATCTAAAGGTTTATTTTTAGCATGAACATGTAAAATTGCTTCACGACCTGTCACATCTGGACGTCCAACTTGAATTTGACGGTCAAATCGACCTGGACGTAATAAGGCAGGGTCCAAGATGTCTGGACGGTTCGTTGCAGCAATCATGATAATACCTTCATTTTCACCAAAACCATCCATCTCTACAAGAAGTTGGTTCAATGTTTGCTCACGTTCATCATGACCGCCACCGACACCCGCACCACGCTGGCGACCTACAGCATCGATCTCATCTATAAAAATGATACACGGCGCATTTTTCTTCGCATTTTCGAATAAATCACGGACACGGCTCGCACCAACACCGACAAACATTTCAACAAAGTCTGAACCACTGATTGAGAAAAATGGCACACCGGCTTCACCTGCAACAGCACGTGCAAGTAAGGTTTTCCCTGTCCCTGGTGGTCCAACCAACAAGACCCCTTTCGGAATACGAGATCCCATTTGCTTGAATTTTTTATTGTCTTTTAGGAAATCGACAATTTCAATGAGTTCTTGCTTCTCTTCATCTGCTCCGGCTACATCTGTGAAACGGACGCGACCTTTTTGACTATCGTACATCTTGGCTTTGGATTTACCAAAGTTCATCATACGACCGCCACCGCCACCACCTTGAGCCTGACTAAGGAAGAAGATAAAGAGTAAAGCAATGACTAAGACAGGAATTAATGTAGAAATAATACTTACAAATACACTCTGCCCCTCTTCTTCTTTAACTGTAAATTCTAATCCATTTTGTTCTTTGGCTGTTTTGGTAACTTTATTCAACTCTTGATCATCATTGAACAGAATTGTTGATGCATAATCGTCATTATTCTTTAACTTACCACTCACTTTATACACATTATTTTCGGGTTGAATTTCTAAAGATTTCAATTCTCCATCATCTAATTTTTGCATAAACTGCGTATAAGTTAACTCTTTAGGTACGTTGCCATTCCCATTAATCCATGAAAACAACCCAAAGATAACAACGCCGACAATGGCTATAAACAGCACATTACGAAAAGCTTTCTGCATGCGTCGTTTCCTCCTACTTCAAATATAAAACTAATAAAAATTTTACCATAATTGTTACATACATGGCTAGTAATTGACTTTTATCGATTCTTGCAACATGCCGCATTCATATGGATTCCACTGTAGGCGCCTCCATCGCATTGACGAAAACACCTGAATCAGATTCAATGTATACCGATTAATCGGCGTATATTTCTGGCTTCAGTGTTCCAATATAAGGCAAATTACGATATTTCTCTTGATAATCTAAACCGTATCCGATGACAAACTCATCAGGAATTTTCTTACCGACATATTTGGCCTCAATATCTGCTTTACGTCGATTCGGTTTATCCAATAATGTGACGATTTCTAAAGAACGTACGCGACGAGATTGTAGCAGCTCTGTAATAGATTTTAATGTTGTTCCCGTCTCAAGGATATCTTCAATAATGAGCACATCTTTATTTTCAATAGACGCACTCAAATCCTTTAAAATTTGAACTTCACCTGTCGACTCTGTTCCCCCGTGGTAACTTGAAACATCCATAAAATCAATCGCTAATGGCAAATCAATCCGCTTAATCAAATCTGTCATAAATAAAACGGACCCTTTTAAAATCCCTACACAGAACAACGTTTTCCCTCGATAATCCTCTGTGATTTGTTGACCTAATTTATGACAAATTTCCTGGATGTCGTCCTCAGTTAATAACACTGCTTTCAAATCATTTTCCATGTATGTCATCTCCCATAAACTGTATCTTGATTACATTTCTAAATTTTTGCTGAATAAACAAGGGACCTACCGCTAAAATATCGCCTTCCATCGTTTCGACAATAGGCATCTGCGCCCTCAAGTATGCAGGCACTTTCTCATCAATCATGAGTCGCGATACTTTTTTATGATGGCCGTGAAGCCACGGCACGCGATCACCTTGTTGGCGCGTCCGAATCCGTAACAAAGGTAAAGCTACATCTGGTGTAGCCGTCAACTGAACGTCATAAAGTCCAAAACGGTAATGACCTGCATCTGTGACTTGCATTGTATGCAGTGTGTGATGCGGTTGTAGCGGCGCCATTATTACTAATTTATCATACACAATATCCGCTTGCCATTGGTTTGTATGCAACAGCTCGGTTTGCGCAATTGGACTCGCTAACTTTTGGAACCAATCTTCGTACGTATGTGCACTCATCGTAACGCTATCCTCATATTCATGCAACAATCTATCCAAAGTCAACATTTTAACATGTGGCGTGAGTGCGTTAAAAGCGTTTCTCTCCAAGATGGTAGAATGTGCGTTTCTTGTCACAAATGATGTAATAAATGCGTCTACTTCACGTTCCATCAAATTCAACGCTTCGTCGTGAAACGCTTTTAATCTTAATAAATGCTGAGGTTGTAGCTGTTGATTCGATGCGATATAAGGCAATAAGCGGTTTCTAATCTGATTGCGTACGTAACTGTCGCTCGCATTGGACCGATCTTCAAAAAAAGGCACGTCATGTTGCTGTTGGTAGGCGCGAATTTGTGCTTTCGTCATATTTAACAGCGGCCTTAACACAGTATAGGACTGCCGATGTGCAACATCAGAAATACCTAAATGATTCCGCGTACTTTTTCCTGTAAACAAACGATAAAAAATGGTTTCAATTTGATCATCTTGATGGTGTGCTGTTAACAAACAATCCGCATGAAGTTGCATCATCATTTCATCAAACCACTTGTAGCGCATGACTCTTGCATCATTTTGTATGCTTCGATTTTGTGCAACTGCCTCAGACAAATCTAAATGTTTCACATAACAAGCAATCTGATGTGCTTCACAATAGTTTTGAATAAATGCCGCTTCTTCATCTGACGCCGTGCGTAAACCGTGATGGACATGCAAGCACGTCAACTGTCGATACGTTGCTGCATAATCATGTAATAAACGATGCAGTAAAACCATGCTGTCTACCCCTGTCGATACCGCAAGTACAAGATGATCGGTCATTTTCCAATTTTGTTGCATGTTCATTGTCACTCCCACATTAAAATAGAGGCTGAGAGTCAAAGTTAGCCTTCGTTTCTCAACCTCTAAGTCATCATGTAATGCTTAACGACGTGAACCTCTGCCACCACGTCTTGATTCTGTCTGACGTTTAATAGAAGTAAGTTTGTCTTCACTATCTTTCAAAAAGTTCGATAGTTTCTTCTCAAAGTCTTCTGGTTTTTGCGCCGGTTTTTGTTTACGTGGACGCTCTTTCGCTTTTTTAATTGATAAACTGATTTTACCATCATCTGCAATTGATAGTACTTTTACTTCTACTTCATCACCGACTGATAAATGGTCTTCTACATTCTCTACATAATTATCCGCTACTTCACTAATATGAACTAGCCCACTTTTTCCTTCAGGCAATTCCACGAATGCACCAAATTTTTTGATACCAGTGACTTTACCTTTTAACTTACTTCCTACTTCGATTGACATTGTTTTAATGCATCCTCCCGCTTTAGTTCAATATAGTTCTATTATACGTTTGTTTGTCTGTTTTCACAACGACAAATTGTAATTCGACTTTTTTATGCGACTTTATATCATCTTTTTCTATATTTAAAAGCACACTACTCTTTTTTAGATTGTTTATTTTGCTTATCATCATTCGGTAATTTAAAAATAATTTCACCGTCATTACTTAGGTAGTACTCGTCCCTCGCGATTTTCTCGACGTAGGCTTCATCATTTAAATTGTTCAGTTGTTCTTTCAATTCAATCTCTTTGTCTTGCAATTTTTGGTATTCTTCTTCTTTTGCTTGACGCTCAACAGAGGCATCGTGATTCCCTTTGAGTTGGAGCACCAACATCACTAACAACAAAATAATGATGCCTAGCAGTATACCACCAAACACTGACACACGTTTTTTAACGACCTTTTTTCGGCGTTCATGGTTCTTTTTCTTGGCATTTTTTTGACTTGTATACTGATTGCCGATATTTTGAATTTTTTCATTCATGAGGCGTCACCTTTCTTTGTATCCCCTTTACTGGATGCGCTCTTCTTTAACCAGTTCAAACATTCCTTTTGCATTTTCCTTTGTGGCATGTTCACTTAACCCCGTGACTTTTACTGTAACATTTTTTTGACCAAACTGAATGACTAATACATCATCAACTTTAACATCTGTACTTGCTTTTGCAGTATGGCCATTGATTGCAATACGCCCTTGATCGCTCAATGCTTTCGCAAGCGTACGTCGTTTAATCAAACGCGATACTTTTAAATATTTATCGAGTCTCATGAGAACCTCCCTTTTCTAAATATGCATATAAGGCTTCTTCCGTTAAGTCTTTATTTTTGACTTCATCATACAGTTTTAAGAAATGTGTCGCAAATACTTTCTCAAATTTCACACGTTCTTTTTTACCTTCTGCTTGTTTTTGCGCTTGCCATATCGTTTTTACATCTTCAACATCGCTTGCATCAGCATCTGCAAAAATGTGCGGGTGGCGTCGAATCATTTTCTCAGTCAAACTCGCGACAACCTCACGTGTATCCATAAAGCCTTCTTTACGCCCAATATTCGCATGAAGTAAGACTTGTAGCAAAATATCACCCAACTCCTCAATCATGTGCCAATCATCTTCATGATCAATCGCCTCAAATAATTCGAACGTTTCTTCTAATAAATAGCGTTTTAATGACTGATGGGTTTGAACTTTATCCCACGGACACCCTTGTACATCATCCACTAATTGGGCAATGACGTGGTCGACAAAATCAAAATCAGCGTAAAAGGCAGTGGCATCCTCTAGTTTAGGGACAAATACACTCGTTAAATTTGAATAGTTGATCTCATGATCCAGTGCATAAATCGGGCAACGGGTGACGTGCGCGCCTGCTTGATGCGCGCCATCTACGACCATCACTTCAAATGCATCGGGATAGCGCTCCATTAAACTTAACTTCAAATCTCCAGCGACCTTATCGCTATACACTTGCGTAATAAGTGTCGCCGTGCGAGGATTGAGCATTGCCACATCTAACGCAGTGGCATCTAACATTGTGAAACCATCATTAGGATCGACATCTACCGCTGCAAAGATGTCATCGATAAAACTTCGTCCCCCTAACACTGTTACGTTGATGTGATGTTTGGGTGCTTCTGCAAGTAATAATTGTGTTGTTGTTTCTGCAACGCGAGGATGGCCCGGCACAGCATACACCACATCCTCATGTTGTGCAGACTGAATGAGTCGTTCAGTTATTTCTGCATACACCGCTTCGAACGTGTCATGGGCTTCATACACCTCATCAAAGCTTTCAATTTCAATTCCATCTAATTGTTCAATGACCGGATGTGCTTGTGTACGGACATAAATCTTGTCTTGTTGTTGAATCAGACGATAAAGACTTACAGGCAATTCATCTAATCCGTAATTTCCTAATCCAATAATCGTAAGTTGTTGTGTCATGATTTCCTTCCTTTCTCCCATGAAATCACCTTATCTCCAAATGGTAAATGTCTCCATTCTTCAGCACTTAATATATTGAGATAAAGCAACATCAACACGATACTCCCTACACCTACTGCCGCAGTAACAAGTAGCGCGATGAGTCCTTCGATACGTGTGACATCAGGAATAAGGTAACGACTTAATTGTACACTAGCCGTCATCACGCATAAAGCCAGAGTCAATTTTAAGTAAAATTTTCTAAGTGCCTTGAGTTGATAAAACTGCATCACGCGGGCATGTAAGAAAATAACAAATACGACTAAAGACATCACAGTCGCGATACTTGCGCCTAAAATGCCAAGCCATGAAATCAACAAAACATTCAGACCCATTTTGGCAATGAATCCAATCATCAACCCTTTTATCACCATGGTGAACTGCTCATGAACTTCTAACAACGCAATATACATCATAATGAGCGACACACAAATAACGGTTAACATATAAATGGATAACGTCACCGTCAAATCATCCCGTTCAAAAAAAACACGATTCAATAACGGCAACAAGTTAACTAATCCAATTCCACTCGCACTGCTTATCACTATCGTCATTTTAAGCGAAGCATTGGCATAACTATGCATTTGTTGGAATTGCCCTTTATTTTTAGTGTCTGTCAATAACGGAATCAGTACAAAGCAAAAAGTCGTCGTTACAATCAACCCCATTTGAATCAATGAAGCGCCACGATCGAAAATACCTTTCTGCATAATCGCTTCACTAAAAGTAAGACCGGTTCCATAACGCAACATGTTGACAACGGTAAAACTATCAATGACTTGCCACAAAATTACGATTAAATGACTGATCGCAAAAATCGCTGTCGCAACGATGAAACGACGCCATGCAACCGTTGAAGGTGGCATGGTGATATCAGGAAGATGGCTCTTAAATCCAAGAAAAATTGTTGCGATAAAAAAGCCCGCTGTAGACGCAACTATCGCCCATGTTCCCGCTTGATAGATCGTTAAGTCCCCCTGTATAAACATCACGATTACGCATCCGATCAGACCGACGCGGACAACTTGTTCCAACACTTGTGAATACGCTGGCATATGCATTTCGTATTTGGATTGAAAATACCCCCGCAATAGTCCTAGTGCACCTATGCATAAGAAACTAAAGCTAGCTGCCCGAATCATCGGAGTGAGGTGAACATCCCCCATAGCCAAAGCGATGCCTTTTGCGCCGATAAGCATCGAAATGCAAATGATTCCACCTATCCCCGTTAAGCGACGGCTCAAACGCCATAAATAAGTTCTCGAAATCTGCTGATGCCCTAAAATTTGTGTATAAGCACTGGGTAAGGCATTGCTCGATAACACCACACCTAATGCAACAATAGGGTAAATTTGTTGGTAAGCATATAACCCTTCATCCCCTAATACATTCTGATAAGGCACACGATAAAGCGCACTTAATATTTTGACGATGATCAATCCTAACGTGAGCACGACGACCCCATTAAATGCTGATTTAGATTTCATGAGGGATTCTCAAACTTTCTTCTAATGTTTTCGCTAAAAATTTAAGTGCGTCTAGCCACTGTTTTCCTTTGGTTAAAGTGACTTTCATACAACCGTCTTGTACGCCCACTTTCATTGCACGGCCGAGCGCTAACGTATTTTTAAATAGGGCTTCACCATCGATATCATTCGTTCCTGCTGGCGTCAGCAAAATTTCTATCGCTTTCCCTGTATCTTTCACTGTTTGCACTCCGACATGTAGTAAATGGACTTTAATTTCTACCGTATCCAACAAGCGTTCGACTTCGATTGGATACGTATTGAAACGATCGAGCAACTCGTCTTTAATATCCATCAGTTGTTCCATTTTCTCTGTTGCTCTTAATTTTTTATAGATTTCGATTTTGGCTTGTTCGTTGCGTATATATGACGCTGGCAAGTATGCATCTAATTTTAAATCGATTTCTAATTGAGGGACGACCACTTCTTCTTTTATGCCCCGTTTTTCATTCACTGCTTCTTCCAACATTTGTGAGTACAAATCAAATCCTACAGAATCAATAAAGCCATGTTGTTGCTTACCGAGAAGATTTCCTGCACCACGAATATTTAAATCTCGCATCGCAATTTTGAAGCCACTACCAAGTTCGGTAAATTCTTTAATCGCCTGTAGACGTTCTTCAGCGACTTCGTTTAATACTTTATTTGCCGCGTGTAGAAAATAGGCATACCCAATTCGACTGGAACGACCGACACGCCCACGCAACTGATACAATTGACTCAAACCAAAACGATCTGCATCTTCAATAATGAGTGTGTTAGCATTCGGGACATCAACACCCGTTTCAATAATGGTCGTTGTCACTAAAATATCATATTCGCCATTAATAAAATCCAGCATCGTTTCTTCCAGTTCCCGCTCTGGCAACTGTCCGTGTGCAATGCCAATCGTTGCATCTGGCATCAACATTTGAAGTTGTTCACGTTTTTCATAAATCGAATCCACACGATTGTATAGATAAAAGACTTGTCCACCACGAGCCAACTCACGTTCGAGCGCCTCTTTAATAAAGTTACTATTTTGTTCCAGTACATAAGTTTGAACTGGAAAACGATTTTCTGGTGGGGTCTCAATCACCGACAAGTCTCGAACGCCCAGCATGCTCATGTGCAGCGTTCTTGGGATAGGTGTTGCCGTTAACGTTAAAACATCGACATTCGCTTTTAATGTTTTAATTTTTTCTTTATGACGCACACCAAAACGTTGTTCTTCATCGACAATCAGCAACCCTAAATCTTTGTATTCCACTGTTTTACCGAGCAATTTATGCGTACCGACAACGATGTCGACAAAACCCGATTTCAAACCTTCTTTCGTCTCACGAACTTCTTTTGCCGTTCGAAAACGACTCATCAAATGAATTTCTACCGGAAAATCACGCATTCTTTCAATCAACGTTTCATAGTGTTGTTGTGCCAAAATCGTAGTCGGCACTAAAAATGCGACTTGCTTCCCAGACATGATCGCTTTGAAAGCCGCTCTTACTGCAACTTCTGTTTTTCCGTAACCAACATCTCCACAAAGCAGTCGATCCATCGGTCTTTGGCTTTCCATATCACTTTTAATCTCTATGATGGACTTCGCTTGGTCATCCGTTAAATCATATGGGAAGTCCATTTCAAATGCATGCTGTTCGGCTGTGTCAGGAGCGAATTGATAGCCGACCGATTGTTCGCGTTCCTTGTATAATGCAATCAATTCATCAGCAATATCCTCGACACTACGTTGCACTTTTGCTTTTGTCTTTTTCCACTCACTTCCCCCTAATTTGTACAGTTTAGGGGTTTTATCTTCAGAGCCGACATACTTTTGTACTTGTTCCATTTGATCAACTGGCACAAACAATTGATCGGTCCCTTGGTACTGGATCTTAATGTAGTCACGATGGACATCTCCAACAGCCAATGTCTCTACACCAAGATAACGACCGACACCATGATGAACATGCACGACATAGTCACCCACATTCAATTCTTGATAAGATTTGATCTTTTCGGCATTGCTAATCATTTTGCGTCGCTTTTTAGATGTTTTTTTCTGTTTAGATTGGAACAATTCACGTTCCGTCACCACGACAAGAGACATGTGTGGAAGCTCAAAGCCTTCTGACAAACTCCCTTCTACAATAGCCGCATGCCCTGCTGCCATTGATGCAATCGTCGGATCGATTAATGTTGGGACATGCATCTCACTCAACATCGCTTGAATGCGTTCTTTTTTCGTTTCCGTTTCTACCATTACAACAATGCGTTCTTCTTGTTTCATATAACGTTGAAATTCCGACGTCATGATGTCGTACTGGCCATAAAATTGTTGAACAGGTTTGCACGAAAACTTGATGATGTCATCTAATTTCAAAGGCATCGACGTAGTGAATAATGTGAAAAAGGTGACTTTAAATTGTTGCAACATCCGTTCGAACGCCTCATCGTCCATGAATCGTTGACCAATAAAACCTCTACCACTTTCAATCAAGTTTTGTAAAAATTCTTCCGACTCTATTGTTAATGACTGTTCCGTCTCACGCACGCGCTGATATTCATCCACCAAAATCACCGCGTTCTCTTTCAAATAATCTAAAATGGTTGTCGTGTCTTCATACATTAATGCCACTAAACGGCGTAAAATTTGCGGATCAAAAGCGGTCTCCTCAACCAACTGAAAACTTTCATATGTCTCTTTCAAATCTTGGCGGACTGACTTATCAATTTTAGGACGTGTGTCCTCATACGCTAACTTCAATTGATGCATCATATTTTGACGTACTGATTCAGTGATGACATAATCGTGTGCCGTCGTAATCTCCGCACGTGTCATATTTTCCAAAGAACGTTGTGTTTCAATATCAAATTGACGAATCGAATCCACTTCTGTGTCAAATAGTTCGATTCTTATCGGTTCACCCAATAAAGGATAGATGTCAATGATTCCCCACGCAATGAAAATTCGCCTATATTAGATACAACAGATTCTCGTTGATAGCCCATACTGACTAATTTTTCTAAAAAGGCATCCACATCGATGTCATCCCCTACTTCGAATGCCATTTGATGTGTACGCCATATCTCTTTAGGGGTTAATAACTTTTTCAACCCATTTAAAGGGACGATAAATAACCCGCGACGTTCATTTGCAAGCGCAGTTAAAGTACGTACACGCTCACTCATTAATTCCGGGCTTTGAGTGGAAAATTCTTCAGTCATAATATCTTGCACAGGATATTTAAACACTTCATCATCTAGGACGAACTGCAACAAATCCGCTTCCAATTTGTCGACCTGATATAAGTTATTCGTAACTAGGACAACTTGACGATGATCAGACTGATACAGTTCCGCAATGATTGCTGCTTTTGCCGCGGGCGTGAGTCCTGTCACAAGCATATTGGATTGTCCCACTTGCGCTGCTAAATCTTTAAATCTTGAGTCTCTATTTATCATTTCATTGATTATTGATTTCACTTAGCCTCACCATTATATTGATTCATTACATTTTCAAATTTTTGATTGCCTATAAATGCTTCTACTGCATGAGCGACATGACGAACGACTGGATTCATTGTTTTCATCTCCTCAGCAGAAAAACGCTGTAACACGTAATCTCGCACAGCCATCCCATTTGATGGACGGTCGATGCCGATACGAATTCGCTTAAAGTCACTTGTCCCTAACATTTGAATGATAGATTTCATTCCATTATGACCACCCGCACTGCCCTTTTGACGCAAGCGCACTTGGCCTTGAGGTAAATCTAAATCATCGTATAAAACAAGGAGCTCATCAATGTTGATATCATAATAATCCATCAGAGGCGCAATCGCCTCACCCGATAAATTCATAAACGTTAGCGGTTCAATAAACATCACTTTTTCGCCTTGTACACGTTCTATCGTATACGCACCACGAAATTTTTGTTTATCTAATTTGATTTGATGTTTCTCTAATAGATAATCGATAACTTCAAAACCAATATTATGTCTCGTATCGTCATATTTTTTTCCTACATTACCTAAACCTACAATGCATTTCATCGTTGACCTCCGTATTATTTTTTAATGATACGATTATCATTGTCATTTGTGTTCAATATCCCTATATTAACACATTTATCCTGTTACTTGGTGAATTCTCCTACTCCTATTATAGTGGTGCCGCACTCTATTTTCTCAACTGATTGAAAATTCAAAACTTAGCAACTGGAAGCTGTGTGATCTATCCACATCTCATCAGCCCTGTGAAAATACGGCTATCACTCGTTATACCTCACTTTAACATCATATGAATGATATTATGCAAAAGCACAAATATTATTTTAATTATTTTTTATTTGTTATAATTCTTTATTTTTATACTTTTGATTGCAAACATAAATAAAGGCAGAGATATGGCACCCAAAAACATGATGCTTGGTTTCACCTATTAGCGCACGACAAAAAACATTGAAAAAGAGCCGAAACGCCTCAGGTTTCAGCTCTTTTTCAATGATGATATCATCATTTTTATTCTTCTTTTGCGTCCTCTTCAGAGTCTTCGCCCACAACTTTAGGCTCTTCTGTTGTAGATTCGCCTTCCATTGCTTGGATTTCTTCTTCAGTTGGCTCTTCTGTTGGTGCAACGACTGAAACGATTGTGTCTTCAGCGTTGTTTTCAATTGTGAAGTCACCAGAAAGTTTAACATCTGCTACAGATAAGCTGTCATTGATGTTTAATTCGCTGATGTCCACTTCAACAAATTCAGGGATGCTGTCTGGTGTTGCAGTAATTTCTAAGTTGAACAATGGTTGTTCCACTACGCCACCTTCTTTAGCACCTGGTGCTTCACCAATTAAATGAACAGGTACTTCTACAGTACGTGCTTCAGACATATTGATTGCTAAGAAGTCAATATGCGTAATTTGGTTTTTAAGTGGATCAAATTGATAATCTGAAACCATGACTTTGATTTCTTTTGAACCGACACCTAATTCGATGACACCGTTACGTCCCACTTCACGAATCAATTTGATGAATTCAACTTCATCTACTTTAACTGAAACATTTTTTGTACCGTAACCGTATACGACTGCAGGAACTTTACCTGCTTCACGGATTTTACGTAAATCACCGCGTGTTTGTTTACCTTGACGAATAATAGACTTTAATGAAGCCATATTCATTTTCCACCTTTCCATTGCACACATTTGTGCAGCACTTGCCCATCAACCTAAGTTGCTTGCAAGTGTGTATTTGTCCGCATTCACACGAACAGACCCATTTTACACGAACCCTTATGAGAAGTCAACACGTTTTAGTCGAACAATACGCTGACTGACTCTCGTTCATATACACGAATAATCGCTTGCGCCAATAACTCCGCAACAGAAAGCTCAGTAATGTTATTTGGCTTTTGTTCTTCTTTAAGTTGAATTGAGTTTGTAACGACTAACTCTTTAATCGCTGAATTTTCGATACGTTCTTTTGCTGGACCTGATAAGACAGGATGCGTACAACAAGCAAATACTTCCGTCGCACCTTTATCTTTCAATGCTTGTGCCGCTAATGTAATCGTTCCCGCTGTATCAATGATATCGTCAATAATAATTGCTGTGCGTCCTTCAATCTCACCGACAATGTTCATCACTTCTGCCACATTAGGTTTTGGACGTCGTTTGTCAATAATGGCAATCGGTGTTTTAAGAATATCTGCTAATTTACGTGCACGTGTCACCCCACCATGGTCCGGTGAAACGACAACGCATTTTTCTGGGTCAATTTCTTTATTTTTTAAGAAATAATCTGCTAAAATAGGTACTCCCATTAAATGATCAATTGGAATATCAAAAAAGCCTTGAATTTGAGGCGCATGTAAATCTAATGCAATCATGCGGTCCGCACCAGCCGTCTCAAATAAATCTGCAACTAATTTTGCAGTAATCGGCTCACGACTACGCGCTTTACGATCTTGACGTGCATAACCATAATATGGAACAACAATTGAAATATTCGCTGCGGATGCGCGTTTACATGCGTCAATCATAATAAGTAGTTCCATTAAATGTACATTCACTGGGTTAGATGTCGGTTGAATAATAAAGACATCACATCCACGAATACTTTCTTCAATATTGATTTGAATTTCACCGTCACTAAAACGTTTTACTGTACATTTACCTAACTCAACACCTACGTGATCTGCAACTTCTTTTGCAAGTGGTTCATTACCTTTCAATGAGAAAATTTTCAAAGACGAATTTTTATATTCGGTGTTTAACATTATTATGAATCCTCCAATTTTGTTTTAATCGCTTAATTTGATGACAACAGACTTTGTCAGTCTTTTTTATGAAACTACTTTTCTTTTTTATTCATGTATCCCGGTTTTGTCACTTGTTTTGAACGTGCGACCGCTAAACTATCTACTGGAATATCATCTGTAATGGTTGAACCTGCTGCGATTAGCGTCCCATCTCCTACAGTTACCGGTGCAATGAGATTCGTGTTACAACCGATAAATGCATCTTTGCCGACAATCGTTTTAAACTTGTTCTCACCATCATAATTGACTGTAATCGATCCACAACCCACATTCGTGCGTGCGCCAATTTCTGCATCGCCAATATAACTTAAATGCGATACTTTCGCTTGATCATCGAGTCTCGCTTTTTTAATTTCTACAAAGTTACCCACTTTTGTTTCTTTACCTAACTCTGAGCCTGGACGTAATTGTGCAAATGGTCCTACCGTTGCGCACTCACCTACGACTGCATCTGTCACTACAGAATGTTTAATTGTCGCATGATTGCAGATTCGACTGTTATGAATTTGAGAATATTGGCCAATCGTTACATTTTCACCTATAACCGTATGCCCCGATAATTGGACCCCTTGTTCAATCACCGTGTCCGGCCCAATTTCGACTTCAGCCCCAATGTATGTTGAATCAGGATCAATCAATGTCACCCCGTTAAGCATATGGAATGTATTCACCCGCTGACGATAGGCCTTTTCAGCACGGCTTAGGGCGATGCGATCATTCACACCCATAATCTCCTCAAAATCATCCGTGTGATAAATGGCAACTTTTCCTTTGTTTTGAAGAATTAATGTTAAAACTTGTGGTAAATAATATTCTCCTTGTGCGTTATTGTTGTCTACATGTTCTAGCAACTCGAACAACGTTTGATTATCGAAAGCAAAAATGCCTGAACTGACTTCTGTGATGGCTTTTTGACTGTCATCTGCATCTTTTTCCTCTACAATTTCTATTAACTGCCCATGGTCCCCGCGAATGATACGACCGTAGCCGAACGGTTGGGGCGCTGTAGCAGATAAGACTGTGGCTTGTGCCTCCTCTTGCGCATGATGTGCGATTAAACGAGATAACGTGTCACTTGTAATTAACGGCGTGTCTCCGCAAACAACCAGTGTCATCCCTTCTTTTGATGCTAAATGCTCTGCTGCTGTCTTTACAGCATGCGCCGTACCTAATTGCTCTTGTTGAAAGCTATATAAAGAAGCATCCGCGAGTGCCTCTTGCACACTTTCTGCCCCGTGTCCCACAATTGTCACAACTTGGTCAACACCTGAAGCACGAACTTGATCAATGACGTGACCAATCATCGGCTTCCCAGCAACATGATGCAGCACTTTAGCTTGCTTAGATTTCATTCTTGTGCCTTTACCTGCTGCTAAAACGATTGCATGTTTTTGCATGGCAATGAACCCTCCATTATGTTATACACTTCTACATAATTATAATTTAACCGTGTGCACACTTTCAAGGCGTAAACCAAGAAAAGCCCGTCCTGTCATAGCAAGCGCTCATTTTGCAATTGTCCCATATCACCGCAATCCACTGATACCACACCGTTCTCTAAGATACATTTTCTTTAAAACAGTGCAAAAAATTATTGAACCCTATCCGTTGCATAATGCAAAAGATTAAAATATATTTGCATGTTCATCCGCATTTCTATCCCCGTTTTGACAGCGCCCATATAAAAAGGGCTTGTCATTCCAATCATGACAAAACCCTATAAAAGCAAAATTTATTCTATTTCTGTTTCTTTCGCTTCTGATGATGCTTCTGACGTTTGATCTTGTGCTGGTAAAACTTCATCAGTCTCATCATATACTTTCATTACCGCATCCTGAATTTCTTGTCTCATTTCTGAATTAATTGGATGCGCAATATCACGGAATTCACCATCTGGTGTACGCTTGCTTGGCATGGCAACGAATAAACCTGAGTTACCTTCGATGACTCTCAAATCGTGAATAACGAACGATTCATCTAAAGTAATAGACACCAAGGCCTTCATTCTACCATCTGTTTGTATTTTTCTAAGTCTAACATCTGTCACTTTCATGTAGTGAGCCCCCCATAGTAATTTAAGTATACTTTGTATTTTGTGATATCAAGAAGTCTTCAGCTTAACTTTTGATTATACCGCTTTAACCTTAGCAATCATTTCAACCTCTATTTTGACATCTTTCGGCAAGCGTGCCACTTCCACCGCACTTCTTGCAGGGCGATGTCTATCAAAATACCTTTCATAGACTTCGTTCACCTTTTGAAAGTTTTCCATATCCGATAAAAAGATTAAAACTTTAACCACGTGATTCAAATCTGAGCCGGCTGCTTCGAGCACCGCTTTAAGATTTTCCATCACTTGTTCGGTTTGTTTTTCTACATCGTCACTCACGATTTCGCCCATTAAATTCAATGGGATTTGACCAGAAGTATAAACTAAGCCGTTAATAATTGAAGCATGTGAGTATGGTCCAACTGCTTGAGGTGCATTGTTCGTATTTATCGTTTTCAAATGATTGAATGCTCCTTTACCTTTTAAAATTGAGATAGAATATTTCCTGACTCGACTTTAAATTCTTGATTGTATTCGTCTACGTCAGACAGGCGCACTAAGGAGGTATAATCTTCAATCAGTCGTTGTTTGACTTCTTTAGATTCTACAAGTACAGATACCCCTTTTACATGTGCTTTAAACTCATTCATTAAATTCATCACGCCATTAATTGAGCCGCCAGCACGCATAAAATCGTCAACAACTAACACATTTGAATGTTCCTTTAATGTGCGCTTGGATAATACCATGGTTTCGATTTTTCTTGTTGATCCTGAAACATAATTAATAGAAACTGTAGAGCCTTCCGTCACTTTATTGTCTTTTCGTATCACAACGACAGGGAGATTGAGTACGCTTGCAACTGCATTCGCAAGTGAAATCCCTTTTGTTGCAATCGTCACAATCGCATCCAACTCTTCTTGCATATAAATCGTTGCAATCAATCGACCTACGCGTTTTAATAATGCCGGATTCCCCATAAGGTCAGACAAAAATAAATAGCCCCCCGGCAACAAACGTTCTTTTTCCTGCAAAAGTGAAATGACCTCATCAATGACTTCTTGCGCTTCTGCCTTTTGCATTTGCGGACGATATTTCACGCCACCACTTGCGCCGGATATCGTTTCAACTGTGCCCAAACCTTCTTTAATTAATGTATCTTTAATGATTTGAACATCTTCACTAATCGATGACTTCGCTTGTTCAAATTTTGTAACAAAAAACGTGAGAGGTACGAGCTTATTCGGGTTATTAATTAAATATTGTGTCATATAAACAATGCGTTCACTTCTTTTGTATCGCACGGTTGTCACCCTTTCTCTGTTTTAACCCAGTGTTCTTACGAGATAGACATCATTACAGCAACCACTCACTGCGTTGAAAATATGGCGCGCTTGTCGTTCTCGTTGTGCAAAACCGTATACAGTCGGTCCACTACCACTCATTAATGCACCGTCCGCACCACTATTTAACATATTAGACTTTATTTTAGCAATTTCTGGTTGAAGACGCATCGAAACAGGCTCTAAACGATTAGATAAGCTTCGACATAACCCTTCATAATCTTGAGTTTCAATGGCTTTTAAACATTGTTGTGTATGAACTGGAAAAGGTTGGCTTAAATCGAGTCCCCCATAGATTTCCGGTGTCGATAATCCTATTTGCGGTTTCGCAACAATCACCCAAGCTGAAGGAATTTTAGGCAGAATATCAAGAATTTCACCACGCCCTCGACAATAGGCAGTCGTTCCATATATGCAAAACGGGACATCTGAACCGATCATCGCACCAAGCGTACTCAACGCTTCATATGAGCGATTCAATTCAAACAAACGATTCATACCACGTAAGGTCGCTGCAGCATCACTCGACCCCCCTGCTAATCCAGCTGCAACAGGAATGTTTTTTTCTAGCGTAATGGTCACACCTTGTTTGATTTGATAGGCTTCTTTCATCAAAAGTGCGGCACGATAAGCTAAGTTGCGATCATCGGACGGAATAAATGTTTCATCCACTTTCAAAACAATACGCCCATCATTCCTCTTTTCAAATGACAAACGATCATTCAAATCAATGGTCGTCATAATCATTTCGACTTCATGATAACCATCATCTCTCTTATATAAAGTATCTAAGGTCAAATTGATTTTAGCAGGTGCTGTTTCATAAATCATTCCAATATCCTCTTTCCAAATGGTATTACTGTGATTTTAACACATAACGATGATAAAATGCGCCTATTCCTTTCAATTTCACTCATACGGGATAAAGGCAACAAAACCAAAATCTTGCTTTTTTACCGCGTAGACACGCGTCCTTATTTTTCTGCACATCAATCTCTCATCCCAATAATCGACATGTGATATGACACGCACTCACATATATGCGTGCAAACAAAAAACCATCCCACCTCAATCAGCAGAATGGCGTTTATGTAGTTGTCTTTATATTTTACTGTGCAATCGGTGTTTGTGTTCGCTCATCCTCTACAAATGATACTTCCACATTTTCAGTCAGTACATCTGCATAAGTATAAGATACACGTTCAAAATTATGTTTCTCTGGGTCCAATTCTACAACAAACACTGAAGGATACGTTTCAGTGAGAACACCGCAACGTTCAATTGTTTTTTTGCGACCTCCATTAGCTTTAAGTACAATACGATTTCCTAATTGACAATCAAGAGAATTTTTGATGTCTCCAATAGATTTTGGCATATTGCTCCACCTCGCTACAAAGGTATGATAACACATATTACAACATTTAGTCAAATAAAATTTTAATTTTAGCAAGGTGTTAAGTCATTGTCAATCAATTTATAATGTCAAATTCGGGAAATTTTTCAATTCTTCATACAAACGTGCATATTCTTGTATAGTTAAGGTTTCACCCCGTCGCTTTGGATCAATTCCTGCTTGTTCAAGCCATGCCATAAGCGTTGTTTTGAGCGCTTTTCCATCTTTAAAAACGCTTTGATAATTGTTGAAAATCGTTTTACGACGTTGACCAAACGCACCTTTCGTCATCTTGAAAAACAGATGCGGTTTGTCGACTTGCACTAATGGATTTTTACGTTTCATCAATTTCACAACGATGGAGTCTACATTCGGTGGCGGCATAAAGACCGTTTTCGGAACAGTGAGTACTTTCGACGTTTCAGTATAATATTGTGCTGCAATCGATAAAGAACCGTATGCTTTTGTTCCCACCTGCGCATTCAAACGTTCACCGACCTCTTTTTGCATCATCACGACATACCCATCAATATTTAAGTCTTGTTCAAGCAACGATAATAAAATCGGTGTCGTAATGTAGTAAGGTAAATTTGCAACGACCATTATCTTTTCACATTGTGATAAATGCTGTTCGATCGCTTCCGCTACATTTGCCTTTAAAATATCTTCATTAATGACTGTGACATTCGAGTGGGGAGATAATGTATCATTGAGCACTGGAATCAGCCGTTGATCAATTTCAAATGCCAATACGTGTTGCGCATGTTTAGCCAACTGCTCCGTTAATGAGCCCATTCCGGGGCCAATTTCGATGACACCTGTCGTTGCGTCAATGCCACTTGCATCAATAATGCGATGAATAATATTCACATCAATTAAAAAGTTCTGCCCTAAACTCTTTTTAAAGCTAAAACCATATTGATTTAAAAGCGCACGTGTTCTTGAAGGTGTCGCAATATCCTTATCATGCATAATTTTACTCCTCTTCTAACGCTCGACGGACATCCGCTTCTGTATATCCGAATGCGTTAAGCTTTTTTATTAATTGTTTACCATTTGAATGACCAATGTGTAGTCGCTTACCGAGCAAATTACGACGATATCTTGCATCAGGACCTATAATGAGCCCTAACTCAATCAACACCGCCTTACTAATACGCTCTTGTGCTTCTGAAAACGGGGTAGATACATGCATTAAAGCTTCACGGATTGCGTCTAAACTCGCATGTTCTACACCAATTTTTCCACGTTTGCTTTTAGCCAATTCACGATCGATAAATGCATGTTTGACACCTGGAACAGCTTCGCGAATGATCGTTCTAATTTTATCACCTGGGAAATCAGGATCTGTGAAGACAATCACCCCACGTGTTTCTTGCGCTCGGCGTATGACATCAATCACATCCTCATCTATCGCACTACCATTCGTTTCGATGGTGTCACAAGTCACCGCACGTTGTACACGTTCAGTATCATCTCGGCCTTCTACTACAATAAATTCATTGATCTTCAACTTCGCACCTTCTTTATGTTTGTTCTCTTTTTATACACTTACAAACCAAATAATCGCTCTGCATTTTCTGTTGTTTGTCGTGCCACTTCTTCATAAGAAATTCCCCGCAGCTTTGCAATTTCTTCTGCTACTAATGTCACACGTGCTGGCTCATTACGTTTTCCCCGATACGGATGCGGCGTTAAATAAGGTGCATCCGTTTCAACGAGCAGACGGTCAAGTGGCACATGTTTAGCAACTTCTTTTGGCTGTTTCGCATTTTTAAACGTCACAGGTCCACCTAATGAAATATAAAAGTTTAACTGCTTCGTTACAATGTCAGCAATTTCTGGAGAACCACTAAAACTGTGCATAATGCCCCCCACTTCTTCTGCATGTGACTCGATCAAAATATCAATACAATCTTGAGTCGCTTCACGATTATGAATGATGATAGGCAATTTCACACGTTTGGCCAAAGCAATTTGTTGACGAAATACTTCTTTTTGTACCTCTTTAGGGGATTTATCCCAATGGTAATCCAACCCCATCTCCCCTATTCCAATCACTTTAGGGTGTGCGGATAATGCCTCTATCCATTCTAATCGTTCTTGCGTAAAATCAATCGCATCAACAGGATGCCAACCAATAATGGCATAGATAAAATCATACGCTTCAATGAGCTGCATCGCACGTTCTATTGTCTTAGTATCAAAACCGACAACAAACATACGATCAACCCCGGCATCTAATGCACGTTGAATGACCTCGTCTAAATCTTTGTCATACTGATCTGCGTTTAAATGTACGTGTGTATCAATTAACATTTGTCTCCCTCCATCTCATCAAACGAACTGCATCGTTTTCATATATATCGCATGTCTGTATAGTCCCTTTACCACGCTTAATATGATGCTACACTTCAATATTTCACACATCTTGTAATAAAAGAGAGTGAGACACCTCTCTTTTGCCGTCTCACTCCCCATTTCAAACTTCAATGCACTTTGTCCTCAAAGTAAACCACTTTATTTGATGACTGCGCCATTCGGTACAGCATTAGGTAAACTGATCAACGTCAACACATCATCTTTTTCAGCCGATAAAATCATTCCTTCTGATTTTTGCCCCATTAATTTTGCAGGCTTTAAGTTCGTGACAACGGCTACTTTTTTACCAATAATATCGTCTGGTTCATAAAATTGTGCAATTCCTGAAATGATTTGACGTTTTTCGTGACCTAAATCCACTTGAATTTTTAGTAATTTATTCGACTTTTTAACTTTTTCTGCATCAATAATCGTTGCTGCTTTCATTTCTACTTTATCAAAATCTTTGATATCAATTTGCGCTTTCGCTACCACTTCTTCAGACGATTCTTGCTTAGGCGGCTGCATCGATGCTTTAATATAACCGACCTCTGCCTCTACATCAAGGCGTGGGAAAATCGGTTGTGGTTTTGCTGTAACCATCGTAGGCTCCGTTAATTGACCGTATTGTGCTAAACTGTCAAAACCATGAAGCTGTTCATCATGAATGTGTAATTGTTCAAAGATTTGATAAGGCGCATGCGTTAAAAATGGACGCAAGAGCACTGCTGCGAAACGAATATTTTCCACCAAATGTGCCATGACATTTCCTAACGCTGCACGTTGTGTTTCGTCCTTCGCTAAAACCCATGGTGCGGTTTCATCAATATATTTATTTGTACGACTAATTAATTTCCATACCGTTGATAATGCAACAGAGAATTGTAATTTGTCCATACTTTCATGATAGGCATGAACCGTATCTAATGTTAATTGTTCTACCGCTTCATCTAGCTCATGTGTTGGACCTTGGTATGCTGGTAACTCACCATCAAAGTATTTATTGATCATCGAAATTGTTCGATTGACAAGATTGCCTAGGTCGTTCGCTAAGTCATAATTCGTCCGCTCTACAAAAGCTTCTGGTGTAAATACCCCATCTGAACCAAATGGCAACTCACGCATTAAATAATAACGTGTTGCGTCTAATCCATAACGATCGATTAAAACGTTAGGATCCACCACATTCCCTTTAGATTTACTCATTTTGCCATCTTTCATAAGTATCCAACCGTGCGCAAATACTTTTTTAGGTAATGGTAAATCCAATGCCATTAAAATAATCGGCCATATAATAGAATGGAAACGTACAATTTCTTTTGCCATGAGGTGAATATCTGCTGGCCAATATCGACGGAATAATGTCTCATCGTCTGTTAAATAACCTAACGCAGAAATATAGTTCACTAATGCGTCTAACCATACATAAACGACATGTTTCGGATTAGATGGGACTTTAACCCCCCAGTTGAATGACGTACGTGATACCGCCAAGTCTTCTAATCCTGGTTTAATAAAGTTATTAATCATTTCATTTTTTCGTGAAGGAGGCTGGATGAACTCGGGATGCGCATCATAAAACGCTAATAGACGGTCCGTATACTTAGACAACTTGAAGAAGTAACTCTCTTCTTTGACGAGTTCCACTTCATGACCGGAATCTGGACTTTTACCGCCTACAATTTTTCCACCTTCATATATCGGGTCAACCAGTTGCGTTTCTGTATAAAATGTTTCATCTGGAACAGAATACCAACCTTCATATTCTCCTAAATAAATGTCACCTTGTGCGAGTAACTTTTCAAATATTTTTTCAACGACTTCCGTGTGACGTCGCTCTGTTGTCCGAATGAAATCATCATTTGAAATGTCTAACTTTTCCCATAGTGCCTTAATATCTTTGATCATACCATCCAAATAATCGAGCTCTGACATACCCGCTTTCTGAGCCTTTTCTTGGATTTTTTGACCATGTTCATCCGTCCCTGTTAAATAGCGGACATCAAAACCTTGTAAACGTTTATATCGTGCAATGACATCCCCTGCAACTGTTGAATATGCGTGTCCAATATGTAAATGACCACTTGGGTAGTATATGGGTGTCGTAATATAAAATGTATCTTTCACCATCAGCGCTCCTCCTCAATTCTTATCTTATCTAATATATCTAAAATCCATTCGATTTTCAATGTTACAATTTCGAGCCCTCAACCGCTCGAGCCTAATCAATCTCATGAAAAATACGATAAACTGTCTTGCTGGATATCTCACGCTCTTGCGCAACTTTTTTAATAGCCGCTTTTGGTTTCATATCTTGCTCAATATAATGACGGACATGTGCGGCGACACTCATACCTTCGAACCAAGCTGTCGTTGCTTTAGGTGCGGCGCCTTCGATAACAATAACAAATTCTCCGCGTAAAGGCAGTGTCTCACCGAGTTGATCTATCAAACTAGCGACCTTACCCGTGACAATCTGTTCAAATTTTTTCGTCAACTCACGCCCTAGCGTCACACGGCGTTCCGCATCTACTTTGGCAATGGCTTCAAGCGTATCTGCCACACGATGCGGTGATTCATATAGCAACAATGTGCTCTCTTGATACATTCTCGTTTCGAGCAATGGTACTTTTTCTCGCGACTTGCGTGGTAAAAAACCTAAAAAGGTATATGTAAATGAAGGCAAGCCACTTGCCATTAAAGCCGTCAATCCGGCATTAGCACCTGGAATCGGAACGACCGCCACACCTTGTTCACGTGCGCGAACGACCAATTCATAGCCAGGATCTGAAATTAAAGGCAACCCCGCGTCTGAAACTAATGCAATATTTTGTCCCCTTACAAGCATGTCGATAAGATTTTCCGTTTCCTGTTGCTTATTATGCTCATGATACGATTTTAAAGGGGTCGTAATCTCAAAATGATGGCATAATTTTTTCGTCACACGTGTATCTTCACATGCAATCAAATCGACTTGTTGCAATGTTTGTATCGCGCGAAATGTCATATCATCTAAATTACCAATCGGTGTCCCGACGAGATAGAGGTGTCCCATTTGACTATCGCTCCTCAATTAATTGGATTTTTTGTTGTCGCGTTAATTTTTTGATTGCGCGCTCTCGCTTCAATGCTTCTGATTTCGTATCAAAAACTTCGTGATAACGCAACCGCACTGGGCGCCTTGCTTTTGTATATTTTGCACCTTTGCCTTCATTATGTTTCATAATACGTCCTTCTAAATCATTCGTATATCCCGTATAAAAGGTCGCATCACTACATTGCACAATGTACGTAAAATATTTAACCATAATAAATCGCCTTCATTTCTTCTGTGTACACATGCTGTGCATCATAAATATAAAAAGGAGGGGCAATGTCTAAACCTTGTCGTCCCCCTTTACGTCCTTCGATAACAATCGTTTGTGCCGCTTTTCCAGGCTTACTATAAATCATGTGTAATCGTTTCGGTTCAATCCGGTAACGACGCATGGATTCAAACACATCCAACAATCGTTCTGCACGATGAACCATAACGATGCGTCCACCTTCTTTTAACAGGTGCTGACTCACACGAAAGCAATCGTCTAACGTACAATAGATTTCATGACGTGCAATTTTATGTGCTTCAAGCTGATGTTGATTCAATTGGTTCGCTTTAAAATACGGTGGATTGCACGTGATTAAATCAAAATGGGCTGGTGCATATTCCTGAATTAATGCATTGATATCCAGTTCACGCATCGTAATACGAGAGGTCAGCTGATTATACTGAATGCTTCGTTGCGCCATATCTACAAGCTGTGGTTGAATTTCAACACCCGTAATCATATTCTCACCTTTTGCTGACAACAAAAGCGGGATGACGCCATTGCCTGCACACATATCTAATATGCGGTCTCTTTTACGAACTTTTGTAAAATGGCCTAATAACAAAGCATCCGTAGAAAAAGAAAAGACCGCATCATTTTGAATAATGCGCAAGTCTTCTCGAATTAAATAATCCAATCGTTCACCTGGCTGTAACATGCCGTCACCTCTATTCTTGTTTCTCATTCAATACATTTAAACAAAACATGCAATCCTCACCATGGCGATGTTTGCCGAACACATCGTGACAAATATGGAACCCTTCATGATACAGTTTTGCAAAATATTCCCGACTTTGACGCGGTTTTTTTGCAGACTTCTGAGGTGACGCCGCCGTTTCTTGTACTTGTGTTTTTTCATTATTTTCCGGTTCAGTTTGCATTAACGTCTTGAAATGATCATTTTCTATTTGAAGTGTCACATTTTCTTCAACGAGCGCTACTGTGAGTACTTTCAACTCTTCCATCGCTTCGTTAAGATATGTGACATGTTGCTCCAACTGCATTAACCGATCAAACAACTCATTTCGATCCAACAGATGTACCTCCTATTTCAATGTTTCTAACTCTTCGATATGGTACTCCATCAATTGTTCCATGCCTTCAAGCCGGACTTGCATGGATACATCTATAATATTAAGGCTCACGACTTCACCTTGACCTTCAGGCGTTTGAATGCGTGTGCCAATATCTGGGAGCTGTTCCCGTGCTGACTCGTAATAATCATTTTCATATTTTAAACAGCACATTAACCGACCACATGCACCAGAAATTTTCGTCGGATTTAATGATAAATTTTGGTCTTTCGCCATTTTTATAGACACCGGTTCAAAATCTCCTAAAAATGTGGCACAACAAAGCGAACGGCCACATGGTCCGATGCCTCCTAATAATTTAGCTTCATCACGTACACCAATTTGGCGTAATTCAATACGTGTTTTTAAACGTTGTGCCAACATGCGGACCAATTTACGAAAATCAATGCGCTCATCCGCTGTGAAATTAAAAATAATTTTAGAACGGTCTAAAATGTATTCACTGTTCACCACACGCATGTCCAACCCCAATTGTTCAACAAATGATTTACATAGCGCCATTGCGCGAGCCGCATCTTCCTCATTTTTTTTATAATGCCGAAGATCTTTATCTGTTGCAATACGTAGCACTGGTTTTAGTGGTAATGTGACATCTTCCTCTGGCACTTCTCTCGGTGCATGTTTGACTACGCCGAGCTCATGTCCTCGCTTCGATTCCACTACAACACACTGTCCCACGTCAAGCGACAAAGTATTCGGCGCATAATACTCTAATGCATTGGCCTTCTCAAAATAGATGCCTACGACAGAACGCATAAGCGTCACCCCTTCACTTTTATTGCAATTTGCTCAAATACTAGCGTAGGATTCACGTTTTGATTGAGCTTTTTATGTGCTTCTGTTATTTGTTCAATCATATATGTTAAGTGGCGATAACTCAATTGTGTGACCAACGTGTCGTATTCTGGTTTCAACTCAGAAAATGTTATGCGTTCCGCCATTCCCACTTTCATGTATAACAAATCTTGAAAATAAGTATTAATTCCTGACAAAGCCAGCAACTGCAAAGGTCTATTCTTCGCATGCTTCATCAACTCGACGACACCGATTAAAGCCATATCCCGTTGTGTGATTAATTTATTACACCATTGTAAAAGCACTTTACGCAGAGGAAGCAACTCATAGTCTTCATACAATTGCGCCGCGACTTCTAACTGTGTCGTATATGTGCTTAACAATGCCGCAATCGGAGCAGTTATCGCCTCATTTTGTTCCGTTAATCGAGATATAAATGTCGTACGAGACATCGGTTTAAAGTACACATGCTGACATCGAGAATGAATCGTATCCAAAATTTGCTCTGGCTTCGTACTCATAATGATGGCGATTGTATTTGACGGTGGCTCTTCTAAAAACTTAAGAATACTATTCTCACCTTGAATCGTTAACTTCTCAAAATCTTGAATAATATAGACTTTGTAACGCCCTTCAATAGGCAATTGATTCATGTGATGCACTAATGTTTCCACACGTTCTTTTTTCAACGTCGTTTCTTCTGTCATCACATATTGAAAGTCCGGATGATTATGTTCCACAATTTTCGTGCGACATCGTGATTCATCTTGACATAAAATCAATTGAGCAAAGGCTATTGCCGTCGTTTTCATTGCTTCCGCATCATCACCTTCAAATAAATATGCATGTGACAATTTTTGGTTATGATAAGCTTGGGTGAGTTGTTCAATGACTTCCATTAACCTTGCGCTCCTTTTGATAAAGATATAACGTCGTACGCCATCAAGATACTATCCCCATTTTACCTTAATCTGTGCGTACATACTATGCTTTTATAATGGAATTTTAACTAAAGTTGCCGACAAAATTGCTTCACCTTTTACTTTGAAGCCTCCCATTTTAAAATCCCGTTTCAACTCAAATCTGATAAAGCATATAAAAAAAGATGCGGCAATAGACAGTTATTTCCCCGTCTTATTACCACAACCTTTCTCACTACTTTAAAATTGATGAAACGATTCAACTGGCATGACAAAGACCGTTGCGCCGCCAACTTCCACTTCAACAGGATATGGAATATAGGAATCTGCGCTCCCACCCATCGGCGTAATAGGAGATACCAGCTGCTCTCGATTTCCACATGAGTTACCAATGAGTTCGAGGATTTCATCCACACGCTCATCTTCGACACCACTTAAAAAAGTGGTATTTCCTGCTCTCAAAAAACCTCCAGTTGTGGCTAATTTAGTCGCACGGAAGTTATTTTCAACAAGTTTATCTGCAAGCTCTTGACTATCTTGATCTTGAACAATCGCTATAACCATTTTCATTTTTCTCACACCTCTTGTTTTTTAGTATAACACACCTGTCATTGTGTACGTTTAGATACGTTTGATTCTTTCATTTTATTTTGAATCGCTTGCATCGTTGCTGAAATCACTTCTGCAATCGGCCGATTCGCATCGATGACCGCAAAACGTCGAGGATTTTGTGCAATGAGTTGATGATATCCCTCAATGACGCGATGATGAAACATCACGCTCTCTTTATCCAAACGATTCTGTGCACGCTGATTACTTTCAATTCGTTCACGCCCAACTTCTGCCGGGACATCTAGATAAATCGTTAAGTCTGGGTAACGATCTTCAATTGCAAAATCATTAATTGCTTGTACTTCTCTTACCCCTATTTCACGCGCATAACCCTGATAAGCTAAAGAACTATCAATGAAACGATCACAAATCACAAGCTTACCTTCCGCTAATGCCGGTAATACTTTCAACACAAGATGCTCTCTTCTCGCCGCCGCAAACAACAACGCTTCAGTACGAGAATCCATGGCGTCACTATCTAACAGAATTTGACGAATCGATTCTGCAGTTTGCACGCCGCCTGGCTCTCGTGTTGAGATGACTTCATACTGCTGAGACAATTGTTCCGTTATTGCTTGAACCACTGTCGTTTTTCCTGACCCTTCTGGACCTTCAATTGTGATAAATAGCGCCATGTTTATTCATCCTTCACTATAATTTTTCCGTTTTTAAGACCTTCAACGTGAAAACCTTTAAGCTGCCAATATTCTATTAATTTTACCATATCTTCTGTTATTTTTTCCCCTTTCAACAAGGATGGAATCCCTGGAGGGTAAGGGGTTAAATGTGTCGCTAATCGATAACCAACTGCTTGATGAAACGGCAGCGCTATGGTCTCTACAATGTTTGATGCTTCATATGAACCTGCTTGCGTATACAAAGGCGCTACATCATCTAACGTCCCTTCCACTGACGGCTTAAACACCATACGCGCTATTCGCTCAAGCAACAACGCAAAGGGAAAACGGTCTTCCCGATGCCACAATGGTAGCACCCACAAAACGGACGCTTCATCCGCCAATTCCGAATAAATATGTTGTGCCTCCATCGCAACTTGTATATCCGAGCCACTTAATCCCTCATAACGGATTAATAGTTTCAATGGATCTTCAGGTATAACGAGGATACATCCTTTGTCTCGAAGTTTTTCAATCAATTGTTGCCGTTTTTCAAAAAACTGATTACTTTGATAAAATTGGTAAAAATGATGCGCGGATTCCAAACTTTCCATTAACAAATATGAGGGACTCGATGATTGAAAAATTTGTAAACCTTGCTCAATCCGATGTCGATTAGGTGCCGCTTTATGTATCCACAATACTGAGCTCATGGTTAAACTGGGTAACGTCTTATGATAAGACTGCACCACATAATCTGCACCTGCTTGCAGACTTGATGAAGGAAACCCTGGAAGGTCAAAATGTGCCCCGTGCGCCTCATCGACAAGGACAGGTACATGATCCCGATGAAAATGTTCAACACTTTGTTTGATATCAAATGTTTCCCCGTAATAATTAGGATAGGTTAACACCGCTAATTTTGTTTGCGGAGTGAGCTCAGGTCCAATGTCAGGCTTCAAATATTGGCCTGTCCGCTCACTCACTGTAGTGGGCAAAATACGTGCATACTGATCCCCTAAATCCAATGCATTAAATACCGACTTATGTACATTTCTCGCAATATTAACGGGTCCCTCTACCCCTGAAAAAGCATGAATGACTGCTAAAATACCACTCGTTGTCCCATTCACCAAAAAATAACCTTGATAATCTGGATGCTTATTTAACTGTGTCATACTCTCATACAACACACCTTCGGCATGATGAAGATTGTCAAAACCCGTAATCTCTGTTGTATCATATGCAGGATGTGTCATTGATAACATGCCAATCGTCCCATTTTTATGTCCGGGTACATGCATCGAAATCGGTTGGTTTTTTTGCCATTCTCGCATTTTTCTCCTTAAAGGTTGTCTTGTCAATTTAACCCCTCCCTTCACTTCATCAGTCACAGTATTTGAATGCAGCGCGATAACACACTGATTTTAACATACTGTCGCTGATGATAATAATAATTTCATTGGCGTCGTCTAGATGCCTCCAAAACTCAAAAAAAGCTCCAAAGCAATAGTAAACCATTGCTTTGGAGCTTTCGATAACCTGGCACCGTCCTACTCTCGCGGAACGTAAGTCCGACTACCATCGGCGCTAAAGAGCTTAACTTCTGTGTTCGGCATGGGAACAGGTGTGACCTCTTTGCCATTGGCACCAGATTCATCATATTGAATGTGTATACATTCAAAACTAGATAGTAAGTATCGTATTTATCAATAAAACCTAATGAACATCATTTTGATTAAGTCTTCGATCGATTAGTATTCGTCAGCTCCACGTATCGCTACGCTTCCACACCGAACCTATTCACCTCATCATCTTTGAGGGATCTTATAACCGAAGTTGGGAAATCTCATCTCGAGGGGGGCTTCATGCTTAGATGCTTTCAGCACTTATCCCGTCCATACATAGCTACCCAGCGATGCCGTTGGCACGACAACTGGTACACCAGAGGTATGTCCATCCCGGTCCTCTCGTACTAAGGACAGCGCCTCTCAAATTTCCTACGCCCACGACGGATAGGGACCGAACTGTCTCACGACGTTCTGAACCCAGCTCGCGTACCGCTTTAATGGGCGAACAGCCCAACCCTTGGGACCGACTACAGCCCCAGGATGCGATGAGCCGACATCGAGGTGCCAAACCTCCCCGTCGATGTGAACTCTTGGGGGAGATAAGCCTGTTATCCCCGGGGTAGCTTTTATCCGTTGAGCGATGGCCCTTCCATGCGGAACCACCGGATCACTAAGTCCGTCTTTCGACCCTGCTCGACTTGTAAGTCTCGCAGTCAAGCTCCCTTATGCCTTTACACTCTATGAATGATTTCCAACCATTCTGAGGGAACCTTTGAGCGCCTCCGTTACTCTTTAGGAGGCGACCGCCCCAGTCAAACTGCCCGCCTGACACTGTCTCCCAGCACGATAAGTGCTGCGGGTTAGAAATCCAATACAATGAGGGTAGTATCCCACCAACGCCTCCACGTAAGCTAGCGCTCACGTCTCTCAGGCTCCTACCTATCCTGTACAAACTGTACCGAATTTCAATATCAGGCTACAGTAAAGCTCCACGGGGTCTTTCCGTCCTGTCGCGGGTAACCGGCATCTTCACCGGTACTATGATTTCACCGAGTCTCTCGTTGAGACAGTGCCCAAATCGTTACGCCTTTCGTGCGGGTCGGAACTTACCCGACAAGGAATTTCGCTACCTTAGGACCGTTATAGTTACGGCCGCCGTTTACTGGGGCTTCGATTCGTAGCTTCGCAGATGCTAACCACTCCTCTTAACCTTCCAGCACCGGGCAGGCGTCAGCCCCTATACGTCACCTTACGGTTTAGCAGAGACCTGTGTTTTTGATAAACAGTCGCTTGGGCCTATTCACTGCGGCTCTTCAGAGCGTGAACCCCAAAGAGCACCCCTTCTCCCGAAGTTACGGGGTCATTTTGCCGAGTTCCTTAACGAGAGTTCGCTCGCTCACCTTAGAATTCTCATCTTGACTACCTGTGTCGGTTTGCGGTACGGGCACCCTGATTCTAGCTAGAGGCTTTTCTTGGCAGTGTGAAATCAACGACTCGAGGAACAAGTTCCTCTCCCCATCACAGCTCAATCTTAAGAGTGCCGGATTTGCCTAACACTCAATCTCACTGCTTAGACGTGCACTCCAACAGCACGCTTCGCCTATCCTACTGCGTCCCCCCATCGCTTAAAGCGAATCATGGTGGTACAGGAATATCAACCTGTTATCCATCGCCTACGCCTTTCGGCCTCAGCTTAGGACCCGACTAACCCAGAGCGGACGAGCCTTCCTCTGGAAACCTTAGTCAATCGGTGGACGGGATTCTCACCCGTCTTTCGCTACTCACACCGGCATTCTCACTTCTAAGCGCTCCACATGTCCTTGCGATCATGCTTCGACGCCCTTAGAACGCTCTCCTACCATTGTCCAAAGGACAATCCACAGCTTCGGTAATATGTTTAGCCCCGGTACATTTTCGGCGCAGTGTCACTCGACTAGTGAGCTATTACGCACTCTTTAAATGATGGCTGCTTCTAAGCCAACATCCTAGTTGTCTGGGCAACGCCACATCCTTTTCCACTTAACATATATTTTGGGACCTTAGCTGGTGGTCTGGGCTGTTTCCCTTTCGAACATGGACCTTATCACCCACGTTCTGACTCCCAAGTTAAATTATTTGGCATTCGGAGTTTGTCTGAATTCGGTAACCCGAGAGGGGCCCCTCGTCCAAACAGTGCTCTACCTCCAATAATCATCACTTGAGGCTAGCCCTAAAGCTATTTCGGAGAGAACCAGCTATCTCCAAGTTCGATTGGAATTTCTCCGCTACCCTCAGTTCATCCGCTCACTTTTCAACGTAAGTCGGTTCGGTCCTCCATTCAGTGTTACCTGAACTTCAACCTGACCAAGGGTAGATCACCTGGTTTCGGGTCTACGACCAAATACTCATTCGCCCTATTCAGACTCGCTTTCGCTACGGCTCCACATTTTCTGCTTAACCTTGCATCAAATCGTAACTCGCCGGTTCATTCTACAAAAGGCACGCCATCACCCATTAACGGGCTCTGACTACTTGTAAGCACACGGTTTCAAGTTCTCTTTCACTCCCCTTCCGGGGTACTTTTCACCTTTCCCTCACGGTACTGGTTCACTATCGGTCACTAGAGAGTATTTAGCCTTAGGAGATGGTCCTCCCAGATTCCGACGGAATTTCACGTGCTCCGTCGTACTCAGGATCCACTCAAGAGAGAATTCGTTTTCGACTACAGGATTATTACCTTCTCTGATTAACCTTTCCAGGTTATTCGTCTAACAAATTCTTTTGTAACTCCGTATAGAGTGTCCTACAACCCCAACAAGCAAGCTTGTTGGTTTGGGCTCTTCCCGTTTCGCTCGCCGCTACTCAGGGAATCGATTTTTCTTTCTCTTCCTCCGGGTACTAAGATGTTTCAGTTCTCCGGGTCTGCCTTCTTGCATGCTATGTATTCACATGCAGATAACACGACATAACTCGTGCTGGGTTTCCCCATTCGGAAATCTCTGGATCAACGCTTACTTACAGCTCCCCAAAGCATATCGTCGTTAGTAACGTCCTTCATCGGCTTCTAGTGCCAAGGCATCCACCGTGCGCCCTTAATAACTTAATCTGTTATTAATTATGTGAGTCGTTTTTCAACGACTAGCGATTCATTTTTTGTTTCAAGCTTTTAAACGCTTGTCACTCGGTTTTGCTTGGTAAAATCAATACTTACTTATCTAGTTTTCAATGTACAAATCATTCTGAATCCTCAAATGGATGAGCATTCAAAACTGAATACAATATGTCACGTTAATCCGCTATCACCTATTGGTGATATTCCGTAATTATCCTTAGAAAGGAGGTGATCCAGCCGCACCTTCCGATACGGCTACCTTGTTACGACTTCACCCCAATCATTTGTCCCACCTTCGACGGCTAGCTCCGAAATGGTTACTCCACCGGCTTCGGGTGTTACAAACTCTCGTGGTGTGACGGGCGGTGTGTACAAGACCCGGGAACGTATTCACCGTAGCATGCTGATCTACGATTACTAGCGATTCCAGCTTCATGTAGTCGAGTTGCAGACTACAATCCGAACTGAGAACAACTTTATGGGATTTGCTTGACCTCGCGGTTTCGCTGCCCTTTGTATTGTCCATTGTAGCACGTGTGTAGCCCAAATCATAAGGGGCATGATGATTTGACGTCATCCCCACCTTCCTCCGGTTTGTCACCGGCAGTCAACTTAGAGTGCCCAACTAAATGATGGCAACTAAGTTCAAGGGTTGCGCTCGTTGCGGGACTTAACCCAACATCTCACGACACGAGCTGACGACAACCATGCACCACCTGTCACTTTGTCCTCCGAAGAGGAAAACTCTATCTCTAGAGCGGTCAAAGGATGTCAAGATTTGGTAAGGTTCTTCGCGTTGCTTCGAATTAAACCACATGCTCCACCGCTTGTGCGGGTCCCCGTCAATTCCTTTGAGTTTCAGTCTTGCGACCGTACTCCCCAGGCGGAGTGCTTAATGCGTTAGCTGCAGCACTAAGGGGCGGAAACCCCCTAACACTTAGCACTCATCGTTTACGGCGTGGACTACCAGGGTATCTAATCCTGTTTGATCCCCACGCTTTCGCACATCAGCGTCAGTTGCAGACCAGAAAGCCGCCTTCGCCACTGGTGTTCCTCCATATCTCTGCGCATTTCACCGCTACACATGGAATTCCACTTTCCTCTTCTGCACTCAAGTTTTCCAGTTTCCAATGACCCTCCACGGTTGAGCCGTGGGCTTTCACATCAGACTTAAAAAACCGCCTACGCGCGCTTTACGCCCAATAATTCCGGATAACGCTTGCCACCTACGTATTACCGCGGCTGCTGGCACGTAGTTAGCCGTGGCTTTCTGGTTAGGTACCGTCAAGATGTGCATAGTGACTTACACATGTGTTCTTCCCTAACAACAGAGCTTTACGATCCGAAGACCTTCATCACTCACGCGGCGTTGCTCCGTCAGGCTTTCGCCCATTGCGGAAGATTCCCTACTGCTGCCTCCCGTAGGAGTCTGGACCGTGTCTCAGTTCCAGTGTGGCCGATCACCCTCTCAGGTCGGCTACGTATCGTCGCCTTGGTGAGCCGTTACCTCACCAACTAGCTAATACGGCGCGGGTCCATCTATAAGTGACAGCAAAACCGTCTTTCACTGTTGAACCATGCGGTTCAACATATTATCCGGCATTAGCCCCGGTTTCCCGGAGTTATTCCAGTCTTATAGGTAGGTTACCCACGTGTTACTCACCCGTCCGCCGCTAACGTCAAAGGAGCAAGCTCCTCATCTGTTCGCTCGACTTGCATGTATTAGGCACGCCGCCAGCGTTCATCCTGAGCCAGGATCAAACTCTCCATAAAAGAAGTAAGCTTGATATAGCTCGTTGATTGTTTAAGTCAATCATTCTTGAAAGTACTGTTGAAGTACTCAAAATTATCGGAATTAACGTTGACATATTGTCATTCAGTTTTCAATGTTCATGTCATTTCTTTTTGACTCGACAAGAATTAATTATACATGAGTTGTCATTTCAAGTCAACAACTTTTTAAAATTAATTTTTGCTTTTATGATGACGACTTGTTTTATGTCGTTCAACAAGATATAACTATACAGCCTTTCAACCCTTTTAACAACAATAAAAATTACACTCTTTTATCCTTTAGTTATTTAAAGCGAATTTTTATGTTTTTTATTGTTCGTTCTTTTTATCATTCTTTTTTTATATGATATGACACTCATCCTGCCACATCTCAAAACGTCAAAATCAAAATTTAATGATGACGGGCTGCCCTCACATTTCACACAATTGATAACACACATCATTGATTAAAGATGCCATGCTACGTGTACCCTTCTTAATCCATCTCGTCATATCATTGAGACTCGGAGACCATGTGCTATCACCTTGTTAGGATTAAGATCATCATGCTTTTTTCATATAGAACGTACATGTGTCGTCAACGTGACATACAATCCGAACGTACAAAAGCGCAATTCATTACAGTCAAATGGGCTCCGTATCCTAGGCAAAGTTTACTCCAGCCCATATGACATAAAAACGCGAGCTACATTCTCTTGATGCGCTCCTTCAAATCCTTCTCATGAAGTACTGTGTCAAACTTTAACGCAACGGGCATCGCCATCAACGCAAACACTATTTTCACTGCACAGACTTTGGACTAACACCTCGGTGACATCAAAAGCCCATCATTCTCTCTCAACTACATTTCAGTACGTCCTGAAATGGCTCTAGAGAGCGTGACTTCATCAGCATATTCTAAGTCTCCGCCCACTGATAAACCTTGTGCTAATCTCGTTACACGAATGCCCAATGGTTTAACAAGACGCGAAATGTACATCGCAGTTGATTCGCCTTCAAGATTAGGATTCATTGCAAGAATAAGCTCTTCAATCTCCTCATCTTTCAAGCGATCTATCAAACTTGGAATATTAATATCTTCCGGACCAACACCATCCATTGGTGAAATCGTCCCATGCAGTACGTGATAAAGTCCTTTGTACTCTCTCATCTTTTCCATTGCAATGACATCTTTATCATCTTCAACAACACAAATGGTTGTACGATCGCGTTGCTTGTCTTCACAAATGTAGCAAGGATCTTGCTCTGTGATATGACCACACGTGCGGCAGTATGTGAGTTCTCGCTTCACATCAACCAATGCTTTAGCAAATTGTACAACATCGTCTTCTTTCATATCTAATACATGAAATGCCAGACGTTGAGCCGTCTTGGGACCAATGCCTGGCAATTTCATGAAACTATCAATCAGTTTCGATATCGGTTGAGGATAATGCATATTACATCATTCCTGGAATGTTAAGACCTTTAGTGTGCTTTCCTAAACGTTCTGCTGTTAACTCGTCCGCTTTATTCATCGCTTCGTTTGTTGCAGCGAGTACAAGATCTTGTAACATTTCTACATCTTCTGGATCTACGACTTCTTCTTTGATGACAACATCTACGACTTCTTTATGGCCAGAAACAACGACTGTCACCATGCCACCGCCGGCTGTCCCTTCAACACGTTCCTCTTTTAATTTTTCTTGTTCTTCTGCCATTTTCTTTTGCATTTTTTGCATTTGTTTCATCATTTGTTGCATATTTCCGCCACCGCGCATAAATTAAGTCCTCCTTATATTCATTCCTGCTATTTCTTCAAGAGTGTATTTCTCTCGGATTCGTTTTCAATTATACATACCTTTCAATGTCTTGTCATGTTTCTTCATCTATGACGTTGACCATCTCTTCACCAAAAATGTCTTTAGCTGTTTGGACGACATTGGCGGATGTTTCAGGTGATTCTGCAGCCTCTGACGCTTGCACCTTATGGCCACGTTTACGGCTAGCAATGTAGTCGCTTCGTACTTGCAACCATTTGTCCGAAGGCACCCCTACAACTTCCACAGTTTTATTGATAATATCTTTAACGACTTTTTCTACACTATGTCGCTTTTCTTCATCTCTTTTTAAAATTTCACAATGAATCTCTTCATCAAATTTAATCAACACTTTATCTTCGCTTGCTGCAACGGGTTCAGAATTTTGCAGTAAACTCACTAATGACTTTTGATTGCGATCTTTAGCATATTGAATGACATCCGCCCATCGTTCTTTTATCAAAGCGACATCTTCTTTATTTGCCTTATCTAACACTTTCGCAATTTGTTCTACAGAGTATATCGAACGCCCCGTGCGACGTCGTGATACTTGTCCTTTTGGTGGTGCGGTCGTTGTTACCCCTTGAGACTTCAACGTTTGGATTTCTGATTCCAATGCTTCCATTCGACGCAGCATCGCATCATGCTGTTCTGTTGGCACATGGTTCACCACGACTTCTCCTGTTTGTCTGACTTCTTTCACCATTTCAGACAATTTGACAAGAAGCACTTCTAAATGGACATTTTGATTCACACTAAAACGAATAGAAACAAGTGTATCATTAATCACATCTATCATTTTATAGAGCACTTGTAAGTCAAACGACAACAACGCATCATATGCCGTTTCCAGTTGTGTAGTTTTTGCCATAATGGTATCTCTTACAAAGTAGATCATATCATTCACAAGGCGATTCACTTCCTTGCCCTCCGCCACAAACTGGTGATAACGTTCAAAAGCATCATAGACATGACCTCGAACGATATCTTGAAATAACGCATTCAAATCCGATTCGTCTAGGCTACCCGTCACATCGAGCGCATCTTTTAAAGTTAAGTGTTCGTCTCCAAATGCGATCGCTTGATCCATAATACTTAATGCATCACGCATCCCACCTTCAGAAACTTTAGCAATAAAAGCCAACGCTGCATCATCAAACTCAATCTGTTGGTGTTGTGCAACAAAGCGCAATCGTTCCACAATACGCTGTGTATCAATCGCCTTAAAATCGAAACGCTGTGCACGAGAGATAATCGTTGGCGGAATTTTGTGCGGTTCTGTCGTTGCAAGAATGAAAATCGCATGTGCTGGAGGTTCTTCCAATGTTTTCAATAAAGCATTGAAAGCTCCCGTCGTCAACATGTGGACTTCATCAATAATATATACTTTGTACTTCGACTCACTCGGGCATATTTCACTTTATCCCGAATATTTCGTATTTCATCGACACCATTGTTACTCGCAGCATCAATTTCGATCACATCTGCATTCGTTCCTTGCGTAATCCCTTTACAGATTGCACATTCATTACACGGCTCACCGTCATCACGCACTTCACAGTTAATCGCTTTTGCAAATATTTTAGCTATACTTGTCTTGCCTGTCCCCCGCGGTCCGCTAAAAATATAAGCATGCGATTGTTTACCTTTAGCAATTGCATTTTTGAGTGTTTTAGTCACATGCTCCTGGCCTACAACGTCAGCAAAACTTTGCGGGCGAAACATACGGTATAACGCTTGGTAATCCAATTTGGCACCTCCGAATTAACAATGATTTCATTATAGCATGTCCCCACTCATTTGTACGGAGACATCTTATTCAAAAAAGACTTCAGGATAGATTACCTTCCCATTTGGCGGGTCTTCGAGACTATCCCATAAAAATTTGACATAGAAGTTTTCGGGCGGTATATCCAACGGGGTAACAATATGGTGATGGCTTGCTTGCTCATAGTCTAATTGTTCATAAAAATCTCCATGACCGTGAGCAACGATAGTTGTATATTCTTCAGACAAAGCACGTTCCTCTAATGCATGTACGAGCGCTTTCCCAATTCCTTTATGACGAAATGACGTTGAAACAACTAAACTATTTAAAGCTAACGCGACATATGTTGTCGTTTCATTTTGGATACGCACTTCTGAACACATCGCATGACCAATGATTCTGCCGTCTTCCGTCTTTGCCACGACTTCTAATTCGTAATGATAATTCGGTGATAAACGCAAACGCTTTACTAAGCAGTGTTCTTGATGATTGGATTCGGGTTGCTCGGCAAAAACATTGGCAATCATTTCATAAGTCGCGTCATAATCATTTTCTGTTGGTGTGCTTAAAAATATTGACATACCTTCCACCTCTTTCCACCTATTGATGCGTATTAAAAAAAGAGCGACTCTACAAAGCCACTCTGCCATCTCTATTATAAGTATCATATTTTTTAAATGAATAACCGTACACCTTTGTGTCGAATGCGCATCATAAACGTTACCAAAGTCGACAGCTAAATCTCGGCTACCCTACGGCACATACGAGGGTCCACTTAATGCTGCTTCCGTCAGGACCTGACATGGTTCATGGGTTCATATTGCATAGGACCAAGATCTTCAAACACCTCGTGCTTTGGGCTGACTCTACAAGTACGCACCCTTCACAAAGGAATTCGGCCTCGCATAAAGCGGATTTCGAGATCAGGGAACCGCTACCTCCCCGCTTAGCACGGTACATACAATAATACTATACTTATGATTTAAAATGCAAGCATAACTCTACGTGATATCACTTAAAAATAGCACAACATGTCGTCCACCATCATCAATGCGAATGTCGTCGTGAAAAATCGATAAATTTAAACTCCGTGGCAATATGTTTAGAAATATTATACTGAAACTTTGTCGTATCTTTCAAATGGACGATACCTCTGACTGTTGCCGAGTATTGAGGTGTCACATCACCAAAAGCTTCACGCTCTTGCGCCCCAAAAGGCTCAAATGTAATAGATTTACTTGAGAAACTGATTTCAAAACCCTTTTGTTGCTCTATATATTCATACAATGAGTTTTGAACAATCGCCTCAGTTAAGTCTGGGAATAAGTCCACTAACACATAATCTTCGTCAACAATTTTTGTCACATGCTCAATTTGTCGATAACGAACAATATGCCATAAGCGTCTTGATGCAGTGAGCTCTAACACTTTTTTAACATGAGGCACCTCATGCGCTTCTATCTGCTCAAAACATGTGACCACTGTTTCATAGTGGCGTCCGAGCTGAGATTGAATTTCTTTAAAGCTTTTCAAATCCGTAAATGGAAACTCTGTAACACCTTGATATATTACGACTGAACCCTTTCCACGAATTTTTTGTATCATGCCTTCAGACACAAGCATGTTCAAACTTTTTCGCACTGTTTCACGTGACACTTGATACATTTCTACCAATTGATGCTCAGAAGGTAATTGTTCACCATATCCATATTCTTCATTTAAAATTGCCAGACGCAGACGCTCATAAATATGCTGAAATTTATTCAAGTTGTTCATTTGGCTTGCCTCACATTTCTTATCTTGCTATTACGATGGCTGCATATGCATCGAGTTCTCGTGCTTCTATTGTACCATTTTGTAGTATTACAGAACCAGAGGCATCTAAATCTTCTGGCAAACGCACTTTTTCAGCTGTCATGTTGGCAATCACCAACCATGTCTCACCTTGATAACGGCGTTCATATACAAATAGTTCCGGGTGATCAAGGTAACGCGGTATCACTTCACCATATGTGATAATGTCATGCTGATGTCTCAGATGAATGAGTGTCTTGTACATATAAAAGATAGACGACGTATCTGCTAAAGCCGCTTCAACATTAATCGTTGGATAATTCTCAGCCACATCTATCCAAGGTGTGCCTGTAGTAAATCCTCCATGAGGCTGCGCATTCCATTGCATCGGCGTTCTCGAATTGTCACGTGATTTTTGACCGAATATCGTTAATATTTCTTCTTCCGAAACGTTTGCCGCACGCAAGTTTCGATAAGCATTCAACGATTCTACATCTCGGTATTGATGAATCGAATGAAAATGTGGATTCGTCATGCCGATTTCTTCACCTTGATATATATACGGCGTCCCTTGCAATAAATGCAACACCATCGCTAAAGTTTTAGCACTTTGTTGGCGCAACGTCTCATCTTCATCGGTACCAAATCTAGATACGACGCGCGGTTGGTCATGATTGCACCAAAAGAGCGCATTCCAGCCGCCCCCTTCAGAAATGCCTGTTTGCCAATCCATCAATATTTGTTTGAGTTGCAAAAGGTCAAATTTTTGATTGGTCCATTTTTCGCCATCACGGTAATCCACTTTTAAATGATGAAAATTGAATACACTGCTCAATTCTTGACGCTCTGGATGTGTATATTGAATACAATGTTCAATCGATGTAGAAGACATTTCTCCTACTGTCATCATCTCTTTATCCCCAAACGTATGTCGATTCATTTCGTGAATATATTCATGAACACGTGGGCCATCGGTATAGAACTCTTTCCCAATCTGTGTTGAATTTTGAAACGCCCCTTTAGAAATCAAATTAATGACATCAAATCGAAAGCCATCGACACCGAAATCAATCCAATAATTAATCATTTCATATAGCGCATGTCTCACCTTTGGATTATCCCAATTCAAATCCGCTTGTGTGACGTCAAACAAATGTAAATAGTAGGCATCTGTCGCTTCATCGTACTGCCAAGCATTACCCCCGAATTTAGAAAGCCAATTGGTCGGTGGCCCCTTTTTTGAACATCGGAAGAAGTAATAATCTCTATATGGATTTTCTGCGGACTGTTTTGCTTGTTGAAACCATTGATGTTCTGTAGACGTATGGTTAATGACAATATCTAGCATGATTTTTAGCCCTTTGGCATGCGCGACGTCAATCAATTCACTTAAGTCCGCTTTACTCCCAAACTGCGCATTCACCTCATAATAATCACGAATATCATATCCATTGTCATTCATAGGGGAATCATAAATCGGAGTGAGCCATAAATAGTCCACACCTAAAAACTTTAAATAGTCCAGCTTCTCGATAATACCTCTTAAATCCCCCTCACCATTGCCTGTTGTATCATTAAAGGACTTCGGATAAATCTGATAAACGACTGATTTCTTCCAATCTTGCTTTACCATGTCAAACCACCTTATTCTCTTTATCTTCTTTTACTTTCCATTATTGTGACTGATTGTCGTCAGCTTTTTTCGATTTTTCACGGCTCAGTTTTGAAAACAAAATCGTTAACACTGCAGGGACAATCATAGAAATCAGCGTAGCAATACTGTAAATGCCCCAGAATTGAGATTGGATGGAAATCATCGCGGGCACACCCCCAACACCGACTTGTCCTAATACACCCGAACCGCCAACCATTGCACCTGTGAACATCGTTGTAATAATCGCCGCAAAAAATGGGTATTTCAACGGCAAGTTCACCCCAAACATCGCAGGCTCAGTGACACCTAAAAATCCTGATATCCCCGATGTCATTGCTAAACCTTGTTCTTTAGTCTTTTTGCGTTTCTTAAAGACAAACCAAGCCCCAAACGCTGCAGAACCTTGTGCAATATTAGAAAGCGCTAAAATCGGCCATAAATATGTACCACCTAAAGAACTTCCCATCAATTGAAAATCTACTGCTAAAAACATATGATGTAGCCCTGTAATGACCAACGGCGCATAGAATAAACCGTAAATGGCACCCCCTAACCAACCTGCGTGACTAAACAAAAACTGAACTGCTGTTGTAATACCCATACCTATCCATAATGCTAGAGGACCGATGAAAAGGAACGCCAAAAATCCAGTTACTAATAACGCAATAGGCCCTACTACAAGCAATTTAATTGAATCATGTACAACCTTATTAAGTCCTTTTTCAATTTGAGCCAAAACGTACGCCGCAAGCAAAACAGGTAACACTTGACCTTGATAATTCAATTGCTTAATTTCCAATCCAAAAATGTGCCATGTTGGAATATGATCCACTTTACCGATATCATATTGTGATAATAATTGCGGGTGCATCAATACTAAACCTAGCACAATCCCTAGTACGGGGTTGCCACCAAAGACGCGCATTGCACTCCATCCCACCAGTGCAGGCAAGAAGATAAACGCTGTTGTTGCGATGACATTGATAATGTTTGCAAAATCAGCGACTTGTGGAAATCGTTCAATAATGGAAGGCGTGTTCCCCAAACCTTTCATCGTTAATACATTATTAATCCCTAATAGCAAACCTGCCGTCACAATTGCCGGTAAGATCGGAATAAAAATGTCCCCTAGGAGCTTAATCAATCGTTGAAGTGGATTCCCCTTTTTGGCTGCCTGTGCTTTTGCTTCATCTTTTGAGACTGCTTGCGTATTGGTTTCTTCTATCAATATTTTATACGCTTCATCTACTGTTCCAGGACCAATCACTATTTGATATTGCTGATCTGCTTTAAATTGTCCTTTTACTAATGGATTTTCACTCAGTCTTTCTTTATCGACCCGATGATCATCGTTTAACACCAATCTCAGTCGCGTCACACAGTGTGTTGCAGACTGAATGTTCTCTTCACCCCCTATTGCTTCAATAATATCTTTAACATCCTTCTTTTTTACAGCCATTTTTGTCACTCCCATCTTAACTTGTATAGACAATTGTATCTTGTACGTACAAGTTTTGTAAAGGCTTACATTTCTATTTTCTTTTTACGCTATAGTCCATCCATCTCCTGTCATAAAATTCGAACACTTCACCTCTACATTTCATACACTCATTTGTAAACACTATAAATCGGTTCAGCAACGGTTTCACTGCAACAGTAAACCCCCACACATCTGTCATACAGACGCGCAGGGGAGATCGATACGTGCGCTATCGACGGCGCACCTAAAAAAAGCCAAGCATTCAATCTCTTGAATGTTTGGCTTTTATATCTATTAGTCTTGGATTTTACTTATAATGGCGGAGGAAGAGGGATTCGAACCCCCGCGAGCCGTTAAGCCCCTGTCGGTTTTCAAGACCGATCCCTTCAGCCAGACTTGGGTATTCCTCCGTGTGACGAGCACATAACATATATTATTATAGCTCGTTCACATTGTCAACAAGAATTTTACAAATTTTATACAAAAACTTTTGTGCTTAAGTATTTATCTACTGATTGTGCCACTTCACGACCTTCTTTGATCGCCCAAACAACAAGACTTTGGCCTCGACGCGCATCTCCAGCGGCAAAATATTTTTGTTGGTTCGTGCGATAATCTGTCGCATTCGCTTCAATTTTTTGACGGTTCACTTTTAGTTCAAGCGCGTGTGTTAATGGTGCGTTGACCCCTTCAAAACCAATTGCTAATAATACTAAATCAGCTGGAATAAATATTTCTCTGTCATCCCCTACAATCGTCCCATCCGCTTTATCTTGTTGGACTTGTGCATATATCCCTTTGACGTGACCAAGATCGTCGACATCAAATCGCATCGTTTGTATTCCATACGCTCGAGGTTCTTGACCGAATTTCGCTTCATATTCTTGATGTGCGTAATCCTTTTTTAATACCGGTTGCGCAAGTGGCCAACTCTCATTAATCTCAAAATGTTCGGGTTTGCGCGCTTTTCGATTGAATTGAACAATAGATTCACACCCGTCACGTAAAGCAGTCGCCACACAGTCTGCCCCTGTATCACCATCACCAATGACCACGACCTTTTTCCCTTTAGCTGAAATCGTTTGTGTTGTCGTTTCTTTTAATAACAGCTGCGTTTGTTCAGTAAGATAATCCATAGCAAAGTGAATCCCTTGTCCCATACGCCCTTCTAATGGCAAATCTCTTGGTTTTTCAGCACCTGTACAAACAATAATGGCATCATAAGCCGCATCTAGCTCACTTTTACTGATGTCTTTCCCAACTTCAACATTACATTCAAACGTAATTCCTGCCTCCTCCAATAAGCGGATACGGCGAAAAACGACTGCTTTATCTAACTTCATATTGGGAATACCATAAGTGAGCAATCCGCCCGGTTTTTCGTTTTTCTCATAAACGACAACGCTATATCCTAATGCATTCAGTTCTTCTGCTGCCGCTAGTCCAGCGGGGCCACTTCCAATAATGGCCACTTTTTCATCACGCTGTGTTGTGGCTATTTTTGGTTTTACCCATCCCTGTTCAAACGCCTCGTCAATAATCGTTCTTTCAATCCCCTTGATTGCAACAGAATCACGATTAATTTTCATTACACATGATGCTTCGCATGGTGCTGGACAGACATAACCTGTAAAGTCAGGAAAATTATTCGTCTCTGCTAAACGTGCATAAGCCGTTTTAAAATCACCTCGATAAACAAGGTCATTCCACTCTGGGATATAATTACCGAGTGGACAACCGACTGTCTCGCGCCCTACCATCTCACCCACCTGACAAAATGGTGTACCACAGTCCATACAGCGTGCGCCTTGTTGTTGCGCCTCTGCTTGAGAAAAGCGTGATTGATACGCCTCGTAATGATGAATACGTGCTGTCAAAGGCATTTCTGCGAGTTGTTGTTTATCATATTTCATAAAACCTTTAAATTCACCCATAGTTAGCCTCCTTTAGTACACAGCAATCGCTTGTACTTGTGATTGTTCTCTATGCGCTCCATCATCGTTAAATGCTGCTAAGAGCGCTTCATCTTGTGACGGGCGATGTTGTTGATAATAATGAATTTTTTGAACCATTTGCTTATAATCTTTTGGAATGATTTTGATACATTGCTGTAATTGCCCTTCAAAGTCTTCAAGAATAGCCGCTGCTTTTTGACTTGATGTATATTCAAGATGGCGTGTGAGCATCCCTTTCAGCATGGCTTTTTCCGCTTCATCTTCTACCGTATCAAAATCCAATGTTGCTAAATGGTTTTGTGCTTTAAATTGTGCAACGTCTGTTGGGAAGGCGTAACAAACACCCCCACTCATACCTTGACCAAAGTTTTTGCCGACGTCTCCTAAAATCACGACACGTCCACCTGTCATATATTCCAAACCGTGATCTCCTACACCTTCAACGACCACATGCACGCCACTATTACGAATACAAAAACGTTCGCCTGCACGACCATTGATATACGCTTCACCCTTTGTCGCACCATAGAAACAAACATTACCGACAATAATTTCATCTTCGCGTTCAACACGCGGCGCATTAACCACAATCTTACCCCCAGATAAGCCTTTACCCACATAGTCATTGGCATCACCTGTATGGTGGAGCGTCATTCCCTGTGGCATCCATGCACCTAAACTTTGCCCAGCATGACCATGAGTTTCAGTCACAATCGTATCTGCTGGCAAAGCCGCCAAACCATGGTGTCGCGTCACTTCACTCCCCGTAACAACACCGACATTACGCTGTTCATTGCCGATTTCAAATCGACCTTTAAACGATGTCCCCGACTGAATCGCCGCTTGAGCTGCCGGAAGAAGTGTCGTTAAATCAAAACCATTTTCCAAGCCATGCTGTTGTTCGATGATTTTCGTACGTGGTCCTTCATGTTGATGTAACAAACGTTCCAATTCCATCTCGCGCGCTTTCGGATGATGATACGCAGCAGAAGAACGTTTGAGCAGATCCGTACGTCCGACGAGCTCATCAACAGTACGAATACCAAGTTCCGCCATGATTTCACGTAATTCTTCAGCAACAAAACGCATGTAGTTCACCACGTGTTGCGCTTTCCCTGTGTACAATTGACGCAAATCCCCATTTTGAGTGGCAATACCCACTGGACAAGTGTCTTTGTGACAGACACGCATCATAATGCACCCTAAGACAACTAAAGGTGCGGTCGCAAAACCAAATTCTTCTGCACCTAAGATACATGCATACGCCACATCTTTACCCGTGAGTAGCTTACCATCTGTTTCAAGACGAACACGTGAACGTAAATTGTTTAACATGAGCGTCTGATGCGTTTCAGCAAGCCCAAGTTCCCATGGCAAACCAGCATGTTGAATACTCGTTTTTGGAGAGGCACCTGTCCCACCATCATATCCACTAATGACAATTTTATCGGCAAAAGCTTTTGCGACCCCTGCCGCAATCGTTCCTACGCCTGATTTTGACACTAATTTCACAGTAATATCTGCGTCTCTGTTTACATTTTTCAAATCATGAATCAATTGTGCCAAATCCTCGATAGAATAAATATCATGGTGTGGTGGCGGTGAAATCAAACCAATTCCAGGTGTTGAACCACGTACTTCAGCAATCCACGGATACACTTTACTGCCTGGCAACTGACCCCCTTCACCAGGTTTCGCACCTTGCGCTACTTTGATTTGTATTTCTTTCGCATGTTGTAAATAATGGCTTGTCACGCCGAAACGACCAGAAGCCACCTGTTTAATTGCACTTTTGAAGTCGCGTCCATCTGCTTGTGTTTCATAACGCGAAAGTGCTTCTCCACCTTCACCACTATTACTTTTACCACCCAATTGATTCATCGCTTCAGCTAACGTTTGATGCGCCTCTTGAGAAATAGAGCCATAACTCATCGCACCCGTTTTAAAGCGCTTCACAATTTCTTCAACTGATTCTACTTGTTCAATATCAATAGCAGTTTGTGATTTAAAAGCAAACAGGTCTCTAATATGACTACTTGTTTGTTCGTTCGCCACTTTTGAAAATGCTTTGAATTGTGCATAGTCATTGTCACGACAAGCATGTTGTAACAAGCGAATCGTCGTTGGGTTAAATGTGTGATGTTGCCCTTGTTGTCGCCACTGGAATGTACTTCCTGGCGCCAATGTATCGCCTTTCACGACTTGACGCGCTTTATTTTCCTTATCTAATGTTTCAATGGAGATGCCCGATAATTTTGAGGTTGTGCCCGTAAAATATTGGTCGATTACTGACGTTGATAGACCTACAGCCTCAAAGATTTGCGCCCCTTGATAACTTTGGACTGTTGAAATTCCCATCTTCGCCATGACTTTAATGAGACCTTCCGATAAGATCGCATTGTAGCGCAACACATTTGCACTCACTTCACCTTCTAATTTTCCGTGTTCCGTCAACTCTGCCACCGTTTCTTGCGCAAGGTAAGGCACTACGGCATTTGCACCATAACCGATTAAACATGCGAGATGATGCACTTCACGCGTTTCGCCTGATTGTGCAACGATGCTCGTTTGCATACGTAAATTTTCACGAATGAGCAACTGGTGAATATGACTGACTGCGAGCAAAGTCGGCATCGCATATCGATCAGGTTGCGTCACATCGCTATCATCTAAGACAATCACCTCAGCGCCTTCACGAACGGCTTGTACAACCGCTTCGCCAAGTGCATCTAGGGCTGCTTTCAATCCATCTGTATAACCTGTTGAAAAATAAGCCGTTTTCAACGCTTGTTGCCCAATAACGTTCAATTGTGCTGGCGTCAGCACTGGATGTTTCAATTGAACGCGTTGCAATGCATCCGGTCCTGGTTGTAGTAAATTCCCTTCTTTTCCTAAATAGCTCAGTTCACTCGTCACTATTTTTTCACGATAAGCATCAATAGGCGGGTTGGTGACTTGCGCAAATAATTGTTTGAAGTAGTTAAACAGTGATTCCGGTTGTTCACTCAACACAGCTAAAGGCGCATCATAGCCCATTGCCCCAATCGGATCTTCCCCCCACTGACAAGCTCCGTTAAATATTTGTCCAATTCTTCTTTCGTATAACCAAAGCGTTGTTGCATCTTAAATACTTGCTCTGATGTCATCTTCCCTTTTTCATAAGGCACCGCTTCTAAATCGAGCTGATATTGATGATTTTCTAACCATTCAAGATAAGGTTGTTGTTCAGCAATGACCGTTTTTAACTCATGGTTTTCAATCACTTTATGCTGATTAAAATCGACAAGCAACAATTTTCCAGGATTCAACTGTCCTTTAAATTTTACATCTGCTTCATCAACATCTACCACACCGACTTCAGAAGAAAAGACGATCTCATTTTGCTTTGTAATTGTATAACGGCCTGGTCTCAAACCATTTCGATCCGTTAAAGCGCCTAATTTATCGCCATCACAAAATGAAATCATTGTAGGTCCATCCCACGGTTCCATTAAATAACTATAAAACTCATAAAACGCTCGTACTTTGGGATCGTTACTTTCGTTATACAACCACGGTTCTGGGATAAGCAACATCGCCGCTTGTTCCGGAGACATCGCCAAACTCAAAAATTCTAAAGCGTTATCAACAATGGCTGAATCACTACCATCTTCATCCAAAATTTGATGCACTTTATGTTGATCATCACCAAAAATCGTCTCTATCAAACGGCGTTGACGCGCTCTCATCCAGTTCACATTTCCACGAATCGTATTAATCTCACCATTATGCATCAACAAACGATTAGGATGTGCACGCTCCCAACTTGGAAACGTATTCGTACTGAATCGGGAATGCACGGAACCAAACTTCGACACGTAAGACGGATGTTGTAAATCTACATATAAAGATTTAATTTGATCAGAGCGTAACCAACCTTTGTAAACGATTGTTCGAGTTGATAAGCTCGTAAAATATAAATCTAATTGATGTGACTCCCCATATTTTTCAATTTGTTTACGCGCCAAATACAGTGCACGTGTAAAGTGGGTTGCTTTTTCATTCGTTACAAAAACTTGTTGAATCACGGGCATCGTTTCCGCAACGTGTGATGCCAGACAAGCTACATCAACGGGCACTTGACGATACCCGAGAACACGGAGCCCTTCCTCTTCAAAGAAAGAGGCAATTGCTGTTGCATGAGGCGTGTCAGAAAGCCATACGTTGGTGAATAACATCCCCACAGCGTATTCACCTTCATTCGGCAAATCAAAATCAACGACTTCTGAGAAATATTGATATGGGACTTCAGTCATAATTCCCGCACCGTCACCCGTAATACCGTCCGCACCAATGCCCCCACGGTGATCGAGACGGCGCAACATTTCTAAAGACTTCTCAACAATGGCATGAGAACGTTCATTATTCATATTGGCATAAAAACCAATTCCACACGCATCATGTTCTTCACGACTGTCATAGAGTCCAATTTTTGAATAAGGATAATTGTTAGACATTTCTGACACCTCTCTTTAGTAATATTTAAACTATACAGCAAACCGATTTATCACATCAATATATACATGAGATGAAATTCATCTCATTTTGAGATAATATAAAGGCGAGGGGGCAGTGATATGGAGCTTAAACAACTAAAGTATTTTGTAGAAGTGGCAAAGCGTGAACATATTTCAGAAGCAGCACTCGAACTGAATGTCGCACAATCCGCAATTAGCCGGCACATTCACAATCTGGAGAATGAGCTCGAAACTTCATTATTTTATCGCCGTGGACGCAATGTCTTTTTAACATCTGAAGGCAAGCAATTGCTGGAACATGCACAACAAATATTAGAACAAGTCGACACCACCTTATCTCAATTTCAGACACAAGTCCACCAAAAGCAGAGCGTCTTTACAATTGGTTATGTCGACGGTTCGATTGGTCAAATTTTACCTCAAGTGATGCAAACGATTGAAAATGAGTTAGCTTTATCAATCATTCCGAGCCTACTTGATGAAGCAACGACGTTACAAGCATTGCAAGCGCAAGAAATTGATTTAGCACTGACGACAGATTTGAGGATGGATCACAGCTATGAAACCATCTCACTTTTTGAGGAGACGTATGTCCTTTATGGAGAAACGCATGCACCGCTCATGAATGTCCCTCATCCACCGCTGTCACATTTATTGAAGCAACCGTTATACGTGCTTGAACCTATACCGAGCGACTTAAAATCATACCTAGTCACGCATGCCGAGATGCCAATCCATACGATAAACAATGTTGCCTTTGCACGATTTGTTTTGCAAAACCAAAAAGGCTTTGTACTTGCACCTGCTTACATCAACTTATATAGTCAAAGTCAGCAATGGAAAAAAATATCATTGTCGCATACCGATTTCAAGAAAACGGTACAACTTGTGTATCGACGAGATTTACAAAAACCATTGCGCAATGATGTCGTTCAAATCATTGTCAATCATATACAACAACGTTCGATTTATCATTAAGGAGACATGTCTTATGAAGCAGCTTTTATATAAAAGAAGCTATTTGATTATTGCAATCAGTGTGACTATTGCAATAATGGCTATTCTGTTCACTCGTTATAACAGCACTTTTTACCATATCCCTATTGGTGAAGTGACTCAAATCGAGACGCATCAACAAGAAAAAACAGTAGATGCACAACACAATCAAGATATTAAATACACCGATACGTTAAACATCAAACTATTAAATACTGAACAAAAAGGAGACACCCTTCACGTTGAGCATCGATATAATGCATCTAAAACCGAAGAACAGGCCTACCATCCAGGTGATAAAGTGTTGCTCCATATCGGAAAAGATAAAACAGATACATATATTATTGAGAAGAAACGAGATACCGTCATCGTCACGATCATCAGTCTTTTCTTGATATGTTTGCTCGTAGTCGGACAACGTATTGGCTTACAATCCATTGTATCTTTACTCATTAATACGATCGCAATTCTTTTGGCGATTCAGTTATACCATACGTATCCCCAATTAGATTTGTTTGTATTGATGATGATTGCTACAATCATTGCCACAACTTTAACTTTATGGCTCGTCATTGGTTGGTCAATGCGTACAGTCATCACGATTGTCAGTACACTTTTAGGGACATTCATTTGCATCTTCATCGCATGGCTCGTCATCACATTAACTGATAGCCAAGGCATTAAATATGAAACGATGAGTTTCCTTACGATTCAACCTCGAACCGTTTTTCTTAGCTCTGTGATGGTTGGAACATTAGGTGCTGTCATGGATGTTGCGATTACAATTTCAAGTGGGATGTATGAAGTGTTGCAACGTACACCACAAATTTCAATCCAGCGTTGGATTCAAGCAGGTCGAAATATCGGTCGAGATATTATGGGTACGATGACAAATATCTTATTATTTTCATATCTCGCAGGTAGCTTACCTTTACTCTTGCTCTATTTGAAGAATGGTAATACCTTAACTTATAGTATTTCTATGAACTGGTCGTTAGAAATTTCCCGGGCAATGACTGGGGGAATCGGTATTGTATTGACCATACCGCTTACGCTTTTTCTCATGCGTCTCTGGTTCAAATGGCAAGGAGGTGACTCACAATGAATGCGATTGTTATTCTCGGCGTCATTCTTTTTATACTCATGTTAGCTTTTGGAGGTAAGACCGGACTTGTTGCGTTTCTCACGCTATTTTTAAACTTTATTGTATTGTTCATTACTGTGATTATCATGCTGTTCGGAGCGCCGATTTATTTGCTCACTTTTCTTTTCTGCATTATTGTTGCGCTCATCAATTTATTTTTGCTCAATCGTTTCAATACGAAAACATTGGCCGCTTTTATCGCAAGTGTGGTAACCACTATACTAATGATTGGCGCAGTATACTTTTCTGTACATTGGGGCCACCTCCAAGGTTTCACCCAAGAAGAGCAAGATGAAACATACATCTTTTCATTAAATATAGGGATGGACATGGAACAATTTATGATTTTCACCGTCCTACTCGCAGTCATTGCAGCAGTGATTGATCTTGCAATTACAATCAGCTCACCTGTTTTTGAATTACATGAAACAAACCCTACCCTAACACAAAGAGAACTGTTTCAATCCGGGATGCGCGTCGGGCGTGAAATATTAGCGACTTCCGCAAATACAATCTATCTCGCATTAATTGGAGGATCTATGACGATTGTATTCTGGTTTTTCAATTTACATTATAGTGTCGCGCATTTACTCAATGCTAAACTCTTCGCACAAGAGTTAATTACGATTGCATTAGGTGGGATTGCCATTGCGATATGTATTCCAATTACAGCATTCATCACCGCGTGGCTCGTCAAACACCGCCATCGTTTACCATTTCATCTTGATTAAGCTGAAAATTGCAGATATCTATAAGACAAACAGAGTCGCCATATTTGTTTGTCAGTAGCAAGTTACAACATATCAAAACGCACGATTTCACATATCATCATATGATGTCATCGCTATTAAAGAAGCTCCAAAATTCATTTTTTCTCATGAATTTTGGAGCTTTTCACAATATCAATCAGACAATCATCGCAAGCACCTGCATGATACAATCCATATAAAGTCATCTCACAGACGCTGTGCTCACTATGGCAAATAGAGACGGACTCAATTGAAGTGAATTACTTACTTTCTTTTGCTTTAATCACAATCGAGTTGCCCGGATAAAATGCGACTTGTGTCGTTTTCGCATCATAAATTTCGCCTTCTTTCACATGTTTGCGAATCGATTGTGCGCTATGATTCACTTTATCAATAAGCAACGTCAAGTTAACTAACTGATTCTTGCTATTAATACCGACGATAACGTCATTTTTTTCATAGTATGTGACGCCTTTTGACACATAGTATTTCTTCAAACCATTGCCAAGCGCTTTTTTGACTTCGTCGTATGTTGACGTCCCGACCTTCAAACCTTCATATTTAAAGTTATCATGTTGCAGTGCTTTGTAGAAGTAAGCATTGTCCAAGGTTGCATTTCCGCTATAATTAAACAAACCACTATATGTGTAATACGGTGTCTGTTGTGCTGACGCTGCATGCGCATTCGTAAGTTGTGTATTTCCTACAGCTGAAGTACCTAACAGCGACCCTAAAGTTAAACTGGCTACGATACCTATCTTTGTCAATTGTTTCAATGATATCACTCCGTTTTTTTGTTATTTTCAAAATTTAGTAATCTAATTCAATTAACTTCTTCAAACTTGACTTCTTAGATTTTTATAACTTATATATCAAGTTGTTTCCTAATTGAATAATAACAAATGACTTCAGTATTTTCACTTATAACCCTCTCATACATTTGACCGATTTATCACTAAGACTCTCGTTCTTCTCACACGAATGATGGAAGCAAATAGCGGTGATTTTCGCCTGAAAATGTTATAATAAATGACATCATGCACTTTATGGAGGGGGATACGATGGCAAAAAAATCAAAAAAGTCTTTAAGTCTTCTATCAGGGGCATTATCAGGTGCAACCTTACTCGTAGACTTCTATAATTCATATGTTTATCGCTCAAAAAACCGCAAATTAAGCTATATTTCTGTCGGTATCGGGGTTACTGATATTTTCCTTGATTTTTATCTATCATTCGGATCTAAAAATAAATTCGTCAAAGCTTGGTCCGTTTTTTCTATGGGTCGTCAAGTACTCGGTGCTGTCAAAAAAGTCAAAGCGATACAAACCCAACACGAAACGTCACGATAGCGTTAAAACAAACGTTTCATCTGCACTTGATAAGATTTAGTAGAAAGTCAGCCACATATGCGCTGGCTTTTTTTGTGTGACGAACTGAAAAAGCCGCTAAAATCCAAAGAATGAATTTTAACGACTTTTTTAGCTCACGCACTCGAACACCCCAGTCCAAGTACATGCTTGTTATTTCGAATCAATGAACGACATGTCATATCATTGCTCGATTCGTATGACTATTTTATATTCATGTCGAAAACATAAGGCGTACGACTTAATTTGGCACACACCACGACATTCAAAATGCAAATTAATGAATATACTTAAATGAATTTACAAGATAGCTTGGCACCGTACGATATGTCAATACACCTGGCGCTGCACTGAAATTCATCTCTGATACTAGGATGCTTCCATCCCAATTAATACGTTCCACATAAGAAACATGTCCGTAGTAGCCTAAATCAGACTGTAAAATTGAACCTACTTCTGGTGAATGATTAATTGTGTAACCGTCACGTGCGGCATTATCGTCCCACGCATTCGCATTCCACCAATACGTACTAATCCCACGACCTGCTTCTTTACGTTTATTAAACACATACCATGTACATTGTCCCCAATCGTAAAGATTCGCATGATTGAACACAGGAGATGTATAACCTGTATTTGTTGTCGTTTTTGCCGTCGTTGATGTTGTAGGCGATGTCTTTTGAGCTGTACCGCTCACTCTAAGTTGTTGACCAGGAAAAATAAGAAAAGAAGTCAACCCATTTAAATCCATAATGTGGCGATATGTAGTGCCGTATTTAGATGCGATAAGCGATAGTGAGTCTCCCGGTTGAACAGTGTAAAAAGTTGTATTTCCTGAAGACGTGTTTGATGTAGAAGCCGGTTTCGACTGTCTTGCAGGTTTGCTTGGTGTTGACGCTGTACCACTTACTTTAAGCTGTTGACCAGGAAAGATAAGGAAAGATGTCAATCCATTTAAATCCATAATGTGACGATACGTTGTCCCATATTTCGATGCAATAAGTGACAATGAATCTCCAGGTCGAACCGTGTAATAGCTTGTACGACTTGAACTTGATGATTGACTTTGTGTACGTGTACTACTACTTCCTGATACTTTCAAAATTTGTCTGGGGAAAATTAAATTAGAAGACAAATTATTATCTGCTTTAAGTTGAGCAATTGTTGTATTGAATTGGTTTGCAATTAACCAAAGTGAGTCCCCGGGTTTCACTTGGTAAGTCGAAGCGTCCGCATGACTTGCTACCAATGTTGCAACAGCTGTTGTACCAACCATGGCTGTCATAATCTTTTTACGCATTCGTTTCCCTCCTTATAAAATAGAAGATAATATTCTTATACAGTTTTATATTATACACCTTTTGTAGTGTGGAAATATGTCTGTTATATAACATTATGATTACAAAATTTTCCCGCAAAAAAAGCGCTACCTTTCCACGCCCTTGATTCGATACTTCCTACACTTTACAGGACAATGGGCTCCAACATTGATTGATAGACCTTTACAATAACATCACAAAAGCGCCCTTTTCTCGCTATTACTCCTGTTATATTGCGAATTACAGCCCATCCCCCCTACTTGTGAAAGTATGTTACATATTGTTATGGAAAAAAAACATCTGAATTGTTGCGATTATCATGGGATGATCCGTGTTGAAAGTAGCGCATAATAGGTTGCAATTGTATTTCAAGATATATTGAATTTTAGAAAATCTAAATGATACGTTTTAAATTCTATCAAGCTTTATTTTTAAAGTCCATCCATTTAAATAACACTTCCACACGATGACGTCCTGTGCTCTGAAACTTCAGTAAGACGGTACACCCCACTCTCTCCATATAAAAAAGCACCTCAAAGCTGCGTGTTAACGCCAACTTTTGAGGTACATATCGACACAAGTTTAAAAACGGCACTGATACAATACATGTATCATGCTATGCGTAGCCTTCTGTTTCATCGTTTTCAGACACCACGGCCAATTCCATTCTGTCTTATTATACCAACGCATCTAACGCCTGTTTCAAATCTGCAACTAAATCATCCGTATCTTCTATTCCTAATGAGACTCTCACCAGGCCATCTACAATGCCTTCTTTGGCACGGATTTCTGGTGGAATAGAGGCATGTGTCATTAAACTCGGTACAGAAATTAAACTTTCAACTGCACCTAAGCTTTCTGCCAAGGTGAAATACTTCGTTTGCTTGACAAGACGCTTTGCTTTGTCAACATCTGCAACCACAAATGATACCACTCCTGTCGTTCCTTCAGCTTGTGCTTGGTGAATATCATAATTGTAATGTGATGTAAGGCTTGGGTGATACACTGCTTCCACGTTTTGATGATGCGATAACATTTCAACAACTGCTCTCGCATTTCGTTCAATTTGATCCATACGTAAACCTAATGTTTTCATTCCACGAATCAACAAATAACTATCTTGTGGTCCAAGGACGCCACCAGTCGAATTTTGGATAAATCCGACACGTTCAGCTAATTTTTCATCTTTGACGACCACCAGTCCAGCTACGACATCACTATGCCCTCCTAAATACTTTGTCGCTGAATGGAGCACAATATCCGCTCCAAGTGTGAGTGGCGTTTGAAAATAGGGTGTCATAAATGTGTTATCCACAACGGTAAGCAATTGATGTTGCTGCCCTAATCGACTCACCGCTTCAATATCAGTCACACGCAACAATGGATTTGACGGAGTTTCAATAAATAACATTTTCGTATGTGCTTTAATTTTTTCTTCTATATTTTTAATATCGGTCGTATTTACAAAGTCAAATTCGATGCCCATCCGAGCAAAGACACGCGTCATTGCTCGATAGGAGCCTCCATAAACATCTGAACCGACAATCACATGATCCCCTTGATCAAGCAACATCATCACAGCACTCACTGCAGCCATCCCTGAACCAAACGCAAAGCCATATCGCCCTTGTTCTAATTCAGCAATCACAGATTCAAGTGCATCACGCGTTGGATTAGCTGTACGTGAATACTCATATCCTTGTCTCAATTCACCAATCGCATCTTGCTCATATGTACTCGTTTGATAAATAGGTGTTGTCACAGCACCCGTGTATGCATCTGTCGTCTTTCCTCCATGAATCAGTAAAGTCTTTTTATTCATTTGAACTTCCTCCATATTGAAATATATTTTTTGACATATAGCGGTCACTCCCATCCGGAAATATGACCACGATTTTACCCTGATCTAATCGTTTTGCAACTCTGAGTGCTCCTTCTAACGCAGCACCTGAAGAGCTTCCTACCAATAGACTTTCATAACGCGCTAGGTTTTTCACATGCTCAAACGCCACTGCATCTGATACAACCTCAATCGCTTGAATCCATGCTTTATTTAAAAATGTTGGCCATGCTTCAACCCCGATACCTTCCGTATCATGGCGCCCTTTTTCTTGACCACTTAATACGGAACCAGTGGGCTCAACGACAACCGATTGAACATGATAAGGTTGTAACGCTTCAGCTACACCCGCAAACGTCCCGCCAGAACCCGCACCCGCTACAAAATAATCTAAATCAGGTAACGCCTCAATCAGTTCTCGTGCTAATGTCTCACGGTAGGCTGCCGGATTAGCCTTTGTTTCAAATTGATTCGTATAATAAGCCCCCGTTTGTGTAGCAAAAGCTTCAGCCGCTTTACGTGCACCAAGCATCCCTTCTGACCGAGGCGTCCGATAAATTTCAGCACCTAGTGCACGCATAATTGAAATTTTCTCTTCTGAAAATCCTTCTGGCGCAAAAATAACGGAAGCGATTTGATAATGATTGGCAGCGATCGTTAAACCAATCCCCGTATTCCCAGCCGTCGCTTCGACAATTGTCTCTCCGGAACGAAGGGCTCCGGATTGTATCGCTTGCTCAATTAAATATTTACCTAATCGGTCTTTCACACTACCACCCGGGTTATACATCTCAAGCTTGGCGTAGATTTGGACACGCTCTGTACTATAATGTTCAAGTTGCACAAGTGGTGTTTGACCAATCAAATCGAAATTTCTCAACCCTATCCCCCCAGCTCAACTTTTAATCCTTAGTTAATTCATATGAATTATAAATCAAATAGACATTGCATGCAATTCACGTGCCTTGCTAGATTGTCGATAGTCATAAAAAAGCTTATTTATCAGTTATAATAGATATATTCAATTATAAGGAGGTCTTTCGATGGAAATGAAAACCCCTATCGGTACGATTTTTGGCACACGTTATAGAGATTACGAGGTATTTAAAGGGATTCCTTATGCCCATCCTCCCATCGGTTCATTACGTTTTAAGCATGCACAACGCATGACTGGATGGCCTGAGGGTTTTCAAGCGACAGCATTCGGTCCTGTCCCTATCCAACCCCCAAATCGTTTGGAATCTTTTTTTGCAACCCAAATACAGTACGCCCCACAGAGTGAGAACTGCCTTACCTTAAACATTTGGCGCCCAACACAGTCTACCACTGAACCTTTACCCGTCATCGTTTATGTTTACGGAGGAAGTTTTATAAACGGACACAGTGCGCAAGAACTCTACCACCCCCATGAAATCGTCAAACGTGAATCCGTCATTGTTGTGACTTTTAATTATCGGCTAGGCGCACTTGGTTTTCTAGATTGGTCCGCGATTCACCCGGACTGGGACATCAACAATGGGCTTTCTGACCAATACTGCGCTCTCCAGTGGGTATCCGAGCATATTCACTACTTTGGCGGCGATCCCCAACGGATTACCATGATGGGACAATCAGCCGGTGCTATGAGCATTCAAGCACTTCTACGCATGCCTCAAGTGCGTGACTTAGTCAAAAACGCCGTCCTGCTCAGCGGTGTGCTCAGCTTAGAATCTCCTAAAGTGGCACGAGAAAAAGCACATGCATTTCAATCTCTAAAAACAACGTACTTTCCAGAACACCAGTGGCATGACCTCCATGCAGATGACATATTAGCTTTGATGGCTGCACAACAAGCACAATACGGACCTTCAAAAGGACTAGAATTGTTATATCAACCGGTGGCAACGCCTCAAATGGAGACAGATTTTCATAACGTGACATGCCCGATACTACTGGGTCTCACAACGTCAGAGGGCGATATTTATATCAAAAGCGAACAAAAAAAGCTTCCGCCCCAACAATTTCAAAACATACTTGCGCGTGCAGGACACCCGATTCCTACCATTGAAAAACTGACGACAGCACAACAGCAACGCGACATGATTACAGCGCTATATTTTAATCAACCCTTTCAGCAACTGTATCAAACGTTGTCACAAATCACCCCCACTTGGCGCACCATCTTCAATTGGTCACGTACCGACCATTCATCTTATTCGTCAGCCTATCATATTTTAGACGTCATTTTTTGGATGGGTCGTCTCGATATTTTAACTGCGCATGGGCTTGAGATCACAAACAGAGAACAACAGCTCAGCACTCAAATGATACATGACTTATGTCACTTTGCACGCCATGGCACACTCGATAGTGACCGCTATTATGAGTGATGCGAACTGCAACAAAAAATGACATGTTCACAGTAGGGCAGTGGGAACCACATACATGGCTCCCTCGCTCAAACTATGATACATGTCATTATATTTTGTATGATGACCGCTTAGCGCACCTTACACGCTCTATTAAATCAACTGTAGTACGAAAACGAGCAAAATCACGACAGGTAAAACATACCTCACGCTAAAGTACCACACGTTGAATAAATGCAAACGATCATCACCGTATGCCTCTTTCAAACATGCCTTTTTCATCAATTGACCCACAGCGAGCGTTGAGGCCAATGCACCGACAGGCAGTAAAATATTAGAAAACAGAAAGTCCATATTATCAAAAATAGAGCCCGCACCAAATTGAATCGCTTTTAACGGACCGAATGACAATGCTGCTGGAATCCCTACAATGAGGACCCCTAAACTGATGATAAATGCGATAGTGGGTCGTTTGCGATTATCATTGCGTGTTAAATTCGATACATTAAGTTCTAACAATGAAATAGAAGACGTCAGTGCTGCAAATAAGAAGAGCACTAAGAAAATCGCATAAAATAGCGTCCCCCACTGCATTTTTTCAAAGACAAGCGGCAAGATAATAAAGAGCAAACCTGGACCTTCTTCTGCTTGATAGCCAAATGTCTCTAATGCAGGGAAAATCGCTAACCCCGCCAAAATAGAAATCGCAATGTTCATGATTAGAATGCTTAACGCTGAGGTTTTAATTGGCATTTCTTTTGAAGCATAGCTCGCATACGTCATCATACCCGTCGTTCCGAGTGATAGCGCAAAAAAGGATTGACCTAACGCAAAGAGCATGGACTCCATATTCATTTCAGAGATACGCGGTTGAAATAAAAACCGCACACCCGCCATTGCACCATCTAATGACAACGTCTTAACCACAATAATGATTAAAAACACTAATAATAACGGCATCATAAATTTCGATGCTTTTTCCAAACCTTGCTGTACACCACGCATCACAATCGCACACGTTAGACCGATAAAAATCGCTTGTCCACCGATAACGTAGAGGGGTTGACCAATCATATCTTCAAACTTTAAATCGCTCAATTTCGCCGGTATGATATGAAACAACTGGGCGAAAACGAACCCAATATAGACGATAATCCACCCTCCGATAACACTGTAAAAACTAAATAGTACAAAAACCGCAAAGTTTCCAATCCAAGCAATGCCGTTTAATGCCGGACGACCTGTCAACTTGCCAAATATTTCCGTCGTATAAGTTCGCCCCAATTGACCTACTGCGAACTCCATAACGAGTAACGGCAGCCCTATCAAAATTGTAAAGGCTAAAAACATCAGTAAAAATGCGCCACCTCCATACATTCCTGCCATGTATGGAAATTTCCACAATGCACCTAAACCAATGGCCGAACCGGCGCTCGCTAAAATAAAGCCGGTTGATGATTTCCACTGTGACCGTTGCGACAAGAGCTTTCATCCTTTCTACTTTAATACGTTGAATCGTTTAAGTTACTTTGAAAATATAACACATTCACTGTTTACCGACAATAAAACATTCTTTTTTTATCCTATTTTCATCTTAAACTTAGTATTGCAACGACAATGTATTTTGATATGATTAAATTGTAAAAGGAGTGATGACTTATGACGCCAAAAGTAAAAGCACGTATTTACTTAATCCTCATTATAATCAGCACTATTTTTGTGTTGTCCTGTGTACTTTTTAATATCCGTCCTATCCTAATCGCCACAGTCACTTTTATTGCCATCATGGTCTTTTTAATTGTCTATTTCGTTGTTCCGACAAAACAGGCCAGAAGATAATGATACCCCCATCAAAGTCGCGTTCGCATTAAACTTTGGTGGGGGTCTTGTTATTTCACAAAATGACTTCAGTATAAACGTCACATTATTCTTGCAAAAACTTTTCAATATAAAATGCTGATTCTTCAATAGAGCGATATTCCGTATTAATCACTGTCGCATTGAGTTGTTTAAACACTTGTTCTGCATAAGCCAACTCTGCTTTAATGCGTTGCAAATCGTTATAATACGCTTGTCCCCCTTTTAACCCGAGTACCTTTACCCGTTCTGTTCGAATACTCATAATATATTCGGGACTCGCAGTCAGACCAAATACTTTCAATTTTTTGCCTTTGACTACATCGTATGGAATCGCAACTTCAGGTACTAAAGGGATATTAGCCACTTTATACCCTTTATTTGCTAAATACATACTCAGTGGGGTTTTTGAAGTTCTCGACACGCCAACAATCAATGCATCCGCTTCACCGATGTCTGTAAAGTGTTTGCCATCATCGTATTTTACCGCATATTCAATCGCATCGATACGTTTAAAATAATCATCATCGAGTTGTCGAATTTTCCCTTTTTCCTTCACAGGGAGATGACCTGTTTTTTCTTGTATATGGTGCATCAAAGGTGACATATAGTCAATATAAGGTATTTGGTGTTCTGCCGCGTACGCACGCCCTAATTCGTTATATGTTTCATTGACTAACGTTGTGACAACAATCGCTTGACGGGCTTCTGCTAATTTTAAAATATTACGAAAAGCCTCTACATCTTCTATCAACGAAAACTTCTTCACTTCAATTTGTGTTAACTTTGGAAATTGACTCGTCACCGCATGCACCATACGCTGTGCGGTTTCACCCAATGAGTCAGAAACAACAAAAATCGTCAGTTGGGGCTCGGTCATCATCTTATCGCCCACTTTCCACAACACTTTGCGCGGTTGCGAGCAACGCACCTGGGACACGGAATGGTGAACATGACACATAGTCAATCGCCATTTGATTGAAATGATAAATCGATTGTGGATCACCGCCTAATTCACCACAAACGCCTATTTTGATTTGTGGATTTGTAGCTTTTGCTTGATCTACTGCATGTTGAATCAGTGCACCAACACCTGCCACATCGAGTGTTTGGAAAGGATCCACCTCTAAAATATGTTGATTTAAATAATCGTTAATAAACTTACCTGCATCATCGCGTGAAAAGCCGTATGTTAATTGTGTTAAGTCATTCGTACCAAAGCTAAAGAAATCACATTCTTTAGCGAGCGCACCTGCAATCATACATGCGCGTGGTGTTTCAATCATCGTCCCTATCAAATAATGCAATGACTGACCCGTTGATGCTTCGATTTGCTGAATGGCCTCTCGAATTTTTGCTTTTAAAACTGTAAATTCTTCAACCGTAGAGACAAGCGGAATCATGATTTCCGGTTGACATTTGAGCCCTTCTTGTTGTAATTGTGCCACACTATTCATCATCGCTTCTGCTTGCATGACATACAACTCAGGGTATGTGATTGCTAAACGACATCCTCGATGACCTAACATTGGATTTGACTCGTGTAACTCGGCAATCCGTTTATTCAATTGAGATACAGAGAGATTTAATTGCTCTGCGACACTGCGAATTTCCGCTTCAGATTTCGGTAAAAATTCATGCAATGGTGGGTCAAGTAAACGGACAATCGTTGGACGTGCACCAGACAAACGGAAAATATGCGCAAAGTCTTCTGTTTGATACTGACGAATGCGATTTAAAGCATGTTCACGCGTTTCAGTATCCGAAGATAAAATGAATCTACGCATCTCTACTAATCGTTCAGCTCCAAAAAACATATGTTCCGTACGTACTAGACCAATCCCTGTTGCATTGAATTGATAGCCCGCTTCAATATCTGGCGTCGTTTCGGCATTCATTCTGACTTTTAACCGAGCAACCTCTTCTGTCCATCGCATAAATTGCGCAAAGGCCTCACTGTGCTCTGCATGCGTCGTTTCTACAATGCCTACATAGAGGTCACCTTGCCCGCCATCCACAGAAACTTCATCACCTTCAAATAACTGTCCACCTGGATACGTGACGACTTTATCTATTGTATTAATCTCTAAATCCGCACAACCTGTGACACAACACTTACCCATTCCTCGAGCTACAACTGCTGCGTGCGAAGTCATACCCCCATGTGTCGTCACAATCGCTTCACTTGCAATCATTCCTTCAATATCCTCAGGTGATGTTTCAGGACGCATTAAGATTACTTTTTCCCCTGCTTCAGCCTGACGTTTGGCCGCTTCTGCTGAAAAAACAATTCGTCCCGTTGCCGCACCTGGACTCGCAGGTAAACCTGATTTTGAAATGACCGTGGCTGCTTTCAACGCTTCCGCTTCAAAGGTAGGATGCAATAACGTATCGATGGATTTAACGTCAACTTTAGTCATGGCTTCCTCTTTAGAAATAACGCCTTCTTCCACCAAATCTACCGCAATTTGCATCGCTGCTTTTGCTGTCCGTTTTCCATTACGCGTCTGTAAAATATATAATTTTTCATTTTCAATGGTGAACTCGATATCTTGCATATCACGGTAATGTTGCTCCAATTGTTGTGCGACAGAGACAAATTCCGCATGAACATGAGGCATTTGTGATTGTAATGTCGATATATCTTTTGGTGTACGAATACCTGCCACAACATCTTCTCCCTGTGCATTTAATAAGTATTCCCCAAAGAGTACAGCTTCACCAGTGACCGGATTACGTGTAAATGCCACACCCGTCCCGCTCTGTGGTCCACTATTACCAAACACCATTTCTTGTACATTGACTGCTGTCCCAATATTATGTGGAATATCATTTAAGTCACGATACACACGCGCACGGTCGTTGTCCCAAGACTTAAACACCGCTTCAATCGCCTCTAACAATTGATCAAGTGGCTCTTGTGGAAACGGCTTATACACTTCCTCCATATATACCGTTTTGAATTGCTCACAAAGTAATTTTAAGCCTTCAGCTGGAATATCTGCATCATTGTCATAATGATGCTCGGCCTTATACGCATTAAAGTATGTATCAAATGCTTTCATCGGAATGTGATATACGACTTCACCAAACATTTGCAATAGACGTCTATAACAATCATACGCAAAACGCGCGTCATTCGTTTTACGTGCTAATTTTTCTACGTTCTCATCATTCAATCCTAAATTTAAAATCGTATCCATCATACCCGGCATTGAAATTTTCGCACCACTACGCACCGACACAAGCAATAACTGCTCGTCTGAAGAAAACGATTTACCTGTTCGCTTTGAAAAAGCGTCTAATTGGGATTTCAGTTGCGTTTGAACGGCTTCTGACAATTGTCCGCCACGTTTCAAATATTCAATACATGCCTCTGTTGTTAGCGTAAATCCATCAGGTACAGGTAAGCCGAGACGCTTCATCTCAGATAAATTCGCCCCCTTACCCCCTAACAAATCTTTCATATCTTTCTGACCTTCACTAAAAGCATAAACGTATTTCGTCATACTGATTCACCTCATACCAATTAATATGTCATACTAATACATAAAAGTATGTCATATTAATACGATAATGACAATCAAAAAAGGTAGAACTCATTAATTTTTTTATTTTTTGTCATTAATTCGACAAAATCCCCCATGCCTCCTTTTTATTTGTAACATATCAAAACACAGGGTGAAACGCTGTTAGATTTTACAATCGTGCATTAGCTGATGTCCGCAACGCGCAAAAGAAATGACCACACACCGGATAATGGCATTCATTGCAACAGACAAACTCACTAAAAGTGGTACAGTCGTCTTAAATAAGCAAATATCGTGCTTTATTTTTTGAGCTCATACGTAAAAAATCGACTGAGTAGACAAACTGTGACTCAGTCGATTTTTCACTTAGGCTAGAACATCATGTCCCGGCTCCCTATTAAATATTTCAGTCAGACTTAACTCTCATTATTTTTTCATCTATTTTATAATCCGGATAACGTTTAACCATTAATATCATTACAATGTGTGATGGAAAAATCATGAACATTGACTCTAATACTAAAAATTTAGAATCTGCTACATTAGGAATTGCCAAATACTCCATGAATTTTGTAATATAGATAAATTATGATGGTAATAATAAAAGTAATCCCATCTTAGATCTAAATTTAGCAGTTGTAAATTGTGCTATTATTCTACATTCATCAAACATAAGTATGATTGCAAGTGATACCATGGAAAAACTAATGACAATTGTGATCGTGTTAGATAACCAGTATTCATATAAACTTACACCATGAAATAAAATCATAAAAATGCAAATAAACATAAGACTTGTCCAGCTGGTTTCCGTATTTTATCAATCGTCATACGTTCAAACAATGATTTTCACTTCTTGCTAATCGCATTTACAGTACCAAAACATTCACTATAATGAAAAATGTGACTACAAGTGGAACAATAGTTTTGAATAAGAAAATGCCGTATTTTATTTTTCGATAAATATCTAAAATCAACCAGAGAATTGTAATAATTACGCCTATAAATATAAAAATCGGGTCCATAGAAAATAAATCTTCTTGAAGTTCCGGATGCATATGTATGCTCGTTAAAAACATTAATACTATTGTAATCATTAAATAGTAAACCGAGCGAATTCTTGACGTACGTAAGTCTAATTCTTGAACTTCTAATTGCTCTTTGTCAGGGTTATGGTCTCTTTCAACCATATATTTTAATAATTGAGGTTTTATCCAAAATGTTTTTATAGTAAAATACATGAAAACATAAGAACCAAAATGAGTAAATATTAAATAATTATGTAAATCATTGGATTCAAGATGTCCCCCAATAAAATAAATAACCACAAGACCAATGATTATTACTAAATCAACCAGTAAACTTAATAAAAGCACGCCATCTACTTTAAGAGAACTTGTATAAATTGCAGCAAAGTAAATCACGAACAATCCTATCAGTACAACGTAAATCATATATTTTCCTCCTCATTATTTTTTAAAAATTACGCATAACCCATCGTTATGCGTAATCAAAAAACTAAATTAACCCTGTGTATCTTAAAAAGTACATAACCACTGAAATAATTAATACAATCGTAGCAATTTTAACTAGTTTTGCCCCTTTTTCAGGATGGTATTTTTTGTATTTGTTGCCACAAATAATACTTCCGATCCCAAAGAGTGGTACTGCTACTGTAAGTACAATAAATACCCATGCCCATACTTTTAAAGCTTTTCCTTTTTCTTCCATTATTCATTTCTCCTTTACTATTGTGATTATTGTCACAATGGTGTTAATTAAAATAATGATGTTATCATATGACAGCGCATCAAAATAACGATTTATCTTCGTATACTTTTGCTTGTACATCAATCCAAGCATAAGTGCCTTTAAAATTTGTTTTTAATGTATGATAGTATGGAGAAATAAATGTAAGATTGTTTTCTTTCGCAAAAACATTCATTTCTTCCAATAACTTGATTTCATCTTCAATAAAATTCTCCGACGTAATCCTTCCTTGTAAAAGTTGATTTAACATAAAGAAACTACGAAACCCTAATGCTGCATCGGGCTTAAAGCCTTTTGAAACCGGTATTAATAAATAAATGTCCATTCGATTTTGATTGTTAACACGTGTAATTGCATATGTTAGGTCTCCTGCTAACTCAACCTTCCTATCTATACATCTTTTTAAAAAATCTTGAAATAACATTTCTAAATCATCAATTGCTACATTCAAATAAGTTTTATAAGCAACATTCTTTAACATAATTGAACTATAACTTGTTTTATTCATTGTCTGATTCCTCTATTGACGCAATTTCAGCATGAATTTCAAATGCCTTGCCCCCTGGATAATCAATCATGACATGATAATATGGTCGCTTTTCTAAATGGAATCCGTTTTCATTAGCAATAAATTCAATTTTTTTATAAACTAAATCAAATTCTTCTTCTTCAAAACATCGCTCGGTGATTGTAGGCGCCACCTCAAGTAAATCAACATATTCAATGTTAAACTCAGGTATATCTTGTATCGGTTGGTTCAGCGCGATATAGACTGTATATTCAATTTCACCTAATCCAACTGCTTCTCTTTTGAAGATGATTGGTCCAGTTGGATAGACATCCTTGTCTAAAAAGAATTCATTCACAATGTCTAATCCTTCTAACCAGTCACCTTCTTTATCAATCTCAAAAGTCACTTTAGCACAATGGGGCATAATCAACATTCCTACATCCATTAACTTCCACCCTTTTCTCAATTTCATCCTCAAACATATACGGAGAACAACTAAAAAATCATTATCGACATGTTAAAAGCGAATTATAAATCATAATAATTAAATCAATAAATCGAATGAATTAAAAAGACAACGAAATGAACTTGATACTCATAACCTTGCTCTCTTAATATGCTCAATCCCCTATTGTTAAGTTTAATAAGCACTTATATAGTTTCTCTAAAAACTGATAACGCTCTATTCCTCATCACTTTGTTCTATATTTGAACTATCAAACTCACCTCTATGCGTTCTAATATAAAGGCCATAATAAAAAAATGATCTTAATACATATCCATCAATTGGGATAATAAGCACCACAAGTGTCCAAATGTATGTATATTCTTCTCCAACACTTGGCACTTTGAAAGTGAAATATATTATTAAAATAAAACTTATCAATTTCAATAATACCGCTATTATATTCAGTCTGGTTTTTGCTCTTTTAACCGCGAGATGAAATTCATTAAGAGAGAATAATACTGTGCTTACACAAGAAATCACGATTGGCACTTGGATTATAAGCCAATCATCCAATGTGTTCCAAAAAGTATAAGCGTTTCCAATTACGTAACCGGTTGAAAATGCGACAGGTTGCATATAAGCCACAACTAAATTAACGATTAAATATCTCAATGTTACTAACTCATCGACTTTTATATTTTTAACACTATCTTGCTTCATTATTACTAAACATGATATGAACCAAGCTACAAGGACTACATATATAGTAACTGGAACTTCGCTCCATGCTTTTGTAAATGCAAGTGCCAATCCATTAAATAAGATAATTAAAATCATTAAAAGTATTATAAACGGTTTCATATGTGATCTCTTTAGGTTTGTTATATAGGTTTCTAACATAAAAAGCACCTCTATCTAAAAATTAATTTAAAACCTTTTTCTGCTACGCTTAAGTTTCTCTTAAACACCTCTACACCTTTGTCAATTCCTTTATTAATTCCTTCTTTAGTTAAATCTATTACAGACTTATTTGCACCTGGTAATTTCATTTCTAAAAGTGCACCTACAAGAATCCCTCCTGCTGCCCCTACTAATGTACCTAGTACTGGCACTGGTATAGCTGTACCAATCGCTGCACCTGCAGCAGCACTTGCACCTATGGCACCTAAATCAACGCCCATTCCTACTATTTTTTCTTGAGTTGACTTTTTTTCATCCATATTATCCGCAATGGTCGCTGCGATAGCTAACGGCTTCAGTACTTTACCGCCTACTTTCATAGAATACCTTAATTTTCCTAGTACATTTTTCGACGCAAAGTCCCCTTTTAATGTTTTTAAGCCTTCATCAACATACGTCTTTATATTTTTAGCTGCAGCAGTTTTCGACTTAAAATTTTCTGTTTTAAGAATGTATTCTCTAAAGTTTTTTGATGAAAATGTATTTTTAAATTCCGTTGATGCTGCTTTTTTCATTTCTGCTGTATCAAAAAATTTCTTAGAATCTCCAAACTTATATTGAAAGTTTTTATCCTTCAATTCATTCTTTAAAAGTTCAGAACTTTTACTATTATATTCTTGAACATTCGTCATCCAATTTACTAGGTTCCCTTTTCTAAATGGATTATTTTTAACGAACTCCCCAGAACCTTTTAATAAGTTTTTAAGTTTGATATTATCTATATCCGTATGCATAAACAGTGCCATTTTTTGTAATTGCTTTTTCGGCATATTATCTATTATCTTATCGATATTCCTTACTTTCATAAACTCATTATAACCAGCAAGAGCATCTCCATTTCCTATAGCTTTTAATGCTAACATTTCTCGCCCTGCTTGTTTAAACGCTTTCAAACCTTTTCTGAGGTGGGGCGGAAGACTGTTCGTATAATCACTTTTTTTCTCAAGAAATTCTTGCCATCTAACAATTTCTTCCTTAGTTTTATGAATCTTTATAGCCCGTTCAATCTTCTGAGAAGTACCTTTAATTGTTGAACGTTGCGTTGGCAAATCCCGTCTAACATATGAGGTGAGACTTTTCAGTTCAGTGATGGTATTATTCGTCAAATCCCCATCAATTGAATTCATAGCATCAAAATCTGTTAAATGCTCAAGTGTCGTTTTTACATGGCTTCTAAATGCATCTGCCTGTGTTTCCAATTGCTTATAACCTATTTTTTGAGCTGTTGTTAATGAGCCGGCTACATCAATGTGAAAATTTGCAAATTCAATTGACTCCCTCATCGCTTTAATTTTACTTTTAATGTCTTTTTCATAATCTCTGATTTTAACTTCATCTAAAATTGCAAATTTACTACTATCTACTTCACTGCTAAACTTATTAATTGATTTTGTAACATCTTTAATAAAATTTTCATTCGTTTGTTTAAATTTTACAATAGTTTTATTGTGAAAAGAATTTGTGTAATTTTTAACATTTGTTGCTGTCGCACCTTCAAATTGCTTCGTTTCCACTAAAGCCGTTAAACTTCCTTTTAGGGTATCTAAATCGCCATCCGTTTTATGCAGTTCTTTTTGAATGGCATTCTTCATATTGTAAACTTCACTCATATCCACTTTTAATGTCATATTGTTCACCCCCTATACTATAATCGCGCTTCTAAACTTGAAATAGCGCTTTGTAAACTACTGATATGGTCATTCACACCTTGTATTTCATTTTCTTTTTTTCTAATATCTTCTTGAAGTCTTTCGATTGCTGTTTCAAATTTTTGATTTGCTTCATTAGCTGCTTCGGTTATATTGTCAACATACATATTGCTCTTATCTCTCGTTTGTCCCTTCCAATCATTATCAGATATAGTGACACTTTTATAATGACTCATGGTATCTCGAAAGTTTTGATGATGTTCCTTCACTTTGTTCAATGCTGTCTTCAATATTTCTAATTCACGTTGTAATTTTGCAAGGTCGTGTTCCAAAGTACCTATTAAGTTTTTATTATGTGCTATTTGAGAACGGATTTCGGCTTTTCCCATTGCTTCACCTCTATTCTTTATTAATTTGGTTAGCTATGTCTCTGTCATGCTTCACAATTGCCTCAACTGTTCCTAACATCGCCTCTGAATCTTGTATAACGATATGCTTATAGTTGTCTAATGCTGCTTTATACACTTCAAACATCTCTTCATATTCCTTGAACGTAATCATATTTGTTTCAGTTAAATTCACTTCACTACCTGAAATCGATAATTGATTAGCACTTGTTTTCATTTTATCGATTAATGCAGTCACATCTGTTTCACCTAATTTTATGACCATGTGCATCACTCCATTAGCATCAATTTTTGATATTCTTGATTTTTCACTACATAACATTCTTTCGCCTTAAGTTCGGGTTCTCCATATCGATTTTTAACTGGTAAAAACTCTTGTTCCGAAATCTTGTGACTAATGACCGCTTGATTTACAATGCGTGTCATCATTTTACTTTGTTTATCGAAGGCGCCTATTGTGTCAGAATATAAACCACTTGCGATAACAATCACGTTATAGTTAGGCGCTTCATTAAACAAACGGCGCACCTCATCTTCTGTTATCCCTGTAGTTTGTATAAAACGCTTAATATTATTGATAAATACTACTTTTCTATCCTTACTTGAACGCTTTCCAGATTTACGAGCATCTATTTCTTGAATAAATCCTTTGCGAATCATAGCGAGTTCTGATCCACTTGCATAATATGAAGTTACTTTATTTGAAACCTTTTCCATATTTTCATCTGCATCTACTAAAATAACTGTTTCTTGATTTTTATAAATATCCAAGTAATCAATAATCAATTGATTTAAATACTCTTGATCGACTGGTTTAACAGCCGTTACAATACTTGGCGTGTTTAAGTCAAGACTAACTAACTTCACATTTTCAAAATCTAAACCTAACGGGATTTGATGGTTATTCATCACGATGTCTTCCAAATGATATGTTTTTTCCAATTCGCTTCTTAATACTTTCTCAGGCATCATCGGAATACGTTCTGGCATATCCCCTACAAAGTTTTCTTTCATCATTGCAATCTCATTCTGAATTTGATCATTATAAGTCAAGTTTTCAACGGGTTGAAACGGTATCGCAATTTGAAATTGTGTGTATTGATCGTCGTTGATGACCGCACGTCCTTTAATATCTTTGACTCCTTTTTTATAAGCGCCAATCACATTTGTAATCTCACTATGTTCAAAAAGATATAGGGCAATTTTCGTTTTAATATTCGTATAAATAGGCGTTCGAATACTACTTGTATTGGATCCCGTTAAAATTAAATACATGCCTAGTGCGAGCCCTTCGCGTGTCAATTTTGTCATCATTGCTTCAAATGCTTCTTGATATGGTGTTTCTTTAATCGTGTCATAGTTATCAATCATGATGAATACATTTGGAACTGTTCCACCGGTGAATTGATGATATTGTTCAATATTTACAACTCGATATTGACTGAGTAATTTTTTGCGATCGTTCATCGTTTCGTGAATTCGTTTGAGTACTTTTTTGATTTTATCCTCTTGATCTACAGTAAAATAATCTGCCACATGTGGGACATCTACGACAGGCATTAAGCCATTTGTACCAAAATCAAACAAATACATATGTGCTTGGTCCGGTCGGTAATGACGTGCGATATCAAAAATGACATTGTGTAAAAACGTGGATCGACCGTAGCCGGGGCTACCGATGACGGCGACATGTCCGGACGCATTCAGCTTAAGTTCAAGTGGTCCTTGATACTGCGCTTCGGGGACATCTTTTAATCCTAACGTCAGCGATACAGGTTTAATCGTATCCGACCACAATTGTTGAAACGCTGTTTTGGTCAAACTGCTCTGGTAAACGGTTTCCGGTAACGGAGGCAACCATGGGCGCTTCACTCGCGGTACTTTTAATGACTGTGTGACTTCTTGGATATGACGAATGACCGCTTCAAGCTCCGTCTCGTTCGTTTCTGTTTCAACGTTTTCGATTTCACTCAAATCTTTATTAATCGCTTCTAATTGACCATAATCATTAATTAAATAAATGGTTTGATCTTCACTTTCGGTAAACGTTCCTGTCTGATCATATGTGCCGCCACTATATGCCGACTGGAAGAGTTCGTAAATCTCATTGTTCCCCACCTGTAAATACGCACGACCTGGCAATGTAATGTCAGCAGCATCAGGTGTTTTTAAAATTTCATTACTATCCTGCTTATCCTGAACTTTGAGTGCTAATTTAAATTTGGCATTCGACCAAATCTGATCATCGACAACACCAGATGGCTTTTGTGTTGCAAGGATGAGATGTATTCCGAGTGAACGTCCAATACGCGCTGTAGACACAAGTTCTTTCATAAATTCAGGTTGCTCTGATTTCAATTCAGCAAATTCATCCGAGATAATGAATAAATGTGGCATCGGATCTTTTGCAATTCCTTCTTTAAATCGCTTGTGATAATGATTGATGTGATTAACATCATACGTGCCAAACAAACGTTGACGCCGACGTAGTTCTGCTTTAATAGAGGTCAATGCACGCATCGCCTCATCGCCATCAAGGTTCGTTATCGTTCCCACAAGATGCGCTAAATCTTTAAATAAATTGGCCATACCCCCACCTTTATAGTCGATGAGCAAGAAAGCCACTTCATGTGGGTGAAAGTTCACAGCTAAAGACAGAATATAGGATTGGATAATTTCAGATTTCCCTGAACCTGTTGTCCCGGCAATTAAACCATGTGGCCCATGTGCTTTCTCATGTAAATTCAAAAACAAAATATCGTCTTTACCTCTTACACCGAGGGGTACCGCCATTGTTTTATATGTTTCATTCTCGCGCCAACGTTTCTGAACGTTCAGTGCCTCCACTGACGCGACTTGATACATTTCTAAAAATGTAATACTTTCCGGAATGGTATTCTTCATTTGTTCGACATGATTTAAATTTGCTAATCGACGTGCCACATTGCCCTTATCTATACCATTTGATGCCACCGGGGTGAATTTGATTTGGACAAGCTCGCCCGCTTTCATGATTAATTCGCCTTCATTTTCTGTTTTAATATCTATAATTGTTTTCACATGTTCTGGAAGGCTTTCCACTACATCTTCAACAAAAATAAGCGAAATTCCATATGGTGTTAAGTCTTGATTGATATACTCCAAAATAACGTGATCCAAAATTCGAGACATATCCGTAATGACAAAGACTAAGTGAGGGGTGAACAACACTTGTTCGCTTTGCTGCTCTCTCGCATATTGCATGCGCTCTTTTATCATGGTATATAGAGAAGTCAAAATCTGATCTCGGGTTCTTTGGTTATACACGAAACTCCGAATATTTTGCTGTTTTAAGTTCATATGAGGTAACCATCGCGTCCAACTAAATGCTCGATGCTCATGTTCATGCATGACAACTAAAAATTCAACCTCATGGTAACTATGAAACGTAGCAAGTTGTAACAACGTTTGTTCAAGTTGACCAATAATATGACTGCGTTCTCCTACATAAGCGACTGGTCCATGCGTTAAGTCGTTGATGAGTGGCGCTTGCTCTAGTTTTTGATAAAAGTCGTTTAATTTTTTAGCTTCATCAAATAAAAAGTCGCGCCGTTGATTAAATTCTTCTTCGTAGTAGTCGATTTTGAAAGATTTTTCAATATCTGCTACACCTAATTGATAGTGTAAAAAGTCATGATGATGTACTGTTTTTTCATAAATTCTTGGTGCGCGTGTTTCTACAATTTCTTGAATTTCATGTAACGTCGGATAGTGAAAGTTCAAACTGAAACGTTGCTGATTCATCGCTTTATGAATTTGTGTTGTTTTTTCTCTTAGATATTTAAGATAAGCATGTTCACGGTCTTTCACTTCTTTTTTATAACGCTTACGTTCAGAAAAATAGGAGGTCACTCCAAAAGTAATAGTGACTAAACACATACCCATCATCATAATGACATAGATTCCAATAGGTCGAACCAAAAAGATGACCACGGTTAAAGCAATCATGACTAAAGGCGGAATGATTGAACGCCATATGGCTGAATTGTTTTTTTGTATAGGCTGCGGCGGTTTTTCAATTTTGATAGAATCTTTAGGTTCACGATGAATAATTCTTGGTGAGCGTTGATAATCATGATATTGTGCATCTGAAGCCTTTGGATATGTCACACGCATACGAATGAGTTGGCTTTCAACTTTATGTTGCGTAATAAGATAAAAGCCTTCTTTCCGCAATTCAATCATCATACCTTCTAAATAAAGATGATCGCCTATGCTCAGATGATAGGTCCCTCTTGTTTTTTTCTCATAGTTGATAAACACTGCGCTATCCGCGTCATAGATGAGCTGTAATGTGTACGTCGTTTTATAATCTTCTAATCCCTTAATGATGAGCGTATTACGCATTTGAGACATGTACACGTCATCATATGGATTAGGACCCACTGTCATGACAGGCGCCGACTTATAATAAAATGCATGGACGTCCTGGTCCGTGAACAAAGTCATGTCTAACCCGTTCATCGAAACTTTAGATTGTAACGGGTAATCATTGGCATACCAAGTCCCCGAATCTGCTTGTGCTAACGTCATGTCTGATTGAAGCCCTTTAAATACGACGTTCGCATCGCGCTCCCCACTAATGGTGTATGTTTTCCGTGATTGTAAATTGAGACATTTCAATTGATTATCAAATTGCATGATCAACTTATTCATAGAAGTTCCTCAGTTCTTATCGATTAATTTTTTCTTTCCGCTTCTTGACGCTTTTCACGATCTTTTTGGGCTTGTTCTTTTTGTTTTTTCTCATTTTCTTCTTGTTGTTTTAGGCGTTCGTTATTTTTTTGAGCGGATGCTTCTTTTTCTTTCTCTTTCTCGTTCTTCACTTCTTTTTCTTTGTCTAAAATATCTTGCAGTCTATCATTGTATTTCTTTGTCTCTTCACTTCTTTTTTCAGAAGAAAGTTTTGGATTATTTTTAATATCGTTTAACTTATTGATTAATGCCAACTTCGTTAAATCATTATCTTCAAGATATGTGCTGATATTCAACGCCTCATCGATATCCCCTTGACCCAAAACAACCCAATATAATAAATAATCTTTGTTGGCCGTCGGTGTAATATGATTGAGTACATTATTTTTATTATCCTTTTCAAGCCCTTGTTTATTCGTTTCGACGTAGCTTTTAGCGTATGCATATAAAGCGACTTGATCTAATTTTTTGGCATCTAAATCCTCATAATCATTTAGCACCTGGGTGTAATCTTCTTTAATAAATGACTGGTAACCTGCTTGTACTTGTGCATCGTACTTCATCACTGATAAATACATGTATGCCAGAAATGCGAGTAGTACGAGACTTAATGTCGTAGCGACTACGCTTCCCCATTTATATAATGCGTGGCGTTTCTTTTGAACATACGTATAATGCTGTTTGTATTTTTCTTCTTGTTGATTATAGTGATGTTGCAGTATTTCTTTTAAATTTTGCAATGTCTTCGCTTGAACAATTTGTTGATCGAAGGGTGTGCCTTTATAAAGTGCAAGATGCCCTTCAACTAAAGTTTCAAACTGCACTTTGTCATTGAATGCCGCTATAATTAATGCTTTATAACGGGTTAAAAACGCCTCTTCTGTGTACGGTAAAGGTTCTATGACATGACGTATGCCTCGTGTCTTTAATAGCGGTAACCCATTTTTCGTAAAATGCAATTCACTCGGCTCTAATTGGTACGTATAACGCGTGTTTTGCAATTCATCTAACTTGGCAATATTTAATAAATAACGTAATTTTTCGTTCGTCGATAATTGTTTGATCTTATCGTACGTCACCACATTTTCGTGAAGATGATAATTGACCTGGAAACGGTCATGAAGCTCTGTGACTTCTCCATCTAAAAAATACATCACGCGTTGTTCTAATAAATAAATCAAATGATAATGTTCAGGCTTAACGGCGGATTTAGGAATGTCTCTTAAATACGCACGCGTGTCCTGTTCAGATATTAAATCAGTCTCTAAATCCTTTAATGCTTCAAAATTCTTTTCAAACACTGGTGTCGCCTCCTAAATCATTTTTAAAATATCACCATCAGCAATTTGAAAATCAATCAGCCTGTCATTTTCAACAAGCAAGTGATGTTTTGTGGTCACTTTGACATATTCTGGGGGTCTCGTGAGTTCGATATCCAAACTTTCCATAATTAAAGGGATTAACGTTTTCATTGGCATCAACACAGGTAAAGCTAGATCGTATGTCCCTTTGTTAAAGTTTGAAAAATCAACGGTCACGCGTTTATGTTGCATCATGTTTCTCACGCTTTCTCCATTTTGATATCGTTAATACGGCAAATCCTATTGTAAGCAGCGCCCCTATACTCATCAAAAAGTAGGGTAAAATATTTTTCTCTTGATCTTGTTGAATGTATGGGGCCTTGGTTGTTGCCTTGTCCTCTTTTGACTCGAATAATGCGCGTTTTGTATCCACAACTTGGGAAGAGGGTCGCTCGTTGTCGTTGAACATCGCTTGTTTTATCTGTTTTTCACGCGCATCTTTCTTATTTTTGATTTCTGTATTGAGGGTTTCACTCTCTTGATTGAACAGTGGTGTATCGTATTGATTTAAATCTTGATTTACGTTCTCTTCCGTTTCCTGATCGACTTGTATTTCTAAACCGCCGTTGTTTACAGACGTACCGATTAAAGTCAGTCCCAATAAACTTTCCACTAACATTAGAACAGTCTCACTTTCGTTAACGGTCTAACGACTAAATTGAGTAAAAAGCCGATAATTACAATAACAAAAAGCAGGCCGATAACAAATACTGCCGATTGTTCGCTGTTCAAGAAATTAAAGAACGCGGCATCGATATACGATAATGGTGAAATTTTACCTAATGTCGTTTGTGTTGGATTTGTCCCTAATTGATTCATTGCAACAAAGTAAATTGCTAAGACAGCAAACATCACCATCAAGCCGATTGTACGAAGTTGTCTCAATAAATACGTATTCACTAATATCAATGCACACATCGTTAAGAGCACCATCAATACAAACTTCAAACGATAACCGTCTAAAACATCAAATTGCTTCATTGCAATGAGACCGACGATTAGGCCTTCTATGATTGCCACACTAGAAATAATCCCGGTTGTAATGACGTGATTCCACATTTTATTATGCTGACCAAAATCATTTTTAATGAAATGTATTTGACCTTTTGCACGTTCATAGCTGTATATCACATATGCAGTCATCATTGAGAGCACATACATTAATAACACGAAAATACTTGGCGAAATGATATTTTTCTCATCACTATTTGCTAATACATTTTCAAGGTTTTTCTTTTGAATAGGGTGACTCATAAATGCTTTTAAAGCTTCGTTTTGCTTATCTCCGTCTTTAGAGCGTTTCAAAACCTCTGCGAAATGGTCTGCAAATAAACTGTTTTGCTTTGCATTATTCGTCATATCTCGATGAATTGCATTGGCACGTTCACCTAATGTTCGGCCACTCGCATGCAATTGATTGACATTTTTATCAAGTTGGTTAAGTTCATCACTCACTGTGTTCGCAGTCTCTTTTGACTTTTGACTGTCACTTAAAAGCTGTATACTTTTTTCGGATAAATTTTGAATATCTGAATCCATCTTTGTTGAGAGTGTGACAAACGATTCTTCTTTTTCGCTATCCACTTTGGGTTTTTCAGGGTTTTCCTGAATTTTTTGGTGTGTCTCCTCTAGTTCTTGAATGAGTTCACTCAACATGTTTTGATTATCTATTAGTGACGTTTGACCGTTCACCATATCATCAATCAATGCTTTTGAAGATTGTTCTAATTCATCAATCCGTTTCAATAATGTGGATTTATCCGCTTTAAATGTGGTCATGTCATTCACTACTTCATCAACAAGCATTTTAACAATCGCATCATTATTGATTTCTGGTGCTTTTGGTGTTAGATGTTGACTTTGATAAATACGATATTGACTGTCAAATTGATCTAAAGCCCGCAATTGTTCATTTACATCCGCATGGATTAATCGACCTTCCAAATGGTGATAAATTGAAACATCTACAATACTGACATCATCTTTATTGTCAGTATTATTCGAATTCGCGCCTGATTGTTTGGCTGACCCAAAAACAAGTTGCAAGTGTAATGATTTATTTTCAAGAAATGATGCTTTAGCACTTTCATCTGTTTTTAATTTAGCCGTTCCCCTCACTTCGACTTCAAATGACTTTTTATCGGTATCAAGTGGGATCTCTTGATTTTTAATCTCATATGTTTTGTTGTTGACTTTAATTTCACCATCAAAATCAAAGTTTTTATCTACCGCGACTGAAAGCTGATTGATATCTTTACTTTGAATCGTTTCTTTACGTTCAAATTGCACACCTTTCGACGTTAATGAAGAAGTATCATCCGCAGTTAATTCTCCATGATACGGCGCTTGTGCGATGGGGCTGTCAGGATGTGCATCATTATAACTGCGCTTAAAGTCGTTTAATTCTGTTAATATTTTTTGGTATTCTTTCACTTTGCCATCGCTGAGACCTATTTTCGTTAAATCTTCACGCGTCAAGTCGGCAATGTACCGATCGTTTTGTTGCGTCGAATCTTTTTGAATGGTCGCTACCATATTCTCAACGATTTGATTCCGCAACTGCTTGTTCTGATCCTGCATTTGTGAAAGCGCATCTTTCAATTCTGGGTTTTCTGATAACTGTTGTTTCATCGATTCAGTGAGCTTTTGTCGATATTCTTCAATCATGGCTTCTGTAAACGGTGATTCCTCAGATTCAACGTCTTTTTTCATCTCTTCTAAATGTGATTTGAACGCCACTTCGTATGTATCTCTCGTTATATCACTTGCGGTTTGATATTGTTTTAAGTGCTCATCTGCTGATTGCAATTGTTGAATATAGTTTGTTAAATGAACATTGTCTTTTTGTGTTTGATAATCATCAATCGTTTTTTCAAAAAGCGATACGTATTTTCCAAACGTTTCTTGTTGATCATTCACTAATTGTGAGACCTTCTCATTTGGAGGTAATTGGAAAGCTTTCTCATCTGCATTGAGTAATGAGTGATTGTATTCTTGAATCCAGGTGGTAATATCATTATTTGCTGAAATAGAATGTACGATTAAATCGGTAAGAAATTTTGGGAAATCGTTTAAAGGGTTTACTAAATAATTAGCAAAACGCTGATCCACTTGACCTTGTCGCGTCATCATTTCATCCACATTTTTTTGTGCATGATGTAAATTGTCTATAATACTTGAGAAATATATCTGAGTCAGACGTTCGTTAAATCGGCTTAAAATATCACTAACGACTTTTTCAGTTTCTCGTGCGACATTTTCTTTTTGTCCTACAGCGGTTTTATATTGTAATGTCATTTGAGATGGCGATTTCTCATCAAGTTGCATCGCGAGCTTCGAGAAGTTTTGAGGAATCACGACCATGACTTGATATTGTCCATTTTTCAATCCATTCTCTGCGACTTGACGTGATACCGTCTCAAAATCGTGTTTCCCTTCATGAGAAAGCATCTTGACAAAAGGTTTTCCAAGTTCCACTTTACTCCCGTTATATAGCGTCGGTTGGTCCTCATTGACTACTGCAATTTTGACACTTTTATTTTCACTTTTCTTGCTCGCATTATCGATGTTTTGTTGTGTTTCCTTATTTTGCGTCAAGGTGAATAGCGCAAAAATGAAAGACACTAATATAAAAAGCGTTAACGCACTGATAATCCATTTTTTCTTCTTCATTCTCGTTGTTTCCTCTCGTTTCCCCTATGATAAAAAATAAAAAGTGAGACAAATTTCAAATATTGGATTTGATCTATGTCTCACTTAAAAACTGTTGATAGATATAAATGTGCGATGACTTTTAACAAAACTTGTTGTACTAAAATTCACACCTATCAACCATGTACTGCATGTTAATGTAGACCAAAGTTATTAGATAATTGTTGATCTTGCTCTTGAACTGCATCAGCCGTACTATTCAATTGTTGTTTAATTTCTTCAAGTAATTGCGCAAATTTCTCTACTTTAGGCGTAAGTTGTTGGAATTGCTCTTCAAAACGATTGAAAGCTTGCCCTTCCCAGTTAGATGCAATTTCACCTTGCGCACGTGTCAACTCAGATAAGATTTGGTGAATCTGTTCTGAACCATTTCCATAAACTTGAGATTTTGTTCTAATTTCTTCAGGACTCATTCTAATCATTACCATAAAAACAACCTCCTAAATAATTTCATAATACTATTGTCAAAAATCAAAAAGCAGAAGATTTACTAATATTTATACTTAATCTTCATTTTAAAGTTACATAAAAATCAGCAATAAGTAAATAGCAAATTTAAAATTTACTCAATTTTTTTAAACTTACAATCATGAATAAGCTATATTATGAAGCATTATAACTTCCAAACAATTAATTATTTTGAATATGTCTTAAATTGATATTTAACTTTCTATAATTATTGTGTATACTGACATTAAATTAAAAAATAAGGAATTGTGGTGCAATATGGTGAAAAGGAATTTTAATTTTGTTACATTTTTCTCTGCGTTAATCGTATTTGGAACAAGCTTAACTGATGCAACCGCCTACGCATCATTAAAAGACGATCAAAAAGCCCATCCGAATGCGACTTTTCATATTCATAGCAACGGGTATTACACTTATTATTATGGCACTCAAAAGCCAACTTGGAATACATACGAAAATCCTGGAAATACAAACACCACAGGCTTTGCAAGCAATAATGCTCAAAATCAAGCAACGTATCAGCCTGCAACACCTGCTATTCATCGCACTGTAGAAAAACCCGTATCTCAAAACACGGCACCTATTACAGCGCCACCGTCTTTACCAAACGTTGACGCGCCCCATTCTACAGACGCACTTCGAACGAAGGCATTCAAAAAAGATGATCAAGGTTTGATTACAACAATCAATACAGATACTTTGTTCAAAGAATTACAATTGCTTCACTTTAACGAAGAAGCACTTACAGAGGATGGCAAACCACTTGCTTTAGGAAATGGTAAAATTATCGACCAACCGATTTATACAGATAAAAACAATCTTTATACTCCGGGACAATGTACATGGTACGTCTTCAGCAAACGGGCTCAAGCGGGTAAAATGATCAGCACGTTTTGGGGAGATGCACATTATTGGGTCGCAAAAGCTTTGAGTGAAGGCTTTACAGTCAATCACACGCCAGAAGTCGGTACAATCCTACAAAACAATGAAGGTCCTTATGGCCATGTTGCTTATGTAGAACGTGTGAATTTAGACGGCAGCATCCTCATTTCAGAAATGAATTACATTGCGCCATATATTACATCGACACGGACAATTCCAGCGAGCGCTGTCCATTTATATCATTACATTCATTAAACATACACATTTAAAACGCAACAAAAAGTGAACTAAATCAAGATGTCACTGCTAACCTATTTTTCTCGATTAAAAAAACCACCCATCAACACGCGTGGTTTTTCTTTCAACGATAAGCCTTTCATTAAATCCTAAAAGGGGCTGAAACCCTTAAATTAGAATGTTCCTTTTATTTGTAGCTTGATTTCTGATTCTCAACACGACTTGAATTTTTATCATGTAAAGAATGAATGATTATAAAAATACTTAATGACTGTCACTTCATTTTCAGGAATAGACTCAGAATGTCAAAAAACTGCGGCGCCCAATGTAATCATTGGGAACCGCAGTTCAACAAATCGTCCACTTTATTATGGCTTCTAGACGATGATGGTATTCTCTTTTTCATGAATCATTTCTACAATTTCATTCTTTTCATTCATTACTGCAACTTTAGGGGCATGGGATGCGAGCTCTACTTCATCCAACTGCACATAAGTCATAATAATGATGACATCGTCCACTTGTACGAGGCGTGCCGCAGCACCATTTAAACAAATTTTACCACTGCCTCGTTCTCCAGCAATGACATACGTTTCGAGGCGCGCACCGTTATTATTGTTTACTATCGCAACTTTTTCATTCGGTAAAATATCTACGGCATCTAAAATATCCGCATCAATAGTAATACTTCCTACGTAATTCAAATTTGCTTCTGTCACGCGTGCACGATGAATTTTTGCGTTCATCATTGTTCTCATCATTTCTCTTTTTCATCTCCAATAATAATGTTATCAATGAGCCGAGCTTGGCTAAACTTAACAGCTAAAGATATAAAAATACGTCCGTCTATCGTTGTTTGTTCCTGCAGTTTGGGGTAACTATAGACTGCAACTTCTTGAACTTGACCTTTTGTGTGTGTCTGAAGGTATTGTGTCACTTTTTCAATGATAACGCTACTTTGACGCTCACCAGATTCATATAACGCCTCTGCCAATACCAAACTTTTTCGTAAATGTACCGCTTCTTGTCTCTCCTCTGATGTGAGATAGACGTTTCTCGAGCTTTTTGCTAGACCATCCGCTTCTCGTACAATATCCACACCCACAATTTGTACAGTATGATTAAAATCACGTACCATTTGTTCAACAATCGCCAACTGTTGTGCATCTTTTTTGCCAAAATATGCAACGTCGGGTTGTACAATATTGAACAACTTATTCACAACTGTCACAACCCCATCAAAGTGTCCGGGTCTCAAAGCCCCTTCAAGTACTTCAGCTAAACGTCCAACTGTCACATGAATCCCAATTTCTCCTGGGTACATCTCTTCCACTGAAGGGTAAAAAACGTAATCTACACCGATTGCTTTGACCATTGCTTCATCTTCATCAATTTGTCTTGGATAGGCATCAAAGTCCTCGTGTGGCCCAAATTGTAAAGGGTTCACAAATACACTCACGACCGTGATATCATTTTCTTCTATTGATTGGCGCATCATTGTTAAATGCCCATCATGTAAAGCACCCATCGTAGGAACGAAACCGATACGCTTCCCTTCACGTTGAAATTGTTTCATTCGCGCTTGCATATCTTTAATAGATGTTATGCGTTGTGTCATGCCTCTACCTCATTCATAATTTGCTTTTTGTACGTGTACGCTTCAGATGGAAAAACACCTGTCTTTACTTCTTCATTATATTTTTCAAGTGCTGCTATCCCCACTGATAAGTCACCATATTGTTTAACGAACTTTGCACGGCGATCGACACCATAGTTTAACATATCATGGTATACCAACACTTGCCCATCCGTTCCTTTTCCTGCACCGATACCAATGACAGGAATCTTTAGTTTCTCTGAAATGACTTGTGCCAAATCACTTGGAATGGCTTCAAGCACGAGTGCAATCGCCCCTGCATGTTCTACTGCTTCTGCATCTTGGATTAATTGCTCTGCCGCAGCTTTTGTCGTTCCTTGCATCTGGTAACCGAGTACACCTACACTTTGCGGGGTTAAACCGAGATGCGCCACAATTGGAATTCCCATGTGTGTCGCCTGTGTAATAAAACGTGTTAAATGGGCGCCTTCTACTTTTAATGCGTTCCCATGACTTTCTTTATAGAGTCGAATGGCATTTTGAATATCCGTTGTCATATCTACACCTACTGAGCCAAAAGGCATATCAACCACCACAAATGTTTGCGGTGCACCACGACGTACCGCACGACTATGATGGAGCATATCTTCTAATGTGACATCAACTGTACTTTCATAACCTAATACCGTCATCCCTAATGAATCGCCCACTAAAATCATATCGATATTGGCGGCTTCAACTTGTTTCGCACTTGGATAATCATAAGCCGTCACCATGGAAATCTTTTCACCATCTCGCTTCATTTGCTGAATATCTTTTAAAGTTTTCAATTCATTCACCCTTTAATTTTTAATATATCAATAGTAAATCAAGTCACCTGCATTTTCCATTGATTTTTAATATTTTTATCGAATGATGACTCGATTTATGAAAAATATTTGAACAATCGATTCATCCACTATTTCAAGCATTCTTATCTTTACTTTACAACTTTTCAGAAACATAATACATTAAAGCATATCAATGACTGAAACAAATATTTTGGAAAGAAAGGTGGTATAAAATGACACGTATTGCTGTGATAGGTCCCGGAGCGGTCGGCACTGCTATCGCCGTAGCGCTTTCTCATCAATATCCTGTTACACTACTCGGTCGACGCAATGAGGCACTGACTTTTGAAGATCGTGTAGATCATACCGTACGTTCAGTTGAAGTAAAAGCGCTAGACGCAGTCACTCAGCCATTTGACCTTATTTTTATTGCGGTCAAAACACATCAATTGGAAGACATTCTTCCCCATTTGCCACGACTGGCGCATACTCAGACGACGCTCGTACTTGCTCAAAATGGTTATGGGATGTTGAAATACCTTCAAGATTATCGTGCCTATCAAGCGGTGGTCTATATTAGCGGTCAAAAACAGGGCACGCACATCACACATTTCAGAGATTACAAATTGCATCTGCAAGCGGACGCAACGACCCAACAGATGGCACAATTGCTCTCATCAACACCTTTAACACTCGTTTTAGAACAAGATATTCAAACTGCCATTTGGTATAAATTAATCGTCAACCTCGGCATCAATACCGTCACTGCGTTAGGACGTGATACGGCACGTGTTCTCCAAAATGTAAAGATGGTCCAACTCTGTCGAAACTTATTAAAAGAAGGTGCAGCCGTTGCGCGAGCAGAAGGCGTTCATTTTGATGGCGATTTTGTAGATTCAATTATGACGATTTACGATGGCTATCCTGATGATATGGGAACGAGTATGTATTACGATACCATCAATCAGCAACCTTTAGAGGTCGATGCGATACAAGGTTATATTTATCAACGTGCGCAAGCCCATCAACTTGACACCCCTTACTTAGAAACCGTTTATACATTGTTATCTTATCGACCATGATAATCTACTTTTACACGACCCCTTTTCATTAACAACGCTCGTTTGATAGTGGTGCAGTGATAGACATGATATCTCTGTATCCCTTAATAAGAAGGGTATGACGCCCTTCTTCCTCTTTCAACCTCGTTTTTATGATGCCACTCTTCACGTTGTGTCATACATACAACACGTTCTTCTATCTTCCCTCCTTCTTTACATTTTTGTTAATTTATTTTCAAATATATTTCATCTATAAAAAATTTAAAAATACAATTCAAAATAAATTTAATTTGTAGAATTAACCCATAAAATAACGGGTATTGTTTAATGAATAAGGAGGTATCCCGCATGTTACTCGCTCATAAAGAACGACTTTATCAAATCGAAGTGAACGACGCCACCGTCACAATTTACAAAAACAATGATACAAAAACTTACACAACCATTGAAACGATGGGCAAACTCATTCCTCATCATTTTTGTGTATTACATTACATTAAAGTAGACCGCGCACAAAGCCACCACTTCGAGACACGTTTTCTAGGAAGGACATCGTATTTAAACAAAACACATGGTTTTATCGGATTGAGAGCATTAAGGCCTTTAAATCTTGAAAACCATTATGTCATCATGACGCTATGGCGTTCCCGCCGTCAATTTGAAGTATGGCAACAGTCCGATAATTATTTAAACATTCATGATCAATGTCAAGAAACGTTAAATCGTGATGCTATCAATATCAGATGGTCCTATCAGATTAAATTTGATATGGCGTAGATGATTCAATCGTATTGATTCCCCATTCCCTTTAGCGTTTACGCCATTCGATAATACTGTCCTCTTCAAATCAAAACAGGTCACACATTTTTCACCTTGTCGATCATCCTTCTCAAACTGCACATATTATCCTGAATCTAAGTGATTCAATGTATAGCCTTACCTACCTATGCGCATCATAGCCGCCCATTAGAAATCATAAAAAGTGGGAGAGAAATCTCTTTATCAAAGATTTCATCGTCCCACTTCTTAAAAAATGACGCGTATTGCACGCATGCATGTGCCATTTTCCAGTCAATTTGTTTCAATCCTGTGAATTCAATATGCCACATCGTGTATTAAGCTTGCTTGGTAGCACTGTATGTTTATTTCTCGACAAATTGTGGTCTTCGGTCGAAACTCATCAGTGTCGTCAACGCCATAAGCATCGCACAAATGAGATACATATGCGCATAGCCGACCAAGTCTGCGATAGGCCCCATCAATGCCGCTCCGAGTGACACCCCTAAATCTGCTGTCGCTATGAACAAACCTAACAACATATTACGCCCCACTTTAGGCAATTTGAAACTTAAAAATGAAGTGAGTGTTGGGTACACCATTGCTTGTGTAAGTCCCATGATCATCGCACTCACATACAACAGAAACGCTCCGACATGTAGACCGACCGCGATGAATAAAAGGGCTATCGTCAACGCGCCGAATACAGTCAGCATAAAGCGGACATGCCACCGTCCATCTGATGGAATATATTGGCGTAAAAAGAAACGTGCAAATACGACGGTAATCGCCTGAATCGCTAAAAATAAGCTGGCGTGTCCAACATGATAGGTTTGGACATACAAAACGATAAATGTCGCTACTGCACCGAACCCAATAGAAGCGACTAACATCATCGTTCCTGCTTTAAATAGAAATGGGTTTTTAACGAGTTGTAAAAACACCGTCACAGGGCCATAAGGCATCTTTTCTGGTTGAGAAGGCGCTGGCTCATGGCTTTGTTGCAATGTTGCACTAAATCCTACAATACCCGTTGTTACGGCAATGATGATCATCGTCAAAGCAAAATAACTCAAGTTGTCCAAATTCCAAATCCCCACCGCAATCATCGGACCAATAATCCCTGGAATGTATGAAAATAGTGAATATAAAGAAATTCCTTGTGAACGGTCCTCTTCAGGTAAAGCATCAATAATCCCAATTTGTAAAGACATAGAGAAAAATGCTGTACAAACCCCTTGCATAACCCGTGCAATAAAATAGCCTTCTAATCCTGTAAATCCATATAAAATTAAAGCAACACCATTAATGAGTAAAATCCATCTTAATATTTTAATAGGACCGACCTTGGCAATGACTTGTCCTGCCCATGGCCGAAAAAGCATCGCCGTCAACATATAAGCGCCCATAACGATACCGATTGTCGCATTGGTTGCACCTAAGTCATGACCCCGTAACGGAATCATCACATTCAAAATGGCATTCGCACTAAAGAAAAAAAGTGCCAGTATGTACAATCTTAAAAAAGGCCAAGCTAATGCACCTTTCATATTATAGCCTCCTAGCTCATCAATTGTTTTTCAAATAGTTCACGTGTGTAGTGATGTTTAAGTCCTTTAAGTTGATGTCTGTTTAAACATTCTTGAATTTGACCTTCATTAAAAATAATCAAATCTTCACACAAGTACACTGCCGCCTGAATATCATGTGTAATGAATATCAAACTTAATTGATAACGATCTCGTAACATCATGAGTAAATCGAGAATTTGTGACTGAATCGACATATCTAATGCACTAATCGCTTCATCTAAGACAAGATAGTCCGGCTTCGTCATCACCGCTCTCGCAATCGCGACACGTTGTGCTTCTCCCCCCGACATCATTTGTGGGTATTTATTCATATACGCTGCACTCAGCCCTACACTGTCTAGCAACGCCACCATATGCGCTTCTTTATCTTTGATAGGCGTATCACATTGGCGAAGTGCTTCAGTCAATATTTGTCGCACATTAAAATAGGGATGTAGAGAGGATTGATAATTTTGAAAAACCACACTCATCCGACCTGCGCGTACATGGCGATGATGGACGTCTTCTCCATCTAGTCGTACTGTACCTGTGTCGGGCTTTTCAATGCCTAACAACATCCGCGCTAATGTTGATTTCCCACTTCCGCTCGCACCGATAATTGCAATACTCTGTCCCCGCTCACATTGAAAACTGACATCACGTACAATTTGACGCTTTTGTCTTTTAAATCCGCTGCGATACGCTTTCGTTACATTTTGGACCACTAACACGATGTCTCACCTCTCAATGACTTGAAATAACGGGATACACGATCACGTGCGGCCATCAAAAATTGTGTGTATGGATGTTGTGGCTGTGTAAAAATTTGCTGCGTTGAAGCGACTTCTACAATGTCACCTTCTCGCATGACAATCACCTGATCTGCTATCGATTTCACCACAGCTAAATCATGTGACACAAACAACATGGCACACCCAATCTGTTCTTTCACTTCACGCAATTCTTGAATAACTTCATATTGTGTAATCGCATCCAAAGCGGTCGTCGGTTCATCCGCAATAATGATATCTGGTTGCAATGCTAGCGCAAGGATAATCATCAAGCGCTGCAACATGCCTCCCGACAGCTGATGCGGATAGGATTTGAGAATTCGGTCAAAATCTCGCAATCCTAACATATCAAAATAATGTTTCAACGTTTCTGTCTGCTGTTGCTTCGACATAGGGCGGTGCTGTTTCAACATCATTGTCAGCTGCGCGCCTAATGTAAACGACGGGTTAAATGCCGTTGCACCTTGCTGCATAATCATGGCAATTCCGCGGCCACGAATTTTCCGCATTTGTTTTTCAGAAGCTTCATGTAGTGCTTCACCTTGAAACCAGACACGGCCACTCATTTGAATATTGCGATCATTCAAACCGAGTAGTGCCTTACAAGTCATCGATTTACCGCTTCCGCTTTCGCCAATCATGGCGACAACCTCACCCCGATGTAAAACTAAATTAAAATGATGGACGAGCACGTGATTGGTATGACTGTCAATTAATGTTAAATCTTCAACGCGCATCACGACGTCTTGCATTTATATCCACCCTTTCTTAATTCTCTGTTTCATTTGTTGTTGTGAAAGTTTGGGATCAATCGCAATTTGCAATGCGTCTGATAAAAAGTTGACCGCAAGTACAATCACAATAATGGCAATGCCTGGCGCAAACATCAATTCGGGATGACTGAACATCACTTTACGTGCTTCATTCATCATCATCCCCCATTCCGCAGTCGGAGCTTTCACACCTAAACCGAGAAATGAAAAACCAGAAATTTGTAAAATCATGGATACCATAGAACTCGTTGAAATGATGGCAATATCCGCGCATGTGCGAGGTAAAATGTGCGTCATAATGATACGCTGATGCGATATACCAATCGTTCGTGCAAATTTGACGTCATCTGAATTACGATATTGCATAACGCTCGTTCGTATAATACGACAAAACCACGCCCACCGTGTAACGATTAACGCAACGATAATGCTTTCTAAACCGACACCTAATATCCCGATTAACGCGAGGGTCATCACATATGTCGGAAAAGATAACATGACATCACAGGCACGCATGATTAAGGCATCAATCCAACGGCCGAAATAACCAGAAATAAAACCTAAAATAGTGCCGATCAGAACCGAACAAACCAGGGCAAACAAGACCAACAAAAAGCTCGGACGAATCGCAAAAATAATACGTGTTAAAATATCTCGACCTAAATGATCGGTCCCTAACCAATGTGTCCATGACATTCCGGCAAACTTATGATCAATATCTACCGCATAGGGATGATACGGCGTCACTACAGGCGCTAATGCACCCAGTATCATATACAGCGCAATCACGAACAACGCCCACCGCGCGCCTGTATCTTTAAGTAACCTTTGAAACACAATCATCGGGCATCGCCCTCCCTTAATCTTGGGTTCAGCCACATATTAATCACATCGGCCAATGTGTTAAATAGAATGAATAACACCGACACGATGAGCACATAGGCTTGAATCATCGGAAAATCTTGTTCCAATACGGCTTTCACACTGATCTGTCCCATTCCAGGCCAGGCAAAAACATTTTCAATGACGACCGATCCACCTAGAATGAGTGGAATCGACATACAAAAAATAGATACGACGACTTGCATCGCATTTCGTGCAACATAAATGAGCAATCGAAACGTCGGCACACCCATAGCTCGCATATAAAGGACATCATCTTGATCCAGTTGTTGTATCACAGCACTTCGGACATTTCGAAAATAAATCCCAGTATACCCTAGTGTAATGACCGCCACAGGCAACACGTAACTCGAAGGTCCCGTCAAACCAGAAGTAGGAAGTAAGTTCCACTTCACTGATACGAATATAATGAAAATCGCCGCAAGCCAATACGAGGGGATTGCTGTTAAAATAAACGCAGTTGTACGCGTTATTCGATCAAACCATGTCCCACGTAGCAGTGCCGTGAATATACCGAATAATATTGATAAAACGATAATCACGCTACTCGATGCCAACGTGAGTTTCAAAGTATTGAAAAACGCCGGCCAAAGCCGTAAACCGACATCCTCACCTGTCACAAAGCTCTGACCAAACTGGAGCTGTACAGCGGATTGTAGCCATTCCCAGTATTGCACTAGGAACGGCTCATTGAGGTGATATTTGTGACGCGTTTGATCTATTAAACTCGGCGTGATATCAGGTACTTCTTGTGCATGTAAAATCACAACAGCAGGGTCTTCACTTGATAAATGTGTTAAAGCAAACGTGAGAAAACTAATCACAAGCAACAATGGCAGCATCAGTAATAATCGCTTCATCACACTATATGTCATCACTCAAGCCCCTTACTTGTAATCCATTTGTTCAAATGGCAATTCGTATTGTGATTGTTTGAAAGTAATATGCTCTAAATCTTTTGGTGCGACAACCGTCATTCCACCGTGAGAAATTGGAATAAAAATCGCTTCGTCATGTACAGATGTTAAAATCTCTTTGTACTTTTGTTGTTGTTCTTGCGGATCTTGCGTTTTTAAAGCCGTATCAATGTCATCAAAAAGTTGTGTCTGCTTTGCCATACCTGACACAGCTGTTTTATATCCTGTGTCCGCTTTAAATGCGGAAATTGTACTTTGTGGATCATATTGTAGACCCCATGTTTGGTTGAACATCAAATCATAATCTCCTGACGTACGACGTTCTGCAATTTTATTTGATGTTTCGCCGATGATTTTCAATGTCATCCCGATTTCTTTCGCTTTGGCTTGAATAAATTCAGCTTCTTGTTTTTGCGTATTGGAGTGATTGTCATAATATAATGTCATTTCAAGCTTTTGTCCGTCTTTTTCACGTACTTGACCTTCACTTGCTTGCTTCCAACCGGCTTCATCAAGCAATGCCGCTGCTTTTTTCAAATCAAAATCACGTTTTGGCAAATCAATATTTGCATGCGGTACATTTTTTGAGAACAATTGTGATGCTGGTTTTTCCGTTCCATCTAAAATTTTATCTGCAATACGCTTTTGATCGACGCTATGCCATAACGCCTGACGTACAGCTTTGTCTTGGGCAGGACTCTCTTTTTTACCTGAATTCGCAACAATCACTTTCGTGTTCATTGGTTTACTGCGTTTCAGTTGATAGTCCCCTTCATCCGTAAGTTTTTTTATCGCCGCATTGTCAACATTGTCTGTACCTCGGTCATCAGTGAAAGCAAAGTTCACTTCACCTTTTTGTAATGCTAAAAATGATGTTTCCCCTGCAGGTAGCACTTTTGCGACAATCGATTTCAAATGCGGTTTGCCGCCCCAATAATCTTCATTGCGTTCGAAAGTGGCTTGTTCATCTTTCGCATGTGACTTCAATTGGTAAGGGCCCGTTCCGATATATGATTTCAATCCGTCTTTTGTTCCACCCGCTTTGAAAGATTTTGGTGATACAAAAACATAAGGACGTGTCATTGAAAGCTCTTCTAACGTTGCATTGTAAGGTTCTTTTAACGTCAACACAAACGTCTCGTCATCTTTAGCTTCCGTGCGCGTGATTAATGTCGATAATTTTATCCACGAATGCAACTTCTGGTTCGCTTGAATCGCATCAAAATTTTTCTTCACAGCTTCAGCGTTAAAAGGTGTCCCATCTTGGAACTTAACGCCTTTTCTCAAATGAAAAGTATACGTTTTACCATCTTCTGAAATATTCCAAGACTCTGCTAATAGTGGCTCAATTCCTTTTTGTGTGTGATCAACTAATGATTCATACACCATTCCTTGCGCTGACATCGATCCACCATAAACATGTGGATTCATATCCCCGATATCTTTAGAGGTTGCATATGTCATATTTTTATCTGCTTTTTTCTGTTCTAGTGCTTTCGTATTGCCGCACGCTGATAAAACGAGTATAAATACAAGACAAAGTGCCAGCCATTTCAAATTGTTTTTCATGATTATAAATTCCTCTCTTTATTTCATCATTGTTATTGCAAAGGGAACGTTATCCCCCATTTTAAATATTTCTGTATAACATCTCCGTCATGCAAGCGACATCATGTTCAAACGATTGCACTTGAAAATGTGATGACAACTCGGCATCTGGATGTGCATTTTGAAAAGCCATCAATTGACCTTCATAACGTTGGATGAGGGTGTCCATCATCGGTGTTGAAATACCCATTGCATGCGCCATCCCTCGCATCATTTGCGTCCGATAATAATCTTCGCTCGGCATTCTTGGAATCTGCCATACCCCTGCTTGATTCTGGAAAACCGACTTAAATGGGACAGCTGAAAAATCAAAATATTTCCCTTCCGTATCCGGTGTTGAAAACGGATCGATCAGAATCCCCGTGTAACGGACATATAACAAATATTCCTGTTCTATCGGCGCCAATGACTCAAATGAATCAATCTTGTCGTCAGCCATTGTTTCCTGACGTAATGGATAATTTTCTTTCACCATAAACTGCAACAAGTTAAGCGTGTCGATATTCATTTTTCGTAATATCGCCATCACTTCTTGCCACATCATTCGCATTTCAGAAATCAAACGCATTGTAATCGGTCCTTCAGGAAACAATTTGTACACATAAAAAGGAACAGACATCCCTTCAAATATGGCTCGTAATGCATGTGTATTCATAAACAAGGCTGGATGGACGTACAGCGAACTATTCCGCGACTCAGCCATAAGGGGATGCGACACACAAGTGACAGGGATATCAACCGATTCCAATAATGCTTTTATTTCCTGGGAAAAGCTTGATTGTTGTTGTGTCGTTCCGAGGTATAGATGTTTCTTTACCCCTTTAGTTAATACGTGCCATGGCCTTTCAGGATGCGTCACCGCCGTATCACCTAAATACGTCGAAAATGAGAGTATCTCAATATTCGGTTGATCTGTTATGAATTGTTGTTGTACGACTAAATGCGAGCCAAAAGTTGGCGAAACGAGTAAAACATGCTGAAGTCGTTGTCGTACGGGCGCACCTAACTTTTGGATGACTTGGCTATAGGCATCTGCTGTACATGCCAGTACCAACACATCATAGTGGGGTTCAACATCCTCATACTTGTCATACAACCGGCCTAATACCGTTTCACCTGCTAGCGCTGCGTGCAATTCATTTTGCACACTCACCTTCAATTGTGCCTGCGCTTTATAAGCTGTCATAAACTGCTGTGATTTCTCAGAATCCGCACCACGTCCAACCATATCGATATGGTGTGACGTATAGCGACCAAACAAAACGGCTAACTGGACAGCAACCGGCCCCGTCCCTGCGATTAATATAGACCTCGTCATATGACGTTCCCCCGATCAACCGTTTTTTGATAAAGTGCAATATCAAAAATCTGATTCGCTCTCGTAATATCGGCTACACATGTCCACTCATGTGCATGCGTGTCTTGTTTAGGGTAATTAAAAATGGATTTCAAGCCGTTTCCATAACGCATAGAAACAACAATATCACGATGCGTAAGATCATATAATTCAGCTAAAATGTCATATTTCATCTCAACGGTCGAACTAAAAATGACATGTGTCACTTCTTGAATACAATCCAGTTCATTCACTGTTTTTTGATGAATTTCAATCGCTTGATCCGGCGCTAAAATATCAATGACTTGTTGACCATAATGTACCGCTTCTTCATCAATATCAATGCCAATCACCCGCGCACCTGTTTCCTGAGCAACTTGTATCAGTGTCATCGGATAAGCCCCAGATCCTACGAGTAATACCGTATCCTTAGGCGTAATCTCAAATTGACCAAATTCCTCTAAAATACAATGTTCAATGTTTTCAAAGTATCCGGTCGAACTCGATTCACCACGAATCAAACGACGTGCACGCGTCGACTCCATCAATTTCACACAACGTGCCGTCATATCAGCAAGCGCCTTAATTAATGACTGTGGCGCACCATTTTGCGCACGCCAGTTTTGATACGTCAACGCTTCTTCTTCATCTAAAATGTAATGACTGTATTCATCAATCAACTGTTCTAACTCGCATATCGCTGTTTCATCCGTTTGAACGCGCTCATGCAATTGCTCAAATTGTTCATAATAATGTTTTAAACGTGTTTCAAATTCAACCATAGTTTGTTGCATTGTTCATCACGTGCTCCTATTCTATGTATGCTAGTCCAGTCGCAACAGTAACGACCTGTCCTTTAATCGTAATATCATAGTCCATCCCCGTGCGTGTCACACCGACTGACAACACGCCCCCAGGTTGAACAATCTCTTTTTCCACCTGTTCGACACCTTGTCGATATGCTTCGTAAACGCCGACTGACCCTGTACCAGATCCACAGCTTTGTTCCCAAATCACGCTATCGACTTGCGGAATATAAATCAGTGGATACAAACGTGCATGCAAAACATCGTACAGCATGATGCCGATAGCTGTTAAATGTGCAGGCCACTGTGTCTCTCTCACAAACGTTTCCATTGATGTGGCAAGCGCATCGGACCAAACCGTAATTGGACAAACAAAGTGCTGATACGTGTCGTATTGAATCTCCAGTCCTTCAAAAACAACATCGTCAATACAGTAACGACGCGCTTCCATATGTATCGGTCGTGGCAAAGACGTTTCGTACTCATTCGTCTCCTCATGTACGACGCATTGTACAGGATCATTCAAACCTGATACGTTTAAAGCAACTGACGATGAGGTCAACAAGTTTCGTGTCTTTAAATAATGTATAAACGCTAACGTGCCATTACCACAGAATTCCTGTCCACTCATGACCAATCGATGTGGAACATCACCGTCCGCACGTTCAATAAACCCCACTTGTTCACAACCCACATGCGACGTTTGCATTAACTGCTGTGCCAGCGGTGCATACTCTGACGGATCGTGTTGTGAGTCCACTAATACCGTCATATTTCCAGATGGATTAAATTTCGAAAAGTGAACAATTTCCAACGACATTCCATCTCCTTTTAAAGTAAATTTTATTCTTTACAAATCGTAATGATAACGATTTAAAAATATCCTACTCTGTAATGTTTAAATTGTCAACAATGATAATCATTATCAACTATACAAATGATATAACATTGCCTTTTGACGTGCTGACATTCAACGATTCGCTTCAATGAGAAATATCGGTCGAGACATCGCATCGTCAGGATGTGGACAAGCCCAAACCACGACAAAATGAGTAAACAAAAATGAGGCTGTGTAGATGACTCATTGAATCACCTCTCAGCCTCATAAATTTAATTATGATTGTGTAAATTTAATTTTATTCGCTACGGTTTGCAGTGCAGGATCATTGTGATGCGCTTCATACAAATTTTGAATACGCATTTCTTTTCCTGTCGTTAATAATTTTTGATAATCGACTAAAGCGCCTTGTGTTCCACCCACAAAGACTTTATCATCATTCACCCCAATAATCGTCACAAAGTTACCTTTTGCTGGAGAAAGCGTGTAAAACTTCATTCCTTCTGGACTATTAGGAATCGCAGAAATAGGTTGTAACGTTAATTGCGTCACACGTTGTTCAGACGTACGGCCCGGGCCTTGATATGTATAGACCCCTTTGACAACTTCAGATTGTGTGACCGTATAATGTTCAATATTATTGCCAAATAAAGCGAGCGCAACTTTTTTCTCTAAAGACACGTCTGACAGTGCCGTCTGAGATTTTTGCTTGTTCGTCGCTGGTGTCTGATTGTCATTTTGTGCTTGTTGCTGTGTATCATGCGCTGTGCTAGGAGGAGTATTTGTGTTGGACGTATCTGTATCTGTCTTTTGTGATTCATCAGTTGTCGTTGCCTTGTCTTGATCTTCCGACTTCTTGTCTGTTGTTTTTTCACTCGTTGTCGTTTCATTTTTGCTTTGCTCCGGTGTATTTGATGCCTCTTTCTTAGCATCTTTTCCACCGCATCCACTTAGAATGAGCAATAAGGCAAAAAGAGTAAAAGTTAATTTTTTCATTATGTTACACCTCATTTTCCACCACATTTGGCACTATATACTTATAAATATATCAAATTAAACCATGAATACAATAGGGCTCTAGAATGATGTCCCCAAATATAATAGGCGCGGCTCGAATCACTGTATGGCGTTTACCGAAAAAAGCCGAGAGACACTCGACTCTCGGCTTTTTTACTTTTTTATGATAAGCGTGACATTGCTGCCCTCGCCCTTTATTTCTATTCAACAGAACATCTTTCCTTATAGGCTTTATCACGTTCCCTTTGACAACTGTTTTCTAACTAAACATTTTTCTTTTTAAAGACAATAGTGACTAAAATTAAGAATATCGCGATGTACACAAAATTCCCTATAAACATTTCGGTATGACTTAGGTGTGTAAATTTACTAATCTCCTCACCATTCAATAATTGTCCACTAATATTCAGCATATTTAAAGGATTCCACTTTATCCATTCCCACTTATCAATTAAAACGAATAGAATACCTGAAACAATGGATAATGCAAAATATAAAATAATGCCTAATGCGATAGAGAGACCCGGACTTTTCATAATACATGAAAATAACAATGTAATTGAGAGAATTAACCAAAGGCCAATATAGTTTCCGACACTATTTAACAATAATTCTTGGAATAGACTCATGCCCCCTTTTGGCACATGCATCATATCTAGGTTTCCTAAAAATATCAATTTCAATAATAAAGAGAACAAAAAGATGCCCACATATAAAATCAGTGAATACACAAAAAGTGCGATAAATTTACTGATCAAAATTTGAGTGCGTGTATATTTACGGTACAGTAAATTTTTAATCGTTCCATAAGCAAATTCCATTGTAATAATCGTACTTGCTTGAACAATCATCAAGAACGCCAACCAAGAAAATCCTGAAAATGCAGATTTAAATTGTAGTTTTTCTTCAAATATATCTGGAAATTGTTTACTTAAAAAGGCAAATAACACCATTAATAAACCTATAATGATTGGAAAAATAATAGAGGATTTTTTCTTATACATTTTGAATAATTCTTGCTTAATCAGAATACCCATTAGTTTAATTCATCCTTTCCATCTATAATGTTTAAAAGTATCGTTTCAATATCTTCACCAGCTAAGTGAATCTCATCAATTGTCGTTCTTTTCAAAATTCGTCCTTTGTCTATAATTAAAAGTGAATCTGTAATTTTTATGAGCTCACTTAAAATGTGACTGGAGATTAAAATCGCAACGCCTTTTTTAGACAAGTCTAATAATATATCCCGCACATCTTTTACCGCTCTTGGATCCAGACCATTCATAGGTTCATCGAGTATCAGCAGTCTCGGATTGTTGAGTAATGCCATTGCTATGCCAAGTTTTTGTTTCATCCCGAGTGAATACGTCTTAGCCTTTTTGTATATGTATGCTTTCATATTCAATTTTTCAATAATTTCTTCCATATTCGAGTGACTTTTAGATTCGTTAAACAGCTTTAAATTATCATAACCCGATAAATATGGATAGATGCCTGGTGATTCAATTAAAGCACCGACATGCGCTGAATGATCATCAGGAGAATGATGGACAATAATGTCACCCGATTGATAGTTCGTTAACCCTAGAATACTTTTCATTAAAGTGGTTTTACCTGCACCATTCCCCCGATTAGCCCTACGATTTCTCCCTGATTGATTTTAAGTGAGATATCCGTTAAAACTGATTTGTCTTTAATCTTTTTATTAACATTTCTCATTTCTAAAACTTCCATCAGCATATGCGCCTCCTTAACTAGATTTATTATCATTTTATCAGAAATTTTTCTATATTTGTAAAATATCTTATGAAATAATTAATTTTTTATGAATTTGCCAATTTATCACTATCTTTTATATTTTTCGTTGTTTTATGACTTTGTTATAAGTCATTCAGTGGTATGACGCATGAGCTTGCTGGTTTGGTCGTAAAGTCATAAATGTAAGACGCAACAAAAACCCCCTTCACTATCTACCACAAATAGTGAAGGGGGCGTTTGAATGGCTTGAACGTCACAAACGACGCCATATCATCAATCGTATTTAAAAATATTTATCGACTACGACGTCGCTGTAATAACAACACCGCGCCAAGTCCGATCATCAACACAGGCCACATTGATAACGTTGCTTGTTCTCCTGTGTTTGGTAATTGAGGTGGTGTTGAAACGCTACGTTTTTCTTTCTTTATCGCTTCACGTTTTTCCACCTTTTTGTCCTTTTCTTCTTTATTCACTCGTAATGCAAATGGAGGCATTGATTGTCTTCCTTCATTTCTCATCAATTGTAAAAGTGGCATGCGTTGTCCATAAATTGCCATCTCTGGGGCTGGAATACCCATCTCTTCCCACATTGACAGTAATTCATCATCCTCTAGGTCCGCTTCATCGACTGACGATTCCCATTGATCTTGATTATCAGGTTGTACCAGCTTGGACGATTGACCCGCCACATGCGCTTCTCCATCTGCATGCGTCTCAGTCCCATCCATACGATCCGATTCTTGTTGAGATTTAACACTTTTATCAACTGTGTTCATTTCTAATGGTTGAACGGCTTTCTCTATTCCTCTTGGTTGTAATGTCCCTAATGTTGGAATTGTCATCTTTGAATGCCCTGGTCTAACCGAATCAGTCATCTCTACATTTGCACCATTTGGCATCTCATCGGCTGGGATAATCTCCATTTGTGTTTCTGCTAACACTTGCTGATTGTGTGGATTAATAACTGTAAAAGTTAATGTTTCACCATTTAATAATTGAATATCTGCTGATTTCAAATCGAAAATAAAACGACCTGTTTCACTCACTTGCAGAGTTGGAAAACTGCGATACTCTCCTAAATTCGATGCCATTTGAACGACCGCATTGGCATATTTTGTACGCCCTTCAATTTTCTTCGTTCCTGCTTTTAACAACTTTTGTTCAGCACGTAATGCCGTTTCAGTTACGTCCCCAAAAATAGGAGCAATTTCTAAATCTTTACCTGGATATTCTAAATGTTGGACTGCCAAACGATCACTCAGACGATAAACTGTTGTTGCTTTGGCTACATCTTCAAAAGGGACAGTCATGACATTGAACACCACGTGTCCAGGCATTGCATCTTCATCTTCTGATTTAAATGATAACGTAACTTGATCGCCTTGCTTCAATGTATACGTTTTTCCAAAAATACGGTTTAATTCAAACTCAAAAAAGCCTTTATCGTCGATATAACGCCAAATCCCGTCATAGCGTTGTGCCCATGCTTGATCCGTCAACTGCTCCAGTGCACGAGGTGAATCACCTAAATTGATGTGCTGTTGATTAATTGCAAGTGCAACTTTACCATTGACTGACGTATGACCTTTAATCACACCAGAACCTGCAAGCACAGGTTCAATCCACACTTGATGTTGTTGCGGTAAAGGTAATAGACGTCCTTTTGGAGTGACATAAGCCTTGTCATACCGTGGTGTTATATAGGATGTCGAAGCAACTGCTTCATCTTCTAAATCCACTTTTGATTCTACTGCCTCTGAGTCCCCTTGTTCCATTTCATCAACAGCGTCGACCTCACCATCAGTTGTTGGTACTTTAACTTGTGGTATATTTGAAAGGGCTTCTTTCATCCCCGTTAAGTCATTTTCTAAACCGTCGTCTTGAACTTCTTCATCATCTTCTAAGTCTTCTAAATTCAATGGTTCCGTCGCTTCTACATCAATTTTTTGGTTATAGACAATTTTTCGTCCTTTCAAATCATAAGTAAATTTACCCGTATCATCCGACAATACCTCTTCAAAATCTTCTAACGATACGACATCTCTGTTATCTATCTTTACAGAAATAGACTGGTTCGGTTGTGTATATCCCGAGATTTGTGTCGCTCCAGGGCGCACTTCATCAAGTTGAATTGATTTTGCATTTGAATCTTGGGCAGATGGTTCTGGCGTCGGTTGCTTCTCATTTTCTGCGACGACTGTGTCATTGATTGTCTCTTGACTCGTCGCTTCAGAAGCTTCAGCCGTACCATTGGATACTGCAAAAATCGCTCCCATCCCTATTGAAACTAAACCTATCTTCAATTTTCTTAACTTATAATTTTCTTTTAACATCATTAACCTCTCTAGTAATTGAATTTATTGCTTTTTTAATTTAATACACTAAAGATATAAATGATATTAACTTAATATTAACTAAAGCTTAAAAATATATAATCTTATGCCCATTGCATATAGAAATCCATTTTCTCTGCTTTTCTTATCCGTTCGGTTCGGAATACATCATCTTACAGGTTGACGAGTGAATGATATCAATACACCACACAAGCGCACCGAGACCCATATCGCAAAAGGAAATGTATCAAGTGACATATAGACTGACTGTATTGTCATCCTTTTCTTCCATATGCGCACATATCACATCCCGTCAAAATGCAACATCATTTCTATCAATACGCCTATCACTGTTGCTTCATACGGTAACTGAAAATGGCAATCCAGGTAACGATCAACGATGGTAAGATGGCGATATTCAAATATGACGGATCGAAAATATTTTTAATTTGTAAATCTTTCAAGAGCACACTATCAACATTTTGCGTTAGCGTTTGATAAATCACAATATATACGAGTGCCCACTGCACAAAATGCTCTAAGACAATAATTAATGTCACATCCACTTTGAACTTGTATAAACTAAATTTGATGAGTAATAGTTCTAAAACGCCTGCGAACAATATCAATATCATCCCTGTTAAAAAATAACTGGCAGGTGTAATATGTAAAAGATCAAACACACTTGCAGTCAATAACGTCGAAACGATTAACGCCACATAACTCAAGAAAAACCAAATTAAACCGAGTACCATCGCCTTCGCAAGTAACAAATGGTTTTGTTGATGCGTGACCAACAAACTTAAAATAGAAAACAATATCAATATCAATATCATTTGAATCACCATATGCCTCATCCTCTCCACTTCACTTCAATTCGAAGTCCATTCTTAATCGTACTATAAAACCAAATTATTTTTTGACCACTCTTTCATGCACCATTCCTTATTTCAATATAACAGTACAACAAAGCCGTATGCACCTTAAAATTTCAAAAATCATATTTTGGCTGTATCTCTCACTCAAAACACACCCTTTCTTTTACCTATTCATTAATATATTTATTTCTATTTACTTTCTAAGAATTGAGGTTTAAAATATATAACAAACTTAAAATATAGAGAGAAGGCATAATATGTACGAACAATTTGTTAACAAAGTGCAACACAAACATCCCCTTTATCTGATTTGCATTCCCATACTCATTGTAGCAATCAGTTTGTTATTGATTGCGACGATATGGGACCTGTTCACGACCCTTCTGCTCGATCATTTCATTGACACAGAACGTGATTTCGGCTTGGCAATGACTTTAGAAATGATACTGACACTGTTCACGACACTCTGGCTCATTAAAAAAGTTTCTGGCTTTTCTTATCGAGACCTCGGTTTTATGAAACGCAACTTTATGAAACATTACTTGCTCGGTGCAGTCGGTGGCGCACTCGGCATCAGTCTTGTCTTCTTTATCAATCTGGTATTCAAAGGCATAGATGTGACTTTTGTATTTAAAACCGAAGCTTTATCAGCCATATTGCTCGCTTTCATTTTCTTCTTATTCCAAGGCATGTATGAAGAATTACTTTTTCGACTTTATTTAATGCCTCACTTTTCGAAAGCATGGGGGCATACATTTGCATTAATTACAACCTCACTTTTATTTATGCTACTACATGGTTTAAATAGTAGCGTCAATCCTCTGGCATTTTTAAATCTGTTCATTTTCGGGATGGTTTTTGGCCTTATTTACTATCGTACTGGAAGTGCATGGCTCATTGGTGCCGGCCATTCTCTATGGAACTTTGTCTTAGGCCCTGTTTTGGGCTCTCACGTCAGTGGTGCCGTTATCGACAACACGATTTTACTTTCTACACCCACACCTCACCATTTTCTATTAAGCGGTGGTATGTATGGTATGGAAGGAAGTGTCCTCACCACGATTGTAGGTCTTGCCGTCATTTTATATTTTTTATTTTCACCAAAGTTTAAACGGGCAACATCACGTACGACAAATCCTTTTAGAGGATCGTCACTTCATTAGGAGGATTTATGCATCTAAAAAGTTATCTATTCAGTATTGTTAAAAACTTATATCGTCATAAAATGAATTATCTAATCAATGTAACGCTACTTCAATTGGTGCTCGTGATGAGTAGCACATTCGTACTCTCTACACTTTTTCAAATCATGCTGAAACTCTCAGGTGAAACACAGTTGAATAAAGAAAACTATGTACACGTGCTATTCACACCGGTTAATCTCGTACTTACCTTATTATTTATCTTGATTCTCGCATTATTCATGCTGATTGAGTTTTCATTTTTAACGTTGCTCACTTACGGCTACTACAAACAAGAACATTATGCTTTAAAAACTATACTGCACCGCGCATTGACAACATACAAACAATTATTCGGTATTCAACTCTTGTACTTTATCCTGTATTTTATCTTAACGTTACCCATCGCTCATCTGAGCCTAAGTTCGATTTTAACCCAAGACTTATACATCCCAAAGTTCATCACTGGTGAAATTGTCAAAACACCGCTCGGATTTTGGCTTTACACACTCACAATGATTGTTTTAGCCTTTTTGAATTATCGGCTTATCCTTGTCATTCCATTAATGATACTTGACGGTCGTAAAGTCTCTCAAAGTATGAAACTCAGTTGGCGCCTAACCGGCCAACACCAGTTCAAATTAATCACTGTCATCATCACCCTACAAACAGCGCTTATCATCGTGATGACGATCTTATTTTCAATCGTTGTCATGGTGTTCTCAATCATCGATCCACAAGGCAATCACTGGCTAGCAACACCCATTTTATTCATTATTTTAAAAGGTCTATTCTTTTTAGGTACCGTCATAACGAAATTAATTTTAGTCGCAACACTCGTCTATTATTTGATCAATCATCATCACCTGAATCCATCTCTTAAAGTCGTACCCCCTCGTCCATACTCTCGGACGATAAAGTGCTTTCTCGTTGTATTACTCGCGATGGCTTCAGCTGCCAGTATCTATGAATTACGAACCTATTCTTTTAATGACAAAGTTGAAATTATTGCCCATCGTGGATTCGTGAAAAAGGGCGTAGAAAACTCTTTTGAATCCCTCAAGGCTGCTGGCGCACTACATGTAGACTATGTTGAAATGGATATCGTGATGACTCGAGACCAGCAATTTGCGGTCATTCACGACAATCAATTGAAACGACTCACCGGTCATGAAGGTCATGTGCAAGACATGACATTAGCAGAGTTGCAGCAACTCACCCTACGTCAAGGAGAATGGACATCAAAAATCATGAGTTTAGAGGAAGCTGTGCAACAAGCGCGTAAACAACAGACTCAACTATTGATTGAATTAAAACCTTATGGACAAGAGCCCGCAAATTATGTGGATATACTACTGGAACATCTCGAACGGTTACATGTTGGTCAACACGCCAAATTAATGTCTCTTGATTATGATTTAATATCAAAAGTCAAAACACGGACGCATTCGATTCCATGTGGCTACATTATTCCATTTCAAATTGGTGATTTACCAAAGACGAACTTGGACTTTTATTTAATCGAAGACTTCTCTTATTCACCAGAGCTCGCCTCACAAGCACATCAGATGAACAAGAAGCTCTATGTATGGACAGTCAATGGTGAAGATGACATTGTAAAATATTTAAACACACCTATAGATGGTATCATTACAGATGATCCAGACATTGTGAACGCGCAAAAACAAACATTTTTGTTTGAAAATCAGTATGCTGCTCGTGCGATCCGTGCCCTATTATATTGATTTTATGACAACCCGCCGTGGTGGACTATCATGCATCAGATTGAAACGCTGTGACATGATATTCTGAAAACAGATGACAGCCACTTATCCAAAGAAAATGCACCCCTAAAACGGACATTTCAAATCCAGTTTTAGGGGTGCACATCATTGACTATGCCTTTTATAGCCGAACTGACACGTAAAGTGGCAACACTGATGATGATCGAGTGAATGCGTCTCAAACAAAGGCACATCCGTCAAAATAAAAGACTTGAAAGATGCACCCTCATTACGCATTCAAATGCGCTTACTCACCGCATCCCCTCACTTAGGTCAGAACACCAAACGCATGATGGATTGCCACCCTGTCCACGTGTCGTTCCCTATTAATCATTGTCACTTTTCATCTAAAGCTTCAACACGTAACAACTGATTCACCATTCCCATGTAGAAATCAGCTAATTCTGCACCTGTCCGTTTAAAATCTGTCGCATCAAGACCGATAAAATCAACATGATCCCAACCTTCTAACACCGGTCTCACTTGCCAAACGCCCTTGCGTGTCGCTAAGTCATCTGCAGTGATATAAACATAATCCTGATTGAGTGGGAAAAGCGAAGAAATGACCGGCACAACACCATCATTTTTACGCCATTCCTCACGCATATCTCCACCAATGATGCGACTAGTGATGTCCATTAATGGATAGAGGTCGATATTAGGATTTTCTTTGCTTAGTGGACCCACATGTGTGGCAGCACCCGTATAAGTCGTATATGTGATATTCGGGTTCAAACTCGTGATTTCATTCAAATGTGCAGACCCCTCTAATGTTAAATCATAAGCCGCTTGATCCATCGTATGCCATATCGGGCTTTGACTCACACGCTGAATATAATCGATATAACTTTCCCCAGGTTGTTGTTTGAACCCCCACTGCGTTAATCCCAAATCAATTTTCGAATTTTTATTACCTGCAATTCGGTTGAGCGCAAACATCATATTTTTAAAAAATTCTGTGTTTGCTAATTTATCCGCCGCTTGTGAGCCATTATGCAGTGTTCCTAAAGTCGTAATCGAAGCAATCATATGGTCTAGCCCCCCTAAAAAGAGTGGGGAAATCTCTCCACCATAACGATTATGATATTCGATTTCTTCAGCATTGCCGTTTCTTAAAAATGTCTCCATTGAACGAATCGTTTGTCCTCCCATACTATGACCGATTAAATGAATTTTCTTACCCGGAGCCCAATTCGGCATAATCCCTTCATAAGTCCGGCCATATCGATTATGACCATAACGCGCTGCATGAGCGGCACCATAGTCCACACGACCCCCTTTAATGTAATAATACAGTTCAACCGCACGATCATAATGACTACTAAACGCCCCGACACTCGCTTGATATATATCGTAACCTTTATTTCTTAATTCCTCGACCACTTTAAACTTATTGCCACCCCAATAATTCGGGTAAAGTGCCGGCGCATTCTGATCGACTAAACCCAGAAAACCATGAACTAAAACAATGGGATATTGATTGATATGTTGCGCTTGTTCAGCTTTAGAAAGAGGTGTTGTCGCCTGTGCGGGCGTTGAAGGTTGTGGCGCACGCGTGGGACTCGGCTTCTCTTGAACATTGACGACTGTAGAATGATTCGGCAATGCCTTCTCTGCTGTACGATCCTTTGGCGTTGAATGCCCGTCCACAGTCTCATCTGGCGTTACATTTTTCTTATCGGGTTGCTTGTTGTCTGTATGATTCGATAAAGGAGGCTCATTTTGATTTTTCGCTATTTGTGAATCTTTTTTTGGCGTTACCGATGCATGATTCGATTGGACTTGAGTGGAAGCGGAAACTTGCTGACGTTCGGAGGATTGCTGCAAATCATCATTCCGGCTCGGAGGCGTACCAACCGATGTAGATTGGCTTTCTGCCTTTATAGACGGATAGTTCTCTTCTTGAACCCCTTTTTTGTCGATGCGGAAGGCGCTTGCTGTGTCACTATATGCTTGTTTTCTTTTACTGGAGATGCAAATTGATGCCCTTCATCCTGATTAACATAAACATAAAAACGTGCTATATTTTCATGCTGTTCTCCAGACAGAGGCGTTTGTCACGTCAGGGACATCGCTCCTTCTTGAACACCAGATGGCTCGGCAGCTTTGGCGTCATGACCACTCACTAAAAATGTTGTTGCTGCTAAAACTGATACAACGTCGATCGTATACTTTCGGATCGTATACCTTCTGTTCACATCATAATGATCCATTTAATCACCTCATATATTCCCCCATATTAAAAACCCCCTAAATAATTGCATTATCAATATAACACGTTAATTTTACAATTTATCAATTATATTATTAATTATATGTATATTTTTAACTTTTATTGGTATGTAAAGGATATTAATAAAACAACAACATATTGGAACGCATGCGTTATTGAAACCATTAGAAAGCGTAAAAAGAACAGCTGAAATATCGGTTCTGCGATAACATTGCACCCTCACTCAAACAAATCATTTTTTAAGAAATGCATACGCTCAGAAATCTCGATTTCTTTCTATAATTATCATGATGACACCACAAACTAAACCTTATTTTGACAAACTGTTCCCTATCTAACCTAATATAACGCCTTAAACACTTCATCTCCCTAAAGACAATAATGGCAAAAAGACTCAGATTTTGATTTTCTGTTTATAAATACATAATAATATATTAAAAATGTTTACAGAAACCTATTCTTTCATCATAATAAAAGAGAAAGAAAGGATGATAAAAGAATGTTGAAGAGTTTTATTGCTGTCTTATTTTTAATCTTTTTGATCTATAACGTTTATTTGTTGATAAAAGCATGTTTAAACGTTTTACGAAAGCAGCCTGCCAAACCCCTTTTTAAGAAATACGGATTCAGCTTTATTCCACTCATCATCTTGGTCATGTGTTTCAGCCTATTTAATGATGACGTAAAGAAATCAGAGCCCTCTACTGTTTCTAATAAAAAACAAGTCACAAAAGTAACAAAGGATGACGCCAAAGATAAGGAGTCACAAAAGGAAGAGAAGTCATCTCAAGAAAAAGCAGAGAAAAAACAAGATACAGGTGTACTCATCCCCGCAACCTTTGTCAGACATATCGATGGTGATACGTCTAAATTAAAAATTAAAGGGAAAGAAAAAACTGTGCGCTATTTATTGATTGATACACCTGAAACAAAACATCCAAAACTCGGGGTACAACCGTTTGGAAAAGAAGCTTCAGAGAGAACAAGATTATTACTTTTGAACGCGAAGAAAATCGAAGTCGAATATGATCAAGGTCCTAAAACCGATAAATATGGCAGAGACCTCGTATATGTCTATGTAGATGGAGAAATGTTGAATGAACAACTCGTAAGAGAAGGATTGGCAAAAGTGGCCTATGTCTATCCACCGAACACGAAATATTTAGAACGTTTGAAAGTGGCTGAAACAAAAGCCCAAGAAGAAAAAATAGGCATATGGTCAGAACAAGACACATCCACGCCTTACACTGACACTAACGCGCAAGAAACAAATATCGACACGCAAACCCCTGCGGCGACTCAACCCGCACCAGCTCAGCCTGCACCACAACAGCAGTCGTTTAGAAATTGTACGGAATTAAGAAAAGTTTATCCTCAAGGCGTTCCAAATACACACCCCGCCTATTCACCACGATTGGATAGAGATCATGATGGTAAGGCATGTGAAATCAAAGGATAAAATCAACCTTTGAAATGAACATCTGTGATAAGTCAATCGATCATTGAATATATTAAAAAGCAGTAAAGCACTACAAAAACTTGCGTTGAGCGTGCCTCACTGCTTTTTTAGTTTACCCGTTTACAGCCTATCCATTTCCCCACAAAGTACAAACACTTTTAAAACACACAATAATCCCTGTTGCCCTCATTTCACTCATGTGTCAAAAACAATTGTTACATCTCCTATTGCTACTTCATTGTACATGCCTCTATCTTTGCATTTTAGCCCAATACTGACAGTTACATATAGAATTTTGTCCCCTATTGTACGGGGTACTCTTCGTTTAGTCATTCAGTCAATCCCTTTAGCATCAATGAAAAGAACATGTTTTTGATGTCCAAAATATGGACATTCACTATAATGCTTGAACAGCATTTGTCCACTTTTTGGGCATGTTTTATAAAAATATGATGCTCTTAATCATGACCTATGAATGTATCTTATAATTAAATATTATACTATATTTTAAGACAAAGAAAAATGATTGTGGCTATAAATTTTTAACAAAATCAGCTTTGGTTACTTCAATAACAAATTTAACTCCACTAGGCTGACTCACAAAGTGTGTTTTAGTCTGTTTTTATATCTTTTCTGTAAACAATTATAGTGGTGTTTCTAATGTGCGTACAATTCGCTACCTTTTTATCTTTGCATTTATATTTGCTGTTAATCCTATTTTAACGATTTATCATAAAATGATATTTCTCATTTCCACACTTTATCAAAATACATATTCCTTGTTCTATACGATAAACCATTAAATCAAACAAAAACTGTGTAACAGCGCTTCATATGCGCGCATTACACAGTTTTTGTGTTTATCTTCCTTAAATCATTCGATATGCCATGTAATCAATCATTTAAATTTAACGATTACAAATCTACTTCGATTTTTTTAATGTTTTTGCTTTCAATGACATCTCCCATACGATGGTCCTGTAACTTTTTATTAAGTTCAAACGTATAGTAACTGCCATCATTCATAATCACTTTAATTTTATTCTCTTGAGGATCTTTTTTATAAAGCTCATGTTTTTCAATAAGTTGCTTTCTCAATTTAAAATCCAACTCTTTTAATGAAATTTCTTCTTTGTAGATTTTAAGATCATTTACTGTTTGTACAGTTGTCAGTTCATCTGTCGTTCTTTTAATTTCAATGTCTGGTTGTGTCAATTGATCCTTATACTTCTCATTATTTGCTTTTGTAATACCGCCGATTGTACGATTTTCTGCTTGTCTTCCAGTACCCTCTCTCACAACAAACACATCATATTTATCTCCATCTTTAATAGATTTTAATCGTTCTTTATCCGAACCAAGTAAATCAACTACAGTGAATTGTAAATCAGCAACAAAGTCTACTTTATTTCCGTCCTTATGTAAGTTTACATTTTTATATTCAAAACTCGGCCCATTATAATAATTTTTTAACGTATTTGTATCTTGAGAAACACCTGCTGTAGCTTGTGCTGCATGTGTTGATTGGGCATTTGTTGTTACGACACCTGTTGTTAAAAGACTTAATGCTAAACTTGCTTTTGCGAATGTTGATAAATTCATTGTTTTGACTCCTAATCCTTATTTTCGTTTATTTTATCTATTTTTTATCGTAAAAGTGCAAATGACACTTCTAAAATTTTTAATGTTAGTAAATCCTGCGCTTTTAACTATAATCGACACACATGATTAATATGTGTCGATCAGCGCTTCAGAAATTTCTTCATAAATGTTTTCTAATTCTGCTTTAGCCACAGCCATTTTGTGATAATTTCCACTTTTAAGCGCAACTTTCGCTTTAAATCCTGCGACATTGACCTGACGTTTATAATAAGGTTCTAAGCCCGCAGTAGAAAGCGCTCTAAAATTCAACTCATTAACTAATTCTTGCAGTTCACTTTTTAATGCACGATCATAGTGATCACTTGCAGTCACATGGCTCTCTGCTGCTGCCTCAAATTCATAAGCAGTGATTGCTACAGCAGTTGATGAGAGCATTGCAACTAATGAAGTAGCCAGAATATATTTTTTGAACTTCATCGTTTCTCTCCTTTTCTTGAATTCTCGTTTATTATATCCTATTCTTCCCAGTTATATTATTAACTATACATTAAAAATTAACAGAAATATTAACAAAATTTAATTCCTTTAATATTTATTCGATTATCCCAGACAAATAAATTGTAATAAATATGGATGTATGAATGATAATAGAGAGAAAATATCGTTTAAGTGTAAATTAATTATTCGATAACTACTCGCCTCTTTCACAATGTAAAGGCACGAGGAAAATGTGTTTTTAACAAATTAAAAAGCCAGTTGATGAATTGACGTTTCAAACCTTCAAATCCATCGACTGGCTACTTTTTATAATTTTGTACCATACACGACACGCGACCTTTTATCTACCCATTATTTGTGGAATGAACCAACTTAGATATCCACCTATTGGAAAGATTAACCACCAATATTGCGCCAAAAAATCCCATCCGTTTTTCACATGTTCTTGTTGACGTTCTTTAGAAGAATTCATTATTTTCGCCCCTTTTTCATTAGACTCAACATCTTCAAACAATTCACTCATTGATACATTTAATGCGTTTGCAACATTTTTTAATGTCTCACTACTTACAGTTTCACCTGCCTCGATTCTTTGAATTGTTCGAACTGTTACATTTGCCTTTTCTGCTAGGTTCTCTTGAGTAAGACCTTTTTGTTTTCTTAGTTTAGCAACCAATGATTTATTCATAGTTTGATTATACATTAATACGTATGAATGAAACACGACAGTTAAACGTCAGGGACCCGAAAATCACATGACAACATGAATCTGACACATGCATCTTTCTGTTTTTTTAACGATTTTACCTCTTGTCACGCTTAAGCGCGTTTTCTATTTGCTTTTTATTGCCGCCTCCAAAATTAATATTGTTATCTCACTTATAACACAATATAACCTTCTACTTTAGATACGACATCGTTAATCTCATTTTCGTCCATACACTTTCTGCTGTTTTTAATTTTATCATCAAAATACGCAATTAAATTTTCTAACTGATTCACAGCTTTTATTGAATTGTCTTTTTCTGATCCGTCAAAAAATATATACTGATCCTCTTCAGTTTTATAATTGAAGTATACCAATCCATTCACAAAATATTTTTTATTAAAGTAGTTATAAATGCGATAAATGGACTGCCTCACTTGTTTATAAGGATTACCGTAATCTGCGACTTGAAAACGATTATTTTCATCGTTCTTTAGTACAAACGTTTTATATTCTTTTTCAAACTTGTCATTAAATATATATCTTGCTAAAAAACCATATTCCGTACCTTGCAAGGCCTGCTTATTCGCATTATAAAATATGTCACCTTTCCAAGTCTTTGTTTCAATCATATATATCCCATAATCACAAACAACAAGATGATCTATCTGTCTCACCTCATTATCACTGAAAAGGATATTGTTGATAATCCGATAATGATTGATGATGCCATTTTCCTTATAAGTTTCAAATATATTAAACAAATCTCTTGAAGCCATCACTTCACCGACATTTTTCGAGAAGATTTTATGCTGCTTCACCTGTTCTATTAGCTGCATATAGCCCTTCTTTAGTTGTTTAAAATCTGTTTCCATCTCATTTTTACTAAATTGATACTTCTCTATCTCTTGAATGTGTGTCCCAACTTCATTCTCTTTCTGTTCTAACTTCATTTGATAATCTTGTTCTAAATGCACTCTTTTACGTTTTTCATTTTTTACAACTTCATTTTTACTCTTTAAGGCAAACAATAAACCACCCACAATAATCATTAGCACGATTGTCACTAGTATCAATACAATCACCTCATTTTTAGATAATAATTTTTCAATGTTTCGACATATATTTTAACTCATTTTAATAAATTTCTATATACAAATTGAAAAATTTCACTATAATCAGATAATAATAGTATAAAATATGCTAAACAAAAACAATCATACTTATTTTAGAGTCAAATATTACATAGAAAAACGTACTACGTCGCAAAATGTTGCCACTGAGTACATCATATCTTCAAAAAACATGCGTATTTACTTTGATAGTTTATACCAATAGTTGAAACGATTCCCGATGAAAATTTAATGGTATCCATAGGCTTTATACAGTTTTTTACTAAGTAAACTATCTAAAGCAGGAATATTTGTGAGAGTTGACATGTATCTTTAACAAACACAAGCAATATTGCTGAAATCCAAGCACTGTGCGCAAATGATTCAACTATAGTAACAATATTTATATACATATTAAGATATGCGATATGTTCTTGATATAAATCTCCACAAGTGGGGAAGTATGTTAACCTTAGCAAAACATAGCAATATTAACATAGGCTAGTATAAAACAAATATAAGGCTTAGAGGAGTAGGCATTAATCTAAGATAACATAGCTTAAAAAGGTATAAAAAAAGAGGCAACCGTCGCAACAGTTAACCTCAAGTACACTCCGCAGATGTGTACCGCTATTTGTTTACAATTATACACCCTCATTAACCGTATATCAAGAAAAATTATTTATATATTGATTAATTTGCCTTAACTTTTTACGAACGTCTGTACCTATGACTTTATCGTAAGTGCTTACGTTGAGAACTTGCCTTAGTTCATTAAGATTTGCTTCAAAAGTCTTAACTATTCTTCTTAATTCGGTTTTATTATAACCTAATGAAGCGCTTATTAAGACAATTACTGCTAAATAGTCAACGATTCTATTAAAATGGATATCTTTAACATTCATTTTAATATTAAAATATTCTGTGAGTCGTTTACCAACGCTATTTCTTTGAATCTACAATCAAATAAAACGCCATTATGTGCTATAGCATTTCGAAGCCCTTTTAAACAATCAATTAAATCACCAATTAGATTTTCATTCTTATCGAAAGAAGAGTGATATAAACCTAAATCAGTAATAATTTGTATCTTAATAGTTGAGTTCATACATCTAGTGAAAAAAACTAAGTTACCTAATGTGAATAACTCAAAAACAGCATAAAGTGGTACGGCTCTATCATTATAAATAAAATGATTTATAAATGATTTGTTACTAAAATTGGAGTGTATTTTTTCATAAATATCATTTCTAAGTCTCATAGTTTCTTTGAATTTGTTTTGATATTTACTAGAACGAACTTTATGTTTCTTATAGTCTGTTAGCACATCATCGAATAACTTTTCTAGTTCACTTCCTGATTGTTTATGCACAATTTCTAATAGTCGGTTTTTTATAGCGGTTTCTGCAAACATGACATGTTTATAGAACAGTGTTTTGATGTTAGAATCAAAGTTGTAAAGGGAAATAACCTCATTAAAGTTCTTAAAATATAGAGGGTCATTTTTATCATGGAAAAAACTATATCCTTTATAGCCATGAAAGTAACCAATATTTTGTAATTGTCTTTTTTGTTATTTCTAATATGTCGCATAAGACCATCTGTAGTTTTAGGCTGTTTGTTTTCCATAGTTCATAACTCCCAATCTATTGTAGCGTATTTACACTATTGTATTACAAAATGAACAAACGAATGTTATAGATGATTATAACATTTTACGAATATATTGATGAATGTGATTTCTAATCTACTTTCTGATATGGGAATGTGCCTTGTATTTATAGGCTCTCACGCATGCAGGCATTGAATACGTTTTTGAATACGTTATTTAGTAAGTAAAGAAAATACTGCTAGCAATCATCTCACAAAATACTTTAATATTAAAGTGATGTTTAAAGCGTTTCACATGAAAAGTGTCTAAAATTTGTGACATACCAGTTTGAGGAGTTGTTTATTTATGTCAAAAAAGAGAATATTAATATTTGTTAGTATGACATTTATTATATTAATCATTATTGGAGGTGTCTATCTTAAAATGAAATATGACGAACGCGAAAAACAGAAAGAAATTTACTACAAACAACAACAAGAACGCATTACACTTTATCTCAAATACAACACCAAAGAACCCAATACTATCAAATCGGTTCACTTCAAAAGTTTTGAATCAGGGCCTATGGGTGACGCTGTGATTGAAGGTTATATCAACAATAATAAAAAATATGACTTTACAGCATTTGCGTCACCAGAACGAAATTTTCAATTTGGTGGGTCTTTAACAGGAAACCCTAAAATATTTGAGTTGCTAAAACCTGCACACGAATCAAAATCTCCCGATGAAATCCAAAAAGAATTAGAACAAAAGAAGAAAGACCACTAAGCCTGGTAGTCTTCTTTATCTTTTAATTTCGGTTTGATTTGTCTGTAATGTATTAAATTGCTGTTAACAGCTTTCTTTTCAAACCCTGTATCTAGAACTGCTATTTTAGTCTTTTCATGCTTGCAATTATAGTTCAAATATATGAATACAGATGATAAAATTAGTATTATTAATATTAAATAAACTTTAATCAATTTCATCGCTTACATCAAACAAGAGATTGCTATATTTTTTGGAGTAACTTATATATGTCTGCTTATTTATAAAATATAGCCACAGCCCCCTATCATCATACAAATGATACAATATGCCTCTTTCACTATCCATGAAATATATATCTAAGTAATTATCTTTTTGATTAATCGTCGGGAACAAACCTTTAAAATCTTGATTGCAAATCGCTCTCGCTAATTTTTTATAATTTAAATCCTTCAAACTCTTATTTTTATAAGAAAATACATAACACTGGATACCTTCATCGTTAATATATTCTTTAAAATTTGGCGTTTCGTCATTATTGAAGTAACTAAACTTTTCTTTGAACCTAGTTTTTTTAAATGAATCCCCATATAAATAATATACTAGAACTATATCGATAGTCTTACTTTGTTGAAATAAATCTTGTAAAATTTGAATTGAATTGCTATAAATCCTTGTAAAATAATTTTTGTTAAAGCTTTTTCCATCATCTGAAAAAGGATATTCACCTTCACTTAAATCTAAATGAATTGCATTTGTCAATAGCGGTTTGAAAATGTTGTTTTATGGCGGTTTGAAAATGTCGTTTTTTGGCGGTTTAAGAATGACGTATGTTTAAACTTTTTTCACTTTTATAGTCTTTAAGTCGGTATGAATCGCCTGTAATTTTAAATATTTTTGAATGGTGAATAAGTCTATCAATAATGGCTGCTGACGCTATCTTGTTACTAAATGAGTCTCCCCAACTAGAAAATGGGATATTCGTCGTTATGATTGTGGATTTCATTTCATACCTGAGTGACATCAATTGATAGAAGAGGTCTGCCTGTTCTTTTGAGATGGGGGTATAGCCTATTTCATCAATGATAAGCAGTTCAATTCTGTTTAATTGTTTTAAAGTTTTATTGGTGATTCCTTTCTCCTCTGAAGTGGTTAAGAGTTCAATTAACTCTTTAAAAGTATAGAATCGAGTTTTGATATTTTGTTTACAGGCTTCTACGCCTAGCGATATTGCTAGATGTGTCTTACCGACACCACTATTACCTAAGAAGCATATATTGATATTCTTCTCTAGAAAATGCATGGATTTTAATGTGAGTATTTCTTGTTTATTAATGCTTGGTTGAAACGTGAAATCAAAGTCACTTAAATATTTAACCTTAGGGAAACGTGCTAACTTAATAGCGCGTTTAAATTTTTGTTCAGCTTGATATTCTACTTCCTTTTCTGTCAACTCAAGTAAAATTTCAGTTAAAGATTTTTGATTCTTGGATAGTGATTCTAAATACTTCGGATAATAGTCTTTAATCATTTTTAGATTGAGCAGTTGAAAATTTTCTAATAGCTTTTGATGGTCTGTATACATATCTGTTCTCCTACACCTCGTCATATTTTAATAATGAATCTTCGATATAAGTAAGAATTTCTTGATCGTCTTTGTGCTTGAATGCATCAGACTTCAATATCTCACACATATCTTCGGTAACATAATTGAATTTCTTTTCCGATAAATGATGGGTTCTAATTAACTCGGCATCAAAGTAGATGGATAATTCGTCAGTCAATTCATTAAAGATTAATTGAACCTCCTCTCCAATAAACTTTGTAGGTACTGAATATTTACCTTTTCTAAAATTAACCATCGACTCTTTAGAAACGATTCGAATGCATTCATCTTCGACATAGGTGTCTAGTAACTGCACATTAAACGGGTTCAATAGATGTTTTTCTTCAGAATTGAATAAATCAATTGGATAGCAGTCAGTTGCTTGCGATATTTCGTTATGGTTCATTTCATGACAAAAGTGATTGACAAGACTGATAAGTTCAACAGCGTCATAAAATTCGTAATCGTAGGGCCTTAAACGTTGTTCCACAAATTTAGCTAAAGATTCCACAGAGCCCTTGGTTTGCGGCCTATAAGGCCTACACGCGATGGGTTCAAAGTTTGCATCTTTACTAAATTGATGAAAAAGGGCGTTAAATACCACTTTTCTATATTGTGTTCTAGGACGATCAACGACCGTTTTCATATTATCGAACCATATCTCCTTAGGAACACCTCCAGTGTACTCAAAAGATTCTTTCAAACATTGAAATAATGTATCTTGTTTTCTATCCCAAGTTAATGTGATATACTTCATTTTTGAATAGTGTAGAACGTAAAGAAAGATATTAAATTGATAACGTTTCCCAAATTTATCATGCATGACCATATCTTCTTTCCAGTCTACTTGAGCAGCTATACCGGGTCGTGCTTCTACCCGTATAGTTGCTTTTTTAATTTCCTTTCCTTTTTTATTCTTACAATATTCTCTTAGAATCGTATATTTGCCTTCATACCCTTTTTTAGTAATATATTTATAAATCGCCATAGCCGTACAACCTAGCTCTAATTTTTCGTCTATGAGCGTTTTATAGGGTTCTAATTTTGATACTCTCTTTGTCGTTTTTCTTGTTTTTAATTTTTTCAACTCATTGCCTTTCCCAGCCTCATAATATTTTTTTACTGTCCTTGGATCGCAATGATATTGTCTAGCCAGCTCAGCGTAATTTGGTTTTATGCCTTTCATAATGTAAAATGACACTCCTTCGTATATATCATGTCTCAATCAAACAACCTCCATTCAAAGATTGAGTTGAATCGTCTACACTTAATTGGACAAATTCTATGAGAATAGATATTGTTAAATTAAGAAAGTAGGCGATTATATTATGACAAGAGAAAGAAGAACATTTAGTTCAGAGTTTAAGTTACAAATGGTTAGATTATATGAAAATGGTAAACCTAGGAATGAAATTGTACGCGAGTATGATTTAACACCTTCGGCATTAGGAAAATGGATAAAACAACATCAAAACACCGGTTCATTTCATCATCAAGATAACTTATCAGATGATGAAAAAGAGCTGATTAAATTACGCAAAGAAGTTCAACATTTAAAAATGGAGAATGATATTTTAAAGCAAGCAGCGCTGATCATGGGACGAAAATAGAAATCATTCAAAAGAATGCGCATCAATATTCAGTATCAGCAATGTGTAAAGTCCTGAAAATACCAAGAAGCACTTACTATGAATCAATAAAAAGAAATACTCAAAGCCAAAAAGATGATGATTTAGAATTAGAAAAAATTATTATAGATACGTTTAATTCGAATAGAAAAAGCTTTGGTACAAGACGAATTAAGAATAAATTAAACGACAAAGGTCTCACTGTATCCAGACGAAAGATTGGTCGTATCATGAAAAAATATAATCTAGTTTCTGTTTATACGAAAGCTAAATATAAAAATCATCCAAAAGAAACAAATGAAAAACTAATTAAAAATCATTTAAATCGCACTTTTAATAGAGAACAACCAATGGATGCATTGGTAAGTGATTTAACCTATGTAAAAGTAGCAGATAGATGGCATTATATATGTTTATTTATTGATCTCTTCAATAGAGAAATTGTTGGTTACAGTGCAGGTAAAAATAAGGATGCAAATTTAGTGGTGAAAGCAATTAGTAAAATTAATCATAACCTAAAACAAATCGCACTATTTCATACAGATAGAGGTAAAGAATTTGATAACAAATTGATAGATGAAGTATTAAAGACTTTTGAAATCGAACGTTCATTAAGTACTAAAGGTTGTCCTTATGATAACGCAGTTGCAGAAGCAACGATGAAAGCACTAAAAACCGAATTTGTAAAACAGATGAAATTTGAAAACCTAGAACAGTTAGAGACAGAATTATTTGATTATGTAAATTGGTACAACAATTTTAGACCACATTCTTCATTACAGTATTTAACACCAGTGGCGTTTAAAGATCTACACATGAAAAGTGTCTAGGAAACTGTTGACATTCCAATATGAAAATCAAATGTAGTAAATAAGAAATATGCCAATAAAAACATTAGTGCAATACGTTTTACTCTCATGGTCTCACCACCTTTTAAAGACTAAAAACATAGTACTGTTTGACTCTCTCACGCATGCGGGCGCTGTTAATTTACTATTGCTTTAAGCTATCCAATACCTGTTCAATGTCTCGTCTGTCATAAATCCAGCTTTTACCTTTCCTAAATTTTTTGAGTCCTGCTTTCTCCCATTTGGTAATGTCCTTGTGGGTACAACGGTATTCCTCCATTACTTCTTTTTGATTAAGGTACCGTTTTCGATTCTGTCTTACTCTCTCTAATGCCACCGCTTCTACAATCCTCACAATTTCGGTTACAAGGTGCTGGCTGGCTTCATTGCTTAGTAGTTGTGGCATGGTCGTTCACTTCCTTTACTACTAGCAAATCGTTGGGGGTAACATTTAGAAAATGACATATTTTCATGATAGTAATAGTGTCGGGGTTTTTTGTCGTTTCTTTATATAACCCGTACAGAGTATTTCTCGAAATACCAGTGGCATCATGAACATCAGCAATTTTCAACTTTTTCTTTGCGATGATAATTCTGAAATTGTTTTTCATAACAATCCTCCTAAACACTTATTTTAGTTACTACACTAACTATTGATAGAGTACGCTAATATTTTAAACTTGTCAATATATTGAAATATTTTAGCGACAATTGTTATATTGTGTTATAGTATATACACAATCAAAAGATAAGGTGGTTTTTTTATGATACAAAGTAATTTAGCAATTCTAATGGCTGAAAGAGGCTTGAAAATTGCAGACTTATACGAAGAAACGGGGATTTCCAAAACTACTTTAATGTCTCTTTCTGAAAACACGGGGAAAGGCGTCCAATTTGATACAATTGACAAACTATGCAATTACTTAGGTGTAACACCCGCAGATTTTTTCGATTACGCCCCTTATATTATTGATTTAAAAGATTCGACAATTACTTATAATGATGAAATTCCGGATATAGCACTAACCGTAAAAAAACAGTTTTATGAACGAACTTTTTATATTTCTACGTATATATTTGATAAAAAAACGTCCTTTCCTTTCCCTATTGATGTAGATAAATTAGACTTTACTGTCAACGTAGTGCTAGGAGAATCAGATGCATATGAAAATGATGAGTTTTTAACATTCTTATCATCACTTTCAATTAGTTTTAAAACAAAAATAATTAATGAAATCTATAAAAAAACGATTGCTAATTTAAAAAACGTAATTGGACAAAAAATAAAACATAATGAATATCCACTAACCGAAAATAGTGATTTATTAATACATCTATTTGAAAAGACAGAATTTGAAATGATGAAAAAAGTGAAACTAAGTGAGGTTAAATAACATTATTAATCATCACGCCACGAGGTAGCCATTCCTTAACGGCGTGTCAATCCAATCTCACGCATGCGGGCATGATGAAAGGATTGAAATACATGATTAAGAAATACAAAAAGAAAGACGGTACAACAGCCTATATGTTTGTGGCTTATTTAGGTACCGACCCTATTACAGGTAAACAGAAGCGGACAACTAGACGAGGGTTTAAGACTGAAAGAGATGCGAAGATTGCTGAGGCACGATTACAAACGGAAGTTGATAAAAATGGTTTTTTAAACAACGATATAACAACGTTTGAAGAGGTTTATAAACTATGGCTTGAACAGTACGAAAATACTGTAAGAGAAAGCACATATCAGCGAGTGTTAACACTATTTGATACTGCTATACTAGAACATTTTAAAGATGTTCCAGTTAAAAAAATCACAGTGCCATACTGTCAAAAGGTCATCAATAAGTGGAATAAACAATATTCTGATATGAAAGCAGTTCGTATATATGCGTCTAACGTATTAAATTACGCTGTTAACCTTAAAATCATCGCTGATAACCCTTTTAATTATACAAAGGCACCACGTAAGAAAGAAGCACCAAAAGACCCATCATTGAAATACTATTCAAGTGATGAGTTAAAACAGTTTTTAAGTTTTGTCGAGGATAACCCTTTATATTTTGCAATGTTCCGTACATTAGCATTCACGGGTTTTAGACGTGGAGAGTTAATGGCTTTAACATGGAATGATATTGATTTTAATAAACAAACAATCACTGTAAATAAAACATATGCACGAGGGTTAAACTATAAACTCGTTATACAAGAGCCAAAGACGAAATCATCACTTAGAACAATCAGCATAGACGACAAAACCGCTTCGATATTAAAGACATGGAGAATACACCAACGTGTTGAATCCCTTAAATATGGACATAATACATCAGATAAACACCATCCTGTATTTACTGATGTGACGAATAATAAGCCACTATATCCCGAACATACTAATAAAGTATTAAATGATGTGTGTGATAAGCATCATTTCAAACGTATCAAAGTACATGGCTTTAGACATACTCATTGTTCACTTTTATTTGAAGCGGGTCTATCTATCCAAGAAGTACAAGACAGATTAGGACACGGCGACATCAAAACCACTATGGATATTTATGCTCACGTCACTGAAAAACAGCGTGACCAAGTGGCTGAAAAGTTCGCAAATTATATCAATTTTTAGCATTAACGTATTCAAAACGTATTCAACGCAAAATAAAAAAGGCTAGAAACCGCATAATAACGGTAATTCTAGCCTATCATTTATACTATGTTATTATTCCCACTCGATCGTACTTGGGGGCTTTGATGTGATGTCATATACGACGCGATTGACGTGATCGACTTCGTTGACGATACGTGTAGAGATTTTTTGTAATACTTCCCAGTCAATGCGGGCAAAATCACTTGTCATCCCGTCAATAGATGTAACTGCACGAATACCGACTGTGTAGTCATACGTTCGATAGTCACCCATAACACCTACAGATCGGATGTCAGGTAATACTGTGAAATACTGCCAAATCTCACGTTCTAAACCTTCTTCACGAATGACTTCGCGTAAAATGGCATCTGATTCACGTACGATTTCTAGTTTATCCTCTGTGATTTCACCCAATACACGGATGCCTAATCCCGGACCCGGGAAAGGTTGTCTCCATACTAAATGTTCGGGGATTCCCAGTTCAATGCCGAGCGCACGGACTTCATCTTTAAACAATGTATTGATCGGCTCGATTAATTCGAACGCCATATCTTCTGGTAATCCCCCTACATTGTGATGTGATTTGATGGTTTGGGCTGTCTTTGTTCCTGATTCAATTACATCCGTGTATAACGTCCCTTGTGCTAAGAAATCTACACCTTCTAATTTTGAAGCTTCATCATCGAAAACATAAACAAATTCGTTACCGATGATTTTACGTTTCTTCTCTGGATCTGAAACGCCTTCTAGTTTCGACATAAAACGGTCTTTCGCATTGACACGAATAATGTTCATGTTAAAACCTTCACCAAACTGTTCCATGACCATGTCGCCTTCACCTTTACGTAACAAGCCGTGATCAACAAAGATACATGTCAATTGATCCCCAATCGCCTTGTGTATTAAAACTGCGACTACAGACGAGTCGACTCCACCACTCATGGCGCAAAGGACTTTACGATTACCGACTTTTTCACGGATTTTTTGTACTTCGATGTCAATAAAGTTTTCCATTGTCCATTCACCAGTACAGTTACAAACACGGCGTACAAAATTACGTAACAAATCATTGCCGAACTCTGTATGGCGTACTTCTGGGTGGAACTGTACCCCGTATATCCGACGTGCTTTATCCTCAATTGCAGCATATTGTGTACTTGGACTATCTGCAATCACTTCGAACCCTTCCGGAATTTCAATCACTTTATCGGAATGACTCATCCATACCGTTTGCACTTCAGGTAAACCAAAGAAAAGGTCATCTGACTTCGCATTGATTGTCGCTTTCCCATACTCACGTTGGTTCGCGCGTTCTACCTTGCCACCGAGCAATTTTGTCGTCAGTTGCATACCATAACAAATTCCCAACACAGGGATACCTAAGTTATAAATTTCTGGGTCAATGGTAAAGGCATCTTCCGCATATACAGAGTTTGGCCCTCCTGATAAAATGATCCCTTTCGGATTCATCTTTTTAATTTCTGCTATTGAAATCTCGTGGTCATGTAATTCACTGTATACACCCATTTCACGAATGCGACGCGTAATTAACTGATTATATTGACTTCCAAAGTCTAGGACAAGAATGAGCTCTTGTTCTTTTGCCATTTCCATACGATTTGTACTCCTTTTCCAGTTTAGAATGAGTAATTAGGTGATTCTTTAGTAATTTGAACATCATGAGGGTGACTTTCTGCTAAGCCTGCTGCACTCATTTTTGTGAATTGTGCTTCTTCCCGCAATGTTTTTAAGTCTGGTGAACCTGTGTAGCCCATACCACTCTTCACACCACCGATTAATTGATAGATTGTATCTTGTAATGGGCCTTTATAGTCGATACGTCCTTCAACACCTTCTGGCACGTATTTCTTCGGTGTTTTGTCTTCTTGGAAATAGCGATCATTCGAACCACTCGCCATTGCACCTAATGAGCCCATACCACGGTAAACTTTATATTGACGCCCTTGGAACATTTCTACTTGACCCGGACTCTCTTCTGTACCTGCAAGCAAGCTACCGAGCATCACCGCGTGGCCTCCTGCAGCTAACGCTTTCACGATATCACCTGAGAATTTAATTCCTCCATCAGCGATAATCGTTTTACCGTGACGTCGCGCTTCTGTTGCACAATCATAAATTGCAGTAATTTGAGGCACACCTACTCCCGCAACAACACGTGTCGTACAAATTGAACCTGGACCAATTCCTACTTTTACGACATCTGCACCGGCTTCAAACAAAGCTTTTGTCGCTGCTGCTGTTGCCACATTACCAGCAATCAATGTAATCTCTGGGTATTTTTCTTTTATCGCTGTCACTTGATTGATTACGCCACGTGAATGACCATGTGCCGTATCAATGACTAATGCGTCAACACCAGCCTCTACTAGTTTTTCTGCACGTATATCCGTGTCTTTTGCAATACCGATCGCTGCTGCGACAAGAAGACGGCCATGTTCATCTTTTGCAGAGTATGGATACTCGTGTACCTTTTCAATATCTTTAATTGTAATCAATCCTTGTAGCACACCATCTTCAACAAGCGGTAACTTTTCAATTTTGTGATCTTGAAGGATTTTCTCCGCTTCTTGTAACGTTGTCCCTACTGGAGCTGTAATTAAATCTTCTTTCGTCATGACATCAGAAATTTTAATTGAAAAGTCCTCAATAAATCTCAAGTCACGATTTGTTAGGATCCCTACAAGTTTACGTGATGTTGGATTGTCGACAATCGGCACACCTGAAATACGGTATTTCCCCATTAATGCTTCTGCTTCATACACACTTTCTTCTGGTGTTAAGAAAAACGGGTCTGTGATGACACCATTCTCAGAACGTTTCACCTTTTGGACTTCATCCGCTTGCTCCTCAACACCCATATTTTTATGAATGACACCTAGACCTCCTTGTCTTGCCATAGCAATCGCCATTTTAGACTCCGTCACAGTGTCCATACCTGCTGATACAATAGGGATATTCAATTTAATTTTATCCGAGAGTTCTACACTTAAGTCGACTTCTTTGGGTAACACATTTGATTCTGCTGGAATGAGTAATACATCATCAAAAGTGAGTGCCTCTTTTACAAACTTGTTTTCCCACATCATTATTGACAGCCTCCATTCATTTTATACCTATTATTTCACATTTTCTTTGTTTTGTTGATAGTTTATACCATTGAAAAATAAATTCAAGATAATTGCTGATATCGTTCCTAAAACAATACCATTCTGTGTAAGCCAAGCAAATTGGTCACCTAATGCTTTGAATGCTTCTGGTACCGCAGTGATACCTGCACCTAATCCCACTGAAATGGCGATAATTAATAAATTGTTTTGGTTCTTGAAATTAATATCATTTAAGATGCGCACGCCATAAGCCATGACCATACCAAACATTGCAAGCATCGCACCACCGAGGACTGAGAACGGGATAATGTTCGCCAATGCCCCCAATTTTGGGATACAACCACAAATGATTAATAAAATGACCATCCCGTAAATCACATCGTTCTTTTTAACACCTGATAATGAAACAAGCCCTACGTTTTGAGAGTAAGCCGTATAAGGGAAAGCATTGAAAATAGAGCCCAATGTAATCGCTATTCCTTCTGCCATATAACCTTTTCTAAAATCTTTACGTTCGAGTTTTTTTCCAGTAATCGTGCTTAATGCGTGATACACGCCTGTCGACTCAATTAAACTCACCAACGCAACAATGAAAAATACAATGGTTGCACCGAAATCAAAAGCAAATCCTGTAAATCTAAATGGTTTTGGAAGTTCAAACCAATGGGCATGTCCAACCTGTGTCACATCAACAACACCAAAGAGACTGGCTAAAATCGTTCCCAAGATTAATCCCATTAAAATTGCGATAGACTTCAAAAATCCACGCGCAAAACGTTGAAGTATTAAAATAATGACTAATGTCGCGAACCCTAGCAAAATATGTTTAGGATTACCATAATCTTTAGCCCCTTGTCCCCCTGCAAGATAATTCATTGCGACAGGCATTAACGTGAGACCGATAATCGTTACAACACTGCCCGTCACCACTGGCGGGAAAAGCTTTACTAATGTTGCAAAAAATGGCGCAATAAGAATGACCAGTAGCCCTGATAAAAAGAGAGAACCGTAGAGCACATCGATTCCTTTCGATTGACCGATTAAAATCATCGGTGCTACCGCAGTAAACGTACATCCTAAGACAACTGGTAAGCCAATTCCAATCCCTCGATAAACTTGAAGAAATGTAGCCACACCACACATAAAAATATCCACTGTCACTAAATAAGCAATCTGTTCAGCCGTGAAGTTCAAACTTGTTCCTACAATAATAGGGACTAAAATAGCACCCGCGTACATGGCGAGCAAGTGTTGCAAACTCAATAAAAATCGTTTCATGATTCAGATTCTCCTAATAACGTGACTTGGTTATTGGCTAATGACGCCACTTGGCATAGTGATAAAACATTCAAACCTGCATTTTCTAAACGCATACGCCCGGGCTGAAAACTTTTTTCTACTAAAATCCCCACACCGACTGTTGTCGCACCCGCTTGTCCAACAAGACGATGCAAGCCTAATGCAGCTTCTCCATTTGCTAAAAAATCATCAATAATTAAAACTCTATCTTCAGACGACAAAAAAGCTTCAGAAATGATGATGGTATTCGTTTTATTTTTAGTAAACGAATGCACATCCGTTTGGTAGTAGCCGGTATTTAAAGTGCTGGGTTTTGCTTTTTTAGCAAATAGACAAGGCACATCCAAACGATAGGCTGCCATAATGGCTGGTGCGATACCAGATGCCTCTATGGTTAAAACTTTTGTTATTTCTTGATCAACAAATTGCTCATAAAACGTTTGCCCGATGTCATACATCAATTTTGCATCAATTTGATGATTTAAGAATCCATCGACTTTAAGGATTTTTTCATCAATCACAACGCCATCTTCAATGACCTTTCTTCTCAGTGCGTCCACACCTATTCCTCCTTGAAAAAGATATCAAAAAAACCCAAAACTAAAGAATACTGTTTCAGGTATACGAGTAATAGTCATACAATTGTATAGTGGCACTATGTTACGTCTTAAGGCCTAATCCGGAAACACAGTCATTTCAGTCGTGTCATTATAGGCGTAGATGCAGCATGTTACATATTACATAGATGTCCCATTACTCATAGTCATGTCGTTTAAGGCAACATGGTAGAAACTTCTAAAGCCATATTCTTCAGATTATATGAGCGTGATAAATTATTTAATGATAATAGCAAATTTACTGTCCTTTCGCAATACTATCATATGAAATCTGTTGTTTTCAGAAATTTATGGTAATTTGTTGCATGAACAATCCATACACGTCATAATGATAATGTAATCGTTTAACTAACCATTAATACGGGTATGTGTCACATAACAAATAGATTGGAGGCTCACAGATTATGGCATTATATCAAATCGAAAAATACGAAGTGAAGCGCACTGAAGAAGAAGCCATTCAATACGTTGATCAATTGTTAAATGAAGGTATTCCTGAAAATGAGATTTTAATTTTGAGTAAAGACAAACTCAAAACCGATCGCTTTAACCATTCACAAATTCAAAGTAAATCTACAACTGGAACGGTCAGTGATAAGTTTTTGCGCTTTTTCATCGGTGAAGATGCCGAAGAAGCTGCCTTAGCGAAATACGAGTTCTCTGAAGAAGAAAAAGAAGACCTCAAACAAGACATTACTAATAATAAAATTGTTGTAATGGTTCAAAAAGTTAAGTATGACAATAAAGAACTCACTAAATATAACAGTGCCGATCAGCAAAAGCACGACAAGCATGCACCATCTGAGCATATAGGTGATATTGAATAAAGTATCGTATATCTCACATGCATGCCCTACACGCATGATAGTCCTCTCAAACTCTCGTAACCGAACACGTTTGCCTAAGGTTTGACCCATTTTGAACTCGTTTGCTTTAGACTTCTCACCCGACTTGTCGAATCTTAGGCAAAGTTTGATATGAAAAATAAGCGTTATGCTCCCTCTATCTTAATTCCCACCTATTAACCTCTGATAATATGCTATACTATAGCCATTAAGAGAGGTGAAAAGACATGCATTTTGCACATATCCAATCCATCCAAGACCCGTGGTATCTCCCAGCACTAGCGTTTTACATGGATAAACTAGACCCCCTCGTCACAGAAGATGAGTCTGTATTTGAACAATCATTAAAAACCGAAAAGACACAATATGACTTTGTTTTTATCGTAGGTATAGAAAATGATGAAATTGTCACTTTTGCAACCGCTCATTATGAAGCAACAACCAATGTCGGCTTCATTGTATACTTACTTGCACAGCCAGACGAACAATGTGAAAGCCGTCTAAAAAGCATGCTTGAGCAAATAGAAAAAGAAATCAACAAAATTTCCAATCAACGCCATGGTCGTGATGTTAACTTCTTCATGTTCGAATCAACTTTGGAATCACCAGATGTTGATACAGAAACAGCACATAAAATCGCATTTCGTCGCCGTTTCCTAGTTCAAAATGGTTATGAAAGGCAAAACGACATCACGTATCTACAACCCTCGTTAGATCGTAACGGAAAGCCGGTACCTTTAGATCTGTATATTAAAGCAAATATCCCGCTCACAAAAGACATTTACGGAACGAGTATTAAATCCGCATACATTCTAAAATATGTATTTGCGAATCGAATCCCGCGGCGAATTATTTATCCTTTACTCGTTAAAATGAATTTGCGAAAGGAACCTCATGTCTAAGCCCTTGAATTCAGTACTTAAAGTCGTTACAATAGTAGAGAGGTAAGACTGAAGGGGCACTGAGCGCACACTGGCGACAGTCTAAAAATGAGAGAAAGGACCTAAACGACATATGCTAACAAAAGAATTTGCTCAAAAATCTGAGCTGAGTGAAAAACAAGTCCGTAAAATTGTGCAACACCTTGAAGAGCGCGGCTATCATTTAAATAAAACGGAATACCGTGGACGCGAAGCAACTGATTTCAAAGAAGAGGACATTGAGCTCTTCCAAGAAATTGCTGAACGTGTTGCACAAACCAATAGTTATGATCTTGCTTTTGAAGCGCTTGAAAAAGAAAAAGACTTTTTACAAGTCATTGTCAAAACGCATGACCAACAACTCCCTACTGATCAACAAGTTCCGCAATTGATTACGGAATTACGTAACGAAATCAGTCATATGCGTGAAGAGCGTCAAATGTTAGGTCAAATGGTCTCACAAGTGAATCAACAGCAAGAAGCGCTTAAAGCGTTACAACAGCAGTTACATACACAACTAGAGACAAATCGTCAATCTATGGAGGCACTGACAACGGCACAGCAACAACAAACCGAACAGCTTCATAAAACACAAGAAAGTATTGAAACGCAAACAAAAGAACATCAAGATCTTGCTGAAACGATTCAACGTAATGAGAAAAAAGGCTTTTTCCAACGCCTGTTTGGGGGCTAATTTCATAATCCATGACATATCGGTTAAGCGATTGATTGCCTGCACGACATGTACGGACACTGAGGCGTTTATACCGGTCATCATAAACCGACGTCTCCATGTAATAAAACACACAATCATTTGACAAAGCGTGCTAAGATTGATATGAATAGACACGATTGATCATCATTAAAAATTGATAGGCTAGGGGTGCTCGAGGCGAGCTGAGAAAGATGGTATCTTAACTCTTTGAACCTGACGTGGTTAGAACCAACGAAGGGAAGCGCAATATGTTACTGAATGTGTCTCAACGCGAAATCGCGCGTCGCTGACGTTATTTCAATCATATACGTATTCCTCTTGCATCCTTTTATGCAGGAGGTTTTTTTATGAAACATACCATAATCATCGGAGCAGGGGTCATGGGATTGGCCATTGCACGTCAACTCAATACAAAACAACGGCACATCCGTATTATCGACCGCTCTACACCACGAATGAACGCCTCTTATGCTGCGGGAGGCATGCTAGGTGCGCAAAATGAATTTTTCGAAGACTCCCCACTCTATCGACTCGCGATGCAAAGTCGGGCGATGATGCCTGATTTGGCGCGTACGCTTGAACTTGAAACAGGGATTGATATTGAATACCAACAATACGGTCTCATCAAAGTCGCTTCTCGCCCACAAGATGTATCAGCTGTTCAACAACAGTTTGAATTTCTTCACCGACATGACCATACTGTAACGGCATTAACGCCCCAACAATTCATACAACGTTTTCCACAACTTGATCCGTCACAAAGTGCCGCGTTTAAAATTCAAGATGACGGGCAAATCAATGCCAATATTTACACGCAAGCACTCATTGCATCGGTACTTAAACGGGCACATATTGATTTGATGACACATACAGAAGTCGAACGACTCCAACGTCATTCTCAAAGTTATCGCGTCATAACCTCTAAAGGGACATTTGACGCCGATGAGTTGATTATTGCGGCAGGGGCTTGGAGTGGCACGTTATTACAACAATTGGATATCCATTTACCAACGCGTCCCGTCAAAGGTGACGTCAAACTTATCGCTTCTGATTACACAGGTCTTAAGGAAACCATTTTTAATATGAACGGTTGTTATATCGTCCCTAAACGACCGAATCGTTTCTTAATTGGCGCGACTTCAGATTATGATTGTTGGGATACAGAAAGCAATGCAGACAACCTGTCTTGGCTCGATCGAGAAAGTGTACGTATGATTCCTCAACTTCAATCTCATCGTATCATTAAAACTTGGACAGGTATTCGCCCTATCACCGAAAATGAGGTACCTATAATGGGAGAAATCGCCCCCCGATTATTTGTAGCCACAGGTCATTATCGCAATGGTATCTTACTTTCTCCAATTGCAGGCATACTGATGGCGCAACTGATTGAAGGGGATGATAAAGCTAGAACACAACTCAACTCATTTTCTCCAAAATTGACATATCAATAAAATTACCCTTGATTTTATGCTTCCTACCCATTATCCTATTATAGAAGTCGGAATTAAAAAGGAAGCGTATTTATGTCTATATTTTTTATTATCATTAATTTAATTATTTTCGTAATCGCATTGATCGGACTTTGGGTCATGGCGAAAAAACATGTTAAATTCCCCAAGCGTGTGTTTATCGCACTCGGCTTAGGGATTGTTTTAGGGCTCTTACTCCATTTGATTTATGGCGTAGATGGTCAAGTCACTAAACAAACGACTGAATGGGTAGGTCTCATTGGTAACGGGTACATTTCATTGTTACAAATGATTGTCATCCCGCTCATTTTTATTTCTATTGTTGCAGCATTTGCAAAGATTGATATTAGCGCCAGTTTTGCTAAAATGGGGAGCTTCATTTTTATGTTCCTTATCGGTACGGTGACGATTGCCGCAATTGTCGGTATTATTTATGCCATTGCCTTTAATCTTGATGCCTCTAGTATCGATTTGGGACAAGCGGAAAATGCGCGTAGTGCCGAGCTCGCTGATAAAGCGAAAGACCTCACTGCGACAACGTTGCCATCACAAATTTCAGCACTGTTACCGGCAAATCCATTTCTAGATTTTACTGGGGCGCGTGCAACTTCTACAATCGCCGTTGTCATTTTTGCAGCATTCGTCGGTTTTGCATTCTTGCGTGTTGCACGTAAACAACCTGAAAAAGGTCAAACTTTAAAACGTGGCATCGATGCCATTGATGCCCTTGTCATGGCCATCGTAACCTTTGTGTTACGCTTGACGCCGTATGGTATTTTAGCCATTATGATTAATACGATTGCAACCAGTGATTTCGCTGCCATTTGGACACTAGGTAAATTTGTCATTGCATCTTATGCTGCGCTCATCACAATGTATATCATCCACTTAATCATATTGGCAGTCATCGGAGTCAATCCGATTCAATATGTGAAGAAAACAGCCGAAGTGATTTTATTCGCATTCACATCGCGTTCAAGTGCGGGCACCCTCCCATTAAACGTTCAAGCACAAACCAATCGCCTTGGTGTGCCTCAAGCCATTGCTAACTTCTCGGGCTCTTTCGGCTTGTCTATCGGGCAAAATGGTTGTGCCGGAATTTATCCAGCGATGCTTGCTATCATGGTTGCACCGATCGCGGGTGTTGAAGTCAATTTACAATTCATCGCCACAGTCATCATCGTAGTCGTATTAAGCTCATTTGGTGTCGCAGGTGTAGGGGGCGGTGCAACGTTTGCTTCCATCCTCGTATTGTCTGCGTTAAACCTACCTGTAGGTCTTGCAGGGGTCTTAATTTCTGTGGAACCATTGATTGATATGGGTCGGACAGCATTAAATGTGAACGACGCGATTTTGGCAGGAACAGGCACTGCTAAATTAACAAAGCAACTTGACGAAGATATCTTCAATTCAAATGATATGAACGAGTTAACAACACAACATTAAGTTGTACACATCTTATAAAAACCGGCAAACGTCACCAAAGGTTATACACCTCAATGATGTTTGCCGTTTTCTTATGGATTGGAAGATGTCCTTCTTTTCCTTAAATAGCGCTTTTAATTAAGTCGACATGTATGATCTCGTCACATTGTTGCGCCAAGGCTAAGTCATGTGTGGCTATTATCAGCGTACGCGTATCATCCACCATATCAAATAACAACTCCATGACTTTTTGACCATTCGCCTGGTCCAAGGATCCCGTCGGTTCGTCCGCTAAAATCAGTCGCGGCTGTTTGAGTAACAAACGTGCAAGGGCTACCCGCTGTTGCTCTCCTCCACTTAATGTCGCAACTTTGCGCTTTTTATCTATGTCTATCCCCACTTTTTGTAAGCAACTCGATTTCAACTGTCGCCGTTCTGATTTGGATACTTTCTTGAAAGCTAGAGCCATGTCGAGGTTTTGATTGATTGACATCGATTCAACGAGACCATAATTTTGAAAAACATAGCCGAGTACGTGACGATAAAAACGATAATCTGCCTTCAATCGCTGTTGATCGAGTCGTACCTCACCTTGTTGCAATGTTTCAAATCCTGCAATCGTATTCAATAATGTAGATTTCCCCGACCCACTATGACCGACAAAAGCATAAGACTTCCCCGCTTCAAATTTCAAATTCACATTGTCAAAAATCGAACGCTTCCCCTTTTTAATCGTTACATTTTTTAATTCAATCATTCTTTCACTTTCACCTCTTTAGGCCATTTTGAAAGATCTTTAACATACTCAATGGCAAAGACATATTTACCTTTGTGTATCACTTTCAAATGATCAAATTGTGCATCATATCCATTGAAATCAAGGCGATATTTGAGTGGTTCACCCGATTCGTCATACGCTTGAATATTCAAGTGAGATTGTGTTCCTAATGGCACTACAGCATAAGACGTCTCTTTTTTCAAAAATGGATTAAAGTAATCAACATATGGAATGCGCACAAAAGCTAAAAACAAACCACATACAACAACGATAACTGCAATCGTAATCAAACCCTTTTTCTTAAACATTTAAGCCTCCCTGATCAATGCATTAAATTGTTTTTCTAAATAATGAATGTAAGCCCATTGAATGATAAATTGAAAAAGCAAGATCATGCTAAATATCCACACCACATGACTATTTTGCGTCTTTACAAACAAAGCCACACCAATGATTGCGGTAAACAATCCATTCAGGATGATATGCTTTTTATAATTTTGCCAACGTCTAAAGCCAAACATTTTTCTCATGAGCAACCATTGACGATGTTGTTCAAAATAATGTAATACATCTAATAGTGTCACTATGAATAAAACTGCCATGGCGATTGCACTAGAAAAACTATACACTATCCATTTCGTTTGTGCTTCTCGATACATTTTCATAACGCGGTCTTTATAATTGGTTACACCTTGCACATCATTTTTCAAATCAAAACGGTCGATATTACGGACAATATTTTCATAATTTTTAAAAATCAATTCTCCTTGCGATAATGTCGCATAGTAAAAATCATCCGTTAAATCTGTGGCGTCTAACATTAAAATGGCAGGTGATTTCAAATAAGTTGTTGACAACCCTGTATTCACATCAAAGGCATACACTTGATATGGTTTTTTTATTTGTGTCACCTGTACCTTTGTCTCTGATTCTGGATTTGGAAGTTGATAGTTCACCCAATCCTGAAAATCTGCACGTATGACTGAGACTTCATTTTTAGCTTGAGGAGGTAAATACAACTCTATTTGTCCAGGTCGGTCTTCTAAATTCGGTAACTCTCGTAATTGAGACTTAAAAAAATCAACAAAGTTTTGATTGACAAACAGCACATTTCCTTCGTCTGGCGTATAATTTGTTTGACTTGGTTCATACAATACATTTTGATTCATCAATAATGCTTGTTCATGTTGCTCACTATATATAAACATTTGATGATATCGTTTCGCAAATTCCATTTCTTCGTTCATACTACGCCGTATGGGTTTCAAGTCAATTGTGTAATAATCATCTAATTTGCCCCACCATGCTTCTGTTTCTTGAATTTGTTCTAACTTTTTCATTTGATTAAGATTCGGCAAAATGAGCAGTGTGAGTAAAACTAACATACTCAACTTAGAGATATGATTCATCGCACGTAACAGACGATATGGCTTGAGCCCTTTAATCATCAGTGGGATATCTATCCGGATAAGTAAGATACAAGACAGTAATGAACTGATAGATAAAATCATCCAAAATAAAATATCCGCTACGATGAGACGACTTACAAAATATTCGAGTTGACCGTCCAATCCTAACCATTTCAACAATCCTATCGAAAAGAATCCGATACTTATGGCTAATATCAACCATCTGACAATAACTTTTTTAATATTCAGAAATAAGATATTAAAAAAGCGGTAACCGTGTAAACGCATCGTCGCATACGTTTTAAAATTTTGACTTCGATAATGCAAATGATACAACAAATAGATAATGAGTAATGTCACAAATGGAAGCAGTACGCCTCGATTAATGAGCACATCCCCATAGGTCATCCATGATTGTACAGATCCCACCCTCACCTTTAGACCGACACTTTCTAAAGCTGCTTTTAATTGTTCCTTATTAGCAATATCATCCAATATAAAATAATCACCACGTACATCTCGCTGCATCAGTTGATCATGCGTTAAATGATGGTAACTATATGTCGTATTCATCGGCGCAATAGTGTGATGATTGGCTTTCTCATTAAACGCATAAATCGCTTTATCGACTTGATGTTCTTTATGATCGATAACGACTTTAAAAATCGCAATATCTGCGTCTTTCGCAACCTTTTCAAACTTCTCAAAAACTTCTGCTTTCGAATGTTGGTAATTCCAGCTTTCAACTTCAAGCATCACATGACTTCCAGTAAGTATTTCGCTATCCTCTTCGTACAGTTCAAGAATTAAAAATAAGCTTATTAGTGTGAGCATGACCACATCTAATAAGTGTTTCATCCACTTCATGACTCACCTCTATAAATTGGAAACTTAGTATACATTATAATATGCTTCATTACGCCACCACCATCTCTTTTCTGATGATGCCTGTGCTCTAACTCCAGGTTTTCTAAATCCACTAAACGATCTTGTTTTCCCAATTACTGTTGAACTATGGTATCTATAGTTATTACTATAATATGACCATACGTATTTACTTCCTACACCATAACTCCAAGTTCCTCCGTCCGTATAGATAGTTGCTGCACTAACTAAACTAGACGAACCAATACCTATTAACAATAACCCGGCGACTAAAGTACTCAAAATCTTATTTTTCATAATTTCATCCTCCTTTGTAATAACATTACACTTTTATTATAGTTTATGGCAATCTGGTTTTCAACAACATTAAATAAATATTTTATCATTATTTTGTTTTTATGTATATACGGAAATAAAATAGCTAAAAAATAGAAGACTTCATCTTTAATCCTAAAAAACTCCCCATCCATTTATTTTGAACGGGGAGGATTTATTTGATTTTCGATATATTATTTCTTATTAAATCCTGACATTTGTAACCAATCGTTCATCTCTAATCGTTGTTTACTGCTCATAAAGCCCGCAATTTGACTTGACCATGTTTCGTCACGTCTGCCCTGAGTGCGTACTTTATAATATTCGGAAATTATTTTATCATAATCTTCAATTTGTTGAGACAGTTTGGTGTCATCTTGATTGTACGTATCGACATGAAAGACATGCTCAAGAGGCAAACGCGGTTTCGGTGTTCCGTTTTCATCGTCTGCTGGTTCTCCAATTGCCATACCAAATAATGGAAAGACGTGCTCAGGTAAATTTAAAATTTCACGTACACGTTGGATATCGTTACGCAATGAACCAAGGTAAACAATACCATAACCCATATCTTCAGCAGTGAGTGCGATATTTTGAGCGGCTAGCGCTGCATCAACTGTACCAACCAATAGCCCTTCAGCCGATTCAAAACTTACTTCCATGTCCGCGTTCATCTTTTCATTAACGAGTTGATGGCGATGATAATCAATGACATAGACGAGTAAATAACCGTTCTCGACTACGTATGGCTGACCTGAAACTTCACGTAGCGCCTCTTTCTTCTCTATAGATTCCACCCCAATAAATGAAGTCGTTTGTAAAAAACTTGACGTTGACGCCATTTGCCCTGCTTCAATCAGTTTTTTTATGATGGTTCTACTAATAGGTGATTTTTTAAAGCTTCTTACCGAATGATGGCGCTTAGCCAAATCGTACACATACTCTGACATACCAACAATCCACTCCTTACGCCTTTTTCTCCATCCTAACATGTAATGAATAGAAACGCATGCTTCTTGCATCACTACTAAAAACAAATCAGATTAATGCACCTTCTCGTAAATGTTCATTGAAATATTACTCATTTCTCTCCTATTTAATAAATAATACGACGACTTCAATTGAGAATAATAGTGTATAAATGATATTAGATTAATCATAAATTACATAGAATAACTTTCAAAAAGCAAACACAATATAAAGTAAAATAAATAAAAGTATTTATAAATACAATTAAAAATATCATTATTAATCTATTCAAAACCCAAAGAAATACTTTTAAAACAAGGATTAGAGTATATTTACATATTTAATTTACATCATTTATTTATTATGAAAACGTTTAACCAAAAAACACATAAAAACATTTTATATTTGTTTGACGGAATGATAGTGACATGTCATAATACATAATGAGATTAGAATTATTATTAATAAGGAATTATCATAAGCAAGCATCACTTAATTCTAATCTAAATAATAATTCATAGTAAATGAGGAGGATTTTGATTATGTCACTGATTGGTAAACAAATCGAAGCGTTTTCAGCACAAGCTTACAACGCAAAAGCAGATGAATTTATTGAAGTAACTCACGAAGATTTAAAAGGAAAATGGAGTGTTATTGTATTCTATCCTGCAGATTTTTCATTCGTATGTCCAACTGAGTTAGAAGATGTACAAAATCAATACGATAAATTACAAGAGCTCGGTGCAAATGTATTTTCTGTATCAACAGATACGCATTTTGTACATAAAGCTTGGCATGATCATTCAGACGCGATCAGCAAACTACAATACACAATGATTGGTGACCCATCACAAGCGATTACACGCCAATTTGATGTATTAGATGAAGTGACTGGCCTTGCACAACGCGGTACGTTTATCGTTGACCCAGATGGTGTGGTACAAGCAGCGGAAATCAATGCAGACGGTATTGGTCGCGACGCAAGTACGTTAATCCATAAAATCAAAGCCGCACAATATGTTCGTCAAAATCCAGGTGAAGTATGCCCAGCAAAATGGGAAGAAGGCGGCGAAACTTTAACACCAGGATTAGATTTAGTAGGTAAAATTTAAGGAGGCTTTACGACATGTTGAATCAAGAATTAAAACAGCAATTGTCACAACTTCTTGATTTGATGGAAGGTGACGTCGTACTGAAAGTGAGCACTGGAGAGGATGCACATTCTCAAAAGGTAAACGACCTTGTCAATGAGGTTTCAGGCATGTCATCTCATATTACAGTAGAGCAAGTAGAATTAAAGCGGACACCAAGCTTTAGTATCAATCGACCAAACGAGGACACTGGCATTACTTTTGCTGGTGTCCCTCTTGGTCATGAGTTCAATTCTTTTGTGCTAGCATTGCTACAAGTGAGTGGTCGTGCGCCAAAAGAAACGCAATCTGTAATCGATCAAATCAAATCTATAGATGAACCGCTCCATTTTGAAACATTTATCAGCTTAACGTGTCAAAAATGTCCGGACGTGGTTCAAGCGTTAAACTTAATGAGTGTTTTAAACCCAAATATTACACATACAATGATTGACGGAGCGGTATTCAAAAAAGAAGCTGAAGATATCATGGCTGTTCCTTCTATTTTCTTAAATGGGGCATCCTTTGGTAGTGGACGTATGACAGTAACCGACATTCTTAGCGCGTTGGGTCAAGGTCCAGATGCATCCAAATTTGAAGGAAAAGAAACGTTTGATGTGCTTGTTGTTGGTGGTGGCCCTGCGAGTGCAAGTTCTGCCATTTATGCTGCACGAAAAGGTTTGAAAACAGGTATCGTTGCCGATAGAATCGGTGGTCAAGTGAACGATACCGCTGATATTGAGAATTTAATTGGCGTGAAGAAAACAACAGGGCCATCATTAGCCACGCATCTCGAAGCGCATATAAAAGATTATCAAGTGGACATCATGACCGGTGTACGTGCAGATGCATTAAACAAAGTAGATGACACGATTCATCTGACGTTAGATAATGGCGCAACCCTTCAAACACGTTCACTCATCATTGGCACTGGGGCGCGTTGGAGAAAACTCGGCGTACCAGGCGAAGATACATTTGCTAACAAAGGTGTGGCATACTGCCCGCACTGTGACGGCCCTCTTTTTGAAGGAAAAGATGTCGCTGTTATCGGCGGTGGCAACTCAGGTGTAGAAGCAGCAATCGACTTAGCCGGCATATGTAAAAGTGTCACTGTTCTTGAATTTGGCGAAGCACTCAGAGCAGACTCTGTACTACAGGAACGTTTGAAATCCTTAAACAATACATCGGTTATTACACAAGCGGCAACAAAAGAAATTACAGGTGATGACCGTGTTAATGGACTGACGTATACTGACCGTGCAACAAATGAAGAAAAACATATCGAACTCAATGGCGTGTTCGTCCAAATCGGACTGTCACCGAATACGGAATGGTTAGGCAACACTGTACAGCGCAATCGCATGGGTGAAATTGAGGTTGATCGTCTTGGTCACACGAACATCCCAGGTGTGTTTGCCGCAGGAGATTGTACAGATCAACGCTACAAACAAATCATCATTTCAATGGGTTCAGGTGCAACTGCTGCATTATCCGCTTTTGATTACTTGATTCGTCATTAAATTGCTACTCATTTCAGATGCGCTCAGACTTTTATAATGCAATGGGCGATATTGAGCAGGTTGTTACTGCAACTTCCCCTTCTCACCTTACCCCATCTGTCTCTATATAAAAGCCAGTCGATAGCATGCATACACCCCAAAAGTTGGAAATCATCCCAACTTTCAGGGGTGTGTTTTTTAGGAAGAATGCTCACATGCTTGATTCTGTTTCAGAACATCCGATTCTTTCCTGCTCTGAACTATTTAAATGCACTGCCATCAGTGAAAAATAAACGCTGGCTTTACAAAAATGATGTGAGCCAATGCCATAACTTTGTAAAAAAGGCGACAATCGCATCCCATAATTTTTGAAAAAAGTTTCGTGTTTCTTCAGTGTCATATTTTTTTAATTGGGCTAACTTGTCACTGGCTTGATGTTGAATCTTATCTTTTAATTGATTCGCCTGTTTTTTAAATGCAGCTGGATCTTGGTGCAGTACATCTGATTTCGACACATTCATCATGATATTCTGTATCATCGCTATTTCATTATCACTTAAAATTTTATTCAATCCGCGTTCATTTAACGTTTGATTAACAATGTTATTAATCGTTGTACTGTTGATTTGTTGTTGCGCAGCCTTCGCTTCAGCAATTTGCACTTTCATATCAGCTACAGCTTCATTTAATGCTTCGTCAGAGTATCCTTCACTATTTTGGTGATGCTCACTAATCCGTGCTAAATCATTCATTTCTTGATGGGCATTTTGAATATCTTGCGGATTCAAGCGCTGACCTTGTGCCTCATAAGCTTTATAAATCCCTGTTAGCGCTCCTTCTCCAGTAACAGGATCAACAGACGCAATCTTAATTGTAGCATCTTGAATGCCCGAAGTAATCGCCGCATTCATATACTGTTCACGTGAAATACGTGTGATATTTTTAGGTGTTTCAATTTCTACATCGACACCCCTTGTAAAACGTTTCGGTTTGATTAAAGCACTGGAGTGAATATAGTCATACTCTGTACCCGTATATTGGACGACATCGATGTTTGTCACTCGATATGTTGTGACATTGTTACCAACACCTAATTGTTCTTTTGTCTGTTCCAGTTGATTTGCGTTAAGGTCTGCACCTTGTAGAAAAATTTCCTCTTTGGGTTTAAATTCACTGGCTGCCTGAACTTGGCTCCCTATTCCTGTCACTAATATTAATGTGATTGCACCACTCACTAAGATTTTTTTATACATTTCAATCACTTCCTCCTACGTGCATCGTCATTTTTTTTCATTTTAACATGTCTCTGTGACAATGCTATCATTCCTAGGACCGAAACATGGTTTGAGCTAGACAAAGCGTGCGGTATAGGAGGTTTCACACGTTTCCTTTTCTACTTATGACAAAGTACTTGAGGTCAACGATGAGCCATAATCAATTTCATAACCCATATCACGAATCATATCGTAATCGAGTTGATTCGGTTGCCCCCCTGTAATTAAATAATCCCCGACAAAAATAGAATTCGCCACCATTAACGCAGTTGCTTGTAATGAGCGCAAATTCACTTCTCTTCCCCCTGCAATTCGGATTTCTTTTGATGGATTGACTAAACGGAAAAGGGCTAACAAGCGCAAACATCGCATAGGCGTCAATTGATCCATGTCACCAAATTTCGTGCCTTTAATAGGATGTAAAAAATTGACCGGAATACTATCTGCATCTATCGCTTTCAACGCAAATGCCATATCAACAATATCTTGATCGGATTCCCCCATCCCACAAATCACACCTGAGCATGGTGAAATATGGTTGTTTTTCATTATTTCAATCGTATTCACGCGATCTTGGTACGTGTGCGTTGTCACCACTTCATCATGATAATGTTCACTCGTGTTCAAGTTATGATTATAACGATCCACTCCCGCCGCCTTTAAGCGTGCTGCTTGTGATTCATTTGTCAAACCAAGACACGCACACACTTTCAATTGAGGATGATTGGCTTTAATGCGTTCAACCGAAGATGTGATATGATCAATTTCTTTATCACTTGGACCACGACCACTCATCACAATACAATATGTGCCGATCTCATTTTCAGCTGCCACTTTTGCCCCTTCGGTAATGGCGTCTTCTGATATCAAGGCATAGCGCTGCTTCTGTTTCATTTCACGTGACTGACCACAATAACCACAATCTTCAGGACAAATCCCGCTTTTCGCATTTAAAATCATGTTCAATTTTACTTTATGCCCGTAATAATGTTTACGTAATTGATACGCTTCATGTACTAAATCCATCGTTTCATATGTAGGATTTACCAACAAATCTAACGCTTGCTCCGGAGTCAATTCACGACCTTCCAATATTTGTTCTGCAATTTTCATAGTCATTCCTCCTCATATAAAAGTTAGTATATCACAATTGTAAATAATTTTATAATTTAGGTTTACAATATGCGTGTATTCATCTCTTGATGCGTCTGCTTTTTACATATCGATTTAACGCTAACAATTCTACATACATTGTGTAGTCAAATAACGTATAATAAAGGATAACAAGAGTCATTTAGACAAACGGCAGTCTAAAAAATAGGAGGTATGAGATGGAAACACTTGCAGAATTTTTAGAAACAATCGAGCAACCTGCCCATCGCGATAAGTTGAAAACAGTGGTTGAAACGATTCTTGATACTTATCCCGAACTGACTTTAGAAATAAAATGGAATCAACCGATGCTATTATACAAAGAAAATGGTACGTTCATTCTTGGTTTCAGCAAAGCCAAACCTCATTTTGCTGTGGCACCAGAAAAATACACACTCGATACATTTGCAGACGACATTCGTAACGCTGGCTATCAGATGTCAAAAATGTTTATGAAAATAAAGTGGACAGATGAAGTGAATTATTCCCTTTTATATGACATCATTGATTTCAACATCAACGACAAAAAAACTTCACGCTTTTTCTGGAGACAGTCGTAGTGATGCGCATCCGCGTCAAACATGACAACCACATAAACAAAAGACTGAGTGATGATTGCAAGCTCAGTTTTTTTGTTTCTAAATCATTAGGCTTCCTTAATATCGATCTTGCTCATCTTTCAAATACGAGCTTCGAGCCAACTCTTCTTGACAAATACCATCACTTAAACGGTTCGACACGTTTCGTCTTAAAATAAAACCGACAATTCTACAATACAACAATTATATTCACAGCCCTTTAGTATATATTTAATATATTGGTGTAAAATGTTTTTATCTCTAATATCGTGGAATAGCATGATTGTAATACCATTAAACTAAAAAGGAGCTGTGAAAATGACAAACAAAAAGTTGAAACAATTGAAACATGTAGAGAAAAACAATGACGGTCAAGCAATGACGACAAACCATGGCACCAAAATCAGTGAAGACGAAAATACCTTAACTGTCGGTGAACGTGGGCCGAGTCTGTTAGAAGACTTTCATTTTAGAGAAAAAATCATGCATTTTGACCATGAGCGAATCCCTGAAAGAATTGTTCATGCGCGTGGCTTCGGTGCACACGGTGAATTTCAACTTTACGAAAATTTGTCAGACTACACTTCCGCAGACTTTTTAACACATACCGAAAAAATAACCCCTGTTTTTGTAAGATTTTCCACTGTACAAGGCGCGAAAGGCTCACCTGATACAGTGCGGGACGTTCGTGGTTTTGCGACTAAATTTTACACAGATGAGGGTATTTTTGATCTTGTAGGTAATGATATTCCAGTATTTTTTATTCAAGATGCCATTAAATTTCCAGATTTAATTCACGCCGTTAAACCTGAACCTCACAATGAAATCCCTCAAGGGGGAAGTGCACATGATACATTTTGGGACTTCTTTGCCCAAAATCCTGAATCAACTCATACAACGGTTTGGGCAATGAGTGATCGCGGTATCCCTAAAAACTTTAGACAAATTGAAGGATTCGGTGTACACACATTTCGCCTCGTGAATCGTGAAGGACAATCTTATTTTGTCAAATTTCATTGGAAACCTACGCACGGATTAGAATCCCTCGTGTGGGATGAAGCACAAATCTTATCTGGTAAAGATATCGACTTCCATCGTAAAGATTTATATGAATCCATTGAAAAAGGAGACTATCCTGAATGGGAATTAGGCCTTCAAATCATTCGTCCGGAACAAGAGTTCGACTTTGATTTTGATATTTTAGATCCAACCAAAATATGGCCAGAAGACGAAATCCCAGTCAAGATTGTTGGTAAAATGACATTAAACCGCAATGTATCGAATGTATTTGACGAGACAGAACAAGCCGCTTTCCACCCTGGTCATATCGTACCTGGTATCGATTTCTCAAATGATCCGTTACTACAAGGTCGCCTATTCTCTTATACTGATACGCAAATTTCTAGACTTGGCGGTCCTAACTTTAACCAAATCCCGATCAACCGCCCTGTCAATGAGGTCCACAACAACCAGCGCGACGCCATGCACCAAATGAATGTCCACCAAGGTCAAGTTGCTTATCACAAAAATGCCTTAAATAATAATGAGCCACATACGACACCAAAAGAAGAAGGTGGCTTTGAACATTATCAAGAAAAAGTGGAAGGGCATAAAATACGTAAGCGGAGCGAAAGCTTTGAAGACTACTACAGCCAGGCTAAACTATATCTAAATAGCTTAACACCGGCAGAATTCGCACATACCGTTGCAGGCTTCTCATTTGAAATTGGTCAATGTAAATCGTTAATGGTTAAACAAAATGCGGTCAATCAATTGAACAAAGTGGATCGCACGCTCGCTGAACAAGTTGCCACTAATGTTGGCGTCAACGTACCAGAAGAAAATGAAGAAGTTCAATCTGAGGCTAAAGACAGCCAATTAACTATGGAGAAATTTGATATCCCATTACCTGGGCACTCTGTTGCGGTACTCATCAGTGGGGAAATTGATAAAAATACACTTCAATCCTACGCACAAACATTTGTAGACCATCAACTGAACTATGCATTCGTTGGCAAACAACCGCGTGATATTAATGAAGATTTGGGTATTACAGAAACATATGACACTGCACACCCTACATGCTTTGACAGTGTCATTGTATACTCAGATGGCTCAGATCTTTTACCAGAAGCTGAAGACTTTGCAGAAATGGCCTATAAACACAAAAAACCATTAATTCTAAATGAAAAAGCCGCATCACAACTGAACCATTCAAAAATCCAGTTAGATGCACCAGGCGTCTTCACCTCAGATCAACCTGAAATGATTGTACAAGCTTTCGATAAACCAAGATATTGGAATCGCTAATCATAAAATATTGATATGTAAAAAACCCCTCGTACAACATCTTTATCCGTTGCACGAGGGGCTATATTTTTTTGAAATAATACAATCAAATAGATGGCTGAGACATAGTGTCTCAACTCCATTAAATTACCTCGTATTATAATCGGAAATTGTGCAATAAAACCCTAAAATTAATACTCTATTTTTTTAAAAATTAACAAACTAATAAAATAGAATAACATAATATATAATATAGACATAGAAGCAATTATTAAACATTGAATTAAAAACATATTTAAACTTTCAGCATGAGTAAAACCATTAGGGAATAGATAATGCGTTCCATCAATTAAAGGTGCTATAGATATAACCATAAATAACAAAATAACGCCTAATATCGTAAAACCAGTTGAAAATTTCATCGATAAAGTTGTAGCAAAAAATAAGGCTATATAAGAAATTCCTATAATACTCATAATACTCAATACATCAAAGTATACATCGTTTATATCTAAAGGTAAAAAATGACCCGATGCATAATCAAAATTCTTAATGTATATATAATATAAAATTACAGAAGATATAAACAATAAAACAAAATAAAAAGCATACATTGTAATTAATGAAAATAATTTAGCATTGAGCAATCTAGAACGTTTAATATCTTTGTATAGAATCAACTTACCACTATTAATTTCCTCATAGAAAGATAAACTAACAAAGTATGTCATCAATATAAGGGGAATAGCAAATTGAGACTGTGCCAATAATATTCCATAGAAAAAATCTAAACCTGATAAACCATTTTCGACACCACCAATTTGCATAAAATTAGTGGGTAAAACTAGTGTGATTAAATAAAGGAAAGGATATAAAGAAATAGAATAAAATAATTTAGCTGATGTGCGAGAAGACATATTCAAAAATATATTTTTAAAAAGCATTTATTTTTCTCCTTTATTCTCGAAATCATCAAATACGTTATATAAATCTTTAGATTTATTTTCTATCTTGAACAAATCGTATTTAATGAGGATTTCTTTAATCAATTCATTAAAACTATTTGTTTCATCACTAACATAAATGGCATTTTCTTGAATTTTAGTGATTATAGGAAAATCTTTTTTGAATAACAGAGCATCTTTTTCACTAATATTTCTTGTTACTAATATTTTTATTCCTGTCTCTTTATCAAATGAAATGTCATGTAACTGACCATCTTTCAGTATCACAAACCTATTACATACTTCTTCCAATTCACTTAATTGATGGCTAGAAATCAAAAGAGAGATATTTCTATTTTCAACCCATTTTTTTAAAGAACTTATTAAGATTTTAACACCATTGGGATCTAACCCTACAAAAGGTTCATCCATAATAGCTAAATCAGGCTCTGTTAATAGACACATCGCTAAAGAAAGTCTTTGCTTCATACCAAAAGAAAAATTTTTAACTTTTTTATTTTTTGTATCTAACAAACCAACCAATGTTAATATTCTATCAATATTTTTTATGTATTCAATTTGATTATTTACTCTTAAAAAATAGAGTAAATTTTGCTCTGCCGATAAATGGTCGTAATAAACCGTATCTATCATAATTCCGACTTTCCTTAAAATGTCATCATTTTTAAAAATATTAACATTATTAATATAAATAGTTCCTGAATCTGGTCTTTTAGTTTTAGCAATAATTTTCATCAAAGTCGTTTTACCAGCACCATTTTTACCTAATAAACCTACAATTTCACCTTTTTCAATATTCAAATTGATATCATTCAAAATATTTGTATCATCACCATTAAATTTTTTATTAACATTATTTAATACTAGCATTTTCATCCCACTTTTCGAAAAATTCTTATTAATAAAAAGCTTAAAACAAAGTATAATAAAGAGATAAATACTAATTGTGAAAGCGATAATAGATTCGTATTCATATGAATGTAAAAACCATTTTCTTCATGAGAATATCTTGAAGCTATCTCATAAAACTTGGAGTTACTCATAATAGACTTAGATACAATTACATAGTAAAAAACATTGAATAAAGTCATTAAGAAAATTGTCTTTATTTTATAAGGTTCGTTGCTTAATTTAAAGCATATGATATTTATCATAACAGGAATGATAATAACCCCTATTATCATTACAAACAACCCTAAATTTATATTTATTATACCCATTATGACTGAAAATATAGTATTTAATATAATTGAAATCAAAAGACTTCTGTGTTTTATTTTCATATTAAAATAACCTCCATGCCTTAAGTGAGCCTATAAATCATCACATTATACAACCAATGAACAGAAATAGCATCCTGTAATTTATATTTATTAGCCAAATAATATAATAAAATACTAACAGGAAATTTTGTTAATATATTCACAAAAAAATTTCCGTTTAAATGTAAAAGTAAAGCAAATAAAAGCGAACCAATCAATATGCTCCACTTTTTATTAAAAGCATGCAAAAGAATAAAGAATATGAGGTGACGAAATAAAAACTCTTCACCAAACGCAACAATAAAATATTCTATCGTTGCATCTTTTCCAACATAAAAAATTGAAAAAAGTAAAACTGTCGAAAATAGTAGCATGGTTCTTTTCCAGTTAAATAAATTATGTAAAAGCGCATTATTTTTTATTCCTAAAATTCGATTGATTAAGAATACAGGGATAAATATAAAATTAATAATAAATACTAAAACAAATAGAAATAAATATATATTGGAAAATGTATCATTGTCTAATAAAGATATAAGAAGTATACCTATGTTAAAAGAAAAACCTACAATAACGACTACAGCAACAGATAATAATAAACTTTCAAACTTTTTCATTATTAGCACCAAAAATAAAAGCATCGAAAACTTAAAAATAGATTAATTTTTTAATGTTTTTGATGCTTTACAACTTTTTAATTAAAAATACCATCTTTTACCTTTTCTACCAAATTTAAAAATCCAAAGGTTTACTTCATTAAAAGTTAGAAAATCTAATAATTTTTTCATTGTTATCATTTCCTTCAATTAAAGTCTAATTGGTAAAATTAAAAATGTCAATAACAACTTAATATTTTTTAAATTATAGTTTTGAGAAATCAGTTGCTGTTGTTTAATTTCTGCATTTCTATCAATTGAATCATCCATTTGCTGTTAGATATTTAATTCAAGAGAAATATGGAAACAGAAATTTTGCCACAAAGCTTTTTGTAGATATGGTAGTAGAAATAAAAGAATAGTTGAAAATCATATTTTTAATCAATGGGTAAGACGACATCGATTGCATGTCAAAATTGAATAGAAGACTTATGTACTGGTGAAGAAATTTAGAGAAGTATGAAAAAAAGCCCCTCGTACAACATCTTTATCAGTTGTACGAAGGGCTATGTTTTTACGCTTCGTCTTTAACGAATGGTAACAATGCCATGTGACGTGCACGTTTAATCGCTGTAGTCAACATACGTTGATATTTAGCTGAAGTACCTGTGACACGACGTGGTAAAATTTTACCACGTTCTGAGATAAAACGTTTTAATAACTCAGTATCTTTATAGTCGATATGTGTAATACCATTTGCTGTGAAATAACAAACTTTTTTACGACGACGACCGCCTCTTCTTGGTCCACCTGCCATAATTAGTACCTCCTTACTTTAAAAAATTTCTCTTATACGTTCAGTTTAAAATTAAAATGGTAAATCATCATCGCTAATATCAATAGGTCCATTCGCATTGGCAAACGGATTATCATTAGCCGGTTGATGATTATTTTGATAAGACGAATTTTGGCCTTGTTGCTGTCCACCAAATCCTTGGTTATAGCTATCAAATTGATGCCCTTGGTTTTGGTTTGCATGACGTTGGTTTTGTGACTTAGGTTCAAGGAACTGAACACTATCACAAACGACTTCAGTAACGAATACACGTCGGCCTTCTTGATTCTCGTAACTGCGTGATTGTAAGCGACCATCAACGCCTGCGAGACTTCCTTTAAATAAGAAATTACTTACATTTTCTGCTTGTTTTCGGAAAACAACACAGTTGATGAAGTCTGCTTCGCGTTCCCCTTGCGCATTCGTAAATGTACGATTAACCGCTAAAGTAAAAGTCGCTACACTTACGCCTGAGGGTGTCGTTCTGTATTCCGGATCTTTAGTTAATCGACCTACTAATACGACTCTGTTAAGCATTTACACGCCCCCATTATTTAATTACTTGTTTTCGTCTTCACGGACAACGATGAAACGAATGATATCATCATTGATTTTAGCTAAACGTTGGAATTCATCAGTTGCTTTGTTGTTATCAGACTGTAAACGCACGATGTTGTAGTACCCATCTTTGAAGTCTTCAATCTCATAAGCTAAGCGACGTTTACCCCAGTCCTTCGCTTCTAACACCTCAGAACCTTCAGAAGCTAAAATCCCGTTAAAACGTTCAACTACTGCTTTACGTGCATCTTCTTCAATATTTGGACGCACGATGTACATTACTTCATATGTTCTCATTGTATATTGGCACCTCCTTATGGTCTATGCGGCTTATCATACACTGTGAATGATAAGCAAGGAATAATTTTCATTACTCACATTCAAAGATTGTACCATATTACATTACTTATTACAATATCTATCCACTGAACTGCACTTTTTTATAACTGCAACATCAAAAAACAAAAAATACACCGCTTTATTGTTTTCTTATTAACAAAATAAATAGATTAATACTCTTTTATAAACAATTAAGAAATAGTTAATGGTATATAAAAATAAAAACGTGCTATATTCTTTATGCTTACAACAAACAAAAAAATAAATTATGAAGGGAATTAATTATGAAAAACAAGTATATTTCAAGTTTATTAATGGGCGTAGCAACATTATCTATTGCTACAGTCGTATCAAATAGTCAAGCAGAAGCAAGCGAGCAAACATCCACACTTGCACCTACACAACCTGCAAACTTCGAATCAGTAAAGGTTTCACCAGAGCAAAAAGCATTTTATCAAGTCCTTCATATGGACGGTATTTCAGAAAGTCAACGAGACCAATATTTAAAACAACTGCATGAGAATCCAAGCAGTGCTCAAAATGTCTATTCAGAGTCTATTAAAGATGCTAGTAATCCCGAGCGTCGTGTAGCACAACAAAATGCGTTTTATGAAATTTTAAAAAATACGAACATCACTGATAAACAACGTGATCAATACATCTCACGCATTAAAGAAAATCCAGATGCAAGTCAAAATGTGTTTGTGGAGTCATTGCATGCAACAACTGAACAAAGCCGTCTGACTGAAATACAAAATAGAAAGTTAATGAACGCAAAAGAAGCACTTCAAGCATTACAAAAGGAAGATACTATCCAAAATCGACGTACTGCACAACGCGCCGTGAACTCATTAACGCCTGACAATGCACCACATTTCCAAAAAGCTTTAGATGCAATTAACGGACCAAGAGATGCTAAGATCAAAGCTGAGGCAGAAACTAAAAGACAAATAGAAAATCTTGAAGATGCATTGAAAAACATTGAAAGTCCAATAAAAGAAGAAGCGCCATCAGCAGAAGTACAACCTCAAGCACCTAAAATGGATGCAAAAGAAGAAAAACCTGCTGTAGAGCACAAAGAAACTGCACCTAAAACAGAAGAACAAAAACCTGAAATCAAAAAAGAGGCAGAACAAGCACCTAAAGTAGAAGAGAAAAAAGAACAAGCACCACAGACACCTCAAGCACCACAAGCACAACCAGAAGCAAAAGACACTAATCAAAATATTCAAAAGCCATCAGCGCCAGTTGTACCATCAACAGACATAAATGCGTCAACATCAACTTGGGGTGACTACTGGAATGCATTCAAATACCCATTTGAACAAGGTTATGAGTACATTAAAGGCGGCGTGAAAAGCGGTTATGACTATATAACTGAAACTTATAAAAGTTTAACTGAAAAGTACAATAATGCTAAATATTATACTAATCTATATTTCAAATATAAAAATACAGTTGACTTTGGTGTATTGAGTATTTTAGGAGAAAAGGGTACATTAGGTTCGTATATCTCACCTCTTGAAATCAAGCCAGAAGACACTGTACTTTACAAAGGTTATGCAAACACACGCAACTTCGTAACAAGTGGTATCAATACAACAAAAGTTTTATACACATTGTATCAAAACCCAGAAGTTGTAAAAACGGCTATTACTGTAGCTGATACAGCAAGTAAAGTTAAAAATGCAATTGGTAGTCTTTTCTCATTCTTCAAATAAGAAACATAATTAGTTTAAGGAACTGGGCGCGATGTCCAGTTCCTTTATACGTTATACACAAAAACGCCTTTGAGAAAGAGCCCTAAAAAAAGAGATTAGCAACTTTATACCGCTTAATCTCTATGTTTTTACTCATCAATCCCATTTGACAAAGAACCCGTAAAATTCTTCACCGCTAATATTAATGTTTCAGACTATTATTGATGTAATTATATTTTAAATTAATATATCTATATCTCTTTTACTAAATTTATACCTAGTAACTCCATAGCATTTTCAATGTTTTTGGAGACGATTTTTAATAAAGTTATTTTTGACTTTTCGTTTGTACTTTCTAATATTCTTTCAACACTATAGTATCTATTAAAAAGACGACATAACTGTAAAGAATATCTACATATTGAAGATGGCGTATAGTTTATAGCAGATAATTCCAAAACTTCATTATAGGATTTTAAATGTTTTAAAATCGGCCACATACTTTCCTCAAACTGGAAATCCCCTTTAAAATCATCAGAGTATTCGGTTCTTCCTAAGATAGATTGAATCCTTGCATAAGTATACATTATGTATAATGCAGTGTCCCCTTCAAAAGCCAACATCTCATCAATTTTCAAATCGTAGCTACTAAGGCGATCATTTTTCAAATCGTGAAACTTGATAGAAGCAATAGCAATTTCTTTGGCAGTTTCTTTTTTATTCCTTAAGTTCGACTTTTTCTTTTCTAAAGTCTTTAGAACGGCTTCCTCTACTTCTGCAATAATGTCTTCAAGCAGTATTACCTTGCCCTGTCTTGTGGACATTTTTTTACCATCTTTTAAAATCAAACCAAAAGGAATATGTTCTATGACTGGCTTTAATTCCAATAATCTAGTAAGTTTGTCTAGTTGCTTGAAATGAATAGATTGTTCTTGCCCCACTACATATAGGATACGTGTAGGATTAAAGGTTTTGGTACGATACAAAACAGCTGATAAGTCTCTCGTGATATATAGAGATGCCCCATCCCTTTTTTTAATCAGTGCAGGTGGTAAATCGTCTAAATCTACAATATAGGCACCATCATCTCGAGTTAATAATTCTCTATCTTCTAATAATTTTATAGTTTCTTTTAATCTTTCATTATAAAAAGATTCTCCTTGAATATAATCAAAGTTGATATCCAAAAGCTTGTATAAAGCATTAAAAGATTCCATAGAAACATTGCGAAACCATGACCATAACTGTTCGTATTCACTATGTCCGCTTTCTAAGCGTTTGAAAGCTTCTCTGGCTTCTACATCAATATACGGATTATCTTTACTATATTCATGAAACTTTGTATACAAATGAAAAAGCTCAAGTATAGGGTTATTTTCAACTTTTTTTTGTTCTCCCCATTTTTTATAAGCAACAATTAACTTGCCGAATTGGGTTCCCCAATCTCCCAAATGATTTATTCTAACCACTTTTGCTCCGTTTGCTTCAAGTATTTTAGCGATACTATCTCCAATAACCGTTGCTCTCAAATGCCCCATAGAAAAAGGTTTCGCTATATTAGGACTTGAATAATCTATGGCTATTTTCTCTGTACTTAATAGTTTATTATTTTTTAAAGCATTTTCGTTGAAACACTCAATTATCTTTTGTGAACTGGATTGCCTGTCTAAAAAAAAATTAAGAAAACCGTTTACAACCTCTGCTTTATGAATATATTCATTATCAAACTTCTCTTTGATACTATTAGCAATCAAATTTGGAGATTTTTTATAAATTTTAGCAAGTTGAAATGTTGGAAATGAATATTCACCATGATTCTCATTAGCCGGATGTTCAAGAAGATGATATATTTCTTCAAAAGACATCTGGCCTTGTAGAATTATTGATAAATCTTTTGCGATAGATTGCTTAAACATAGACTTCACCTTCTTTCTCAGTAATATACCATCAATTCTTTTTTAACACAATAGTTCGAATATTTTAATTATTATGTTATTATTAAATTACATTTGTATACAAAGGGGGATATGTATGAGTAAAATTAACATCGAAATCAAAGCAGTTAAACGAAATGAAGTAGCAATGCGTCAAGGTTTTACCTATGTTGAGCGCACTCAAAAAAGAGCTAACATGCTGATGACCTCAACACTTTAGCTCTCCTTTGTTATCTCCTACACATTAAAACGGAAATGCACGACATCTCCATCTTGCATCACATATTCCTTACCTTCTAAAAAAGTGACTATGTATTTATATCAAACGCTATCAATATCAAGCGTTTTCACGCCGTTTTCTTTCACTACTTCAATTAATTTTACTTAACGTGATGCTTACAGTCAAGTTCTTTGTAAAAAACGCTTTTTTCTTTCACCACTCATTCTTTTCAGTCACTCACCTTTTTCAACTCATAATAAAACGTGCTTTTTTTGACGCTTGTCATTTTTAAAATATCGCTTACACTCAAGCCGTTTTCATTTCTGTTTTTATACAATTCAATCGCTTTATCAATGTCTTTTCTGCTACTACTTGGCTTGCGCCCAAACTTTTTACCATTCGCTTTTGCACGTTCACGTCCCTCGCTTGTACGCTCAACGATTAAATCACGCTCAAATTGTGCGAATGAGCCTAAAATGTTGAATAATAACGTATTTAATGAATTATTGTTCCCCGCCTCAAATGTCATTTGCTCTTTTATAAATTTTACTGATACACCTTTATTATTTAATTCCGTTACAATTTTATTTAAATCACTGATTGAACGTGCTAATCTATCAATTTTAGTCACTACAACAATATCACCATTTCGAACATGTTCAATAAGTGATTTTAGTTCAGTCCTTTGTTTTGTGCTTGTTGCTGTTATCTGCTCTTTATATATTTTTTTCAGCGTTTTGCTCTTTAAGTTGTTCAATTTGACTGTCTAAATTTTGACCGACTGTGCTCACACGTGCATATCCGATAATCATTATTCATCACTCTTTCTAAAAGTCTAAAATATAACTAATTTTTGAACTTTTGATTATAAACTAATTTTTAGACTAAAATCAACCACTAAATATAGCAATTTGAAGCGGTATTATTTAGTGTCCATAACTTAACATTTTTAGACTTTTACAAAATAAATAGCACACTACCGAAATGGCAATGTACTGTAAGTATGTATTAATTGTTTTCGTCAATATGCTTGTTTTTATAGTATTCACGTGCATGTCTGTTATTTTCAGCGGTTGTAACCCACTCCAAATTACTCAAATTATTATTATGCTTATTGGCGTCTCGATGATTAACAACAATTAAATGATGCGGTACACCTTTATCTAATAGTGCTTGATACTGTTCCCATAGAAATACAATTGCCATGATTCTGTGTGCATACATTAAAATTGATTTATCCTTTACTATTTTTAAATTATGGTTTTTGTATGGCGCTGTATGACTTCTATTGTGTAAACCAGTTAATTTTTTGTTAAACACTGTACCATACATTAGACGCCCTTTATTCGATACTTGCAAATATCTGTAAATATCACTTTCATTGATTTCCTCATCGTTAAGTTTACTGTTAGTTTGTGCTAGCAATGCTTTAACGTGGTATGGTTCTAATTGTCGTACTTCCTCATCTTCATCGAGTATTACAATACTACCCAACTTATGTTGTGGTGTAACTGTATACGTCCGCATGTCCCACTCACATTTAACACCACTATTATTTTTAGCGATATAAAGTTTGTTCTTTATGATTGCTCGCTTTCTTTGCGACTTGATTTCAAAATAAAACTTATAACAATTATTAACATTAATTGTGTGTACCTCACCGACTTGCTTTTTTAATGCTAATTTGTTTTTATGTGATATTAACTGCTCACCTGTTGTAATATCGTAAAATTGTTTATCATTCGTAATAACAACATCAGAATAGTAGTGTAATCTTTTAGCCTTCTTCTTTTTGATTAAAGCATTAAGCCACTTTATTTTCTGTTTGTTCATATGTATTAATCTCCTTAAAATTCATTTATAATAAGAAGATGATTTCGTAAAATATAATTGACATTATGTTCAATATGTTGTGAAATGTAATTAATGATATATGTATATGAAATCATCTTCTTAAAATTTAATATGTTGCATCTGAAAGGATTACCTGCTTATTAAAAGGGTAAGTCTTTCTCATTTAGCACAAATGAATTGTCATCGGTGCTTGTTGTTTCTTTGGTTTCTACTTGCAAATTAAATAATTTCGACAAATTATCTCGATGTCTTTGGGATAACATCATCTTGCTAAATTGTTTGCCCTGTTGATTATATGTATCAATCATATGATGCTTGTCGTCGATAAAAGCTTTGAGACTCTCTAAGTTACCAATTGTTTTAGACGTGTATTTATTTGTAATGTCTGATTTATATCTTTCGGAAGCTCTATCATATTTGTTACAAATTGCTTCATTTAATAAATTTCGGTATGTATGTATAAACTCTTTGGGCTCAATTTCGATAGCTTTTGATATGTATGTATTTTGATTTATATAATTATTTAGTTGTACATCTGTAAATGCTTTACTGATTGAATATGTATTGTAAACAAATTTAAAGTGATTATGTGTTTCCTCGGTTTTTAAGCCATCTTCTAATAATCTTCTGTTAAGCTCTTTTTTGAAGCCCTCATGCGCATATAAGCTTTTTCCAATCAAATGATGTAGGTTCATTTTTTCCTTGATATCTAACTCTAATTCTTTCAATTTATTCAGTTCTTTTGGTGATAGTAAATAAGGTTCATAATGTTTCCCTTTTTTATTTTCATCTTTTTTAACTCCTACCATATAAGTTTGTAAATAGATTAAGCCGTCACTTTCAAACTTTCTCAACGTAACGTTCAATTTATTTTTTAATAGCTCAACAATATTATTATAATATTGCTTTACCATTTTGTGTTTCTCCTGCTTTGTTAAGCTATCAATATCAAATGGGTATTCACTTTTATCAATATATCCTAACAAATTATATTTATATATGTTGTTCCTATCTGACTTGTAGTCGGCATAAAAACCATCATTTATAATATAAAATTTTCTAAGCCAATCGAATAATGTCATATTATGTGTTGATATCTTCTTATTCTTAAGTACCGATAATACAATCATTCTGATAATAATTGTCAGTTCATCTGGTTTTTTGCCTCGTTTATCTTCCCTTTTAATTGGGCTTGCGTCAGAATTATATAAAACACCAAACATTATATCCTTTTTGCGTTTGTCTTGTTGATTCTGAACCTTATAATATTCTGTAAAAAATTGACTTATTGTCTTGTCACAAGTAATATAATCCTTTTGGCTTAGCTTACCATTTCGACGTCTCCACAGCTCCTCATCAATTGTTGAGTATACTATGTTTGATTCAACCTGATTATTTTCAAATGACTTGAGCTTGTCAATTGAAATGTCAATCTCTCTTTTGTTCCCTAAAACAACTCTGTGTGTATTGGTCAATACGCAACACTTCCTTTTTAATATAATTTGAAAATTAACGTACCATTCACCCTCTAATATATAATATTACCTTTAGTCGATGAATGGTACGTTAATTTTTTATAATACAAAACTTGTAACATAACACTGTCAGACAGTAGCAAACAATCATATACCTTATGTAACTTGTCTCTAAGCCCTTTACTGTTTAGCCCTTGCCCTTTGCGTCACTGGTGAGCTTTAGCTCAACAGGTGACAAACTGGTTGGCTATAAGGCTTACCTGCAAATATTAATCTGCTATCATTAACATTTACCCTTAAGATATGAATACAAAAAAGCCCCCTCAATATAAACCTTTCATTACGAGTGCGCTATTCGTAATGGATTGGCAAAAAGGTAAATTATCAAGAGGGAAATATGTAAAAGACTTATAAACCTTTAGGAGAGAGTAGGTGTGGGAATATGTATGTGTAATCAATTAAAATGTCGACATAATTAATTACAAGAGTATTATAACATAACACAACATTTATTGTCAATAAATTTTTAATTATATCATCATTCTTTCTTTAAGTCAACTATTATCATTTGGCTTTTATTTTTTTGAAAAATTTTATTATCCTCACAAAATATCTATAAAGTTTTTAGATTATTAACTAACGTCTTTTAATAAATTTATTATTTATATCGTGTTTGCTATATGCTATGATTAAACGAGGGGTGTAATATGAATAAAATAACTAAATTCATAACAACTTTAATAGTTTTTGCATTAATTGTAAGTTTCACGACTCTTGGTTTTGCGGAAGCAAATGGCTACCCAAGCCAAGAAGAAATAAAAAATGACCCACGCACTATCGAACTTACTAAGGAAGAAATCGCTCAAAATAAAGATATTGTTTTTGATGACACTGATGAACCAGTAATGATTCCAAGAGTTCTTCCAGCAATCCCTTTTGTAGCTTCAGCTGTTTTTGGAATTTTAGCTAAACAAGGTGTAAAAACTTTTGTAAAATCAATATCTAAACACGCTTTGCAAAGAGCAGGACAAAGAGGTATTACTAAGCATATGATGGCAAACACCTTAAAAAATGGTACTAAATACACCGATAAGAAAACAGGAGCTAAAATTTTATACGACAAGAAAACAGGTACTACTTTAGTTATCAAAGGCAACAAAGTTGTGACAACTTATAAGCAAAAGAAACCTAAAAAAGTATGGAGAAAGGGTCATTAATTTGATTTCAAAAAATATAAAACTACAAGATTCTTCATATGAATCAAGTAATACTTCATTAACCTTAAAACTCAAAAGAATAGAAAATGATGAGGACAGTAAGATTTATTATTTAGACGCTGTACTTGAATTTGAAAATGAAAAAGCTGAAACAGAATTAGCTGTTTTTGACTTCGACATTGATTTTCTGAAAAACTTAGAGTATTCATTCCCTGTAACAGACATTTATTTCACAGAGCCTGATATATCATTGACAGTCATTGACTATGAGAGTGATGAGCTTTGTATATACGTTAACTTAGATTCTGGATTGAAGCATAAAAATGAATCTACTGACTCTGGATTGTCAATAAGACTAAATGTAGAAAAGCAAGTATTTGACAACTTTATTAATCAGATTATTTTATTAGAACAAGAGCAATAAACGTAAATATTTAAATTATATTGTTACAGGTTAAAAGTAATTGAAACATATGGAAATTGGGAGTTAGCTTTATAATTATATAAACTTAACTCCCTTTTCTTTTTGCCCATTTACGTGTTTTGTGAGTGGAGGATAGACTGGTTTAATTTACTAAGCTATTTAACTCTTTCGAAAAAAATACCATCTGAAACAAGCGAATCACCAACATGGTATAAACAGCCTTATCTCCCTCTGAATCAATCCCGTATAGTTTCCCATCTTCTTTTACTATTTTGGCTTTATGAGGTCTTTTTTCTGCCTCCTCTTTGGTTGAATAATCGTCATATTCAATAATATTCATGCTGTCATTTTTAATTATAAGTTTTAACTTATTACCATCATAACTTTCCCATTCACCATTCAACTCCTTAATTTCTTTATCAACACAACCAGTTAAAATAATAGATAATAAAATGATACTAAATGATAAAACAATTTTTCTTCATAATTCATAGCCTCCTATTTATTATTATTCATAACTAAATTGTACGACACTTGTACGAACAACATAAGATACAATATTTAAGAAGAATAATATACCGCTTCATTTCATAGCTTATTTAAGCTGTATAAGCACGTCAGAAAGCATCTATTTAATATGTGACTAAAAAGCTATATCGCTTATATCAGCGTATACGACAACAGAATAAAGCATAGAGAAGCGGTAAGTTAATAAGGTACAGATTCAGAAGATATGAAGCAATTGAATTGGTCTGAATGATATACATACCTGCAATATTAGGACACAAAGATTGAACTAAAATTAATGGGCTATCAGCGTATATTTACGTGATATGAGCGTGTTAATTAATTAGACTTATAAACTAATAAACATCGTATATGAGGCTGTGTGGAAGCATACAGAAGCGGTGATATAATGACAAATGATATATGACAGTTTCATACTGTATGATAGGCATACGTGCCTTAATGCAATAACATATATATCAATTGTATTTAATTAATAACACAACAACAGATATGTGATATGAGAGACACACAGACAAGCTACAAGCCACACAATCCGCTTCACTCGGCTTGCTACAAGCTCATATTGCCACGTATAAGCGTGTTAATGCTGAGGGATATTAAACTTTCATAATCGTTTTATGGCTTTATATTTGAGTATATCGCTTTGTACGGCTTTAATTTTTTACCTTTTAATTGTTAGTAAATAAAATCGCAATTTTATCCGAAAACTAGGGCGATAAAATCCCTTGTATATCCCATGTTTATATTTTTCAACATTTTGCCGTTTTGTCCATCATTGTGCAGATTGCTGTTTTTAGAGTGTAAAAAGGTAAAATAACAAGTTTTAACACTTGTGCGCTTACTACATGTTATACAAACAGCTTTAAGTTGATAAAAATATAATTAAAATGCTAAGCTAAAAAACTTTAACACTTTAACCTACTAAAGTTAAGCGTGTTTTTATTCACTAAATTTTCAGCCATTTTATAAAATTTAAGCACAATCAATGTGAGATATGATTAACTCACATTTGAAGCGGTACATTTTAACGTTTTATTGAGTGTAAAAATAATTAAAACACATAATTTTGAGTTGTTGCATCTGTTTATTTGCATGCAAACACTGCTACACGTCATTTTAGTACTCAAAAGGTATCACCTTTTTGCATACAGTAAATGAACGGGGGTAGTATTGGATTACTAAATGTATGATGTTCAATTTTTGCTTGTAACTGATGCACAATCACTCCATTATAAAAAACACTGACAGTCATTTGACCGCCAGTGCATTTTAAATACTTTTATATTAATCTTTGTTTGCCGACTGTTTAAACAACCCTTTTTCCAACATTAAATCGTATATTTCATATTTTTCGAATAGCTCAAAGTCATTAGCTTTGAGTGATTCAATATCTTTTAACAACACTTCTAGCATGTCGTATCGCTTGAACTCGATAATTTTTTTCAAATTAAACTCCACTTCTTCAATACTTGAAGGCTTAAAGTATTCGTATTTACCTGCATAAATTTTATAAATCATATTGATTCCCCCTCATCATACTCAACCTTAAAATTATCCTCAGTCTTCAAAATAATTGTATTGCCCCACTTGCCTCTAATCAACGTTATCACATCAACAATTTTTTCTTGCTGAAAATTTTTTGCTTCCTGTTCACTCATTTGATTGTTGATTTCTAATTTTACTGCTACATTTGCCATTAAAATATTCCTCCCACTATATACAAACTTTTGTTCTGTTTATGCGAACATTTGTTCTATATGAATAATATAAGCTATAAATCGTGATAAATCAACTACTTAGTTCGAATTATTTATAATTTTGTGGAATAAGTTTGTTAACTGTTATTTTAAATAGGTAAAAACATTAACTGATAGCACTAGATTTAATTTAGCTACAATTAATCTACTCTTGTGAATGATGCTCCTTCGAACACAATAACGTCATTAATTACCTGAAACTGTTGACCGTCGCCCTCTTCATTCATTATTTTCAGAGTTTCATTTTCCTTATATATTTTTGCTTCTAAAGGTAACTTCTCTGCCTCTTCTTTTGTCGCAGATTCTCCATAATTAACAATCTTGACTTTCCCATTTTTAATATCCATGACTATCTTGTCAGCACCATCATATCCTTCCCATTTACCATTTAACTTCTTAATTTCTGAATCAGTGCAAGCACTCAACACAATTCCAATAAATAAAACAGTAAGCGTTAATAATAATTTTTTCATACATTTTCTCCTTTTGTTTAATTATTTATAATTAATTGTACGCAATTTTTATTTGTGTTGCTACTACATTTTAGGTTGTATTGATGACTATAATTAATTTAACGTCTCCTTTTGTTTCTAATTTTATTGTATTGTCGCTTATTAGACATATTGACAACCGCTCCATATTTTTCAGACTGATTTGTGATGTCGTCTGTAGTTAAATGCGTATAAATCTCAGTCGTTGTTATCTTTTTGTGTCCCAATATTTTTTGTAAAATATGCACATTACCACCATTCTGTAAAAACATTGTAGCTGCGGTATGCCTAAACATATGCGGTGTAATGTTTGTTTTAATATTAAACGTTTTAACGTATCTTTTTAAGCAAGCTCTAAAGCTGTTTGTGGTTAATTGTGTCCCGTACTGCGTCAAAAATACATATTCACTTTCAAAAAATTTGTTTTCTTCCAGTAATTCAATCAGTAACTTTTTTGTAATCTTACTAAATGGGACAAATCTGTATTCATTCGTTTTAGTTTGTCCAAAATATATTGTGCATGCGTCAAAATCAATATCATTTCTTTTAATATTTAATACTTCCTCGATTCTGCCCATTGTGTCCAAAAGTACGTGTATTGCTACTAGCATTCTAAAGTCTGTATAGTACTCTTTATCCAAACTATTCAGAAGCGTCTTAATATCCTTTTCCAGTATTGTTTTAACACGTTCCTTTTGCCTTTTTAACTGACTTTAGCTTTTGAAACGGATTAACTTCAATATACTCAAGCTCAATAAGTGTCTGATAAACAGATTTACAAGCTTTTAAATATGTGTTGACGGTTGTCGGCTGTATTCCACGCATTTCACCGCTATTGTTAAACCTATCTAAATAATAAACTTTGTCATTGAGTAAGTAGTTGATAAATGCACTTGCTTGTCTTTGATTAATCATTAAAATATCAATATCTTTGCCGAAAAACTCATAAAACTCAGTAAAAAGCCTTTTGTATATTCCTAAAGTTTTAGGCGCCAGATTTTGAGACTTTTTATAATCCATTACTTCTTTTTTGATAAACTCAATACTCGGATTATCTAACTTTTGATAAGCTTTATTCCTCTTTTTCTTCATAAAAAATACACTTCTTTCACCTTTAATAAAAGTAGTGAAAGAAGTGATATACATTAACATATTGCATAATTTTGTTGTTTACGTAATCCCACAGCAAGAACGACAAGCAATGTTACCTTTACAAACTCAGCAATTTGCTTAAATTTTTGAATCACATAAAAATTGATTGTCATTCTTTCCATTTTTTCAAATGCTCAAAAACGTTGATATGACGGTTTTATCTCCTATACATTAAAACGGAAATGCACGACATCTCCATCTTGCATCACATAATCTTTACCTTCTAAGCGCATTTTCCCCGCTTCTTTTGCACCTTGTTCACCATTATGCGTTACGAAATCATCATAACTTGTCACTTCAGCACGAATGAAACCACGTTCAAAGTCTGTATGAATAATGCCGGCACATTGTGGGGCAGTCATTCCTTCCTTAAATGTCCATGCACGCACTTCTTGCACACCTGCTGTAAAGTACGTTGCCAATCCTAACAAATCATATGCTTTACGGATGAGTCGGTTCAATCCAGGCTCTTCAATCCCTAATTCTTCTAAGAACATGGCTTTGTCCTCGTCATCTAACGTTGCGATTTCTTCTTCAATTTTGGCACTAATCACAATCACTTCTGAATCTTCATTCGCTGCATACTCTCGAATTGCTTTAACTTTATCATTTTCAACATCATTCACTTCATCTTCACCGACATTCGCAATGTAGAGCATCGATTTTGATGTTAATAATTGTGCTTGATTGACATACTTTTGATCTTCATCATTAAATTCTAAACTGCGCACAGGTTGACCATTTTCAAGTGCTTCTTTAATTCGAGTCAATATACGCACTTCATTCAATGCAGCTTTATCCTTTTGTTTCGCTAACTTTTCGAGACGTGGTAAGCGTTTATCTACAGATTCTAAATCGGCTAATGCCAACTCCATGTTAATGACTTCAATATCATCGATTGGGTTTACACGCCCCGCCACATGTGTCACGTTTTCATCGTCAAATGCACGTACGACCTGGCAAATGGCATCCACTTCACGAATATGTGATAAAAACTTATTTCCAAGCCCTTCACCTTTTGAAGCCCCTTTCACAATACCCGCAATATCTGTAAACTCAAAAGTTGTCGGCACGGTTCTTTTAGGATTAACGATTGTTTCTAATTTTGAGAGGCGTATATCCGGTACTTCCACAATTCCGACATTGGGATCAATTGTAGCAAATGGATAATTTGCAGCAAGCGCCCCTGCTTTTGTAATTGCATTAAATAACGTTGATTTTCCGACATTCGGTAAGCCGACAATTCCAGCTGTTAAAGCCATGATTCATTCTCCTTATCATTTGGACTCGCTTTTTCGAGTACTTTTTTTAATTTTTTATTGAACGTTTGACGTGGCAACATAATGCTACGCTGACAATTTTCACACTTAATACGGATATCAGCGCCCATGCGAATGATTTTAAAGCGATTTGTTCCACATGCATGTTGCTTCTTCATCTCTACTATATCATTTAATTCATACTTTGAAGCCACTCCATTTCACCTCTATGTTTTCTTGTTTTGTTGCTCTTGATATAACTGAACAAGTGTTGGCATTGGTGCTTCGATACCTTCAGATTGAAGAAACTCCTTTAACTCGCGTCGCAAAATTCGAGAACCACTGAAACTTTCACCCGGCATCGTTTCACCGGCCACACGAATCATCACTTCATAACTATTAAACGTGTTGACGCCTAGCACTTCGGGTGGTGCTGTAAAAATGTCATATTTCTTAGGAATGGATTTCAAAAAGAGGTTCATTTTTTTCTCTACTTCATCAATTTTCTCATGAATCGATACTGGAATGTCAATAATTGAGACCCCATTGGTCACTGAAAAATTGGTCACTTCACTCATCGTCCCATTTGGAATAATCGATAACTCACCAGTAAAAGATAAAATACGGGTTGAACGTAACCCAATCGCTTTGACCGTTCCCTCAGCAATCGGTGCACTATTATTTTTTATGCTGACGTAATCTCCCACATCAAATTGGTTTTCAAAAATGATAAAGAAACCTGTAATAATATCCTTCACTAATGTTTGTGCACCAAAACCAATCGCAAGTCCTACAACACCGGCACCTGCTAAAATACTTTCTACGCTAATACCAAACTTACTCAGTATCGTCGTTAAAGTAATAAACCAAATAATATAACCTACAACGTTTTGCACTAATGTAATCAATGTTTTCGATCGTTTGGCACGGCTACTTTTGGTAGAACGATTGTTCACTTTGAAAAATTGTGCAATGATTTTATTTAAAATGCGAACCACTACAAATGCCGCAAATACATAAATTAAAACGATAATGAGTTTCGTTAATAAATTTGAATACGTTTCTGGTTCTAATAAAGGTTGAATCATACTTTGCAATACTGCTTTAAATTGATTCATAATACGCTCCCTTCTTTAATACATGTATCATATGACTTATTATTCTGCTTCACTACATGTTTTTGAGCTGTTGAATGAGACGATGGTAATCTCTTTCAGAATGAAATGTAAAAGTAATTTCGCCCACTTGTTTCTTCGTAGAAATCTCGACACGCGTTCCATATTGCTGACTTAATTGTTGCTCATGCTGACGAATACGGGCAGGCTTTTTCGCTGACGCTGACGACTTCGATGTGTCTTTTTGTACCGTCCCCATATGTTCTGCGACTTTTTGTTCAAGGTAACGTACACTCCAAGACTCCCGGATCACTAAATGGGCATACTTCACCATAGTTGCCGGATCTTTCAATGCCAACAAGGTACGTCCATGCCCTCCTGATAATTGTTCTTCACGTATCAAAGTTCTAATCTTAACAGGTAATTTGAGAAGTCTCAACATATTCGCAATGTAAGGTCTCGATTTCCCTAGTCGTTCAGCCACTTCTTTTTGTGTCAACTTTAGATGCGTCATCAGTTGATGATAACTTTCCGCTTCTTCCAACGCATTGAGGTCTTCTCGTTGCAAGTTCTCAATGATTGCAAGTTCACGCATTTCACCATCCGAAAAAGATTTGACGATGGCGGGAATCTCCGGTAACTCTGCCCTCAGACTTGCGCGATAGCGTCGCTCCCCTGCGACAATATAATAACCCTGAACGGCCTGTGTCACAATAATCGGTTGTAGCACGCCATGTTGTGTGATAGATTGAGCAAGTTCAGCTAATTTTTCATCGTCAAACGTTTTTCTCGGTTGGTACGGGTTAGGTCTGATCTCTGTTAAGGCAATCCATTGGACATGCTCTGATTCAGGCGACTGACTGTACTGTTGCGACGTCATCTCTATCACCCACCTTTACAATGTTTTTTCCATTCCATTTTACTGGTTGCACCATTGAGACACAAGCTTTTCTCAACGATTTCGTCACCACTATAAATTCTTTTAAATCAAAATTTTCAGAAAACATGTTGACAAGTATTTTTGATTGTTGTAAAGTGTGAGTTATCAATCCAATCAATAAATATTCCAAACACTGTAATAAGGAAAGTAGAACGCACCCTGCTTTAACAGAGAGCCTTCGTTCGCTGAGAGAAGGTATTGAAAGCGCGTTTGAAAATGGCCTTGGAGTGTTGATGCCAATATGAGGTATCACCGGGTTCGCCCGTTATCGCGACACAGTATTTATATTTGTGTGTAAGACAGAGAATCCCAAATATCCCTTACATTTTATTTCTTACCACTTGAAATAATGTCTGCACCATTTAGCGTACTGGAAGAGGTGACTTGCGTAATCAAGTCACGAAATAAGGTGGTACCACGAACGCGCTTTCGTCCTTTGTATTTGATGTTTTCATCAGATTCAGGGCGAAAGCTTTTATTTTTGAATGAGGAGGTTACGCGAATGAAAGAAACGACCCTTGCCCAAATCACTTTGACCCAAGACACAACCGGCGCGATCACGAATCCCATTTATCTCTCTACTGCCTATCAGCATGAAGGACTCGGACAATCGACAGGTTACGACTACACGCGCACAAAAAATCCCACGCGCCAAGTATTTGAAGATGCTTTTGCACAGCTTGAAGGTGGCATTGCATCCTTTGCAACAGCAAGCGGTATGGCCAGTATTCAATTGGTTTGCAACCTTTTTAAGCCAAACGATGAAGTACTCGTCTCCTTTGATCTATATGGTGGGACTTTCCGGCTGTTTCAATTTTATGAAACGCAATACGATATCCATTTTAAGTATGTTGACTTTACAAAGCCAGATTGCGTTGCAGCAGCAATTACACCTCGAACGAAAGCATTATTCATTGAACCCCTATCGAATCCATTAATGATTGAGATAGACCTTACACCTTATTATCGACTCGCAGCACAACACCAATTATTAACGATTATTGACAATACTTTCCTTACGCCCTATTTAACTACGCCACTTCAGGAAGGTGCCGATATCGTACTGCATTCCGCGACGAAATATATTGGCGGGCACAATGATGTCCTTGCTGGTGTAGTGACTGTCAAGGATGCACAACTCGCAGAAACATTAGGACAATTTCATAACATGATTGGTGCGACACTCTCACCTATTGATAGCTATCTTCTGCTACGCGGACTCAAAACCTTGCATTTAAGAGTCGAGCGTTCACAACAAAATGCACAACGTTTAGCAGAGAAATGTCAACAATTATCAGGAATTCAAGAGGTTTTATACAGTGGTCGTACGGGGATGTTAAGCTTACGGCTCGAGCCTCAGTACAATGTCGATACACTTTTACGTCAACTTCAAGTCCTACGTTTTGCAGAAAGCCTTGGCGGCACTGAAACATTTGTCACTTTTCCTTTCACACAAACACACATAGATATGCCAGATGACGAAAAAGAACGCCGCGGCATCGATCAACATTTAATTCGCTTGTCCATCGGTATTGAAGCTTATGAAGACATTGAACAAGATTTTATTCAAGCACTTCAGAAATCAAAAGAGGTGATTTGCAATGACGTACTCGAAACCCACACAACTGATTTATGACGATCAATGTGGTGAGACTTATCATAGTGCGAATCCACCCCTATATTATGCTTCGACATATCACCAACATCGCTTAGGAGAACATGTCCCATATGATTACGCTAGAAGTGGGAATCCCAATCGCGCATTGCTTGAAAAGAAACTGGCTCAACTGGAAGACGGCCAATATGCATTTGCATTCAATTCGGGCATCTCAGCGATTACATCAGTGTTTTTAACTTTACGCGCAGGGGATCATATCATTTTACCAGATGATGTATATGGCGGAACGTTTCGTTTAACTGAACAAATTCTGTCACGCTTTGGATTGACTTTTTCAACGGTGAATACGGAACATCTCTCAGAAATTCAAGCGGCCATTCGTCCGTCAACACGATTGATTTATCTTGAAACACCGTCTAATCCACTATTTAAGATTACAGACATTCGTAAAGTCGCACAACTCGCTCAAGCACACCAACTCTTGCTTGCAGTCGACAACACGTTTATGACGCCCCTCGGTCAAAACCCTTTGGCGTTAGGGACAGATATTGTGATTCACAGTGCGACTAAGTTTTTAGGTGGGCATAGTGATTTGATTGCCGGCGCTGTCGTGACCAACGATAAAGCCCTCGCCGATGCACTCTATCTCATTCAAAATGGCACGGGAAGTGCGCTTTCTGTGTACGACAGTTGGACTTTAACACAACATCTCAAAACATTAGTTGTACGTTACCAGCAGTCAGTCGAGAACGCGCAACATATCTCTCAATTTTTAGCGCGTCATCCGGCGATTGCACAAGTATACTACCCTGGACACAGTGAAATTCATCTCAATCAAGCAAAACACGGCGGTGCTGTCATTGGTTTCCGATTAAAAAATGAGTCATACGCCCAATCGTTTGTTGATCGTCTTACCTTACCCCTCGTATCTGTCAGCTTAGGGGGCGTCGAAACGATTCTCTCACATCCTTATACGATGTCACATGCGGCGATTCCTCAACATATTCGGGAAGCACGTGGCATTACGTTTGGCTTATTCCGATTAAGTGTCGGTTTAGAAGATGTCAACGAACTCATTGCCGACCTTGATTTTGCATTAAAGGAGGGATACGATGAGCCGATTACTCGAGGCACTACAACATAAAATATTAGTCGCTGATGGCGCAATGGGCACGATTTTATACTCTGAAGGTTTGGATACTTGTCCAGAAGCGTATAATCTCACACACCCTGAAAAAGTAGAACAGATTCATCGCTCATACATTCAAGCTGGCGCAGACGTCATCCAGACCAATACCTATGGCGCTAATTTTGAAAAATTACAAGCATTTGGTTTAGAACATCAAGTTAAAGCGATTCACCAAGCTGCCGTTGCCATTGCTAAACGAGCCGCTCATGCAGAAACGTTCATACTTGGAACGGTCGGTGGATTTAGGAGCATGAAACAGGGTGAATTATCTTTATCTGCCATTCAATATCATACAGACATTCAAGTGGATACATTGGTAGCCGCTGGTGTCGATGGCTTATTGTTTGAAACGTACTATGACGATCAAGAGTTACTCAACGCGATTGTGCAAACACGTCAAAAATATGATATTCCCATTATTGCACAACTCACCGCCTCTAACACACATTATTTAACGAACGGGAAGTCAATCAACGACGCGTTACAACAACTCATAAAGGCTGGTGCCAATATTGTCGGACTAAACTGTCATCATGGGCCCCATCATATGAAACAAACCTTTAGCCACATTGCCTTACCAGATCACGCATACTTATCTTGTTATCCTAATGCAAGTTTGTTAGATATTGATCATCAGAGCTTTAAATACAGTGATAATGCCCAATATTTCGGAGATACGGCACAACAGCTCATTCAAGAAGGTGTCCGACTCATCGGCGGTTGCTGTGGCACGACACCTGAACATATTCATAAAATCAAAACGGCTGTTAAACATCTACAACCGATTCGAGAGAAAAAGGTCATCCCTATTCATCAAAAACAAACATCCGAAACGCCTAAATCACAGCGTCAAAATCTCGCTGCCCGTGTACGAGAACGACCCACAATTATTGTCGAACTTGATACACCTAAACATCTCGACACCACGCGCTTTTTCAACAATGTTAAAGCGTTAGATGAAGCTAAAATTGATGCAATCACATTGGCAGATAATTCATTAGCGACCGTACGAATTTCAAACATCGCCGCAGCGAGTCTCATTAAGCAACAATTCAGTATCGAGCCACTTGTTCACATTACTTGTCGAGATCGTAATTTGATTGGGCTTCAATCCCATCTACTCGGGCTCTCACTATTGGGGATTCATGAAATTTTGGCGATTACAGGCGATCCATCAAAAATTGGCCATCTCCCTGGTGCAACGAATGTGTACGACGTCAACTCGAAAGGGCTTACTGAATTGGCACTCAAATTTAATAAGGGGGTGAATACAGATGGCGATACTTTAAAAATCGCCACTCAGTTTAACATTGCAGGCGGATTTGATCCGCATGTCCGTAATATCAATGCGGCCGTGCGTAAAATGGAAAGTAAAATTAAGAGCGGTATGCATTACTTTATTACGCAACCCGTCTTTACGAAAGAAAAAATTGTGGAAATTTATGAAGCAACCCAACATCTTGATGTCCCGATTTTCATTGGCATCATGCCAATTACCAGTTACAAAAATGCATTATTTTTACATCATGAAGTGCCGGGTATCAAAATGTCAGACGATGTGTTAGCACAATACGAAGCGGTGGCTGATGATAAGCAAGCGACTTACGCGTTGAGCTTATCTATCTGTAAGTCACTGATCGACACCGTCCATCAATATTTCAATGGCTTGTACTTAATCACCCCATTTGAACGTATTGATTACTCATTAGAACTTGCAGCTTATTCAAAATCTATTACAACATCCCACCAGGAGGCGATATTATGACAATTAAAACAACAAACCTAGGATTCCCAAGACTTGGACGTCAACGCGAATGGAAAAAAGCGATTGAAAGCTACTGGAATCATAAAATAACGAAAGAAGAATTAGACAAGACGCTACAACAATTACATCGTGAAAACTTATTACTACAAAAAAGCTACAATTTAGATAGTGTGCCTGTGGGGGATTTCTCATTATACGATCACATCCTTGATACATCATTGTTGTTCAATATTATTCCAAAACGTTTTCAAGATCGTGAAGTGAATGACGATTTATACTTTGACATCGCTCGAGGCAATGCGTCACATGTCGCAAGTGCTTTGGTGAAATGGTTTAACACGAACTACCACTATATCGTGCCGGAGTGGGATGATGTGACACCGCGTTTGAACCACAATCATTTATTAGAACGTTTCAATGAAGCAAAGTCACTCAATATTCACGCACACCCTGTTATCGTAGGACCGATTACTTTTGTTGCACTCTCTAAAGGAGGCGATCAGTCATTTGAAGAAAAAGTACGGACACTATTACCGCTTTACATTGAAGTTTTCCAATCGCTCATTCAAGCGGGTGCTTCATTAATTCAAGTCGATGAACCTATTTTAGTGACTGATCAAGGGGCTGAATTAGAGGATATTACGCGTGAAGCATTCGAAGCGTTTGCTGAAGCAGGTGTCGGACAGTCTCTCATCATTCAAACTTACTTTGAACGTGCCAATGTGAAGTTTTTAAGTCAACTTCCTGTCAAAGGACTTGGTTTAGACTTCATTCATGACCGCGGTGAAAACTTAAAGCAATTAGAAAATGGTGACTTTGATCACTCAAAAACACTATTTGCGGGTATTATCGATGGGCGAAATGTATGGGCGGCAGATGTTGAAGCACAAAAAGCACTCATCGAAAAATTATCGCAATATTCCGATGATTTGTATATTAATCCGTCCTCTTCATTACTTCACGTCCCGGTGTCATTAGATGATGAGACATTAGACGATGCGATTCGAGATGGGTTAAGCTTTGCGACAGAAAAATTAGAGACATTAGACGCATTAAAACGAGCAATCAACGACAACGATACAGAAATTTATGACCGCTTGCATGCGCAGTACAATCGCTTCCAAAATCAAGCGTTTAAAAATCTTGAATATGATTTCGATAGCGTTCGTGCACAACGTCAATCGCCATTTGCTGAGCGAAAAGTTGTACAACAAGCGCGTTTAAACTTACCAGATTTACCGACGACGACGATTGGTTCTTTCCCACAATCAACTGAAGTGCGTCAACAACGTGCAGCATGGAAGCAAAAACGCATTTCCGATGAAGCTTACCATCAATTTGTGAAAGACGAAATTAAACGATGGATTCAAATTCAAGAAGATATTGGACTCGACGTCTTGGTACACGGAGAATTTGAACGTAATGACATGGTAGAATTTTTTGGTGAAAAATTAGAAGGTTTCCTCGTAACAAAATTCGGTTGGGTACAGTCTTACGGCTCACGCGCAGTAAAACCCCCTATCATTTATGGCGATGTCAAATGGACAGCACCGTTAACAATCGATGAAACCGTATATGCGCAAAGCCTTACAGACAAACCAGTCAAAGGGATGCTGACAGGGCCAGTCACAATATTAAACTGGTCATTCGAACGCGTCGACATCCCGCGGGCAACTGTTCAAGATCAAATCGCGCTTGCCATCAATGAAGAAGTTTTAGCATTAGAAAAAGCAGGTATTCAAGTGATTCAAGTCGATGAACCTGCATTAAGAGAAGGCTTACCACTACGTAAAGCGTATCACGAAGACTACCTCGAAAGAGCCGTCCATAGCTTTAAATTAGCAACTTCTTCAGTCACAGACGAAACGCAAATTCATACGCATATGTGTTATTCGCAATTCGGTCAAATTATTCACGCAATCCATGACTTAGATGCAGACGTTATTTCAATCGAAACATCACGCAGTCACGGTGATTTGATTAAAGACTTTGAATCTGTAGACTATGATTTAGGTATTGGCTTAGGTGTCTATGATATTCATAGTCCGCGTATCCCGACTGAGGAAGAAATTACAACTGCCATTCAACGTGGCCTACAACAAATTGATCGTTCGTTATTCTGGGTCAATCCAGACTGTGGACTTAAAACACGTAAAGAAGATGAAGTGAAAGCCGCTTTAACTGTGCTTGTGGAGAGTGCACGCAAATTACGTCAAAATGCCGCACAATAACAATAAAATATTGAGTCACATCACGCACAATGGACGCCTCTTTCATTAGACATTGCTAGACTATCGGCACCAAGCGTATTATTGAATAGCAAACTTCACTATAGAATAGATTAACTTGAGCATGCTCAGTCAAAAGCCATATCACATAGGAAGCAAAATAGTCTGATTTAAACCGTAAAAGCTAAACTTTTACGGTTTATTTTCATGTCAAACCGATGAACATCATAAAAATCCATATGCATTGTTATGTAAAATCCTTCGCTTATGGATTATCACAATCATACGACAAGTATTTATTTTTCAGAAAGCATTTATTTTTCAGAAAATTTTATATATAATCCTTTTAGAGAAATTTTTCGGAGGGGATATATGTGCTACATAACAGAGACTTTACACTTTTATTTCTAGGGCGCTTAATTTCAAATTTTGGGGATAGTGTTTATGGCATCGGGACAATGCTCTTAGTCTACAGCCTAAGTCATTCTCCATTTTATACGGGTTTCGCTTTGTTTTTGACCTCTTCTACAGCATTGATTCAAGTATTGCTAAGTCCTCTGATGGATCACCTGAATCCTAAAAAGTATCTAATCGTGTCACAATTGGTACAAGCCCTCTTATTGATTAGCATTCCGATTTTGAATGCTTACGGCTATCTTAATTTAGGTTGGCTGTTTGCTACGATGTTTGCTGTGAGTTTATTAAATCAAATGGTTTATCCGATTCAATTGAGCTTGTTACCTAAAATTTTAAATAAAGAGGAATTAGTCGACGGTAATGCGTATTTTACTATGCCTTATCAAGGAAGTGATGCATTATTTAATGCTTTAGCTGGGGTTATCATCACTGCATTTGGTATATTCGCGATTTATATCGTCGACAGCGCCACATTTCTCATTAATGGAATTATGTTTATCTTTTTGAGTCAACAGCTCATGCGTATGAATCAAAACAAATCGTTTAACCAGCAGTCATTTTTGAAATCACATTTCACTTCGCTTTATAAAGGGCTGGCACTGTGGAAAGACCACTTATTATTCCCCTTGTTAGTAGGGGTCATTGTCATCAACTTTTCAGTCAGTGGTATTTTTGCGAACTTACCATTTTATGCGGTGAATCCGTTACATTATAGCCTACTGATGTCTACATCTGGTATAGGCATTCTCGCTGGTGCATTCATTGCACGTTTGCAGTTCATTCGTAAATGGCATTTAGGTAAATTTTATATTATCGGTATCGCGCTAATAGGTTTGTGTTGGATGATAAGTGCACTGATAGAGGCGCACAACATCTATAACCAGCTATTAACATTCATATTATTTTTGATTGGATGGATGGTTGTTGGGATTTTCAATATATTTTCGCAAACAATTGTACAGTTGAAAGTCAACGCAGATCAGCTAGGTATGGCCATGGGCTCAATGATTGGTGTATCGACTTCATTAGCACCTATAGGCGCCCTTTTAGGTGGAACAATCGGAAATATATTAAACAGTCATTTTGTCATCATCTTGTTTGCAAGTTTATTCATAGGGGTGGCCTTATTTTGGTTGTCACAAACCTCAATCCGAAAGATGTCTCATTTGAATACAATTGAATAGGATGAAATCATCAAGAAAGCAATCATCGTTATGCTAACCATTCAAAAACAAATGGATGCCTTGCTAATATCCACCCTATCTCATAACTGAAAGAACATGTATGACATACCGAAACAGTTTGTAACGAAACATATCATTTTTCTATGCACTTTTATATTCAAATCCAAAATTGGACTGATGAGAAATTGTGAGCGTTTCTTCATCAGTCCAATTAATAGAGAACCTAATATTTTCTTAAAAATTGTGCTTCTTCTTCATGATACGTCTCCATCACAAATTGATGTACCGCATGAATCACACGTTGAATATCATCCGTGGAATAAGCCAAAATACGAAATGTTAAGCCATGGGTAGGCAGTAACGTTACACCGACACGGCAACGTTCGCTGATATAAGGCATCACTACACTTTGTACAGCCTCAACTACTTTCTGATTAACACCTGGACTAATATAATAACATGAACCCATATGCGTAAATCCTTCCATATAGCCCATTTGCGTCACTTGATTTTTTTGCGTATCCAGCTTTAAATTATCAAACACGACCAATCGATGATCAACGTAAATTTCATTTTTGAGATGTAAATAATGATATTTAAACTGACGTCCATCTTCATCGTATCCAGGCGTTAAAATATCCGTATAAAACATAGAAGCTGTCGGACTTAAATCAAATCGATTAGCCTGGTAATACTTTGCGTCTGAATAACCAATAATGGGGTCGCTCACAAATTCCATAAAAGCACCCTCATCAAGTTGAAAACTTTGATACTGCTCTACTTTATCTTCCAAAGTTTTAAATACAATCGTTGCACCTTGAGTCGTTAATACCGCATGAGCCCCTGACTCAAAGTGAATGTTCATACGGTAGCGGTCACCATCAACAAATCCACCACCAAGATTAATCAGAAACATCGTCGGGTGAGGACTTCCATTCAAGTAAGTCGGTCGAATGACCTTGAGTCCGCCTTGAAAGTACGTTTTGCCATTTACCGTGCGACTACCGTCATGTTTGAATATTAAATCTAATTCACCTGTCCACTTAGAAATTGCCATTATTCTAATCCTTCAAAAAAGACATCCTTTTTTATCCAATCTAAAACTTGGTCTAATCCCTCATCCGTCTTTAAATTGGTAAACGCGAATGGACGATTTTTTCGGAATTTGTCAGTATCTTCAGCCATGCGTTCTAAAGAAGCACCCACATAAGGGGCTAAATCCGTTTTATTAATCACAAAATAATCCGATTTAATCATCCCTTGTCCGCCTTTACGTGGGATTTTTTCTCCTTGTGCAACATCGATAATATAGATTGAAAAATCAACCAGTTCCGGACTAAATGTCGCAGCTAAATTATCTCCACCAGATTCAATAAAAATCAATTCAATATCTGAGTGACGTTCCATTAATTCATCAATTGCAGCAAAATTCATGGAGGCATCTTCACGAATTGCCGTATGTGGACATCCACCTGTTTCCACACCAATAATACGATCTTCAGGTAACACACCTGAATTCACTAATATTTTTTGGTCTTCTTTTGTGTAAATATCATTTGTGATTACACCGATACTTTTTTCTTCTGATAAACGTTTCACTAATTTTTCAATGAGTTGTGTTTTCCCTGCGCCAACAGGTCCACCGATACCAATTTTAATTGGTTTCATCTCTGTTCCCTCCTATGAAATAAAAATACGTACATCAACATCTTCATGCTCCAATTGATTCATTTCAAGCCCTGGCGCTGTCAAACCAAAATCCGCTTCATCCAACTGCATCACATTCTCACGTGTCTGCGTAATAAAAGGAATCATTTCTGCGACAATTTTCTGTCCTTCTGTTTGACCTAGTGGAATTGCTCGAACAGCATTTTGTGTCAAACTGGAAACATTTTGATAGTAGAAATAATCTATAATTTTTTCAATGTCAATCCCTAAATGATGACCTAGCAAAGTAAATACGACTGCAGGATGCGTATGCAACTCATAGGCTGCAGCTTTATCACCATACCATTCAAGCCATTCATCCTTATAAAGTGTCCGTGCAAGCTGAATCATCCGCTTGCCCATTTGTTTTGTTCCATTTCTCGTTTCTCGCGGTATGTTTTGTACAAAAAGCAATTGATCTAAGTTTTCAATAGACGATTTCTCACCTGATTCAATCGCATCATAGACAAGACGCATCGCCAAACCATCTGTATAGGTCAATTGCTCTGTTAAGAAAACTTTCAACCATGTTTGAAATGAAGCGCCATCATGAATGTCACCCCGTTGAATATACGTTTCCAACCCAAAAGAATGGCTAAACGCGCCGGTCGGAAACTGTGAGTCACAAAATTGAAAGAGCTTCAAATATGCTTGATTAATCATGAGAATGTCCTATATGTTTAAACGCTTGATTGACTTTACGATCTTCACGTTGATATGGGATTCCTTTATCTTTTAGCAAATCTTCTACGAGGTAATCGTACTGAACTAGCATTTCATTATCATCCGTGAACTGTGCAGGTAAATGACGGTTTCCCAATTGATGAGCAATATCTCCCATTTCTTTAATCGTACGTGGGCGAATCACAATAACATCTTCAGAATTCACATCAACAATAATCATGTTTTTTTCATCTCTATACAAAATATCACCATACTGCAAGTCGATAGGTTGGCTTAAACGAATACCAATCTCTGTACCGTGATCAGATGTCACACGCTGAATCCGCTTCACTAAGTCAGAGTTCTCTAAATACACTTTTTCAATATGAACATTTTTTTCATCTTGAGATAAATGAGCAATGTTGCCCTGAATTTCTTCTACTATCATATGCATTTCATCTCCTTGAATAAGCTTAAGTCACACATAAATTGAGACATGTTATACATCTATCATCGTGCCAAACAGAAAAAACTATTCTATGTGCGTATCTTGTAGCACCGTTCTTTACAGACGGAACATCGAAAGATATCTAGCCTTCATGACAAAAATACTATGTCAAAATAATATAAACATCTATCGACAAGTATTATACTGTGCATCAATTTATGTTTTCCTTACTCTTAATTTACCATAATTTTTATTTTAAAACTTATGACTCGCTCATTCTATGATACGCCTTCACAAACAAAAAATACACTATTTTCTCTTTAACTTAAAACTTTTTTACTTTTAAAATAAAGTGATGCAATCTTTTTTCGTTCGTCCGATTGTTGTCATCATAAGATTGAATGATTAATCCGGTAAAAAAATTCTACTAAAACTTATTATTATTTTCTTGATGTAATTACTTTATAATCATAATATTATTACTATCTCTTACTCATTTGTAACAAACAGAAAGCGGCATCATTTATTTTTAGATATTTATGATATAATTTACACAATATAACAACTATGATAATTGGAGGTTTTTAAAATGTTAAAACTTGCAGATTGGAAAAACGAAAAAGAAACACTTCATCGCCTATCTCAAATTTTAGGTAAGCATAAGCTGGCAAGTGCTTTTCAGGAACCACAATGGAGACACGTTGTTCTTGATATAACAACAACTGGATTTTCTACAGGCCTTTTATTTTATCAATCGTCCACATACAGCATCAGTATCAACTTAGTCGACCACTTCATTTTAGTTGAGACACAAACCGCTTCAGAAAAAATCCCTTTAAAAGATGGTATTACCATTCAAAGCTATTATCAACAAATCCAACAGGCGCTCTTCCGAAACGGTATTGAAGTAACAATCAATGAACGCCCTCAAGAAGTGACGGACACGACTTTATTTTCTAAAGACACTCATCACTGCCATTATAATGAAGAGACAAGCCGTAGCGTTTTACAGCTAATGGCCTTTGCAACACGTGCACTTCAATATTTTATTGCACCTTACCGTGCCCGTAAGATGAATCCAGGTCTTTTTTGGGGGACTTTTGATATTTCTTGTTTAATTCATTACAATGCATTTCATGAAATGTTTGAACCCACACAAATCATTGAATACGCCGCTTTCGATGAACATTTCATTGAGTTCGGCTTCTGGTTTGGCGATGATCGCTTTGAAGGTCCTACATTTTTCATTTTACCTTATCCTTTTGTTGATCAAAGCTTTACTTTTGAGCAACCGTTAATAGAGGGCGCTTATTTTGATTCACAATTGACAGAACTCATTTACGAAATGAAATCGATGAATTCAGAAACTTTGAACGCCCTCTCAGCCTTTTTCAATCAAGGCTTTGAAATTTTCAAATCACATTTATCTTGGGAAAACTGTGAGCATTACCATGTCCCATTAAAAATGAATACGAATCAAATCCAACAAAAACCTTACCCTCATTAGCATTAAAAGATGTATATGCGCTCTAACTTCTGCAATATATAAAAAGCCGAGCTCTGCTCGGCTTTTTATATAGGGTTACCCCCAACACTTGATGACGTTTCGATAGAAATTTTTTGATATGTTCTTTTTTATAAACTTTATGGTCTAGATGTTTACAACATAGACTACACATTATCCCCCATAAACATCATGATATTCTGGTGTACGCTCTAAAACCCCTTTTGCAAATGGGCATGTTGCATGAATCTTAAAGTGATGCTCACGCGCATCTTTTACCGCTGCCTCAACCAATTGTTTACCAACACCTTGCCCTCTTAACGATTCACCGACTATCGTATGATCAATGATAATTTGTGTTTCTCCCGGTACGTATGTCATTAACGCTTCTGGATGTTTTTCAGACTCACCCACATAATATTTATTATGTCCTTTTTTAATTGTTGCCATAATCGTTCCTCCTCAAATAATCACTTTACATTATTTGCCATGATTTTATACCCATTTTTAGAGTTTTTCAATCATTTAAGTATAAAAATTAAACTAAGTACTTTACTTTATTGTGTATTCACGTTATAATTATCTCGAATTCGAAACAAAAGAGGTGTTGGCATATGCAGAGAAGTGAGATAGCACTCAAAACTTTAATCGGAATCAAACGCACCAATGATATGTTAGACAAATTGATACGTAAAGACGTAAAATCATATGGGCTGAGCGTCACTGCATTTGCAGTATTAGAACTTTTATACAATAAAGGCGAGCACACTATTCAACGTATTCAAGAGCGCATCTTAATTGCCAGTAGCAGTACGACCTACGTGATTAACTCATTAGAAGAAAAAGGATATTTGAAACGTCGCCAATGCAAAAAGGATCGGCGTGTCAGCTATATTTCGTTAACTGATCAAGGCCAACAACTCATGGAAAATATCTTCCCAGAACACACAAAAGCCATTGAACAAGCATTTTCAGAACTTACAAACGACGAATTATATGCATTGCAAACGACACTAAAAAAATTAAGTACAGCACCTCAAGACTAACTTGAACGCATGTACTTTTCTTTCACACTCTATTTAGTTCGAATTAGAGATAATTAATTAATAAAGGGGTTTTTAAAATGATACAACATCCATTAAAAGGGATTCACCACGTAACAGCAATGACAGATAATGCAGAACGGAACTACCATTTCTTCACTGAAGTGCTCGGTATGCGACTTGTGAAAAAAACAGTCAATCAAGACGATATTTACACATACCACACATTTTTTGCAGATGACGAAGGGAATGCTGGCACTGATATGACATTCTTCGATTTCCCAAATAATCCAAAAGGCGCATCAGGAACAAACTCAATTAGTCGTGCAGGTTTACGTGTACCTAATGATGCAGCTCTTGAATATTATAAAGCACGTTTTGATGAATTCGGTGTCAAACATGATGAAATTGATACTGTGTTTGGTACAAAAGTGCTTCGTTTTGAAGAAGAGGATGGTCAAAAATACCAACTCTTCTCTGACGAAAATAATACAGGAGTTGAACCAGGTATTCCTTGGAAAAACGGCCCTGTCCCTGAAGACAAAGCAATTTATGGTCTAGGTCCAATTGAAATTACGGTAAGCTATTATGATGATTTCAAAAAAACTTTAATCGATCTTTATGACATGAAACCGATTAAAGAAGAAGATAACGTAACACTCCTAGAAGTTGGTAAAGGAGGGAACGGAGGACAAGTCATCTTACGTAAAGATGAAACAAATGAAAGCCGTCCAGGGTACGGTCAAATCCACCACGTGTCTTTCCGTCTTGAAAACGATGAAGCTATCGAACAATGGCTTGAAAGATATAATGAATTGGGTGTTAGAAGTTCCGGTTTAATCGACCGTTTTTACTTCAAAGCACTTTACACACGTATCGGTCATATTCTTATCGAGCTTTCAACTGACGGTCCTGGTTTCATGGAAGATGAACCATATGAAACTTTAGGCGAATCTTTATCACTACCACCATTTTTAGAAGATCAAAGAGAATATATCGAATCTGAAGTGCGTCCATTCAATACAACACGTCATTCAAAATAAAGGTTGGAGGTTAATCATGTACGCTTTTTACGCATCAGACATCTCTCAACAACAAATGTACAAACTTTTAATCGGATCTGTCGTACCTCGACCTATCGCGCTCGTCAGTAGTCAGTCTGAGGCGGGGGTTGTCAATGTTGCCCCCTTCAGTTTTTTCAATATCATCTCAGCTGAACCTGCCCTACTTTCGATTTCTATCGGACGTAAAGATGGGAAGTTGAAAGACACTGCACGCAACCTTTTAACTACAAAAGAAGCAGTCGTTCATGTCGTAACAAAAGACAATGTCAATGATGCCAATCAAACTGCTGCACCGTTACCACCAGATGAAAGTGAATTGTCACATACTCAATTTACAACGACAGCTTCAGACACTGTTTCTGTCCCTAGTTTATGCGAAAGTCCTATTCGTTTTGAAGTAACCCTGCATCAACATGTGACGATTAAAAATGATGACGGTGAAATAGTTAATGATTTGGTACTTTTAAAAATTCAAAAAGTATTGATTGATGATGCTTTATATGATGACGCACAAGGGTATATTGAAGTAGGCAAAATCAAAGCAGTCAGTCGACTGGCAGGAGATGATTATGCAACATTAGGAGAATTTTTTACAATTCAAAGACCCCGATAAAGTAATAAAGAGGTGAACAATAATGGAACATATTTTTAAACAAGGTGAAGCATCAAAACCGACATTTGTCTTATTACATGGGACAGGTGGCAATGAACATGATTTAATTCCTGTTGCTGAATTATTAGACCCTTCCTATAACGCGTTAGGTGTACGTGGTAATATTTCAGAAAATGGGATGAATCGTTTCTTCAAACGTCATGGTGAAGGACAATATGATATAGAAGATTTGAAGTTCCGTACAACAGAACTTCATGAATTTCTCGAGAGTGCCGCTAAAAAATACCACTTCGATTTGGAAAATGTCATTTTAGTTGGATTTTCAAATGGTTCAAATATGGCCATTAGCTTAATGTTGAATAAAGACATGCCTTATAAAAAAGGATTATTATTTGCCCCACTTTACCCATTAGATGTCTCACCTGACCTTGATTTAAGTGAGAAGGCAGTCTACCTGTCCATGGGTAAAAATGATCCTCTCGTTCCAGTAGAAGCGAGTGAATATGTCAAATCTATTTTTGAATCACGTGGCGCAGATGTAACTACGTACTGGGTGAATGGCCATGAATTGACACAAGGAACCCTCGAAGCCGCACGTGGGATATTATAGGAATTGAGACTGCAATATCAATTTAATAAAATAAGAGAAAACGCATATTGATGTTCGTGATCCTTCTCTGAGCTTGAGTTGATGATTGACCTCTTTGTCTCACTTGGCTAGGTCTTGTCTCAAATTAATTATGTTTGATTAAAAAGGCCATGTTAAGGAAACACAATTGGATTGTCGGGAGTCATATAGAAATATAGTACACCACAAAGATTTCATAATATGCCCCCACCCACAAAGCTGACTCGACTTCTCAAAAGCGACACACATTGAGAAGTCAGACAGCGAGTGTGTTAAACAGTAATCCCTTCTAAAGTTAAGTCTGTTTATTATAGACTTTAGCTTTTCTTCAGACATCTCGCCTAGATTTATAATCATGAAACTTTCACATTGCCACTTAGAATGCCTTGTTGTCTACATATCATTCCTCTACATACTGACTTTTATACGTCTCAGTCTATCGTTAATTTCATCTAATAAAAAAGAGAATTAAGCAATATCCCATCACCTAATTCCCTATATTTAAAATAACTCTCTTACATTTATAAAAGATTGGTTTTAATGTGCATCTAAAATGACTCACTTTCGATATAAACGGATTTGAATTTCAACATAATCTGCGTGCTCTTTTTCTCTTTGCTCATAACGAATACCCTTCGCACGAATTTCTAATAAACGATCCGCAATCATATCCCGTGCTTCAGAAACGTCTTGTGCAAATTCAGGTGGATGTGCAATGATTTTTTCCTCTTGCTTTAATTTGACGACACTTTCCTTTAACCGCTCCTCTGTTTGCTTCACATTCAACTGTTCTTTCAAGATCACTTCGAGCATTTCTTCTTGAAACTGAGGCGTTTGTCCCACCAATGCCCGTGCATGACGTTCTGTAATACGATGTGCACGCACCGCTTCAAGAACAACAGGTGTCAGTTTCAACAACCTTAATTTATTTGCAATAAAGCTTTGACTCTTTCCTACGCTCTTCGCTAACTCTGCTTGTGTAATTCCTTCAAATGCAAGTAACTTTTTGTATGCCTCTGCCTCCTCTATGGCAGATAAGTTTTCACGTTGAATATTTTCAATTAATGCAACCACCGCTGTTTCTTCGTCATCTAAATGGCGGATAATCACCTCTGCCTCGGTCATCTGATTAAGCTGTAACGCTCGAAAACGTCGTTCACCCGCAATGATTTCATACATGCTTTCTTCGATCGGTCGCACGACAATCGGTTGTAATAAACCATGTGCACGAATCGATTCTGCAAGTTCTTCAATACGAGCTGTATCAAATGTTTGACGCGGTTGATATCGATTGGGCACTATTTTTTCAATCTTAATCGACTCGACACCTTTTTTATCTTCTTCCGATACTGTTAATAGTTCGTCTTTATTTTTTAAACCAAATAACTTAGAAAAGGGTTTCTTCATGTCTATTCGCTCCCTTTAATCTTTCATAATCTCTTCTTTATTCAACAAGTGGTGACTTATTCGGTGTGCCTGGTTTTCGAGGGTATTTTTTGGGTGTTTGGCTTCGTTTTTCTATCAAAATGACTTGGCGTTCACCCGCTTCTTCAGGCAATTCAAACGTGTTGACTTGTTGAATTCGACCACCGAGCACGCCGACTGCAAAACGGGCTTCTTCAAGCTCTTCTTGACCTTTTGAAGCTTTCAAAGCAATGAACATCCCTTGCTTCTTAACGAGCGGTATACAGAGCTCACTCAGCACGGTCATACGGGCAACAGCCCTTGCTGTTACAACATCAAAAGACGCCCGGTAGTCTTCTTTTTTCGCAAATGTTTCTGCTCGATCGTGTACAAAACGAACACCTTCCAAATCTAATGCTTCGGCCAATTGATTTAAAAATTGAATCCGCTTATTCAATGCATCAACAATTGTGACATGAATTTCTGGGAAAACAATTTTTAAAGGAATACTAGGGAAACCTGCCCCAGCCCCTACATCGCACAGCTGGAGTGTCCGATTAAAATCATAGTAAAAACTTGACGCCACTGAATCATAAAAATGTTTTAAGTATACCTCATGCTTTTCAGTAATGCTAGTTAAATTAATTTTCTCATTCCATTCTACAAGCATTTCATAGTACTTTTCAAATTGTTGCTTTTGATGCGCTGATAATACAATCCCATGCGTACTTAATTGTGTCGCTAGCCATTCTACGCTCATTTATTTCACCCTTTGAATTTTACCTTGTTCTAAATAGATTAATAAAATCGAGATGTCTGCGGGGTTGACACCAGAAATGCGTGAAGCTTGTGCAATATTTAAAGGCTTAACTTCGCTTAATTTTTCACGTGCTTCAGTCGCCAAACTATCGATTTTACTATAATCAAGATTTTCCGGTATTTTTTTCTGTTCCATTCGTTTCACTTTATCGACTTGTTGTAATGATTTATTGATATAACCTTCATATTTTGTTTGAATCTCTACTTGTTCTTCAACATCTGCAGGGAGTTGGTGTATTTCTTCTAAAATGTCTATAATCGTCGCATAAGTCATTTCTGGACGACGCAAAAGTTCTTTTGCTAAAATACCATCTTTAAGACGTGCCCCCCCTTTTTCTTCAATGATTTGTTGAACACGTTCACTCGGCTTAATACGAATTTGTTCTAGCCGTTCTAATTCATCACGAATTTGTTGACGTTTCGTGTTGAATTGTTCATAGCGTGTTTCTGAAATCAGTCCTAATTCATAACCCAAGTCAGTTAGCCTTAAATCCGCATTATCATGACGTAACAGCAAACGATATTCGGCACGAGATGTCAATAAACGATAAGGCTCATTCGTCCCTTTGGTCACTAAGTCATCTATCAACACACCAATGTAGGCTTCCGAGCGACGCAGAATCGTTTCTTCCTTACCAAGAACGCGTGCTGCTGCGTTAATTCCTGCCATTAAACCTTGACCTGCTGCTTCTTCGTATCCAGATGTTCCGTTGATTTGACCGGCTGTATATAGATTTTTAATCATTTTTGTCTCTAACGTTGGCCATAATTGTGTTGGAACTAAAGCATCATACTCAATCGCATAACCCGCGCGCATCATATCCGCCTTTTCTAATCCTGGAATCGTAGCCAACATTTCACGTTGCACTGCTTCCGGTAAACTCGTAGACAGGCCTTGTACGTATACTTCAAGCGTATTACGCCCTTCTGGTTCAAGGAAAAGTTGGTGTCTCGGCTTATCATTAAAACGAACAAACTTATCTTCAATAGATGGACAATAACGTGGACCCGTTCCTTTAATCATACCGGAATACATCGCCGACAAATGTAGATTGTCATCAATCACTCGATGCGTCTCTCCGTTCGTATACGTCAACCAACAGGGCAGTTGGTCTAAAATATATTCTGTTGTTTCATAACTGAAAGCACGCCCAATCTCATCGCCGGGTTGAATTTCTGTTTTGCTGTAATCAATCGTCTTAGCATTCACACGTGGGGGCGTCCCTGTTTTAAAACGGACAACTTCGAAACCGAGTTCACGTAAATGATCTGCCAATGTAATAGAAGGCAATTGATGGTTCGGACCACTTGAATATTTAATATTCCCTAAAATAATTTCACCACGTAAAAATGTACCTGTCGTCAAAATAACCGCTTTCGCACGATATTCTGTACCAATATTCGTGCGTACACCTTTAACTTCGTTATCTTCAATAATAAGTTCGTCTACCATACCTTGCATCACTTCTAGGTTCGGTTCATTTTCTAACACACGTTTCATTTCTTGTTGATAAAGGACTTTGTCCGCTTGGGCACGTAAAGCACGAACAGCAGGCCCTTTCCCTGTATTCAACATACGCATTTGAATATGTGTCTTATCAATAGTTTTCGCCATTTGTCCACCTAGTGCATCAATTTCGCGCACAACGATACCTTTAGCGGGGCCCCCAACTGATGGGTTACACGGCATAAATGCGATATTGTCTAAATTGATTGTAAGCATGAGCGTACGTGCACCACGTCTTGCAGATGCGAGGCCTGCTTCAATACCAGAATGCCCAGCTCCTACTACAATCACATCAAATGATTTCACCATTTCATTGACCTCCAATAATTATTTTCCTAAACAAAATTGACTAAACAGTTGATTGATTAACTCCTCACTTGCTGATTCACCTATAATCTCACCTAAAATCTCCCATGTCCGTGTCAAATCGATCTGTACCATATCCATTGGCACACCTATTTCAGCTGCATCAATCGCATCTTGAATCGTGTGTTTCGCTTGCTTTAACAATGCAATGTGCCGCGAATTAGAAACATAAGTCATATCTTGACTTTGCACTTCACCACCAAAGAATAAATCACGAATTTGAATCTCTAGCTCATCGATGCCTTCTTGCGCATGCATAGAGGTCTGAATGATGGGCATATCTCCTACCATTGACTCAACTTCTGCAAGATCGATACGCTGCTCTAAATCTGTTTTATTAATGATGACAATCACATCTTCATTTTTAATGACTTCATATAATTTACGATCATCTTCGGTTAAAACTTCATTATAGTTCAATACAAATAAAATCAAGTCTGCTTGGCTGAGCGCTTTACGTGAACGTTCCACACCGATACGTTCCACAATGTCCTCAGTTTCACGAATGCCAGCCGTATCAATCAGTCTTAATGGCACACCACGTACATTGACGTACTCTTCCAACACATCGCGTGTCGTACCCGCAATCTCTGTAACGATGGCTTTATTGTCCTGGATTAACGTATTCAGCATAGACGACTTTCCAACATTCGGTTTACCTACAATAACCGTCGATAAGCCTTCTCGCATGATTTTACCTTGCACGCCTGTATCTAATAATTTATCAATATCTTGCTTAATTTCTCGCGCACGCTCTAGTAAAAAATCCGTAGTCGCATCTTCTACATCGTCATATTCTGGGTAATCAATGTTCACTTCCACTTGCGCTAAAATTTCTAAAATCAATTGCCGTTGATGTTTAATCAAATCACTCAAACGTCCTTCAAGTTGATTCATCGCTACTTTTGAAGCACGATCCGTCTTAGAACGTATAAAATCCATCACCGCTTCAGCTTGTGATAAATCGATACGACCATTTAAAAATGCACGTTTTGTGTATTCCCCTGGTTCGGCCATGCGTGCACCATGCGTCATCGTCAATTCTAGAACCCGATTAATGGTTAAAATTCCACCGTGACAGTTGATTTCAACAATATCTTCACGTGTAAACGTCCGCGGTGCGCGTAAAATAGACACCATAACCTCTTCCACCACTTCTCCGGTTTCTGGATCAATAATATGGCCATAATTAATTGTATGTGTCGGGACATCCTTTAATGACTGTTTCCCTCTATATAAATAATCTGCAATTTCAACAGCATCATGCCCGGATAAACGGACAATACCAATGGCCCCTTCCCCCATCGGTGTTGAAATACTTGTGATTGTATCAAGTTGTTCCACGATTCACGTACCTCCTTTGACGCAAATAGTTCTTTCAATATTGTAAAATGTTTCCCTTAGGATTGCGAATGCCTTGTCTTTACATGCCTTGCATCCACATCTTACGTATCTTTATCCCGCTTAGAAGTTAGACTTCGGTTTGTCTGAAGTCACACAAACCGAAGTCTAAATAGCGCTACTTTATTCGTTTGTTAAAGACTTTCGCAATTTTTAATACATGCTCTAAACTTTTCTGAATCTCTTGCGTCGACATTGTCTTAGTTGGAAATCTCGCGATGACAATTATATCTTTGGGTAAAAAGTCTGCTTTATGCACTTTGAAACACTCTCGTATACTTCGTTTAATACGATTTCTCGTCACTGCATTTCCTATTTTTTTAGAAACACTGATTCCTAATCTAAAGTGTGTCATATGTTGTGATTCATAAGTATAGACGACAAATTGACGATTAGCTACCGATTTTCCTTTTCGATAAATCAATTGAAAATCAGCATTTTTTTTAATCCGATATGCTTTTTCCATGTGATATCACTCGTCTTTCTTCAAAATACCAAAACAACAAAATGAGACATCGATCTGCAATCCACGACAAAAAATCAACTATTCGATGATCATTTATTCAAAAAAAAGATCACTGAATGAGTCAGTGATCTTATGCTGATAAAACTTTACGACCTTTACGACGACGACGAGCTAAAACTTTACGGCCGTTTTTAGTGCTCATACGTTTTCTAAAACCATGAACTTTACTATGTTTACGTTTATTTGGTTGATAAGTACGTTTTACCATGCAAAACACCTCCATCTTCAATCATTCAATTATCTAATATGCGTCATTATAGATAAATTAAGTTAATTTCATTTTTAATATGTTCAAAATCGATGTATCTCTACTAAAATGAAATGTCTACATTTCAAGCAACTACTACAATATAACAAAATCATCACTGTAAATCAAGCCTGTTTTTTTATAATTCTTATCACAATGTTTAAAAAGTTGTCCACTTATTCACAGCATGAGTGTTTAAAATTGTGGATAACATTCCAATGTGCACAAGTTACTATCGATGATAACAACATATTCACACCCGTTTGACAGGGACCTATGTGAAAAAGTATAATTGTGTGGATAAGTGGTCTCATCCCTTATTTTACATAGCACAAATACTATGTAATAATCATAAAATAGTTGTGAATAACTCACAATGAACTGCGATTCATCCACAGATTGTGATTAAGTTGTGGATAATTGTTAACACCCTGTGATTAAAATGAATCATATTATGGGGATACTGTGTATAACAAAAATTTTTACTTAGGAAGATGGAGTTTAACATGTCAGAACAAGAAATTTGGGAAAACGTTCTCAACTTATGTAAAGAAAACGTCACTAATGTTTCATACGACACTTGGCTCAAAGACACAACGCTCTACACTCTATCTGATGAAGAAGCTGTTGTCATCGCGGCACAACCCTTTATCGCGAATTGGCTCAAGACCAACTATACCGATCTCATCAAGCAGTTTTTAGAGGCCGTTACAGGACGACAACTCGCTCGAATTAAGTTCATTGCAGAAGAAGATTTACAAGAACTTAATCTCACTTCATCATCGAATCAACCCGCACAAACACCGGCTGTTGATAACGTTGTGTCTGGTGAGCAGTTCAATACAAACAACACTTTTGAAACGTTTGTCATTGGACCTGGTAATCGTTTCCCTCATGCTGCGAGTCTTGCTGTCGCAGAATCTCCAGCAAATGCCTATAATCCACTTTTCATCTATGGTGGCGTAGGTTTAGGGAAAACACATTTGATGCATGCGATTGGACATTATGTTTTAGAAAATAATCCAAGTGCTAAAGTCCTTTATACATCCAGTGAAAAGTTTACGAATGAATTCATTCAATCCATTCGGAATAACGATACTGAGTCATTCCGTGAAAAATACCGTAACATTGATGTTTTGTTAATTGATGATATTCAATTCATTCAAAAGAAAGAACAAACGCAAGAAGAATTCTTCCATACCTTCAATGATTTACATCAAAACAAGAAGCAAATCGTCATATCAAGTGACCGTCCACCAAAAGAAATTTCTACTTTAGAAGAACGTTTAAAATCTCGCTTCCAGTGGGGACTTATCGTTGACATCACACCACCTGATTTCGAAACACGAATGGCCATCTTACAAAAGAAAACGGAAGAAGAAAACCTTGATATTCCAATTGAATCTTTAACTTACATTGCCAACCAAATTCAAACAAATATTCGTGAACTTGAAGGGGCTTTGACACGCGTTTTAGCATATTCAAAACTTCAAGGAAAACCCATCACAACCGAGTTAACTGCTGATGCATTAAAAGACATCATTCAGGTGACTAAAAGCAAAAAAATAACCATCCAAGATATTCAAAAGGTTGTAGGTGAATACTATAGTGTACGCATTGAAGATTTTGTAGCGAAGAAAAGAACAAAATCTATTGCATATCCTCGACAAATCGCAATGTATTTGTCTCGTGAATTAACAGACTTTTCACTTCCTAAAATCGGTGAAGAATTTGGAGGACGCGATCATACAACAGTCATCCATGCCCATGATAAAATAAAAAAAGATATCGAAAACGATGCAACATTGCGACAAGAAATCGAGAATTTAGAAAAAGAGATTCGAAGTTGATTTGTGGATAATGAGGAAAAGTTGTACACACCATACACAGGTTATCCACATGTGTACAAGCTGTTATCATCAGTATTTTTTTGAGTTATCCACTAATCCACAGCACCTATGACTATGATTACTATTTTTAATAATAATTATATAACTATATAAACGACTGAAAGGAGTTTATAGAATGATGGAGTTTTCTATTCAAAGAGATTATTTTATCACTCAATTAAATGATACATTAAAAGCGATTTCCCCAAGAGCGACTTTACCTATTTTAACGGGGATAAAAATTGAAGCAACCCAAGCAGGTATTATATTAACAGGTTCAGATTCAGAGATATCCATTGAAATAACAATTCCAAACCAAGTAGAAGGTGAAACAATTGTAACAGTTAATGAACTTGGATCAGTCGTCTTACCAGGGCGATTCTTTGTTGATATTATTAAAAAACTACCAGGTAAAGAAGTTAAATTATCAACAAATGAACAATTTCAAACATTAATTACCTCAGCACATTCAGAATTTAATCTAAGTGGTCTTGATCCTGACCAGTATCCATTATTACCACAAGTTTCTAGTGATGATGCGTTACAATTGCCGGTAAAAGTGCTAAAAAATATTATTGCACAAACTAATTTTGCGGTGTCCACCTCAGAAACACGACCTGTCCTAACGGGGGTTAACTGGCTTATACAACAAAATGAATTAATATGCACAGCAACGGATTCACACCGCTTGGCTGTAAGAAAATTAAAGCTTGAAGAAGAGATTGAAGATAAAAATGTCATTATTCCAGGAAAGGCATTAGCCGAATTAAATAAAATTATGACGGACAGTGATGCTTATATTGACATTTTCTTTGCATCTAATCAGGTCTTATTCCGTGTCAATCATATTAACTTCATTTCAAGATTACTCGAAGGTCATTATCCTGATACGTCTCGTTTATTCCCTGAGAACTATGAAACAAAATTGGGGCTCGATAATTCCGAATTTTATCATGCTATTGATCGTGCATCACTCCTTGCACGTGAAGGGGGTAATAACGTGATTAAGCTCAGTACAGGAGAAGATAGAGTCGAACTCTCTTCTACGTCTCCAGAAATCGGTACTGTAAAAGAAGAAGTAACAGCTAAGGATGTTGAAGGCAATCATTTAAAAATCTCTTTCAACTCAAAATATATGATGGATGCACTAAAAGCTATCGATAATGAGAACGTTGAAGTTGAATTTTTTGGTACGATGAAGCCATTTATACTAAAACCGCAAAATGACGACACAGTAATACAACTTATCTTACCAATCAGAACTTACTAAAATGAGATGTACAAAAAGCAGTTGTAATTATTTCGCAACTGCTTTTTTATATGCTTTTTAAAGTCATTTGTCGCAGTTACACGTGTAATATTCAAAGTAGCTAAATTTTAGTATAATTATGTTATAAAGAACGGAGGGAAATACATGACAAAGAAAAAGATTTGGATGATTTCATTGACCGTTGTAGGGGTCATTGCACTTATCATTATAAGCCTCGCTTTTCTTAACCAGAAACCTAAAAATAATAAGCTCGTTGAATCACAGCTCGCAACAGAGACTCAGTCACAACCCGTACAAGGAAAAAAAGGTCAAAAAGTGTTACTTGTTGAATTCGGTGATTATAAATGCCCATATTGTGGGGACTTTGAACGTCATATTAAACCAGAATTAGAAAAAAAGTATATCAATAATGACAAAGTGGAATTTCGCTATGTCAATGTATTAATACACGGTGAAGAGTCTGTACTTGGTGCAAAAGCAGCACTTGCGGTCAATCAATATGCATCTGAACAATATTGGACATTCCATCATCTGCTCTATCAAGCGCAACCTAAAAATAAAGATGCCGTAGGACAACAACATTGGCTAACAGATGCGCTCATTCAAGAGCAGCTACAAAAATTAAACATCACTGATAAACAGCGTCAACAAATCATCTCAGCTTATCGCAAAAAAACAGGTGAGATTGCTGACCATGCACAACAAGATCACGCGTTAGCGAAAAAGTTTAATGTACCAGAAGTGCCTTCTCTGTTTATCAATGGTAAACGTGTCGCTGATACGACTGATGTTGAAGCTATAGATAAAGAAATCGATCGTGCACTTGACCAATAAATAAAAGTGATGGGACTGAAACGTTCCACATGAAACTTTTAGAAGGAAAATCCTTTCTAGAGAATGAAATTTTCATTATAAAAATGTATAATGTATAGGTGAGCAAATATGAATGGAGTGATGAATTTGGCTGAGCAAGTCATTGTTGATGGCGCACTAACTTTAGGACAATTTTTAAATTATGAAGGCATCATTGAATCTGGTGGCCAAGCAAAATGGTTCTTAAGTGAACATGAGGTTTTCTTAAATGGCGAATTGGAGAACCGTCGTGGTAAGAAATTGCAAGACGGAGATCAGTTAGAAATTCCTGAAGTCGGTTCGTATATTATCAAATTCGGTGAGCAATGAAACTCAAAGCACTCCAACTCGAAAATTATCGAAACTATGAAAAGATATGGCTTGAGTGCCATCCAGAAGTCAATATCTTAATTGGGGAAAATGCACAAGGTAAAACAAATTTATTAGAGTCTATATACACTTTAGCCTTGGCAAAAAGTCATCGTACCACGAACGATAAAGAATTAATTCGCTTCAATGCGGCGTATGCTAAAATAGAAGGTGAACTTCATTTTCGTCATGGTACGATGCCACTCACAATGTTTATTACCAAAAAAGGTAAAAAAGTAAAAGTTAATCATTTAGAACAAAGTCGTTTGACGCAATATATTGGTCATCTCAACGTGGTCCTTTTTGCACCAGAAGATTTGAATATTGTTAAAGGTTCACCACAAATAAGACGTCGTTTTATTGATATGGAATTAGGTCAGATATCAAGCCTATATTTGAATGATTTATCACAATATCAGCGTATTTTAAAACAACGGAATCACTATTTAAAGCAACTGCAACTCAGAAAAACAAAAGATACGACGATGCTCGAAGTGCTGAATCACCAATTTGTTGTGTATGCAGTAAAAGTGACGCAACGAAGACGACAGTTTATTCAAGAGTTAGAACTACTGGCGGCACCGATTCATTCCGGTATTACAAATGCGCGTGAAATATTAACATTGCAGTATATGCCAAGTATTAAAATCGATCATGCTTCAGCGTCTGAAGAGGCATTAATTCAACAAGTATTGAATGATATTCAGAAGCATATGGAACGTGAAATTGAACGGGGTGTTAGTCTGTATGGCCCACATCGTGATGATTTGGCATTTCAAGTGAATGATATGGATGCACAAACATATGGTTCGCAAGGGCAACAACGTACGACGGCACTGTCAGTAAAATTAGCAGAAATCGAATTAATGAATCAGGAAGTGGGGGAATACCCCATTTTATTACTTGATGACGTTTTAAGCGAATTGGATGATGCACGTCAAACGCATCTTTTAAGTACGATTCAACATAAAGTTCAAACTTTTGTGACGACTACATCAGTAGAGGGAATTGACCATGAAATCATGAAAGACGCAAAAGTATACCGCATCGCACAAGGAAATATTATGCAATAGGCAGAAAGTGAAGGTGGAAGCATTGGCTGATGTGAACAACTCAGAAAACTATGGCGCGAGTCAGATTCAAGTATTGGAAGGTCTTGAAGCGGTACGTAAGCGACCAGGTATGTATATAGGTTCAACTTCAGAACGCGGTCTGCATCATCTCGTCTGGGAAATTGTCGATAACAGTATTGACGAAGCTCTTGCTGGATATGCTGATAACATTGAAGTAGTGATTGAAAAAGATAATTGGATTAAAGTAACTGATAATGGACGAGGAATTCCAGTTGATATCCAAGAAAAGATGGGACGTCCTGCTGTAGAGGTAATTCTTACTGTGTTACACGCCGGTGGTAAATTTGGTGGCGGTGGTTATAAAGTTTCAGGAGGTTTACACGGTGTGGGCTCATCCGTTGTAAATGCTTTGAGTGAAACATTAGAAGTCTATGTACACAGAGAAGGACGTATCCATCATCAAGCCTATCATATGGGTGTACCTGAGTTTGATTTAAAACAAGTTGGTGATACGGATCAAACAGGAACGGTCATTCGATTCAAAGCGGATGAGACGATTTTCCAAGAGACAACAGTCTATAACTACGAAACATTGCAAAAACGTATTCGGGAATTGGCCTTTTTAAATAAAGGCATCCGTATAACGCTTAGAGACGAACGTGATGAAGAAGAAGCTTGTGAGGATAGTTACCACTATGAAGGTGGAATTAAGTCGTATGTAAGCCTTATTAACGAAAATAAAGAGCCATTACATGAGGAGCCGATTTACGTCCATCAAACACGTGATGAAATCGAAGTTGAAATTGCCTTACAATACAATAGCGGTTTTGCGACAAACTTATTAACATATGCGAATAATATCCATACGTATGAAGGTGGGACGCATGAAGACGGTTTCAAACGTGCATTGACAAGAGTCCTCAATCATTATGGCACGCAAAGTAAATTGATTAAAGATGAAAAAGATCGTTTATCGGGTGAAGATACGCGTGAAGGCTTAACGGCAGTCGTCTCTATTAAACATGGTGATCCACAATTCGAAGGTCAAACGAAAACAAAATTAGGTAACTCTGAAGTCCGTCAAATTGTTGACCGTGTATTTTCAGAGCTTTTTGAACGTTTCCTATTTGAAAATCCTCAAGTTGCACGAATTATTGTTGAGAAAGGGATTATGGCCTCACGGGTGCGTATTGCAGCAAAAAAAGCGCGTGAAGTGACACGTCGTAAATCCGCGCTAGATATTTCTAGTTTACCGGGTAAATTGGCGGATTGTTCAAGTAAAGACCCTTCTGAAAGTGAAATTTTCTTAGTGGAGGGTGACTCTGCCGGGGGGTCTACAAAATCAGGGCGAGATTCCCGGACACAAGCCATTTTACCGTTACGTGGTAAAATTTTGAACGTTGAAAAGGCCCGTTTAGATAAAATTTTAAACAATAATGAAATCCGTCAAATGGTGACTGCTTTTGGGACGGGGATTGGTGGCGAATTTGATATTGCTAAAGCCCGTTATCACAAAATTGTAATTATGACTGACGCTGATGTGGATGGTGCGCACATTCGTACGTTGCTATTGACATTTTTCTATCGTTTTATGCGCCCGTTAATTGAGGCGGGGTATGTCTACATCGCGCAACCGCCATTGTATAAATTGACACAAGGGAAACAAAAATATTATGTGTTTAATGACCGTGAGCTTGACAAATTAAAAGAACAACTCAACCCAACACCTAAGTGGTCTATTGCCCGATACAAAGGTTTGGGTGAAATGAATGCCGATCAATTATGGGATACGACAATGAATCCAGAAAATCGTGCGATGTTACAAGTGACATTGGATGACGCGATTGAAGCGGATCAAACATTCGAAATGTTGATGGGAGATGTTGTTGAAAATCGCCGTCAATTTATTGAAGATAATGCTGTTTATGCTAATTTGGATTTCTAGAATGAGAATTGGGAAATGAGAAGGAGGATATCTTGATGGCTGAAATATCTGAATCAAGAATTAATGAACGCAATATCAGCAAAGAGATGCGCGAATCGTTTTTAGATTATGCGATGAGCGTTATTGTCTCTCGTGCTTTGCCAGACGTAAGAGATGGTCTCAAGCCTGTACATCGCCGTATTTTGTATGGTCTTAATGAACAAGGCATGACGCCAGATAAGCCATATAAAAAATCTGCCCGTATCGTAGGGGATGTCATGGGGAAATATCATCCTCATGGAGATTCGTCAATTTATGAAGCAATGGTACGTATGGCACAGGATTTCAGCTATCGTTATCCACTTGTAGATGGACAAGGTAACTTCGGTTCGATGGATGGTGATGGTGCGGCAGCAATGCGTTATACGGAAGCCCGTATGACAAAACTTGCTTTAGAATTATTAAGAGATATCAATAAAGATACGATTGATTTTATTGATAACTATGATGGAAATGAGCGTGAGCCAAGTGTCTTACCTGCTCGTTTCCCGAATTTATTGGTCAATGGTGCTTCTGGTATTGCGGTAGGGATGGCAACGAATATTCCCCCTCATAATATGCGTGAAGTCATCGATGGTGTCTTAAGTCTAAGTCACAACCCTGACATTACGATTAATGAATTGATGGAAGATATTCAAGGTCCAGACTTTCCGACGGCAGGCTTGATTTTAGGTAAGAGTGGTATTCGACGTGCCTATGAAACAGGGAGAGGCTCTGTCATTATGCGTGCTAAAGCTGAAATTGAATCTCGAGGTGGCGGTCGTGAGCGTATTGTCGTAACCGAAATTCCATTCCAAGTGAATAAAGCCCGTATGATTGAAAAAATTGCAGAACTTGTACGCGATAAAAAGATTGATGGCATTACGGACTTACGTGACGAAACGAGTTTACGTACAGGCGTGCGGGTCGTTATTGATGTGCGCAAAGATGCCAATGCAAGTGTTATTTTAAACAACTTGTACAAACAAACGCCGTTACAAACGTCTTTTGGTGTCAATATGATTGCTTTAGTAAATGGACGCCCACAATTGATCAATTTAAAACAAGCTTTGTATCACTATTTAGAACATCAAAAAGAAGTAGTACGTCGACGTACAGCTTATAATTTACGCAAAGCGAAAGACCGTGCCCACATTCTAGAAGGCTTAAGAATCGCACTTGATCATATTGATGAGATTATTACAACTATTCGTGAATCGGAAACAGATAAGATTGCGATGGAAAGCTTGCAGTCTCGATTTACTTTATCAGAGCGGCAAGCCCAAGCGATTTTAGATATGCGTTTAAGACGTCTGACAGGCTTAGAGCGTGATAAAATTGAGCAAGAATATAACGATTTGATTGCCTATATTGCGGAATTAGAAGCGATCTTAGCTAATGAAGAGAAGCTATTGGCACTCGTGCGTGAAGAGCTGACTGAGATTAAAGAAAAGTTTGGTGATGATCGCCGTACGGAAATTCAACTGGGTGGTGTGGATCAGCTAGAAGATGAAGATTTGATTCCAGAAGAACAAATTGTTATTACACTCAGCCATAACAATTACATTAAACGACTTCCAGCTTCCACATATCGTTCACAACATCGTGGCGGTCGTGGTGTTCAAGGTATGAATACGTTGGAAGATGATTTTGTGAGTCAATTAGTGACAACGAGCACACACGATCACGTACTGTTCTTTACGAATAAAGGACGTGTGTATAAACTTAAAGGTTATGAGGTGCCGGAACTCTCCCGTCAGTCTAAAGGGATTCCGATCGTTAACGTTATTGATTTGGATCAAGATGAAGTCATCAGTACGATGATCGCGGTCAAAGATCTGAATTCTGAAGAAGATTTCCTTGTATTTGTAACGAAAAAAGGATTGATTAAACGCTCGGCACTAAGCAATTTTAACCGTATCCAAAGTAATGGTAAGATTGCAATTAAATTCCGTGATGATGATGAATTGATTGCCGTTCGTTTAACAGATGGTGAGAAACATATCCTTATCGGTACAGCACAAGCTTCCCTTATTCGTTTTAAAGAGTCTGATGTGCGTGCAATGAGTCGTATTGCAGCAGGTGTAAAAGGTATTCGACTCAGAGAAGGTGATGAAGTGATTGGACTCGGTGTTGCCAATGAAGATACGAATAATGAAATCTTAGTGGTGACAGAAAAAGGTTACGGTAAACGAACACCTATTGAAGAGTACCGTTTGTCTCACCGCGGCGGAATGGGTGTCAAAACAGCAAAAATTACTGAACGAAATGGACGACTCGTATGTATTGCTACTGTTGAAGGTGATGAAGACTTAATGGTTGTGACGAACCAAGGTGTGATCATTCGTATGGAAGTCTCAGACATCTCAGTGAACGGTCGGATGGCTCAAGGTGTACGACTGATTCGCTTAGATGATTCGCAATACGTTTCGACTGTAGCAAAAGTTAAGAAAGAGCCTGAATCTATCGAAGAAGACGATCTCACAGAGACACAAGAAGCGGTTCAAACGGATGTCGAAGAAAAGGTATCGACTGAGAATGCGTCTACTCAAACAGAGACAGCAGATGAAACGACTGAACAAGTGTCATTAAGACAAGATTTTATGGATCGTGTGAACGAAGATATTGAAAATGAAGATCAATAAATAATTAAAAAAGGCGACCGTCTAGTGGATATACTAGCATGATCGCCTTTTTTATTGATTGAGGTTCATAGTCGTGGATTGGAAATAAGATGTTTTGAACACAAACAGCCCCCCAAAATCAAAGCCAAGGTGTGCTCAGCTTCAATATGGGGGACTGATCACGTAAAAAGGCATGATAATGTCCGACAAAACTATAGCGGAACTGAGACAATATTTTAATACAACAATCGTCTCAATACGCCCTAAGCTTTGTATCGATAAACCCGTGTGTGATGTCGCAGATGATTTAACTTTCTAATTGTTTCATGGCATACGGAATTTCATCAATCATCTTTGATGGCGGAACGACATACATTTCTTGTGATAACTTGTCTCCAATGTAACTATGTGTATAAGTGGCACTTGTAATCGCATCGACTAAATTGTCAAATTGTCCGACAAAACTTGTAATCATCCCAGCGAGTGTGTCACCCATTCCGCCAGTAGCCATAGCAGGACTTCCAATTTCTAGCTTATAGTCATCGTCTTTAAAGTAGATTTCTGTCCCATGTTTCTTAAGTACGACTGTGCCTCTTAAGCGATCAGCAGCCATTCGGTTTGTTTCATAAGTTTGTTCCTCTATTGGAATGCCACTCAAACGCTCCCACTCCTTTTGATGTGGGGTATAAATGACATTGCAAGCTGGAATCTCAGGTTTTAATTTGCTGACGATTGAAATTGCATCACCATCAACAATTAAGGTATGATGCGGTTGAATATTTTGTAAAAGAAATGTCATCGCATTATTACCTTTAAAATCTAATCCTAAACCTGGACCAATCAATATACAATCCGAAGCTTCAATCATTTTTGTCAATTTTTTCGTGTCATTGATGTCAATCACCATCGCTTCAGGACAACGAGAATGGAGCGCGACATGATTTGTTGGGTGTGTTGCGACAGTAATGAGACCACTTCCACTGTAAACACAAGCACGTGCTGCTAACATAATTGCGCCACCAAGGTTTGCGTTACCGCCAATCAATAAGATACGTCCATAATCGCCTTTATGTGTCTCTTCTTTACGTTTAGGTATATGAACAGCTGACAATGTTTTCACGTTTGAGACCCTCCTATCTGGATTTTCCATTATTACAACAAGATATATTATACCTGGTTTGGTCTTTCGTCAATAGCCATTCTCATGTTTAGTCGCAATATCATCTGTTATGTCTATTAATTTAAATCACTACATAGGTTAATTGAATTATTATTTTTATCCTTATTTGTACTTGTTAATCAAAAGTAAAATGACACATTATTTTAATTTAATACGTTAAATGATTAATTTGATACCATATTACGGATTTGGCGAAAAGTATTGTATGTGTGTTTTAACAATTCTATACTGAAGGAAACAAGCGTGTCATATTTTTATGAAGGCACAAGGGGTCATCTTTTGCGCAATCGATAGAGCTGAAATAAAGGTATAACGGCAAGTGCTTGAAGACGGGGGATAATCATGATATTACGTTTGACAGGAGAACAATTAACCATTGAGGCGATTCGTGCGTTTTTAGCGCATGAAGGAAAAGTTGAAGTGACGTCCGATGCACAAACACGTGTCGAAAAGAGTCGCGCGATTGTAGAACGGATTATTGCAAATAAAGAAACCATCTATGGTATTACAACGGGCTTTGGTTTGTTTAGTGATGTACGTATTGATCAGGAAAAATACAATCAATTACAAGTAAATTTAATTCGTTCACATGCGTGTGGAATGGGGAAACCTTTCGAGTCTAATGTCTCGTTAGTGATGATGATTTTGCGTTTAAACACATTATTAAAAGGGCATTCAGGTGTCACGATGGACTTAGTGAATCAACTGGTCTTCTTTATTAATGCGCGCATCATCCCTATCATTCCACAACAAGGTTCTCTCGGTGCATCAGGTGACTTAGCACCACTTTCACATCTTGCGTTGGCATTGATTGGTGAGGGGAAAGTGGCATATCAAGGGGAAGTTTTAGACAGCTCGGACGTCTTAAAACAATTACAGCATGCACCATTAACTTTGCAAGCGAAGGAAGGCTTAGCGCTTATTAATGGAACACAGGCGATGACGGCACAAGGTGTCATCACATTAATTGAAACTGAAAACTTAGCTTATCAATCTGAATGGATTGCGGCACTCACGCATCAAGCCCTACGAGGTATTACAGATGCATATCATGAAGCGGTGCATCGTGTGCGTAATTTTGAAGAGCAGACAGCTGTAGCAAGACGGATGTTAGACTGGCTTGAAGGTTCACAACTCACAACAAGACAAGGTGAAATGCGCGTTCAAGACCCTTACACGTTACGGTGTATTCCACAAATCCATGGTGCAAGCTTTCAGGTGATTCAGTATGTACGTGAGAAGTTAGAATTTGAAATGAACGCAGCAAATGATAATCCACTTATTTTTAGTGAAGATGATGAGACCTTGGTCATTTCAGGGGGAATTTCCATGGACAGCCCATTGCATTTGCGCTAGATTTCTTAAAAATTGGAACGAGCGAACTCGCGAATGTGGCAGAGCGCCGCTTAGAACGACTTGTTAATCCACAATTAAATGGGGGATTACCAGCTTTTTTAAGTCCGGAACCGGGTTTACAAAGTGGTGCAATGATTATGCAGTATGCTGCGGCGAGTCTTGTTTCAGAAAATAAAACTTTAGCACACCCCGCGAGTGTGGATTCTATCCCATCTTCAGCAAACCAAGAGGACCATGTTTCAATGGGGACAATTGCAGCACGACATGGATACCAAATTTTAGAAAATACGCGCAGAGTCATAGCAATTGAAGCGATTATTGCTGCTCAAGCAGTGGAATTGCGGAATGTCGATCAACTCTCACCGAAGACACGAGAACAGTATGAGGCGTTGCGTAAAGTGGTGCCTTCTATACAAACAGACCGACAGTTCCATCAAGATATCGAAAATGTAGCCCATTATTTACAAGCATTGGCCTATCAAAAATAAAACTTGCTATTCGAAAAATTGTTTGTTATATTAAACACGAAATCGAATACAATATTGTTTGTGGAATAAGTAATATAGAACTGGAATTAGAGAGTTTGTGGTTGGTGAAAACAAATGTACAGCGCTATATGAAATCTATCCATGTAAGAAAACAATGCGGGTAAAACCGTTATCAATTTGTGAGAGTGCAGACATTTTTTGTCTGTTGAATAGGGTGGCAACGCGTCGAACCACGTCCCTTGTGTTGAGGGGTGTGGTTTTTATTTTGACTCCATACGTGATGCGCCGTTTAATCCATGTGAGAACAAAGAAAGGAAGTTGTCTTATGTTAGATATCAAATTGTTTAGAAATGAACCTGAAAAAGTAAAGAAAAAAATCGCTTTGCGCCAAATGGATCCTGCTGTTGTGGATGAAGTATTAGCGTTAGATCAACAACGCCGTGATGATATTCAACAAACAGAGGATTTAAAAGCGGAACGTAACAAAGCTTCACAACAAATTGCTGAAAAGAAACGGAATAAAGAAAATGCAGAGGATGCCATTAAAGCACAGCGTGAAGTTGGCGAAAAAATCAAAGCGATTGACGCACAATTGAAAGACACAGAAAAGAAATTGAAAGACGTTTTGTCACGTATTCCTAACTTAATTCATGACGATGTGCCTGAAGGTGAAGATGATACAGAGAACATAGAATTAAAAAAATGGGGGACTCCTCGTGAATTTGACTTTGAAGCGAAAGCGCATTGGGATTTAGTAGAGTCACTTGAAATGGCGGACTTTGATCGTGCAGCACGTGTATCGGGTGCGAGATTCGTATTTCTAACAAATGAGGGTGCGAAATTAGAACGGGCTTTGATGAATTTCATGATTACAATGCATACCACACAACACGGTTACAAAGAAATGATGGTGCCTCAGTTGGTCAATGCCCAATCGATGTATGGGACAGGACAGTTACCAAAATTTGAAGAAGATTTATTCAAAGTTGAAAAGGAAGGCATGTATACCATTCCTACAGCAGAAGTCCCTTTAACGAATTATTATAGAGACGAAATCATTCAACCGGGTCAATTACCAGCAAAATTTACAGCACAATCTGCTTGTTTTAGAAGTGAAGCGGGATCAGCCGGTCGTGATACACGAGGATTGATTCGCTTACATCAATTCAATAAAGTAGAGATGGTGAGAATAGAAAAGCCGGAAGATTCTTGGAATGCGTTGGAAGAAATGACAACACATGCAGAAGCGATTCTTGAAGCGCTAAAATTACCTTATCGTCGTGTCATTCTATGTACAGGTGATATTGGTTTCGGTGCAAGTAAAACGTATGATATAGAAGTGTGGTTACCAAGTTACCAAGATTATAAAGAAATTAGTTCATGTTCCAACTGTGTAGATTTCCAAGCGCGTCGTGCTAATATTCGTTTTAAACGTGATAAAGATGCAAAACCAGAGTATGTTCACACATTAAACGGTTCTGGATTGGCGGTTGGACGTACATTTGCTGCAATTGTAGAAAATTATCAAAATGAAGACGGGACGATCACAGTGCCAGAAGCATTAGTACCATTTATGGGTGGACAAACGGTTATTCAACCGCAGTAAGCCAATACGTTGAAAAATCTAAAAATATTTATGTAAAAAGCCGAGGATGCTCTCGGCTTTTTATTGTAGAACAAAATGTCATTCGGTCGTTGTAGACCTACACGTGCTTCATAAGCACAGGACAGCGACATTGTTTTTTCTTAATTTTCTAAAAACGTATCTTTGCGGGTATGACAATGTTTTTACACTTCCGGTTAGACTTCGGTATGATTGAGGTTAGACTAACCTCTTGGCATAGTGTGATATCCTATAATATAATAAATACTAATTTTTAAGGGGTGAGTCTTTTGCGTTATACAACGTTTAAACAAGGGATACAAGATTGCATTCCAACATTATTAGGTTATGCAGGGGTAGGCTTTTCGTTTGGTATTGTGAGTGTTGCTTCAGGTTTTAGTATTTTAGAAATTCTGTTGTTTTCATTATTCGTCTATGCAGGGGCTGCTCAATTTATTATTATCACATTGGTTGCGGTACAGACACCGATATGGATTATCGTTTTGACGACGGCGATTGTCAACAGTCGCATGTTTTTATTGAGTATGACCTTAGCGCCACAATTTAAACAGCACTCTATTTTACATAGAATAGGCGTGGGGAGTTTAGTGACCGATGAAACGTTTGCGGTTGCGATTACCCCTTATACGAAAGGTTTCTCTATTACGCATCAATGGATGTATGGTTTAAATGTATTGGCTTATTTATTTTGGGCGCTTGTTACGGTGTTAGGTGCATTGCTTGGAGATTTTTTCAAACATCCTGAAACTTTTGGGCTCGATTATGCGATTACGGCAATGTTTATCTTTTTAGCGATTTCACAATTTGAAGGGATAACAAAAACGAAACTACGCGTTTATCTTTTTTTAGTCGGTATCGTCATTGTCATGATGTTGTTATTAAGTCTCTTTATGCCTTCTTATTTGGCGATTTTGCTTGCATCTACATGTAGTGCCACGATAGGGATGGTGATTGATCGATGACATTATATTTATTTTGGACGATTGTCTTATCAGGTTTAGTTACATTGCTCATACGTATTGCGCCATTTGTGATGATTTCTAAAGTTGAGCTGTCTGAAAAAGTATTAAAATGGCTCACGTTTATTCCTATTACGCTATTTACTGCATTAGTCGTGGACGGTTTGATTCAGCAGCAACAGGGCGTCATGGGGTATACGTTGAATTGGATTTTTATATGGGCACTGATTCCTACAATACTTTTTGCATTGTGGACAAAAAGTTTAACTGTTACCGTCATTATTGGAATGGTGAGTGTTGCATTTTTGAGAATTATCGGATTATTCTAATTAATCATTTGCATATATGACCTATATAAGGTATGATGAAATTCAAACTAGATATCATAAAAAACTTATTGAGAGAAGTTGAGGGATTTGGCCCTGTGACACTTCAGCAACCACTTAAACATCTAAGTACGGTGCTACAACCAACCACACACGTGGATGATAAGTTCATTCGTTAACTGATTTACTGAGTTGTATTGCCGTATAAAGGTAATATGACTTTTTTATTTTTAGAGGGAGGGCAGTCTTAAATGATGAATTATCGAGTAGATACTTTGGAATTGGGCCCATTTATGACAGCGTCGGGTGAGTCGATTGAAAATTTAAAATTACGCTATGAATATGTAGGCTATTCTGGTCAACCCCTTGCTGTTGTTTGCCATGCGCTAACAGGCAACCACTTAACGTATGGTACAGAAGAAAAGCCAGGTTGGTGGCGTGAGATTATTGATGGAGGGTATGTACCTGTACATGATTATCAATTTCTTACATTTAATGTGATTGGTAGTCCATTTGGTTCAAGTTCCCGTTTAACCGATCCTAATTTTCCACAAAAATTGACCTTGCGCGATATTGTCCGTGCACTTGAGATGGGTATCGCTGCATTGGGCTATCAGCAGATTGATGTACTCATTGGTGGCTCTTTAGGGGGATGCAAGTCATGGAACTTCTATACAATCAAAAATTTAATGTTAAAAAAGCGATTATACTTGCAGCCACAGAAAAAACCTCTTCATATAGTCGAGCTTTTAATGAGATTGCACGTCAAGCGATTTACTTAGGGGGTAAGGAAGGGCTGAGTATCGCTAGACAACTTGGATTTTTAACCTATCGTTCTTCTAAAAGCTATGATGCCCGCTTTACCCCAGATGAAGTCGTATCGTATCAAAAGTATCAGGGAAATAAATTTAAGGAGCAGTTTGATTTACAATGTTATCTCACACTTCTTGGTGTGTTAGACAGTCATGATATACATCAAGGTCGTGATGATGTTGAAGCAGTATTCCAACAATTAGAGACGAAAGTACTGACATTTGGGTTTACAGATGATTTGTTGTATCCTAATGATCAAGTTGAAGCATTAGGCGCATATTTTAAATTTCATCGCCACTTTTTTGTTCCTGATAACGTAGGACATGATGGTTTTCTCTTGAATTTTAATGATTGGGCCCCCTACTTATATCATTTTTTAAAAGTTTCCAAGTTTAGACGGTAATACCCTACTTTTATGTTAAATATGTTCGCTCAGAATACTAGACAAAAAGCTATATTTTAGGGATAATAGCTAGAATATAGCTTTTCTAAGTTTGTTCAAACAACACAAAGCTTTGTAATTGAGTGGTAAGATGCGGAAAATAAAATAGTGCAAATTGTATTCATATTACAAAACTTGTAAAATAAAGACTATAGATTAAAAAAGTTTGGAAGTGGCTTCTTTGTTTTCGAAAATTGATCTTAAAGCAACACTCATCAGCACGGTGGCTTTACTCGTGATGATTTTAGTGATACATCTCATGCCGTGGTTGGCTTTGATTTTAGCGTGTTTTGCATTCATACCCGGCATCGTATTATGGTACCGATCTCAACATTCATTTGGGCTTGTTGCGTTCATAACGATTGTACTTTCGACGCTAACAGGCAATGTATGGGTCATGTCATTACTAATCATTACTTTAATGTTGAGTATGGTCATTGCTCAATTGTTGCAGCAACGTGCGTCTAAAGAACGCATTATATATGTAAGTACACTGACGGCGAGTATACTGATTTTGAGTGTGATGATGATACTACAGAGTATGAAAAAGCTCCCATATGCAGATGCCTTGTTACAACCGTACCGCTCAATAGTGGAGCAAGCGGCAACTTTACAAAATTTAGATCAACAGGCACAAGACATTTTAAATCATTCTATTCAGCAACTTGCTATACAAATGCCAGGGATGATCGTCATTGCCATTGCTATTTATCTCATCGTGGCGTTAACAGTGATTTTTCCAATATTGCGCAAGTTCAAGGTGGCAACGCCAGTCTTTCGTCCACTCTATTCATGGCAAATGAAGCGTTCCATTTTTATTATGTATGCATTGGCATTATTGACAACCATTACGACACCTCCTGCAACGACACCGAATAGTATTGGCATTAACTTTCAACTCGTTTTAGGATTTTTGTTGATTGTGCAGGGGCTTAGTTTCATTCATTATTTTTCCACAGTGAAACGTATGCCGAACGCACTAAAAGTATTGCTCGTCATTGTAGGAATTATATTCTACCCCATGACACGTTTAATTGGTTTACTTGATCTCGGATTGAATTTAAAACGTATGATTAAAAATGATAAGAGGTGACAAGATGAATCGTCATTCAATGAAGAAATCGCTCGTTGTCCCTTTTTTAGTGATGACCGTTACAGCAATAATCATTGTAGGTGTATTATTTTTCTTTAACCAATGGCTTGCCTTTTTAGCTGCTATTTTGTTGTTTGTCATGCTCATTATCAGTATTTTTATATTTAGACGATTGTATCATCATTTAGACCATTATTTAGATGGTTTGAGCGGTAAAATATCGATTGGTAGCGACCGCGCAGTGAAGACGATGCCATTAGGTTTGATTGTTTTAGATGATAATGATCAAATCGAGTGGGTTAATCCTTTTATGTCAGAACGGATTGAGAGAAATGTGATATCAGATCCAATCAACGAAGTGTACCCCAATATTTTAAAACAACTCGAAAAAGCGAGAGAAATAGAAATTGAAGATGGGACCTATGCTTATCGCGTACGCTATTCAGAACAAGAGCAGATGCTGTATTTCTTGGATATTACAGAAGAAGCAGCGATTCAAGAAGCATATGATGACCAACAACCGATTATTGCAACATTGTTTTTAGATAACTATGATGAAATCACGCAAAATATGAATGATACCCAACGTTCAGAAATCAACTCGATGGTGACCCGTGTGATTAGTCGTTGGGCACAAACGCATCATGTGTTCTTCAAACGTTACAGTTCAGATCAGTTCATCGCATATTTAAATCGTCGCATTTTACGTGAGTTAGAGTCAACCAAGTTTGATATTCTGAGTCAGCTTCGTGAAAAAAGTGTCGGTTACCGCGCGCAGCTAACATTAAGTATTGGTATAGGTGAAGGCTCAGAGAACTTAATTGATTTAGGTGAACTTTCCCAATCAGGACTAGACCTTGCACTCGGTCGCGGCGGTGACCAAGTGGCGATAAAAAACATGAATGGTAATGTGCGTTTCTATGGCGGTAAAACGGATCCAATGGAAAAACGTACACGAGTGAGAGCGCGTGTCATCTCCCACGCATTAAAAGACATTTTGTTAGAAGGCGACAAAGTGATTGTGATGGGACATAAACGTCCAGATTTAGATGCAATCGGTGCTGCGATTGGTGTCACACGCTTTGCCATGATGAACAACTTAGAAGCGTATATTGTGTTGAATGAGTCAGATATTGATCCAACGTTACGGCGTGTCATGGACGAAATTGATGAGAAGCCTGAGTTGAAAGAACGCTTTGTGACTTCAGATGATGCGTGGAATATGATGACTTCACGGACAACACTTGTCGTTGTCGACACACATAAACCTGAGATGGTCATTGACGAGAACATTTTAAACAAAGCGAATCGTAAAGTTGTGATTGACCATCATCGCCGTGGTGATAGCTTTATTTCAAACCCGTTACTCGTATACATGGAACCGTATGCAAGTTCCACTGCCGAGTTGGTCACTGAGTTACTCGAGTATCAACCAACGGAACAACGTTTAACGCGTTTAGAATCGACAGTGATGTATGCAGGGATTATTGTCGATACACGAAACTTTACGTTGCGTACGGGATCAAGAACTTTTGATGCGGCTAGTTATTTACGTGCACACGGTGCGGATACGATATTGACACAACATTTCTTAAAGGATGACATTGAGACGTATATTAATCGTTCGGAATTGATTCGTACAGTTAAATTACAAAATAATGGCATTGCGATTGCACACGGGGCAGATGAAAAAATTTATCATCCTGTGACGGTTGCACAAGCCGCTGACGAATTGTTAAGTTTAGATGGTGTGGAAGCCGCTTATGTTGTGGCACGGCGTGAAGAGAATCTGATTGGGATGTCAGCACGCTCTCTTGGTGAATTTAATGTACAATTAACGATGGAAGCATTGGGCGGTGGCGGTCACCTGACAAATGCTGCAACGCAAATTGAAGGGGTCACTGTTGAAGAAGCCATCGAAAAATTGCAACAAGCGATTGAGGAACAATTGGATAGGAGTGACGAATCATGAAAGTAATTTTTACACAAGATGTGAAAGGTAAAGGAAAACAAGGTGAAGTGAAAGAGGTCCCTGTGGGCTATGCGAATAACTTTTTAATTAAAAATGGTTATGCTGTGGAAGCAACACCTGGTAATTTGAAACAGTTGGAGCAAAAAAACAAGCGCATTGAAAAGGATAAACAACAAGTGCTTGAAGAAGCAAAAGCGTTGAAAGCGCGATTGGCCGAACTAGAAGTTGTCGTAAAGGCAAAATCAGGTGAGGGCGGAAAATTATTCGGCTCTATTAGTACGAAACAAATCGTTGAGGCGTTAAAGTCACAACATGATATTAAACTCGATAAGCGTAAGATGGATTTACCTCATGGTATTCATGCGTTAGGTTATACGAATGTCCCTGTTAAGCTGCACAAAGATGTTGAAGGAACGATTCGTGTACATACGGTAGAGCAATAAGTGTTTGTTAAGAGCTGGTGCGGTTGGTGTCACCGGCTCTTTTGTATGGATGGCATAAGTCATGGATGGATGGCATCGTGTCAGTCCGAATCAGTGATTGCTGAGATGGACAGTTGAGGTCAGTTATTGTGAAACCGTCTAGATTATTATAGAATATGTTAAGTATATGGAATAAAATTGAGGAGGTCATTGGCATGGATGAAATGTTTGATCATAATCGAATGCCACACAGTCATGAAGCGGAACAATCTGTACTTGGGGCTATATTTTTAGACCCAGAATTGATGTCATCCACACAAGAGATTTTATTGCCTGAATCTTTTTATCGTGGCGCGCATCAACATATATTCCGTGCGATGATGGACCTGAATGAAGATGGGAAAGACATTGATATTGTGACGGTCTTGGATCGACTGACACAAGACGGTGTGGTCAATGAAATAGGAGGACCGCAATATCTTGCTGAGATTACGTCCAATGTTCCAACGACGCGAAACATTCAGTACTATACGGACGTCGTTTTCAAAAATGCGGTAAAGCGCAAATTGATTCATACTGCAGACCAAATTGCTAACGATGGATACAATGATGAACTGGATTTAGACACGGTACTCAGTGACGCAGAACGTCGCATTCTAGAACTCTCTTCGGCACGTGCGAGCGATGGATTTAAAGATATTCGAGACGTATTAGGACAAGTTTATGATAATGCGGAAAAACTTGATCAAAATAGCGGTCAAACTCCTGGGATTCCGACAGGGTATCGTGATTTGGATCAGATGACAGCGGGTTTTAATCGTAATGATTTAATCATTTTAGCTGCCCGTCCTTCAGTAGGTAAGACTGCCTTCGCACTAAATATTGCTCAAAAAGTCGCGACACATGAAGATCATTATACAGTAGGCATCTTTTCACTGGAAATGGGCGCAGATCAGTTAGCCACGCGTATGATTTGTAGTTCAGGAAATGTCGATTCGAATCGATTACGTACGGGGACAATGACAGAAGAGGATTGGAATCGCTTTACGGTAGCAGTAGGGAAATTGTCACGAACGAAAATTTTTATTGACGATACTCCGGGCATCCGAATCACGGATATTCGTTCTAAATGTCGCCGATTAAAGCAAGAGCATGGCCTCGATATGATTGTGATAGACTATTTACAGCTCATTCAAGGAAGTGGTTCGCGCGCTTCTGATAATCGTCAACAAGAAGTATCAGAAATTTCGCGTACGCTAAAGGCCATTGCACGTGAACTAGAGTGCCCAGTCATCGCATTGAGTCAGCTTTCACGTGGTGTGGAACAACGTCAAGATAAGCGTCCGATGATGAGTGATATTCGTGAATCCGGTTCGATTGAGCAAGATGCTGATATCGTGGCATTTTTATATCGTGATGACTACTACAATCGCGGTGAGCAAGATGACGATGATGATCATGGATTTGAACCACAAAAAAATGATGAGAACGGTGAGATTGAAATCATTATTGCTAAGCAAAGGAACGGTCCCACAGGTACAGTTAAACTGCATTTTATGAAGCAATATAATAAATTTACAGATATTGACTATGCACATGCCGATATGGGATAACAAGAAAAAATAAAAATAATCACTCAGAAACCGTACGTTTTAAACTTTCGATGTTTTAATGTACGGTTTTTAGTCTGTATTGACTTTTTGAAATTGCTGTAAGTTAGGATTTTTAATATGACACAAACCATAATAAAGACTATGTAAAACACGCGGTTCTAAGGCCCGCGCTATTTTTATGATAGATATAAAGTGGCGTCCGGTTTGATTTTTTAATGTTCGTTTTTTGATTTGCATTCATAGTGTGATACTGGTAAAATACAGTTTGGTTAATCGAGAAAACTTGGAGGTGCTCTTATGTCATCAATCGTAGTAGTTGGGACACAATGGGGAGACGAAGGTAAAGGTAAAATTACAGACTTTTTAGCGGAACAAGCAGATGTGATCACACGTTTTTCAGGTGGTAATAATGCAGGCCATACGATAAAATTCGATGGAGAAACATATAAATTACATTTAGTGCCATCTGGTATTTTCTATAAGGATAAACTCGCTGTGATTGGTAATGGTGTTGTTGTAGATCCAGTCGCTTTATTAAAAGAATTAGATGGTTTAAATGAACGAGGTATTACAACAGATAATTTACGCATCTCAAACCGCGCACACGTCATCCTACCTTATCATATTCAACAAGATGAACTTGAAGAAGCGCGTCGTGGTGATAATAAAATCGGTACGACGAAAAAAGGTATTGGCCCAGCTTACGTAGATAAAGCACAAAGAATAGGAATTCGCATGGCTGATTTATTGGATAAAGAAGTTTTCGAACAACGATTAAAAGAAAACTTAGCATATAAAAATGACTACTTCCAAGGCATGTTCAATCAAACGGCACCGTCATTCGATGAGATTTTTGAAACGTATTATGCAGCTGGACAGCGTTTGGCACCTTATGTGACGGATACAGCTAAGGTGTTAGATGATGCATTTGTAGCCGAAGAACGCGTTTTATTCGAAGGTGCACAAGGCGTTATGTTAGATATTGATCATGGAACATATCCGTTCGTGACATCAAGTAATCCTGTTGCTGGGAATGTGACTGTCGGGGCTGGTGTAGGTCCAACAAATGTATCAAAAGTGGTTGGTGTATGTAAGGCATATACATCGCGAGTAGGTGATGGCCCATTCCCAACAGAATTGTTTGATGAGAAAGGTCACCATATCCGTGAAGTAGGGCGTGAGTATGGTACGACAACTGGACGTCCACGTCGCGTAGGTTGGTTTGATTCTGTTGTATTGCGTCATTCTCGACGTGTGAGTGGTATCACAGACTTATCTATCAATTCAATCGATGTTTTAACAGGATTGGACGAAGTGAAGATTTGTACGGCATATGAGCTAGATGGTAAGGAAATCACGGAATACCCAGCGAACTTAAATAATTTAAAACGTTGTAAACCGATTTTTGAAACGTTACCGGGTTGGACGGAAGATATTACGGGTGTAAGAACTTTAGACGAGTTACCGGTAAATGCACGTCGTTACCTAAAGCGCATTTCTGAATTATGTCATGTTCATATTTCAATCTTCTCAGTAGGTCCAGATCGTAATCAGACGAATATTGTTGAGAAATTATGGTAAACACTTCAGTGCGGTAAGTCTAACGGCAACACTACCGGAAGACTGACCTATAAATGAGCGCACACACATGTTGAGATGTTCGTGACGTTCCTAAAATAAAAAGCAGTCGAGCATTCAACTTCGACTGCTTTTTTTGCTATTCAAGATGAAGTGCATTAACGTTTTAATGAATGTCGCGCTTGCGATGGTTTCCTCCACGAACTTCCGAAACATTACCGATAGAAAGAAACGCACTTGCATCGATTTCCATGACAATGTCTTTTAATTTGGCTTCTTCAAGACGCGTAATCACGCAGAAAATAACACGCTTATCTTCCCCGGTATATGCGCCCTCACCTTTTAAATAAGTGACACCACGACCGAGACGAGAATTGATGGCTTCCCCAATATCTTTATAGGCATCGCTAATGACCCAAACGGCTTTTGATTCGTCAAAGCCAAGCAATACCGTATCAATCATTTTAGAAGCGATAAAATAGGCAATGACACTAAACAAAGCACTATCCCAAGTGAAAACAAAGCCAGCAATACCAAAAATGAAAAAATTAATAAACATAACGATTTCGCCGACTGAAAAAGGTAATTTTGAGTGGACAAGGATGGATAAGATTTCTGTCCCGTCTAATGACCCTCCATAGCGCAAGACCGTACCGACACCAATACCAAGAATGGCACCCCCAAAAATAGTGACTAAAAATTTGTCATGAATCACTGGATCAACAGGATGTAAAATGATTGTGACAAAGGAGAGAATAAAAATGGCATATATTGTTGAAATCGCAAAAGTTTTACCAATTTGTTTATAACCTAAGAAGAAAAAGGGCAAGTTCAGAATGAAAATAAAAACCCCTAGCTTAAACCCAGTTAAATGAGAAAGAATAATTGAAATACCAACAATGCCACCATCAAGTAAATGATTCGGTACTAAAAATAGTTCCAGTGCTACGCCCATAAGCACTGCGCCTAAAGTGATGAAGAAAAACCGTTTAAAAAATTGACGTGTTTTTTTAGGCTTTTCTCGTTTGTAAGAGACCGTGGGCGCTTCTTGAAATTCCATAAACGTTCCTCCTAAAAGCTTTCTATGAAAAATTATACAAAAAATTTTCAAAAAAATCTTGTCAACCTGTTTGGGGGTGCTATAATCAATCTTGTGTTTGAGAACGGCTCCTTGGTCAAGCGGTTAAGACACCGCCCTTTCACGGCGGTAACACGGGTTCGAGTCCCGTAGGAGTCACCATGAATATGGTCCCGTAGTGGAGCGGTTTAACACGCCTGCCTGTCACGCAGGAGATCGCGGGTTCGATTCCCGTCGGGACCGCTATAGCGGCCCAAGAATCCCATTCTTGGTCTAACCAACAGTAAAAGTCATTAAAATTCAGTAATATGAATTTTAATGACTTTTTTCTTTGCATCCGGTACGAGTAACACAGTTAATGGACGGATGACTTGCTTTCATCATCAGGTTAGAGGATGTTCACAGCGACGCACTTAAAATAGAAAACAAAGGAAGCCCGGATAGGAGGTTGTTTAATAATCATTTAATGAATCATCCGGCTTCGGAAACATAGCATGTAAAAACAAAAACGTGTTTTCATTTTTATGATCTTAACGTCTGACGGTTTTTATAGCCATGATATGATGACGCGCATGACCCTACGCACATTCAGTCTCTCAAAACCATTTAATGGAAAACCGCAACCGAACAAAGCATTCTAACAACAGCGGATGCATACGATTGCGGTATAGAATGTATCTTAATATTTAAGTTTGAAGCTATTTTCTTTTAATACTCAAAATTCAGACACTTGTGATGCCTAGATGAAAATAGAAAGAAAATATTTAACAATTGCGAACTATAAATTTGACTTGGGCAAAAATCCTCATTTTTTAAGTGCAGACGTTATACTAAGGGTGAAGAGAGGAGGTGTTTTCATTGGTATACACAATCATTGATGGTGTAAAAACTTTAATCTCACTTTTCGTTTCTGGTAACAAACCAGCTCAAAAATAAGACAGCATATGTCTTTTAAATAGTCTTTAATGACACCCCTTTGCATGCCTGATACATATCGGCATGCGGAGGGGCTTTATACATTGCGTTGCGTTTTATCAAGCAGACGAATCGCTATATTAAACAGTTAGGATTGCCTTAATGAAAGGTCAGTCATCTTCTTTTAACGCTTACGCATGATAATGATGAAGTAAGCAAAGCAACGCCATTTTGAAATGTAAGGATTATACTGAAATTGACAAGAGGAGGTGTTTTCAATGTTCAAATTAATCATTGCTTTCATTAAACAGTTACTCGCAATTTTTGTTTCTGGTGGTAAACACGACATTCACTAGCTTTTAGTCATCCCTTTACATGCCGATGAGCGTAGACATGTAAAGGGATTTTTTTATATTTCTACGCGAAATTAATTTTGCCTTCTTACCTCCGCCCCATTATGTTGTGCTACTTTACTTTCATTGATTCATGACAATGACACACATGATAAGTAACCATCCATTGTACGACGGGTTCCACCCTATGGAAATAAAGATAAATAGATAGAATTTGCCTAATTTTAGTGATACATTATAGGATATAGGATTGTGCCAGTTCGCACCGTATTATGTACTTATTTAAGAAATGGGGTCATTAGTATGGCAAGAAAAGTAGTCGTAGTCGATGATGAAAAACCAATTGCAGATATATTGGAATTTAATTTAAAAAAGGAAGGGTATGAAGTGTTTGTCGCATACGATGGCAATGACGCGGTAGATTTAATTTATGAAAAAGAACCGGACATTGTATTACTCGACATTATGCTGCCTGGACAAGACGGAATGGAAGTCTGCCGTGAAGTACGTAAAAAATTTGAAATGCCGATTATTATGCTGACTGCCAAAGATTCTGAGATTGATAAAGTGCTTGGTCTTGAACTGGGTGCGGATGATTATGTGACAAAACCGTTTAGTACGCGTGAGTTGATTGCACGTGTGAAAGCGAACTTGCGTCGTCACTATACGCAACCAAGCCAAGAAAATCATATGCAAACAAATGAAATCGCAATTAAAGATATTGTGATTTATCCAGATGCCTACTCAATCAAAAAACGCGGGGAAGACATTGATTTGACACATCGTGAATTTGAGTTGTTTCATTATTTATCGAAACATATGGGACAAGTCATGACGCGTGAACATTTACTTCAAACTGTCTGGGGATATGATTATTTTGGTGATGTACGTACAGTAGACGTAACGATTCGTCGCTTGCGTGAAAAAATTGAAGATGATCCGTCTCACCCAGACTACATTGTGACGCGTCGAGGTGTAGGGTATTTCCTGCAACAACATGAATAGAGGATGGCCGATATGAAGTGGTTAAAACAATTTCAATCTCTTCACACAAAACTCGTCATTGTATATGTCTTGTTGATTATTATCGGGATGCAAATTATTGGCTTGTACTTTACCAATAGTCTCGAAAAGGAAATGACGGAGACGTTTAAGACAAACATCTCTCAAAATGCGAAACAAATTGAGTTAGGTATTGAAAAAATATACGCAGATGATAATGATTCAGGTAATACGCAAAAAGATATTCAAAATTTATTAAATGAATATGCGAATCGAAATGAAATGATTGAAATTCGTTTTATCGATAAAGATCAAATTATTATTGCGACTTCAAAGCAATCGAATCGAACGATGATCAACCAAAAAGCCAATGAAAATTCCATTCAAAAAGCACTCTCGCTAGGACAAGAAAATTCAGATACGGTGTTGAAAGATTATGGTGAAGGTAAACAGCGTGTATGGTTGAAAAACGTCCCTGTGACCACGGCGAAAGGTTTGATTGGTGACATTTACATTGAGTCAAACATTAATCAAGTGTACGACCAATTAAGCAATATTAACCAAATCTTTATTGTAGGTACAGGCATATCATTGATTATAACAGTCATTCTCGGTTTCTTTATTGCGCGTACCATTACCCGACCGATTACTGATATGCGTAATCAAACGGTCGAGATGTCTAAAGGGAACTATACCCAGCGTGTTAAAATCTATGGGAATGATGAAATTGGTGAACTGGCACTCGCGTTTAACAACTTGTCAAAGCGTGTTCAAGAAGCACAGGCCAATACAGAGAGTGAGAAGCGGCGTTTGGACTCGGTCATTACCCATATGAGTGACGGCGTCATTGCGACAGATCGGCGGGGTCGTATACGGATTATTAATGATATGGCGTTAAAAATGTTAGGTAAGTCTAAAGAGGAAGTCTCCGGGCACTTTATTTTTGATGTCCTTGACTTACAAGACGAGTTTTCTTTAGAGGAATTGAATGAAAATAACGAAAGTGTATTGCTTGATATCAATGAAGAAGAAGGGATCATTGCACGTGTGAATTTTAGTACGATTGTGCAAGCAACGGGTTTTGTGACAGGGTATATTGCCGTTTTACATGATGTCACAGAACAACAACAAATCGAACGTGAACGTCGAGAGTTTGTGGCGAATGTGTCTCATGAACTCCGTACGCCATTGACATCGATGAACAGCTATATTGAAGCATTGGAAGAAGGGGCATGGCGTGATGAATCGATTGCACCTCAATTTTTAACGGTGACACGTGAAGAGACCGAGCGAATGATTCGTCTGGTGAATGATTTATTACATCTTTCTAAAATGGATAATAAATCTGAGCCGATTACGAAAGAGATTATTGATTTTAATATGTTTATCAATAAAATGATTAATCGACATGAGATGGCTGCGAAAGATACGATATTTGTACGTGATATTCCGAGAGAGACGATTTTTACAGAGGTTGATCCAGATAAAATGACACAAGTATTCGACAATGTCATCACGAACGCGATGAAATATTCGCGGGGAGAAAAACGCGTGGAGTTCCACGTGAAACACAACCCTGTGCATAGCCGTTTAACCATTCGAATTAAAGATAATGGGATTGGGATTCCGATTAATCAAGTGAGTAAAATATTCGACCGTTTTTTCCGTGTGGATAAAGCACGTACGAGAAAAATGGGAGGTACAGGTCTTGGCCTTGCAATCTCAAAAGAAATTGTGGAGGCGCATCATGGACGTATTTGGGCGAACAGTGTAGAAGGTCAAGGTACAGCAATTTTCATCACACTCCCTTGTGAAAAAATCGAGGAAGGTGACTGGGATGCGAACTAGAGAACTGATTAAGTCTATCATCTTAGCACTGCTTGTCTTATTGAGTATTGTCCTCACAGTCATGATTTGGAACTTTTCACCTGATTTAACCGATGCAGATAGTACGCATACGAAAGAGGATACGGAAGCGATTGGAACGCGTTACGATAAATCGTTGAATCAGGTGATTACACCATTACAATTGGTAGAAGTGGATAATGAACATATTAAAGGAAAACCGGCCGGTAAAGAGGTCAACGTCATGATGACGGCATTTCAAAAACATCGTATTACTGAAGTAGAAGATATACAAAATGATGAAGTCGTCTTATTGCGTCATTTAAGCAATCATTTTCTTGTTTTAGACTACCCGACAGACATCCCGCTGTCTATGTATTTAAATGATGTCATTGAAATGCCTGCTAAAGTACCGACCAACTTCAACTTCGATCGCCTTATTTTAGATTTAGACAACACACAACATATTGTGTTATATGCGATGCAATCGAATCATCAACGCGCCATTAAATTAGTGACGAATTTGAGTGCGCAAAATATTCAAGAACGTATCCAAAAAATGAAAGGTTTCGAACCATACACCGACATTGTGACAAATCGTCGTGCAATTAATAAAGCCACGTACTTATATACGTTGAAAAAGTCGAAAGATTTGAAGTCCTATCGTACAATTTTTAATCGAATTAATGTGGAAGATTTAAATGCGATATTATTTGATAATACGCCGATTGTGCGGACGACGAATAGTGGGAACACCACGTATAATAACAACACCGGCGTGGTCAACTACAACGCGAACCGTGAAACATACGATTATACCAATTTGTCAGAAGATGAGCACAGCACACGTAATATGAATGTGAGCCTGCCAAGAGCTTTTGATTTTATTAATAAACATGGGGGTTTTACCGATGATTTTCGTTTGTTCAGAGCGGATCGTGATCAAGGGGAGCTCACTTATCAAATGTTCCTCAATGGACGACCGATTTTTTATCCGAATCAATTGAACGAAATTCGTGTCATATGGGGCGAACGTGGCTTATATGAATACAGTCGAGGATTGTTGAAAACGAATGTAACGATTGATAACGGCGAAAAACCAGAAGCGTTACCAGATGCCGAAGAGGTACGTGCCGCCCTAGCGAGTCAGAGTACGTTGGATTTTTCAAAAGTCAGTCAGATGGTCGTAGGTTATCGTATGAGCCCGCTTAAAGGTGAAGAAGAAACGATTGAAATTCAAGAGGGAAGCCAGTTTATACCGACATGGTATGTCAAATATGATAATGAGTGGTACGAATATGATGATGGGGAGTTGAAGCAGGCATGAACTGGAAACGTGCAAAAACATTGTTCATCATCGTGTTTCTCCTCGTGAATCTTTGTTTGATTTTTGTGTATAACGATAAAGTCAACAAGTCAAAAATTAATGACGCCGATCAAGATAATGTCGTCAATTTTGAACAGGAAAACATTAAGTTACCTAAAAATATGCCAGACACGCGTCACGTTAAAATGCAGTTGATTACTACACGCTCTAAAGACTTTAAAGAAGAAGCGGAAAAAAGCGCAAAAGCAGAGGCGCGTAATAATGGACATACATTAGACAAAGAAGTGAGCGAGCGTGTGAATGTCAAAATTGATCCGATATCACATTTGAAACCGTACATCGATCAAAATATTTATAAAGGTCAAGAATATCAATATCATGAGACGGATAATGATAAAATCAAATACGAACAGACGTATCAAGGTTTTCCAATTATGAATAACAACCGTGCAGAACTGATTTTTGATGTGAAAGATGATAATGTTAAATCATATGAACAATCTGCCATGGAAGATATCGTACCGTCTAAAGGACCGAATAACGAACCGAAACAAGTCATCAGTGCACATAAAGCAATTGAAGCACTTTATTATAATCAATACTTAAAGCATGACCAAGAAGTCGTTAACATACGTCTCGGTTATTACACAGTGGTTAAAGAGACCAATATCCAAGTCTTGCAAGCCAACTGGGAGATTAAAGTGAAAGATGAAGAGGGTGTCCATACGTATTATGTGGAAGCCATTTCGTCTAATCCACAAATTATTGAACAATAGAAAGGGTGGTCTCTTGATACGAATGAGTGTGCTCGCAAGCGGTAGTACCGGCAATGCGACTTATGTAGAGAGTGATAAAGGAAGTCTGTTGGTCGACGTAGGACTGACAGGCAAAAAAATGGAGGCACTTTTCGATCAAATCGACCGGAAAATTTCTGATTTGAGTGGTATCCTTGTGACACATGAACATAGTGATCATATCAAAGGGATAGGAGTACTTGCCCGGAAATACGGTTTACCGATTTATGCCAATGAAAAAACATGGACGCGTATTGATAAGAAAGATCCAAACATCCCAAGTGATCAAAAATTTATCTTTAATCCATATGAGACGAAATCTATTGCGGGTTTTGATATAGAATCGTTTAATGTGTCGCATGACGCAATCGATCCGCAGTTTTATATTTTTCATAATAACTATAAAAAGTTCACAATGATTACCGATACAGGTTACGTGTCTGACCGCATGAAAGGGATGATTCGTGGGAGTGATGCCTTCATGTTTGAAAGCAATCATGATGTCGACATGTTGCGAATGTGTGGGTATCCATGGAAGACGAAGCAACGTATTTTAAGTGATGTGGGGCATGTATCAAATGAAGACGCAGCCCATGCGATGACAGATGTAATCACAGGACAAACAAAGCGCATTTATTTGTCTCATTTATCCCAAGACAATAATATGAAAGATTTGGCGCGTATGAGTGTTGCCCAAATATTACAAGCCCATGATATTGATACAGTAAACGATGTCCGACTTTGTGACACAGATAAAGCCGAACCGACATCGATCTATACGATATAAATATAAAACGTAAGCGTTAGAGGTGAAAAGGATCATCTTTAGCGCTTTTTGCATACGGTTTAGATGAAATAGTGTGTATAAAAGTACAAAGCTAAACAAAGTTATCCCCAGTGCTATACACAAAAATAACATGTTATTCACAATCCACATGTTAATATTGGAAGTATCCCCAAAACTATCCACATATCCACAAAGTTATGCACAGACAGTGCCTTATATTTTGAAATTCTGGGTAGAAACTTTATACAAAAGCGGTATAATAGAGATGATAATGTGGGTAACTGAATAACTTGTGGATAACTTCGATTTAATTCACACAGGAGGTCAATATGAAAATTACAATTGTGGCAGTAGGAAAACTAAAAGAAAAATATTGGAAACTCGCCATTGCAGAATATGCCAAACGTTTAGGTGCCTACACGAAAATTGAAATCATTGAAGTTGCAGATGAAAAAGCACCAGAAACGATGAGCGCAAAAGAAATTGAACAAGTTAAAGAAAAAGAAGGGCAACGGATTTTAAGCAAAATTAAAGGACAAACAACAGTCATCACACTGGAAATCGAGGGTCAGACATTGAGTTCAGAAGCGTTCGCACAAACATTGGATCAACGAATGACACGAGGCGAAAGTGACTTTACATTTATCATTGGAGGATCAAATGGATTGCATGAAGCGGTATTGCAGCGCCGTGACTTTGCATTATCATTCAGCAAAATGACATTTCCTCACCAAATGATGCGTGTGATCTTATTGGAACAAATCTATCGTGCATTTAAAATTATGCGTGGGGAAGCATATCATAAGTGATTGGAGAAGGTATTATTAGAAAGCAATTGTAAAAGAATAGTTTGTGCTAAAAACTACAAGAAATTTGATTACTGATTAGGTTTTGAAAATTAATATATAGATAAATGGGTGGGAACAATGGCTAACGATTTAAAGATTGAAAAAATTAATTATGATATGGAATATCTTAAACAAGTAGTTAGTGAATGGGAAGTGACTGCTAATTCTAAATATTTATTACGATATCCGACAGTCTATATCATCAATGATAAAAATAGAAGTAATTATTTTGATGTATATGTAGGTGAGACAAATAATATCCAGAGTAGAACGAGACAACATTTGAGTAAAGAAGCGACTCAGTGGTTAGCACTCTCTAATTCTCGTACGTCATCTGTGTACGTGATAGGACATAAGTTTTTTAATAAATCTTTAACCTTAGATATAGAAAATAGATTAATGCAATATTTATCAAGTGTTGAATCGGTTAATAAAATACATAATAGTCGAACAAATCAACAAAATGAATATTTTACTTCAGATAAATTAGACGATATTTTTTCAGAAGTTTGGAAGGAGTTACATAAAAGAGACCATCAACTTTTCCCCATTGAAAGTATAGTTAGAGATTCAGCGATTTTTAAAGCTTCACCGTTCCATAAATTAACAGATGAACAGATTACTGCCAAAGATTCGATTTTACAAAAGATTGAACATGCATTACAAAAAGAAGAAGTAGGTCAGTTAATAATGGTAGAAGGAGAGGCCGGGTCTGGTAAAACGGTTTTGATGAGTAGCCTTTTTTATGAGTTGAAAAAATATGGATACAAAGATGGAGAAGAAAGCATTAATGTACATCTTTTAGTCAATCACGATGAGCATGTAATGATTTATCGGAAAATCGCTTCAAAGTTAGCCTTGTCTGACAATCCAAATAAAATGATTAATAAGCCAACAAGTTTTATTTTAAATCATAGGATTGAAGATGAGGTTGATGTTGTTATTGTTGATGAAGCCCACCTCCTTCTTACTCAAGGGAAAATGTCTTATAAAGGAGAAGGACATTTAAAGGACTTGTTACAACGAGCAAAAGTTGTAGTTACTGTATTTGATAGAAAACAAATTTTAAGCCGTGAACAAATTTGGGAGTTTGACACGTTAGATACTTTAGTAAGTAAGGTTTATCAAAATGGCAACTTAATTCAATTGAAGAATCAAATGAGAATCAACAGCAGCATTGAAACGATTAATTGGATTAGAGGTTTAATTGATAATCAAGTGATTGATCCGATTCCGAACGATTCCAAGGGATATGATATTAAAATTTTTGATTCTCCTTACCTTCTAGAACAAGAAATTCGAAAAAAGGCAAGTCATACTGAATCTGGCATATCTAGAATGATTGCTACTTTTGACTGGGAGTTTAACGCCAACAAAAATCCAAAAGATTCTAAGTATTGGAATGTAAAGATAGGTGATTGGGCTATGCCTTGGAATAAACAGGTTAAGCCCATTAAAGGAGAAGGAAAACTACCGTGGATTGAGAGAACAAACACAATCGATGAAGTCGGATCTACATTTACTGTTCAGGGGATAGATTTAAATTATGCAGGGGTTATCATAGGGCCTTCTGTAAAGTATAGGGATGGCAAGATTGTTTTTGACAAAGACAGTAGTGAGAATAAAAAAGCAACGCAAAATAGAAAACTTTCGGATGGTACTAAAGAAAACTATTCAGAAATGCTCTTGAAAAATGAGCTGAATGTATTACTAACAAGAGGTGTTAACGGACTTTATATTTATGCCGTAGATGAAGCTTTGCGCGAAGCATTAAAAAAAGCTGCGAAAGGATAGGATGAAGTTGAATGAGATGCAAGAGATAATAAAAAAAATAAATCATTTTAGAGACGAGAGAAATTGGCGTCAGTATCATAATGAAAAAGATTTAGCATTATCGATATCATTAGAAGCGGCTGAATTACTGGAACTATTTCAATGGAAAACCTCAGAAGAAGTTATCCATAGTAAACAAGAAAGGCTTGCAGAAGAGCTAGCAGATGTACTTATCTACAGCTACATGCTTGCAGATAACTTAGGGTTTAATGTGAATGATATTATAGCGCGGAAACTAGAAAAGAATGCAATAAAATATCCAGTTGAAAAATGTAGAAATAGCAATAAAAAATATGATAAATTGTAGTAAATAGTATTTTTTAAATTGTTTTTTGATAAAATTATAGGGTTTGTCGTTGTTTATTTTTATAACGGAAATACTGTTTTATAAATTTAATAATCATCTTTGGAATAATCCAGTATTATTAATTTAATAATAATATAACACTATCTTTCAAATTGGTCTAATCCATACTGGCTCTAAGAGTAACAAGCAATAATTTATTATCTTGTTGCTTTATTCCAATTCTTCCATTGACGTTGAGTCTCCACACCCTAAACAAAACCAAAACTTGTCGACTTAATAAGCTCACGCTATGCCGACATTCGTCTACAAGTTTAGTTAAGGGTGTCTCTCAACATCAATGGATTTTCTCGGCATAAAAGCGTGCTTAAATTAACAAATTACTGTGTTTTATAATTATCTCTTGCTGTCATTATCTCCACTTCCTCTTGTTGCTAAGATTCCTAAAGGCTTTTTTATGTCAATTTTTTCTTTCACGCTCAAAAACAAAGAAAAATCCTATTATATCAAGGATTAATACATGTTTAAAAAAGAACATTATTTCTAATAGTATCAAGACAAGAAGAAACTCATTTTCAACTCGTTTCTAAAGCCTATAAAACCCAAATATATTGTTTATTATACATCAAGAAAGGATAAAGTATAAAAAACAGATTAATTGACAAAAAGGTGATTCTTATGCCAAAGACAAAATTACTAAAAGTAGCAACTAGTTTAACAATCATAGGAGGTATAATTCTAACTCCATTAGAAACAGAATTAAATCAAAATCATTCAAAAGTAGAAGCAAAAGAAGACAAAGTTGAAATCGACAATCAAATAGCTAACATAATAGCAAATAACTTAGAAAAAAATCACGAAGGACATCTTGTAATAATCAACGAAAGTAATTTAGAGAAAGAGTTAAAACAAACAAATGTTAAAATATCAATCTCAGAAATCAAAAACTATGTCAAAAATTATAATGACGCCATTTCAGGAACAAAAGGAGAAAAAGCTAAAAAAGATTTACAAAATTTTAATAATCAAATAAAAGAACAAAATTCGCAACAAAATATAGCATTCAGATCTAAATGTTCTACTGCCATCACATGGACTGGTGTAGCTCATACTGCAGCAGTAACAGGAGCTGGAGTTTTATTAGGTGTATCAGGACCAGTAGGTTGGGCAGTAGGTACAGGAATGGCAATAGCATATGCTGGAGGTTCAACACTATGTTAGATAAAAAAACCATAAATGACTACTATTTCACGCTAATATTCCTAACAATATTAACCATATTTTCCATCAGTGTAACTTCTTTTTATTCTAAAAACATTATACTTTATATTATTATGAGTTTTGTCATATTATTAAGCACTTTAAGTACTGAAATAGCTTTAAACAAAAAATATGGTTTGCAAGAAAAAGCTAAAAAAATGATGGTTAGCATAATCCCAATCAACTTAGTCATCTTTAGTGTATTCTTATTCTTTATCTTTTCATAAAAATAATTTATAACATGCTAAATCAAGAATTTTATAAATTGTAAAAAAGGCTTATACTTTAAGCAACAAGTGTTATTACTGTACGTCATAGCATCCCCCACAGCCGTCCAAGCTTTGTGGGGGTTTTGCTTACTCATCTGACGTATCTAAACACTTACTAATGTAACTAGCAATCACGCCAGCAAGTACAGATAAAACGGCTCTTTTCCAACGTCGGTTAGTGAAGAGATATGGTACTAAGTGATGATTTTTTGTTGCTTAGTCCTTTTTTTGTGAGCCCGTCAAGGTGTGATCCATGCCTGGTACACAAATAGCTGTGAAGAAATCTATCGTCATAAACTTCTTCACAGCTAATCTTAGGATGGTTACGGTGCTGGCTAATGTTGCTTATTTAACTAAAATGAAAAGTACACAATAGGTAGACTCTGTGATAACAGGTACAATAATATGAACGAAAACAATGCCATTTTGCTAATCTTCTTCTCCAAGTCAATTTGGCGTCTGAAAGATAGGCAACCTTCTCTCTTTTGCTATTTTCTTGCTTTTATGATAAATATTACAAGTTGCTGTAAAACACAAATATACTTGAAAAACATAAATCCAATTGTTGTAATGTCTATACATCAGGCTTTAATTTTCTTTTTTAAATCATAAAACACAGTGTTCTATATTTTGTATAAAGAAATGTTTTGATGTTAAAATAATGAATAAATATAGTAAATTGATATAAATGAGTTATAATAATATTAATTTTATGGAAGAGTGCTGCATCTGAAAAAGCTTACATATTTTTTGTTACATCCCATTTTGAGAGGTACAATTATTCTGACTTTCAAAATCTCGCATGTTTACAAAAGGTGTAGTGAATCGTATTGAGATAAACGGTGAACATTATGGTTTTCAAGAGATATTAGAAGCTTTAATGAATGCTTGGGCATTTTCAATAGGGGTAAAATTGGGTAATATATAAACCAAAAGAAGGGGGAGTTTCAGGGATGAGCCAAACAAAATCTTTTTTTGTTTTTTATATAAAAATGCTTTTGAAAGATAAAATAACGATGATATGGACAATTGTATTGCCTATCATATTAGCCATCATTAGTTATTATCCAAATGGATCATCTTCATACACAGAAATAGAGAAACAATATTTAATTGTTTCATTTTGGGCGTTTATTGTGGCAATAACTTTTATTAATGGGATAGGTATGCAAATATCACGAATAAGAGAAGATGGGTTATTGAAAACTTTTGTAATGATAACTGGACAAAAGTTTCCCTTTATACTTGCTATCATTTTATCTCAGTGTTTACTATCTTTAATTTCAATATTAGTTTTCAACTTAACTGTGGGCTCACTATTGCATGTGTTAACGACTAAACTCATTTTTACCACATTAATTTTTATTGTTCTATGTGTGCCAATATCATTTTTCTTCTTAGTTTTAGCTTTTATTCCAGTTAAAGTTGATACTTTGACGACTATCGTCAACATATTAACGATCTTTTTGTTCTATATTAATTCTCGAACAGATAATCAATTTTATGGGTTAGAATGGTTAAACCCATTGTATTTATTTAATGAAATTTCGAGAAATTTATTAAGTTATGACAATTTTATTTCATTTGTGCATTTGATAACGCCGTTGTTTTTTTATGTTCTGTATATTGTGATTGGTTTACTTTGCATGAAATATATAAATATAAATTCTAAAACAATGAGATAGGTGATACTGTGTATTACATTAAAAACTTAAAATATAAATACAAAAAAAGTAACAACTATATATTGAAAGACGTCGATTTTATTATTAAACCTGGTGTTTTAAATGTACTGATTGGTGAAAATGGTTCGGGTAAAACAACGCTATTAGACTGTATTACACAAAGTTTGAAGGCTGACTTTGAACATAACTTGCCAAAAAGCAAAGACATTTTATATATGACACAGAACATCTTCTTTGCACCTTCTAATAAAGGTAAAGATATAAAAAATTTGATTCGTGGCTTGTTACCCAAGAATGAATCGGAATATTTTGATGAAGAGATTTTTTCAAAGTTTACCAGCGATGAGATCAATAAATATCAACATTTACTAAATATGAAAATGGGGGATATGTCTGTCGGGGAGCGAAAGTGGTTGTACCTGCAATTATTTTCAAGAATACCAAAAGAGATATATCTTTTGGATGAGCCCACTAGCGGTGTGGATCCTTTATCTAGAAAATTAATAATGAAAAGAATTGAAGATATCATTCGTCATGGCAAGCAATGTTTAATCTCAACGCATCAATTACAAGATTTACAACATATTGATGTGAATCTTATTTTTCTTAACAAAGGAAAAATCGTTTATCAAGGTGATTTTAAGCATTGGTTGAAATTGAATGAAGCGACTAATCCTGATATCGCTTTTGAAAAGACATTATACAGCAATGAAGAAATTTAATTTGCATTATAAATTTTTTTAGGAAGTGTGCGACTTTTGAAACACAAATAATTGCGAAGAAGCTTATTTTTAATGATTGGCTTTTTGTTTATGTTTGGGGAGAATATTAAAAGATAATATGTTTTACTATCCTAAAAAACGACATTTTCAAACCGCTATTGAGACGATTTGGTTGAATAAATACCTGATGTCGTCTTCGACGAATTTAAACAATATCGTGGTGCACCTTCTCACAATCTTTTAATGATGCTTAAAATCATTTTGTATAAATATGGTAATTCAATTTTTTCTGGACGAAAAATTGAATTTGCATTAAAAGACAGCTTGAGATTTATGTGGCTTGCTCAAGAACAACAACCTTCTTATCGTACTATCAATTGCTTTCGTGCTAACCCGTATACTAATAAACTAATTAAAGAATGTTTTGTAATCTTTAGATCTTTTCTTGTTTCTCAAAACTTAATTGAAGAAGATGTTATCTATATAGATGGTACGAAAATTGAAGAAAATACGAATAAATATACTTTTGTTTGGCATGCCAATACCGAATGATATAGCGAGTCAAACACTAAAAAATCAATGGATGTTTATGGATTTGTGTCAAGAAATCGTACACCAACCCAATAGTTATGAGAGCAACTAGTTTAACCAAAAGTGAAACGCTTCTGGAGCGTAAAGGCTTAGTAGCTGGACATAAAGAATAAACAATTAAATTACTTTCGTCGAATAGTGTATAAACACAATATAGTAGACAATAGTACTCCTAATGGGTAGCAAGAGTATAAGCGTAAAACACTTAGGCATAAAAATCTACACTTAGGAATATATATATATTTCGACACATATATTTTATAATATATTTATGATTTTATAATCATAAATTATAAAAAAGGGGTGTAGTTATGTTACTAATAGGACTAGGCATAATATCTTTAATTATTGTTTATCTAGTTTTATCTGCACAAAAACATGAAGTAGGTAATAAGCCGAATTATTTTTTAGGCTATAGAACTCCTACGTCTATGAAATCTAAAACTATTTGGGACTTTTCTCAAAAAGCTTTTAAAAAAATATTCATAAAAGTCCATTTTTTTGTGCTATTTATAGGTAGTATATGGATTATATATGATATTTTGAATTTCCCAAATGAAACCTCAATTATTTTACAGGCTGTGATTTACTTCATAATAATAATTTTAATCATTGTGCTTACAGAAAAAAAGGTGAAAAAATTTGAAAGAAAACAAGAATGTTAAAAAACTGTCAATAGCGGTTTAAAAATGATGTTTTTTGGCGGTTTGAAAATGTCGTTTTTTAGCGGTTTAAGATTGTCTCATATTTAAGGATTTTTCGTTTTTATAATCTTTTAATCGATAAGATTCTCCAGTAATTTTAAATACTTTAGAGTGGTGAATTAATCGATCAATTATAGCTGCTGATGCAATCTTATTACTAAATGACTCACCCCAACTAGAAAACGGAATATTAGTCGTAATTATTGTTGATTTCATTTCATATCTTAGCGACATTAACTGATAGAATAAATCAGCTTGTTCTTTAGTGATGGGAGAATAACCAATTTCATCAATGATAAGTAACTCTATTCTGCTTAATTGTTTTAATGTTTTATTGATGATTCCTTTGGAATCCGAGACAGTTAATAAGTCTATTAATTCTTTGAAAGTATAGAATCTAGTCTTTATATTTTGTTTACATGCCTCTATTCCTAATGAGATTGCCAGGTGCGTTTTACCAACACCACTGTTACCTAAAAAACAAATATTTATACTATCCTCTAAAAAATGCATGGATTTTAATGTGAGAATTTCTTGTTGATTTATACTAGGTTGAAACATGAAATCAAAATCATGTAAATATTTTATTTTAGGGAAACGTGCTGAATTCACAGCACGTTTAAATTTTAATTCTGATTGATATTCTATTTCTTTTTCTTTTTCCGTTAAATCAATCAATATTTCAGTTAAAGATTTCTCATTTTTAGAAAGTAATTCAATATAGTTTGGATAATAATCTTTGAATTTTTTTAGTTTTAATATCTCAAAGTTATTGAGTAATTTTTGATGATTCGTATTCATCTGAAGTCCTCCTAAATTTCGTCATACAGTAATAATGAATTTTCTATATATGTAAGAATTTCTTCATCATCCTTATGTTTAAATACATCTGATTTTAATATTTCACTCATATCTTCAACGATATAATTAAATTTTCTTTCGGATAGATTATGCCTTCTTATTAACTCGCCATCAAAATAAATCAGCAATTCATCAGTAGAGTTATTGAATTTAACTTGTACTTCTTCACCAATGTATTTAGTAGGTACCGAGTATTTACATTTTCTAAAGTTAATCATCGATTCTTTAGAAACGATTCTTATACATTCATCTTCGATGTAAGTATCTAGTAACTTTGCATTAAAAGAATTTAAATGTTCTTTTTCTTCAAAATTGAAAACGTCTATAGGTCGTTGTTCTGTTGCTTGTGAAATTTCTAAGTGATTCAATTCATGACATAAATCATTTACTAACCCAATAAGTTCGACAGCATCATAAAATTCATAATCGTATGGTCTTAAACGTTGTTCAACAAATTTAGCTAATGATTCAACAGACCCTTTTGTTTGAGGACGATAGGGTCTACAAGCAATAGGTTCAAAGTTGGCATCCTTACTAAATTGATAAAATATATTATTAAAAACGACTTTTTTATATTGTGTTCTTGGTCGATCAACTACAGTTCTCATATTATCGAACCAGATTTCTTTTGGAACGCCTTCGGTGTATTCAAAAGCTTCTTTTAGACATTCAAATAAGGTATCTTGTTTTCTATCCCAAGTTAATGTGATATACTTCATTTTTGAATAGTGTAGAACGTAAAGAAAGATGTTGAATTGGGAAGTTCTGCCAAACTTATCATGCATCATCATATCTTCTTTCCAGTCTACTTGAGCAGCTATACCGGGATTTGTTTCTACTCGTATAGTTGCTTTTTTAGTCTCATTTTGTTTTTTATTTTTACAGTATTCTCGTAAAATAGTATATTTGCCTTCATATCCTTTTTTCTCTATGTATTTAAAAATAGCCATAGCAGTACATCCTAATTCAATTTTTTCATCAATAATTTCTTTGAATAGATCTAGTTTTGATGCTTTCTTAGTTTGTTGTCTTTTCTTCAATCGTTCTAATTCATTTTCTTTTCCTGCTTCATAATATTTTTTAACTGTTCTTGGATCACAATTATATTGTCGACCAAGCTCCGCATAATTTGGTTTAATACCTTTCATAATGTAAAATAGCACTCCTTCATAAATGTCATGTCTCAATCAAATAACCTCCGATCGAAGATTGAATTAAGACATGATTATATATTTTATAACCGCCATTTACATGAGGCACGTCTTCCTGATTTCACTAATTGGATGGCTTTCTTTTTAAGCTATACTATGATCGTAGTTTTTTCTTGCCTTCACTGACACGCCTATAAATGGATTTCTTTCATAGCGATTCATATTTCTAGGAAACCTTCACTAAGTTTTTAATAAAAAATTATTGTAAATCTATTTTCATAATAGTGTTTTTGAGATTATATTAACACCAATTAGTTAAATCTAACTATATTTAAACATAAATGTTATAATTCTATTATAATAAAATATATTATAAGGAGGTTTTTAAAATGAATGGAAAGTTTAAAAAATTTTTAGTCATTGCACTATTGTTACTGTTTAGTGGCGTATTCCAGAGTGTACTAACAGGTTCTAATGTGATAAAAGCAGAAAGTCAACCAGACCCTACTCCAACACAATTAAATAAGTCTAGTCAATTTACTGGGCTCATGCAGAACATGCAATATTTATATGATAGTCATTATGTTCAGGGCACTAATGTTAGATCATACGATCAACTTTTCTCTTCAGATCTTATTTATTCCATCCAAGACACTGTATTAGGGAATTACGATAGGGTTAAAGTAGAATTTAAGAATAAGACGTTGGCTGATAAATATAAGAATAAAAAC